>CANQSF010000004.1 GCA_947626345.1 uncultured Oscillospiraceae bacterium | reverse complement strand
GGTGTAGCTCAGTTGGTTAGAGTACCGGATTGTGGTTCCGGGTGTCGTGGGTTCGAGTCCCATCTCCCACCCCATTTCAATAGGCTGCCCGGTCCAGCCGGTCAGCCTATTGCCTTTCATACAGGATGGCGGCATCCATAGGGATGTAGTGTAAAGGTAACACACCAGACTTTGACTCTGATATCGTGGGTTCGAATCCCGCCGTCCCTGCCATAAGACTTGGTAGCTCAGTAGGCAGAGCAACTGCCTTTTAAGCAGTGGGTCCGGGGTTCGAATCCCCGCCAGGTCACCACGCCGGAAAGCCGGGAATACCAAGGCTTTCCGGCGTTTTGCTATCCTCCGAAACTTCATATAAGCGGCGGCCGCCGCCTTCTTTTGATAGCGAAAACCACGGGCATAGCCCGTGGTTTTCGCTATCAAAATCAAAAACGCTCTGGCGATCTTTTGGATCAGTCAGCCACGTAGGGCAGCAGGGCGATCTGACGGGCCTGCTTGATGGCCGTGGTCAGCTGCCGCTGATGCATGGCGCAGGTGCCGGTGGTACGGCGGGGCAGGATCTTGCCGCGCTCGGACAGGTACTTGCGCAGGCGGGCGGTGTCCTTGTAGTCCACGTGGGTCATCTTGTCCACGCAGAACTGGCACACTTTCCGGCGCTTGCGGGGCTTGGCCCGATTGGCGTTATCGGGGCTTGCAGCTTTATCGTAAGGCATTTGCGCTATCCTCCTTTATCAAAACGGTAATTCGCCGTCGCCGTCATCCAGCTCGGCGAAGGCGCTGCCGCCGGTGGGCATATCGCCGTATCCGGCAGAAGCGGGACGGGGCTGGGAGCCGCCGGAACGCTGTCCATCCTCCCGGGAGCGCTTGCTCTCGCCGAAGTAGACATTGTCCGCCACGATCTCCGCGGAGCGGCGCTTGCCGCCCTCCCGATCGGTCCAGTCGCGGATCTGCAGCCGCCCGGAGACGACCGCCATGCTCCCCTTCTGGAAAAACTTTGAAACGAACTCCGCTGTGCTGCGCCAGGCCACGCAGTCGATGAAATCGGTCTGCCGCTCGCCGGTATCCCGGGAGCTGAAGTCCCGATCCACCGCCACGGTGAACGACGCCACCGGGACCTGGGACTGGGTGTAACGCAGCTCGGGGTCACGGGTCAGACGACCCATCACAACGATGTGATTGAGCATCCCGGCCCTCCGTCAGTCCACCCGCAGGGTGACCAGGCTGCGCATGATGCCGTCGGTAATGCCCAGCACACGGTCCAGCTCCGCCGGGAAAGCGGGGTCGCTCGTGAACTTCACCAGCACGTAGTAGCCCTCGCCGATGTAGTTGATGGGATAAGCCAGCTTCTGCTTGTCCTTGACCTCCATCTCATCGACTGTGCCGTGCTGCTCCACAAGCGCCTTGAACTTCTCTACGATGGCTGTACGCTCCTCTTCCTCCAGGTTGGGGTCGATGATGTACATCACTTCGTACTTCTCGCTTGTTTTCGCCATGTTTGCACCTCCTTCTGGTCTATTGGCCCCCGATATGCTCCTCGGGAGCAAGGAAATTGGCCTGGCCCGGGGCCAAGCCTTTTTATTATACACGATTTTCCTCTGATGTCAACCGATTTCTCCCGAAAAAAGCGCCCTCTGCCGGGTGGCAGAGGGCGCTGGCGCGTTGACAGGTCTTTGCTTACTTGGAGGCCTCCTGAGCGTAGAGCTCCACCTGCGCCTGCAGGTTGGCGTAACGCTCCTTGCTCTTCTCCTCCGCCTTGGTGAACAGCATCTCCGCCCGCTCGGGGAAGTTGATGGTCAGGGCGGAATAACGGGCCTCGTTCATGATGAAGTCCCGATAGGAGCCGGTGGGCGCCTTGGAATCCAAGGTGAACGGGTTCTTGCCCTCGGCGGCCAGGGCGGGGTTATACCGGAACAGGTTCCAGTAGCCGCACTCGACAGCCTTCTTCATCTCGGACTGGCAGTTGGTCATGCCGCCCTTGATGGAGTGCATCTCGCAGGGGGCGTAGCCGATGACCAGGGACGGGCCGGGATAGGCCTCGGCCTCGGCGATGGCCTTCAGGGCCTGGGCGGGGTTGGCGCCCATGGCGATCTGGGCCACATAGACGTAGCCGTAGGTCATGGCGATCTGGGCGAGGCTCTTCTTGGCGGTGGTCTTGCCGGCCGCGGCGAACTGCGCCACCTGGCCGATCTGGCTGGCCTTGGAGGCCTGGCCGCCGGTGTTGGAGTAGACCTCGGTGTCGAAGACCATCACGTTCACGTCCTCGCCCTGGGCCAGCACGTGATCCAGGCCGCCGAAGCCGATGTCGTAGGCCCAGCCGTCGCCGCCGAAGATCCACACGGACTTCTTGGACAGGTATTCCTTGTGCTTGAGCACGTCGGCCGCCAGCTTGCAGGCGTCGCAGTCGCAGTACTTGGCGCCCGCGGCCTTCAGCTCCTCGCCGTGCTTGACCAGCTCGGGACGGCCGCTCGCCAGCAGATCGTCCACAGTGGCGATGTTCGCCTCCAGCGCGGCCACATAGGCCTTGGTGGCGGATTCGTTGGCCTGACCGTCATCGAAGGTGTCCAGCCACTTCTGGGCGGCCTCCTTCAGCGCGGCCTGGGCCCAGGGAACAGCGATGAGCTGCTCGGTCTCGGCCTTCATGCGCTCACGGATGGCCTTCTGGCCCAGATACATGCCGAAGCCGTGCTCGGCGTTATCCTCGAACAGGGAGTTGGCCCAGGCGGGACCGTGGCCTTCCTTGTTGACGGTGTAGGGGCTGGTGGCAGCCGGGCCGCCCCAGATGGAGGAGCAGCCGGTGGCGTTGGAGATGTACATCCGGTCGCCGCACACCTGGGTGATCAGGCGGGCATAGCTGGTCTCGGCGCAGCCGGCGCAGGAGCCGGAGAACTCCAGCAGAGGCTGATGGAACTGGCTGTCCTTCACGGTCATGCCGAACAGCTCGTCCTTCTGCTCCACCTTGGTGACCATGTAATCCCACACGGCCTCCTGGGGCGCCTCTTCCTCTCTGGGCACCATGGTGATGGCCTTGGTGGGGCACACGCCCACGCACACGCCGCAGCCCATGCAGTCCAGGGGGCTCACGCCCATGGAGAACTTATACACGCCCTTGCCCTTGCCGGCCTTGAAGTCCACGATCTTGGCGGCGGCGGGCGCGGCGGCGGCCTCGGCCTCCGTCAGCGCGAAGGGACGGATGGTGGCGTGGGGGCACACGAAAGCACACTGATTGCACTGGATGCACTTGCTCTCGTCCCAGCGGGGGACGGTCACGGCCACGCCGCGCTTCTCATGGGCGGCAGCGCCCAGCTGGAAGGTGCCGTCGGCGTAATCCACGAAGGCGGACACGGGCAGGCTGTCGCCGTCCATCTTGCCCACGGGGTTCAGCACGCCCTCCACCAGCTTCATGACCTCGGGCCGGTCGGCATGCACCGCGGGAGCGGCGTTGTCGGCGGCATTGGCCCAGTCGGCGGGCACGTCGATCTTCACGAAGGCGTCGGCGCCGGCGTCGATGGCCTTGTGGTTCATGTCCACGATGTCCTGGCCCTTCTTGCGGTAGCTCTTGGTGGCGGCCTCCTTCATGTGCTGGATGGCCTCCTCCTCGGGCATGACCTTGGCCAGCTTGAAGAACGCGGACTGGAGGATGGTGTTGGTGCGCTTGCCCATGCCGATCTTCAGGGCCAGGTCGATGGCGTCGATGGTGTAGAGCTGGATGTTGTTCTGGGCGATGTAGCGCTTGGAGGCGCCGTCCAGATGCTGGGCCAGCTCCTCAGGGCTCCACTGGCAGTTGATGAGGTACACGCCGCCGGGCTTCACGTCCTGGACCATCTTGAACCCCTTGTCCACATAGGAGGGGTTGTGGCAGGCCACGAAGTCGGCCTTGTTGATGTAGTACGGGCTCTTGATGGGCTTGTCGCCGAAGCGCAGGTGGCTGATGGTGACGCCGCCGGTCTTCTTGGAGTCATACTGGAAGTAGGCCTGCACGTATTTATCGGTGTAGTCGCCGATGATCTTGATGGAGTTCTTGTTGGCGCCCACGGTACCGTCTCCGCCCAGGCCCCAGAACTTGCACTCGATGGTGCCCGCCGCGGCGGTGTTGGGAGACTCGGACATATCCAGGCTCATGTGGGTCACGTCGTCCTCGATGCCCACGGTGAACTGGGCCTTGGGGGCGTCCTTCTTCAGCTCCTTGTACACGGCCAGCACGGTGGCGGGAGAGGTGTCCTTGGAGCCCAGGCCGTAGCGGCCGCCGATGACCTTCACGTCGGTCCGGCCGGCGTTGGCAAGAGCGGTGACCACGTCCAGGTACAGAGGCTCGCCCTGGGCGCCGGGCTCCTTGGTCCGGTCCATAACGGCCAGCTTCTTGCAGGTGGCGGGGATGGCGGCCAGCAGCTTGTCGGCGGCGAAGGGCCGGAACAGGCGGACCTTCACCAGGCCCACCTTCTCGCCCTGGGCGGTCAAAAAGTCGATGACCTCCTCGGCCACGTCGCACACGGAGCCCATGGCCACGATGACCCGCTCCGCGTCGGGCGCGCCGTAGTAGTTGAACAGCTGATAGTCGGTGCCCAGCTTGGCGTTGACCTTGGCCATCATCTGCTCCACGATGGCGGGCACGGCCTCGTAGTACTTGTTGGAGGCCTCGCGGTTCTGGAAGAAGATGTCGCCGTTCTCATGGCTGCCGCGCATCACCGGCCGCTCCGGGTTCAGCGCCCGGGCGCGGAAGGCGTCCACATCGGCCATGTCCAGCATATCCTTCAGGTCCTCATAGTCCCAGACCTCGATCTTCTGCAGCTCGTGGGAGGTGCGGAAGCCGTCGAAGAAGTTGATGAAGGGGACCCGGCCCTTCAGGGCGGCCAGGTGGGCCACCGGGGACAGATCCATGACCTCCTGGGGGTTGGTCTCCGCCAGCATGGCGAAGCCGGTCTGCCGGCAGGCGTACACGTCGGAGTGGTCGCCGAAGATGCTCAGCGCATGGCTGGCCAGGGCGCGGGCGGACACGTGGAACACGCAGGGCAGCAGCTCGCCGGCGATCTTATACATGTTGGGGATCATCAGCAGCAGGCCCTGGCTGGCGGTGTAGGTGGTGGTCAGGGCGCCGGCGTTCAGGCTGCCGTGCACGGCGCCGGCCGCGCCGGACTCCGCCTGCATCTCCTGGACCTTCACCGTGGTGCCGAACACGTTCTTCTGCCCGGCGGCGGCCCACTGGTCGACGAAGTCGGCCATGGGGCTGGACGGCGTGATGGGATAGATCGCAGCGACTTCCGTATACGCGTAGGATACGTGAGCAGCTGCGTTGTTGCCGTCCATGGTCTTTTTGATTCTTGATACTTTGGACATAGCGCATCTCCTTATGTAAAATTTATTCAGACATACGACCAGACAAGGCCATAAGCCTTGCCATTGGGCATTATAGCACAAACGATCGCGGATGAAAAGCGTTTTTCTCTCGTTTTATGACATACTGCGCCGGAAATTTTATGCTTGTTTCTCTCTGATGGATAGGGTATAATGGTAAGAGCCGATTCTTTGGGGCAAACAGCGTTGTTTTCCCATTCTTTGACAAAAAAAGGGGGTCACCGAATTGGTCAGAAAAGCCAGTGAAAAGGGCGTCATCGAGATCACCAACGACGTTTTCATGTGCATCGTCGGAGACGCCGCCTCCAGCTGCTTCGGCGTCAAGGGCATGGCCAGCCGGGACAGCGGCGTTTGGCAGCTGCTGCGCCGGGAGTCCATGTCCAAGGGCGTGAACGTGCGCTTCGAGGAGGACAACTCCCTCATCGTGGATCTGCATATCGTCGTCGATCACGGGGTGAACCTGTCCGCCCTCAGCGATAGCATCATCGCCGAGGTGGGCTATAAGGTCACCGCCGCCACCGGCGTGCCTGTGAGCCAGGTGAATGTGTTCGTCGACTCCATGAATATGGATTAACATCGACTAGGATAGAGGGTATTGCGTTGAGAGAATATATAGACGGCGCCGCGCTGCGGGATATGCTCCTGTGCGCCTATGACGCCCTGGAAGAGAACGAGCAGGCCATCAACGAGCTGAACGTGTTCCCCGTCCCCGACGGGGACACCGGCGCCAATATGCGCCTGACTCTGGGCTCCGCGGCCGCCGACCTGCGGCAGAACACCGCCGCCAGCGTGACCGACACCGCCACCCGGGTGGCCTCCGCCCTGCTCCGTGGCGCCCGGGGCAACTCCGGCGTCATCCTCTCCCTGCTTTTCCGGGGCCTCTCCAAGGGTCTGAAAAAGCTGGAGACCGCCACGCCGGAGGAATTCGCCCTGGCCATGACCGCCGGCGTGGAGGCGGCCTACAAGGCCGTGATGAAGCCCGCCGAGGGCACCATCCTCACCGTCAGCCGCCTGGCGGCGGACGGGGCCGTGGAGACGGCCAAGAGCTCCCCCTGGTTCGAGGAGATGCTCGCCTCCGCCCTGGAGAGCGCCAAGGCGGCCCTGGCCGAGACCGTGGACCAGAACCCGGTGCTGAAAAAGGCCGGGGTGGTGGACGCCGGCGGCTACGGCTACGTGCTGATGCTGGAGGCCATGCTGGGCTACCTGGAGGGCCGGGTGACGGTGAACCAGGGCGGCGGCGCGGCCAAGACCAAGGCGGACTTCTCCGCCATCTCCGACGAGGAGATCAAGTATACCTACTGCACCGAGTTCATCGTCCGCAAGGCCAACAAGAAGAGCGCCGACCTGCTCCGGGCCTATCTGGGCAACGTGGGCGACAGCATCGTGCTGGTGGACGACGACGAGATCATCAAGGTCCACGTACATACCAACGCCCCCGGCAAGGTGCTGACCCAGGCGCTGACCTACGGCGCGCTCATCACCGTGAAGGTGGAGAACATGCGCGAGCAGCACACCTCCCTGGAGGAGAGCCAGGCCGCCCCCGCCCCGGCGGAGGAGGCGGACCCCCACGCCATCCCGGACCCGGTGCCGGCGGAAAAGCCGGTGGGCACCGTGTGCGTGTGCGCCGGCGACGGGCTGGAGGAGCTGTTCCGCCAGCTGGGCGCCGACGGGATCGTCTCCGGCGGCCAGACCATGAACCCCGCCACCGAGGACATCCTCCGGGCGGTGAACCTGACCCCGGCGGAGACGGTGTTCGTCTTCCCCAACAACAAGAACATCATCATGGCCGCCGAGCAGTGCATCCCCATGACCACCAAAAAGGTGATCGTCATCCCCTCCCGCACCGTCTGCCAGGGCATCAGCGCCATGATGCGCCTGAGCCCGGACATGTCCGTCCAGGACCTAGAGGCGGATTTCAATGACGCGCTGGGCACGGTCCACACCGCCCAGATCACCTACGCCGCCCGGGACTCCCAGTTCGACGGCAACGACATCCACGCCGGGGAGTATCTGGCGCTGCTGGACGGGGCGCTGGTGGGCTCCTTCGCCGACGCGGGCGCGCTGGTGGACGGGCTGGCCCCCTCCATCGCCGGTCTGGAGCCGGAGTTCGTCACCGTCTACTACGGCGCGGACGTGGCCGAGGCCGACGCGGAGAAGTTCTCCGGCGCGCTGGGCGAAAAGCTGCCCGAGGCGGAGACCAGCCTCATCCGGGGCGGCCAGCCGGTGTACTACTACATGATCAGCGTGGAGTGACCGCCGAAAAAACAGAGACGCTCCGGATGAGGACGACTCTCCGGAGCGTTTTTGATCCGATATCCTCACATTTGGATACAAAAATGGGAGACCGTTCGGCAATTATAGAAGGAAGCGGATACGATGGAGATACGGCAGATCACAGACGACAGGGAGAAGAAGACCATAACAGGACAGATCCTTGGATCGCTCCCGGATTGGTTCGGGATCCCGGAGGCAAGAGAGGCATACATCGCGGAGAGCGAGCACAAAGTTTTCTTTTGCGCTTTTGAAAGCGACCGTCCTGTCGGTTTTCTCTATTTGAAAGAGACTGGCCGCGCTACCGTGGAATTGTACGTTATGGGCGTTTTGAAGGAGTTTCATCGGAAAGGTATCGGCCGGGAATTGTTCAGCAGAGCCAGAGAAGAAGCCGTGAGACAGGGATATTCCTTTATGCAGGTCAAAACAGTCCAAATGGGCAAATACAAAGAATATGACGGAACGAACGAATTTTATCTTTCCCTCGGTTTTAAGGAATTTGAGGTATTCCCCACGTTGTGGGATGAAGGGAATCCCTGTCAGGTATATGTTATGAGCATAGGGTGATCTCCCATTTTTCGCCCTGCCCGCCAAAGTGCAATGCCCAGAAAAAGACCGTTGACGCACCGGCCCCCCGGTGAAAAGTCAACGGTCTTTTTTATCGCTTTTTTATTATCCCAATGTGATGCCGTAGATCTGCTGGCCGCGGGTGCCGATGACCACCGTGTTGTTCCAGACGATGGGCGTGGCCTCCACGGTGCAGCCGAATTCAAACTCGTCCAAAAGGTCTCCGTTCTTGCCGTTGAACAGCATCAGCTCCCCCTCGATGGCGGTGGCGTACAGCACGTAGCCGTTGCCGTCGGTGTCATAGAAGCACACCGGCGTGGACCAGGAATAGCTGTCGGAGTGGTAGGTCCAGACCTCCTCCCCCGTGTCCGTGTCCAGTGCCACCAGCATCCCGTCCCAGCCGCCGGGGCAGCGGGCCACGGAGACGTACAGGATGCCCTCCAGCGGTCCCGTGCCCAGGGACAGGGACCCCTGCACGCCGCCGGACAGGTCCGCCACCGAGTAGCAGGTATAGCTGTGGTGCCAGACCTCTTGGCCGGTGACGGCGTCGATCTTCCAGACGGGGATCTCCGCGGTATAGCTGCTGCGCCAGCCCAAGTGGAAGGAGGTGCTCATATAGAGATAGGGATGGCCCGTCTCGTCCACCTCCAGCACGCCGGTGCAGTTGGTGTCGTCCAGGCAGTCAAAGCGCCACTCGATCTCCAGGGTGTTCAAGTTGATACACAGGAAGCTGGCGCCGTTGTCGGCGATGAACAGATGGCCCCGCCAGGCGATGGCGCTGTCCTCCATGCCGTAATAGAACTTTTTGCCCGAGGCGGAGGTATAGGTGAAGCGGGTCACGTCCGGCCGCACATGGATGGTGCCCCCCGCCTCGTCATAGGAGGTGTTCAGGTCCATCAGGTACAGCACCCCGTTCTCGCCGGGATAGATGAGCTGGTCGGTCTCCGCGTCCACCAAGGGCGCGCTGTCCCAGGCGGACCAGGCGCGGGGCGCGAAGGGGTCGTTGTCGCCCACGGTGAACAGCACCTCGCCCGTCAACAGGCTCACGATCATGATCCGGGGCGTGCCGTCGCCGGCCACGCCGCCGCCCAGATACATCAGCGGATAGCCCCGGGGGTCCAGGGACCCGGCCCCCTTGAAGGGATAGCCCAGATACAGGGAGTCCCGGGTCTGGTCGCCGGTCTCCAGGTCGATGAAGTACACCCGCCCGGCCAGGGTGGCGTAGATCACCTCCACCATATCCTCCTTGCTCTTGGCCCAGTCGTACATGTTCATGTGCTGTTTCACTTCCGTGGGCCACTGCATGGCCAGGGCCTGTCCCGTCCAGCCGCTGCCGCCCCAGCCGCCCATGGAGCCGATGGCCACGGACCAGTAGTCCCCGAACAGCCCGGCATTCAGCTGGGCAGTGCCATAGGTGGAGCTGTTGCGGAAGTTGTTGCCCCGGAAGGTGAAGATGCCGGGCTGCTTGGCGTAATCCTCCGGCCCGCCAAAGTCGATGATGTGCTTTTCATCCGCCTGATAGCTGCTCACGTCGGTGTCCCCCACCCGGATGGCGGTGGACAGGATCTGGCCGGAGGTATCCATACGGGTCGGCTGGAATTCCGGCCACGCCGTGGGGACGGGCGTGGGCGTGGGCGCGTCGGTGGGCGCGGGCCCGCCCTCCTGCTGACCGGAAAGCTGCTCGCCGCTCTCCGCCTGAACGCCGGACAGCCCCGCGGGCGCCGCCTCTTCCTCCCCGGACAGGGCGGAGCGGAGACGGCCCACCAGCACCCCCAGGCAGACGATGAGCACCAGCAGCACAGCGGCCTGGAGAAGGCTGTTCCTATTTTTCCCTCTCAATGCGATCCCTTCATTTCTCCCACCGGCGCCCGCAGCGCCGGACGGCTTGATGGTTCACTCCGTAAAGTGGATATGATTGTTTATGTGGTCGGCGCAGAAGCAGTGGAACCCGGCGCACCGGCTGCAATAGCGGAAATCCATCTGGGGGCTGTCCCGATCCGTGCGGCCGCACACCTCGCACCGGCGGGTGTAGCCCTGGCTTTTCTGCTGGGTCTGGACCTTTTTGGCCGCCTGCTTGAACTGGATGGTCTTGGCCCGCTGTGCCACCCGGCTCCGCACGCCGGACGGGCGCAGATAGTCGAACAGCCACTGCCCGCAGAACAGCAGATAGTTGCCCACCGCCACCACCGGGATCAGCGCCAGCCCCAGCGCCAGCAGCACCTGCCCATAGCGGATGCCCAGCGCCAGCTGCTGGATGAACTCCAGCGCGAACATCGCCACGTCCACCCAGGCCAGCCACTTCATCTTCACCGGGATGAAGAAAAACAGCAGCACCCTCTGGTCCGGCCACAGCGTGGCGAAGGCGAAGAACATGGACATATTCAGATAGAAGGCCGACGACACCGGCACGGATATGCCCGTGATCCAGTAGAACACCAGCGTATAGACCACCGTCAACGCCATGCCGGTCAGGTAGTAGATGGTGAACCGGCCCGCGCCCCAGGCATTTTCCAAACTGTTGCCGATGAAGTAGTAAAAATACAGGGAGATGGCAAGCCACAGCACGCCGGTGCTGTTGGGCACGAACACATATGTGACCATCCGCCACACCTGGCCCCGGCAGAACAGCTGCGGGTCAAAGCGCAGCAGCGACAGAAGCCTGCCCGTGGTGTCCATCATGGCAACGAGATATACCAGGATGGTCCCCCCTACCACGTACATCATCAGCCGGGGGATCCCGAATCGGGGATGATTCCAGCAGAACCGCTCCACGGCCTGATCCAATTTCCGCATATCCGTCGCCTCCTCTCCAATCATACCCTTTTTTGCCGCCAAAGTCCACACAAATTTACCGATTCCCCGCTCCGGGACGGGATTTTTCGGCAAACGGCATTTTCCCTCTTTCAAATTGAAAGCGCTTGTGTTATAGTACAATCTGTATGAATATGTCGGATGAAAACATAATAGAGGGGAAAAACGCGGTCACGGAAGCCATCCGGGCCGGCCGGCCGCTGGACAAGGTCTTCCTGGTCCGGGGCAGCGCCGACCGGGCACTGGCCTTTATCGCCTCCAGCGCCAAAGCGGCCGGCGTACCGGTGACGGAGTGCGACCGGCGCAAGCTGGACGCCATGAGCGCCACCGGCGCCCATCAGGGCGTCGTCGCCGTGGCCGCCGCCAGAGAGTACTGCACCCTGGAGGACATCCTGGACCGGGCCGACGCCCTGGGCCAGGCCCCCTTCGTGGTGGTATGCGACGGGCTGGAGGACCCCCGGAACCTGGGCGCCGTCATCCGCTGCGCCGAGTGCGCCGGGGCCCATGGCGTGGTCATCGGCAAGCATCGCAGCGCCGGGCTCACCGCCGCCGCGGACAAGGCCAGCGCCGGGGCCGCGGAGCATATGCTCGTCGCCCGGGTGCCCAATCTGGCCGCCGCTTTGCAGACCATGAAGGATCGGGGCCTGTGGATCTACGGCGCCGAGGCCGGCGGCGGCAGCCCCCTTTGGAAAACGGATATGCGCGGGCCCATCTGTCTGGTGATCGGGTCCGAGGGCGCGGGCATGAGCCGGCTGGTCCGGGAGGCCTGCGATTTTGTCATGGACATCCCCCTCATGGGGAAGGTGAACTCCCTGAACGCCTCCGCGGCGGCGGCGGTGCTCCTGTACGAGATCGTCAGACAGCGCCATGAGTGACCGGTATCTGGACAATCTGCTGCCGGATTTCGGGGAGTATTCGCTGGAGTCGTTTCTGGACAGCTACCGCCAGCGGGCCGCGCAGGCCCCGGCGGACGGCCGCGCCGCCCAGCCCGTCCCCCCGGCCAAGGCCGCCGAGGCCATCGCCCAGCGCTCCCGCCAGATCGTCATGGAAGCTCTGGGCGAGACCATGAGCCGCCAGGCCCCCTCCGCTCCCGCGCCGGAGCCGACGGACACGCCGGAGGATGCCGGTGCCGACGACACCCGGCCCGCTCCGGCCCCCCATAAGCCGGTCTCCGCCCCGGAGCCGCCCCGGAGCTGCGTGCACGTCTCCCCCGACGGGATCATCACGCTGGATCTGGACCTGCCCGAGGAGGCGGCCGAGGAGGAGGATCTGCCCGAGGAGGACTTTCCGGAGGAGGACCTTCCGGAGGAGGACCTTCCGGAGGAGCCCGCCCAGCCGGTCCACTCCCGCCGGGAGAGGCGGGAGAGCCCGGGGCGCGCCGTTCCTCCCTCCGGAAAGGAGCGGGGGGCCGGCGACCGGTTCCTGGGACCTCTGGTGCGCCTGGCCGCCGCCAAGATCGATCGCCGCCAGATGCAGAAGGCGGAGGCGGCCAACTGGCCCGATCCGGTGGAGATCCGCCAGACCGATGAGCTGAGCGCCAAAAAGGCCAGCAAGTTCTATGCCCAGCAGCTGCGTCCCCTGCGGTTCCGGCTGCGGGTGAGCGTGTTTTTGTCTATCATTCTGGCCTGGATCAGCCTGCGCCTGCCCATGGCGGGCATGCTGGGCGCCAGCCTGACCGTACAGGCGGGCGTGTCGCTGCTGCTGATGATGACCGTGATGATGGCCTCCCTGGACATCCTGGCGGCCGGCGCGCGGCAGCTGTTCGAGCTGCGGCCCGGCTGCGAGGCGCTGGCCTTTCTGGCGGCGCTGATGAGCTGCGTGGACGCCGCCATGGTGATGCTGGGCTACGGCTCCCAGCTCCCCTTCTGCGCCGTGGGGGCCCTGTCCCTCACCGCCGCGCTGTGGGGCGAGAAGCTGGAGTGCGTCGCCCGGGCCCGCACCACCCGGGTGGCTGCCGCCTCCAGGACGCCCTTTTCCATCACCGCCCAGTCCACGGAGCGGGGCGGGCGGTATCTGTGCCGCACGGACCGGGACGCGTCCGGTCTGGTCCGCCGCTGCGAGGAGCCCAGCTTCTGTCAGAACGTATACGCCACGGCCGCGCCGGTGCTGCTGCTGGCGGCGCTGCTGCTGGCGGTGATCTCCTCCCTCAACGGCAAGGGTGGGGCGTTTTTGCACGCGCTGTCGGCGCTGCTGGCCGTCAGCGCCTCCTTCGGCGCCTTCATCAGCTTCCCCCTGCCCTACTCCATGGCGGCCCGGAAGCTGCAGCTGTCCGGCGCAGCCGTGGCCGGATATGTCGGCGCCGCCGACATCGGCCGGGCCCGCCGGGTGGTCATCACCGACAACGACCTGTTCCCCCCCGGGACCATGAAGCTCAGCGGCATCAACATCCTGGAGGGGGCGCTGGTGGATCGGGTGATCTCCTTCACCGCCAGTCTCCTGGCCGCCTCCGGCAGCGGCGTCACCGGCGTGTTCATGGAGCTGATCAACCGCCGGGGCTACGAGCTGGTCCAGCCCCAGGATTTCCGCTGCCACGAGGGTGGCGGCCTGTCCGCCCAGGTGGACGGGGTCCAGATCCTGGTGGGCTCCGCCGGGTTCATGAACCTGATGGGCATCCGCCTGCCCCAGGGCATGACGGTGAAAAACTCCGTCTGCACCGCCATCAGCGGGGAGCTGGTGGGCGTGTTCAATCTGGAATACATCCCCGTGACCAGCGTCCAGGACGCCCTGGTCACCCTGCTGCAGGGCCGCACCCGGCCCATCTTCGCCATCCGGGATTTCAACATCACCCCCCTGATGATCCGGCAGCTGTTCCGCGTGCCCACCGACAACTTCAGCTTCCCCACCTTCCGGGAGCGGTATCGCATCGCGGCCGCCGCCTCCGGCACGGACGCGCCCCCCTCCGCGGTGGTGGCCCGCTCCGGCATGGGCCCGCTGGTGGACGCCGCCGAGGCCGGCCGGAAGCTCTTCGGCTCCTGCCGGGTGTCCACGGTCATCTCCCTGGCCGGGTCCGTCATCGGCCTTGCCATTCTGTTTCTGCTGTTCCGGGCCGGCTCCTTCGACACCGCCACCGCCGGCAACGTGCTCAGCTATATGATCCTGTGGGCGCTGCCCGTGGTGATCCTCTCGGTGGGACAGAGCCGGTGAAAAAGATTTTGTCCCGGTACATGTTGCCAAGAATTTTACAATCGTGTATAATATACATTTGGAAGTAATATCTGATCTATCATCGACCAGTAACAGTATGTAAGGAGAACACCTATGAGCTACGAACTGAAGAACATCCGCAACATCTGCCTGCTGGGCCATGGCGGCAACGGCAAGACCTCCCTGGCCGAGAGCATCCTCTTCACCGCGGGCGCCACCGACCGGCTGGGCAAGGTCACCGACGGCAACACCGTCTCCGACTATGACCCCGAGGAGGTCCGCCGTCAGATCAGCATCTCCGCCGCCACCATGAACGCGGTCTGGAAGAATACCAAGATCAACATCATCGACACCCCGGGCTTCTTCGACTTCGCCGGCGAGGTCTATCAGGCGCTGCGGGTGGCCGATATCGGCGTCATTTGCGTGGCCGCCAAGGAAGGCGTGAACGTGGGCGCGGAAAAGAGCTGGAAATATCTTCGGGACGCGAGCAAGCCCAAGGCCATCTACATCTCCAAGATCGACGAGGAGCACGCCGACTTCGACAAGACCTTCGACGGCCTGCGCGAGCGCTTCGGCAACTCCGTCTGCGCCATGACCGCCCCCATCAAGGAGGGCGACAAGTATGTGGGCGTGGTGGACGTGATCACCCGCAAGGCGTACAAGATGGACGGCAAGAAGCGGGTGGAGATTCCCGTGCCCGATGCCATGAGCGGCCGGCTGGACGAGCTGTATACCGAGCTGGCCGAGTCCGCGGCGGAGACCAGCGAGGAGCTGATGGAGAAGTACTTCGAGACCATGGAGCTGTCCCCCGAGGAGATCTCCGGCGCGCTGAGCACCGGTGTGGCCGAGGGCAGCATCTGCCCGGTGTACTGCGGCAGCGCCTTCTCCGGCATGGGCACCCAGGTCCTGCTGGACGCCATCGTGTCCATCTTCCCCACCCCCGCCGAGGGCGGCAAGAGCTGCGATCCCGCCGCCCCTGCCAAGGCCGTGGTCTACAAGACCATCTCCGACCAGTTCGGCAAATTCAGCCTGTTCAAGGTCGTCTCCGGCAAGGTCACCGCCGACATGACCCTCACCAACGCCCGCAGCGGCGCCCAGGAGAAGCTGGGCCACATCTACACCATGCAGGGCAAGAAGAACACCGAGGTGTCCGAGATCTGCTGCGGCGACATCGGCGCGGTATCGAAGCTGAGCGACACCAAGACCGGCGACACCCTCTGCGCCGCCGGCGCGGTGGAGGCCCTGCCCGGCATCACCTTCGACATCCCCTGCTACCAGATGGCCATCGCCCCCAAGGTAAAGGGCCAGGACGACAAGGTGGCCCAGGGTCTGGCCCGTCTGGCCGAGGAGGACCCCGCCTTCACCGTCACCCTGAACGCCGAGACCCACCAGCAGGTGGTGGCCGGCGCCGGCGATATGCACATCGACGTGCTGTGCTCCAAGCTGAAGAGCAAGTTCGGCGTGGAGGTGGAGCTGAGCCCCGCCCGCGTGGCCTACCGCGAAAAGATCCGCAAGACCCTGGACACCCACGGCCGCCACAAGAAGCAGACCGGCGGCCACGGCCAGTTCGCCGACGTGAAGATCCGCTTCGAGCCCCAGGAGGAGCAGGAGGACATGATCTTCGCCGAGGAGGTCTTCGGCGGCAGCGTGCCCAAGAACTTCTTCCCCGCCGTGGAAAAGGGCCTGCGGGAGTGCTGCGTCAAGGGCGTTCTGGCCGGCTATCCCATGGTGTACCTGAAGGCCGTGCTGTACGACGGCGACTTCCACCCCGTGGACTCCTCCGAAATGGCCTTCAAGACCGCCGCCGGCCTGGCCTATAAGGAGCTGGTCAACGCCAACCCCGTCATCATGGAGCCCATCGGCCTTTTGAAGGTCACCGTGCCCGACGCCAACCTGGGCGACATCATGTCGGACATCCCCTCCAAGCGCCGGGGCACCGTGCTGGGCATGAACGCCCACGACGGCATGCAGGTGGTGGAGGCCGAGGTGCCCATGGCGGAGATGACCACCTATGCCATCGACCTGCGCTCCATCACCCAGGGCCGCGGCTCCTTCACTCTGGACTTCATCCGCTACGACGAGACCCCCATCAACGTCCAGCAGAAGATCATCGAGGAGGCCAAGGCACTGGCCGCCGAGTAAGGCACAAGACAAATCACACTAAGGGGAAGCATCTGCTTCCCCTTAGATTGCGAAACAGGGAGACAGCCCATGAAGCAGCACAGCCAGACCCTCCTCCGGACGGTCATCATCGTCCTGATCGTGCTCATCATCGCAGCGCTGGCGGCGCTGGCGTGGATGGTGTACCGCTATCACATCGCCGGCGGCCCGCAGGCGCCGGACGCCTCCGTCATGGAGGCATCCCCCACCTATTACGTCCCTCCCACGCCGGCCCCCACCGCGGAGCCCACGCCGGAGCCTACGCCTGAGCCCACCCCGGAACCCACGCCGGAGCCTACCCCCGTGCCCGTGGACCTGGGCGAGACGGAGGACGCCGGTCAGGAGTACATCGACAAGATCGTCTTTTTGGGCGACAGCACCACCTATTGGTTCGCCGGATACGGCGTGCTCCCCTTCTCCCAGATCTGGTGCGACGCCATCGGCACGCTGAGTCTGTTCAACTGGGAGGTGGACACCATCGCCTACTATGAGCCCGGCGGCTCCGGCACCCCGGTGCAGCTGTCCCTGAAGGACTGCATGGCCCGGCGTCAGCCGGAGATCCTGGTCATCACCCTGGGCCTGAACGGCATCGCCCTTCTGGACGAGCAGCAGTTCCGGGACTACTACGTGGACATGCTGGCGGCTCTGCAGGAGGCCAGCCCCAACAGCAAGATCATCTGCCAGTCCATCTTCCCCGTGGACGACAGCCAGGTCCCCAACGGGATCAGCAACGCGAAGATCATCGCCGCCAACCAGTGGATACGGGACATGGCGGAGCAGATGGGCGTGCGGTATCTCTACTCCCACGACATACTCATGGACGATTCCGGCAATCTGCGCCCGGAATATGACAACGGCGACGGCATGGGCATCCATCTGGACACCGACGGGATCAACGCCGTCCTGCAGTTTATCCGGACCCACGCCTGGCTGTAAGGGCGCGAGAGTCACGCCCCAGGAGGTTTCAAAATGAACAGAAGATCCCGCCGCGGGGGCGTTCCCCCGCTGATGATCGCGCTGCTGGTGCTGATGGCGGTGCTGCTGATCGCGCTGATCTGGGTGTCCGTGTGGAGCGCCCGCCGGAGCGAGCCGTCCCCGGAGCAGCCGGACGGCCAGCAGGCCCAGACCCAGCAGACGCCGGAGACAGACGCCCCCGGCGAGCAGGCGCAGGAGGGGGCCGATGCGCCTGCCGCCGCCCCCACGGAGCCGCCCGCTCCCACCCAGAGCCCCGCGCCCTCCACCCTGCTGGCGGAGACGCCGGACGCCGGCCAGGAGTACATAGACAAGATCGTCTTCTTGGGCGACAGCACCACCTATGGCCTGCGCTATTATGAGGTGCTGCCGGAATACCAGGTCTGGACCCCCGCCAGCGGGACGCTGGCGCTGTTCAACGTGCCCATCGAGACCATCGAGTACTTCGCCCCCGGCACCCGGGAGAACCCGGAGAACCTGTCCATCGCCGACTGTGCTGCCAAGGGCAAGCCGGAG
This sequence comes from uncultured Oscillospiraceae bacterium, assembly GCA_947626345.1. Classification (GTDB taxonomy): domain Bacteria; phylum Bacillota; class Clostridia; order Oscillospirales; family Oscillospiraceae; genus CAJOIG01. The sequence goes on along the minus strand of CANQSF010000004.1, from coordinate 123,403 downwards.
TATCTGGTGATCACCCTGGGCCTGAACGGCATCGCCTTCCTGGACGAGACCAGCTTCAAGCAGTATTACCGGGACATGATCACCTCCATCCAGCAGGCCAGCCCCGACACCAGGATCATCCTCCAGTCCATCTATCCCGTCATCGACTCCATGACCACCTCCGACATCAAAAACGACGGCATCAACACCGCCAACCAGTGGATCTACGACCTGGCCGAGGAGATGGGCCTGCGCTATCTGAACACCCACGACGCCCTGATGGACAGCACCGGCAATCTGATCGCCGCCTACAACTCCGGCGACGGCATCCATCTGATGCCCGATGGCCTGCGGGCCATCCTCCAGTACGTCCGCACCCACGCCTGGCAATGAAGCTTCCCCAAGGAGGTATCCCATGAACCGAAAGACCAGGGAGGGGTTCTATACCCTGTGGACGCTGGCGCTGCTGGTATGCCTCGTCATCTGCCTGGGGGTGCTGATCTATGTGTCTGTGGTCGGCGGCTCCCCTGCGGCTGAGACCCAGCCCACGCCCTCCTCCGAAGGCCAGCAGACCGACAGCGAGGCCCCGCCCGCTGACGGCTCCGGCACGGCGGACGGAGCGGACGCCACGCCCGTCCCCACGGATGAGCCCCCTGCCAGCACCGTCCTGGCGGAGACGGAGGACATGGGCCAGGAGTATCTGGACAAAATCGTTTTCCTGGGCGACAGCACCACCTACGGCCTCTATGCCTACGGCGTGCTGCCCCACACCCAGGTCTGGACCCCGGCCAGCGGCACCATGAGCCTGTTCAACTGGTCGGTGGAGACCATCGACTACTACCCGCCGGAGGACCCGGAGCACTCCTCCCAGCTGTCCATCGCGGACGCCGTCAAGACCCGCCGGCCGGAATACCTGGTGATCACCCTGGGCATCAACGGCGTGGCCATCCTGGACGAGAGCTCCTTCAAGAGCTATTACCGGGACCTGATCGCCGCCGTGCAGCAAAACAGCCCCGACACGAAGATCATCTGCCAGTCCATCTATCCCGTCATCGACGCCAAGACCTCCGGCGACATCAAAAACGACCGCATCAACGCCGCCAACCAGTGGATCAACGACGTGGCCGCGGAGATGTCCGTCCGGTACCTGAACACCCACGACGCCCTGATGGACAGCACCGGCAACCTGATCGCCGAATACGACTCCGGCGACGGCATCCACCTGCTCCCCGCCGGGCTGCAGATCATCCTCCAGTCCGTGCGCACCCACGGCTACCGATAAGAAAGCTTCTGCAAAGACCCGGGACGCTCTCGCGTCCCGGGTCTTTCGCGCGCATGGACCGTATCGCCCTCCCCGGCCGGTCACCCGCCCCGTCCCAGCGCATACAATGTCCGGGAGGGGATCGCATGGACGAGAGCATTCTGGAGAGCCTGGAGGGCTTCGACGCCGTGTGGCAGCGGGTCACCGGGCGGGATACCGTGCCGGACAGAGCGCCGGACCCGCCGGAGCGGGACGGCACGGCGGCCGTTTTAGCCCGCTTCATACAGGAGGAGACCTGCGCGGCCGTATGGGCCGCCGCCCTGGCGCGGCACTTTGGCGGGGAGGCCCGCTCGCTGCTGCTGCGCCAGGCCGCAGACGCCCGGCGGCATCTGAAGCGGCTGCGGGCGGAGCACTTCATCGCCGCCGGCGCAGAGCCGGAGTGGCGGCCGGATTGCCGGGCCCTATCCGGAAAGCTGGCCAGCCTGCGGTCGCTGCACCTGCTGGCCCGGGACCGGGCCGCGGCCTATGGCCGGGAGGCGGAACGGGCCGCCGCGCCGGAGCTGCGGGAGATGTTCGCCGCCTTCGCCGGCGACGAGGCCCGCCACGTCCGGGAGAGCCGGCAGCTCATCATCGCCTGTTTCTGACCGGCCGGGCCATCGGTTGACACCCGCCGGCGGAAGGGATATACTGGAGGCCGGAGGCGACGGACATGATATGGCTCTGGGTCCTGGCCGGCGCGGCGGCGCTGCTGCTGGCGGTGACATATATCAGCTATCGGATCCCGTTTTATCACCCCCTGCCCCACCGGGAGGACCCCTACGATCTGCCCCCCGGGGAGCAGTATCAGCACCAGCAGGAGGAGATGCTCGCGCTCATCGGGGAGATGGACGCCGTCCCCTGCCAGCGGGTCGGCATAACGTCCTATGACGGCACGCCGCTCGTCGCCCGCTACTACCATGTGGCCGACGGCGCGCCTTTGCAGATCGAATTCCACGGCTGGCACGGCAGCGCCATCCGGGACTTCTGCGGCGGCAACAAGCTGGCCCGCCAGATGGGGATGAACACGCTGCTGGTAGACCAGCGGGCCCACGGCGGCAGCGGCGGCCGGACCATCACCTTCGGCCTGCGGGAGCGGTACGACTGCCTCGCCTGGTGCCGGTACGCCGTCCAGCGCTGGCCCGATGTGCCCATCACCCTGGCGGGGGTGTCCATGGGCGCGGCCACGGTGCTGATGGCGGCGGGGCTGGACCTGCCGGAGCAGGTGGTGGGGATCATCGCCGACTCCCCCTACTCCTCGCCGGCGGACATCATCGGGAAGGTCTGCCGGGACGAGCATCTGCCTGCGGAACTGATGATGCCCTTCATCGTCCTGGGGGCCCGGCTGTTCGGCCGGTTCGATCTGCGCGAGACCACCGCCGCCCGGGAGATGGCGAAGGCGAAGGTGCCCATCCTCATCCTCCACGGGGAGGACGACCGGTTCGTCCCCTGCTACATGAGCCGGGAGGTCCTGGGCGCCGCCCCGGCGCTGGTCCGGCGCGTCACCTTCCCCGGCGCGGGCCACGGTCTGAGCTACATCACCGATCCGGAGGGCTACCGGCAGGCGGTGATCCGCTTCTGCCGGGACACGGTCCGGTCCTGAAGACAAGAAATATTCCCTCCGGCCACTGGCCGGAGGGAATATTTTTGCGTTTTTTTACAGCACCACGCCGTCCTTGAAAATGGAGATCTCCCGGGCGCCGTGCAGTTCGGATCTTGTCTTCTCTCCGCCGGCCACTTTCAACACGAAGTCCAAAAGCCGCCTGCCGGTATCGTCCAGGCTCTCTCCCTGGGCGGCGGTACCGGCGTTGAAGTCGATCCAGCCGCTCTTCTTCTCATAGAGGGCCGTGTTGGTGGATATCTTCACCGTGGGCGCGGGGGCGCCGAAGGGGGTGCCCCGGCCGGTGGTGAACAGGATGATATGGGCGCCCGCGGCGGTGAGGGCCGTGGCGCTGACCAAGTCGTTGCCCGGGCCGCTCAGCAGGTTCAGGCCCTTTTTGGTGACCGCGTCGCCATAGTGGAGCACGTCCACCACCTGGGCGCTGCCGCCCTTCTGCACGCAGCCGCAGGACTTGTCCTCCAGGGTGGTGATGCCGCCGGCCTTGTTGCCGGGGCTGGGATTTTCATAGACCACCTGGCCATGGCTGACGAAGTAGTCCTTGAAATCCTCCACCATCTTCACCGCCTTGTCGAAGACGGCCCGGTCGGCGCAGCGGTTGAAGAGGATGCTCTCCGCGCCGAACATCTCCGGCACCTCGGTGAGCACCGTGGAGCCGCCGGCGGCGATGAGCAGGTCGGAAAAACGCCCCACCGCCGGGTTGGCGGTGATGCCGGAAAGGCCGTCGGAGCCGCCGCACTTCATGCCGATGACCAGCTCCGAGGCGGGGATGTCCTCCCGGTGGGCCTGGCCGGCATAGGCGGCCAGCTCCGCCAGCAGGGCGCTGCCCGCGGCGAGCTCGTCCGGCTCGTCCTGGCAGACCAAAAACTTCACCCGCTCGTCGTCCCACTGGCCCAGCTCCGCCTTGAACTGGTCCATGGTCAGATTCTCGCAGCCCAGCCCCAGCACCAGCACGCCGCCGGCGTTGGGATGGCGGACCAGGGCGGCCAGCAGCTTCCGGGTCTGGGCGTGGTCGTCCCCCATCTGGCTGCAGCCGAAGGGATGGGGGAAGGTGTACAGCCCCTCCACGGACCCGGTCACCAAGTGCTGGTTCTGCTGCACCAGCTGCTGGGCCACGGAGTTGACGCATCCCACCGTGGGGATGATCCACAGCTCGTTGCGCACCGCCGCCCGGCCGTCCGGCCGGCGATAGCCCCGGAAGGTGTAGCTGGCCGGGGCCGGCATGGGCAGCGTCACGTGCTCGTAGACGTACTCGCCGCCCTCGGACAGGCCCGTGCGCACGTTGTGGGTGTGGACCCACTGGCCCGGGGCGATGTCGCATTTGGCCAGGCCGATGACGCAGCCGTACTTCACGATCTGCCCCTCCGCCGGGATGGACGCCAGGGCCAGCTTATGGCCCCGCTTCACGTCCTCGGCGGCGGTGACGGTCACGCCACCGTCCAGCGTCAGGCTCTCGCCCGCGGCGATGTCCTCCAGGGCCACCGCCACGTTGTCCGCGGGGTGGATGCGGATCAGCCTCATCCCTGGACCTCCCGCATGGCCTCATACATGCCCACGGTCTGGATGCGCTCCAGGTCGGCGGCGACGGCGGCCTCGAAGCCGGGCAGCTCCGCCAGGGTCTTGCCCCACATCCGCTCGTTGGTCACCACCGCGTGGGCCAGGTCGGCCAGGGAGTCGTCTTTGTGATCGTAGTAGAAATCCAGCACCCAGCCGTCGTCCTTGATGGCGAAGGTGTCCGCGCCCCGGACGCCGGTGAGGCAGTGCTCCCCCTTCTCCCGGCCGGTGTGATAGAAGGCGATGTAGGCGGCGAAGGAGAAGGTGATGCAGGGCGGCAGCTTGCCCACCCGCTTGACGTATTCGGTCAGACTGGGCATGACCCGGGCCTTCCACTTGGCGGTGGAGTTCAGGCTGATGTCCAGCAGGGCGTGGTCGATGTAGGGGTTGTTGAACCGCTGGCTCACCGCGGCGGCGAACTCGGTCAGGTCCTCCTTGGGCAGATCCAGGGTGGGGATGATCTCGTCGTAGATGGTCTTGTTCATGAACCCGTGGATCACCTCGTCCTCCATGCAGCTGCGGACGATGTTCTGCCCAGCCAGATAGGCTCCCAGGACCATGGAGGTGTGGGCGCCGTTCAGGATGCGGACCTTCCGCTGCTTATAGGGGGTGTGGTCGTCCACCACGATGATGGGCAGGCCGGCCTTCTCGAAGGGGAACTCGTCCTTGATGGACTGGGGGCCCTCGATGACCCAGAAGCCGAACACCTCGCCGGTGTCGATGATGTTGTCCTGATAGCCCAGCTCCTGGCAGATGGCCTCGGCCTCCTTGCGGGGATAGCCGGTGACGATCCGGTCCACCAAGGTGGAGCAGAACAGGTTCTCCCCCATGGCCCAGGTCCGGAAATCCTCGTCCAGGCCCCACAGGTCGATGTACTGGCCCACGCACTTTTTCAGCTCGTCGCCGTTGTGGTCGATCAGCTCGCAGCTGAGGATGATGAACCCGGGCAGGCCCTGCTGATAGCGCTCATAGAGGAACTGGGTCAGCTTGCCGGGGAAGCTGGCGGCGGGCTTGTCGTCGAACTTGCAGGCCGGGTCGAACACGATGCCCGCCTCGGTGGTGTTGGACACCAAAAACCGCAGATCGGGGTTCTTGGCGCAGTCCATCAGGGCCTGGAAGTCCTCGTAGGGGTTGATGCAGCGGCTGACGCAGGAGATGACCCGCTTGCGGTTGACCTGCTGGCCGTCCTCCCGCCCCCGGAGGAACAGGGTGTACAGCCCCTCCTGGTCGTTGATCATGGGGGCCAGGCCCGGGGCGATGGGCTGGGTCAGGACCACCTTGCCGTTGAAGCCGGCCTTCTCGTTCATCTCGTCGATGAAGTAGTCCACGAAGGCCCGCAGGAAGTTGCCCTCGCCAAACTGGAGCACCCGCTCGGGGGCCTCCTTCAAAAGATATCCGTCATAGCCCTGGTCAGCCAGGGTCTTATAGGAAAGTTTTTCCATTCCGTTGTCCTTTCTTCCTTCCGATCACAGGTCAAAATACCGGGCGGCATTGTTGTAGCAGATGCCCTCCACGATCTTCTTCAGCGCCGCCTCGTCGGCGGGATACTCGCCGTTCTCCACCCACTTGCCGATGAGGTTGCACATGATCCGGCGGAAGTAGTCGTGGCGGGCGTAGCTGAGGAAGGAGCGGGAATCGGTGAGCATGCCCACGAAGTTGCCCAGCAGCCCCAGATTGGCCAGGGACTTCATCTGCTCCTCCATGCCGCTCTTGGTGTCGTTGAACCACCAGGCGGAGCCGTGCTGGATCTTGCCGGGGATCTCGTCGGACTGGAAGCAGCCCAGCATGGTGCCCAGCTGCTCGTTGTCGGCGGGATTGAGGGAGTAGAGGATGGTCTTGGGGCAGGCGCCCTCCTTGTCCAGGGCGGACAGCAGCCGGGCGATATCGCCGCCGCAGGTGTTCTGGGCGATCATGTCGAAGCCGGTGTCGGCGCCCAGCTTGGCGTACATCCGTTCGTTCATGTTCCGCAGGCAGGAGTAGTGCAGCTGCATGGCGATGTTCAGCCGGTGATACTCCCGGCCCAGGTGCAGCAGGATATAGGTCTGATAGCCCTCGGCCTGCTCCACGGTGACCTCGCCGCCGTCCATGACCTTCCGGAAGGCCATGTCCGCCGCCGTGGCGCTCACGGGCCGGAAGGGGATGTAGTCCAGGCCGTGATCGCTGGCCCGGCAGCCCATCTGCTTGAAGAACTCCAGCCGCTCCGTCAGCGCCGCGCACACGTCCGCCACGGTGTCCAGGGAGCCCTTGCCCACGCTGGCGGCCAGCTTGCCGATGTACTCGGCGAAGCCGGGCTTATTGATGTTGATAGCCTTGTCCGGCCGGAAGGAGGGGCAGACCTTGAACTGGATGGTGGGGTCCGCGGCGATCTTGCCGTGCCACTCCAGAGAGTCGATGGGGTCGTCGGTGGTGCCGATGAAGGCCACGTTGGCCTTCTTGATCAGGCCGCGGACGGTCATGTCCGGGTCGTTGCGCAGCTTGTCACGGGTCAGCTCCCACACCTGGTCCACCGTCTCCGGGCAGAGGTAGCCCTCATAGCCGAAGAACTTGCGCAGCTCCAGGTTGCACCAGTGGTACATGGGGTTGCCGATGGCCATCACCAGGGTATCGGCGAACTTCTCCAGCCGCTCCTTGCCGGGCTTGTGGCCGGTGACATAGTCCTCGCTGACGCCGTTGGAGCGCATCAGCCGCCACTTGTAGTGGTCGCCGAAATAGGTGCCGTCCGGGTTCTCCCCGCCCAGCCACACCTGGGTCAGGTCCTCGAACCGCCGGTCCTCATAGATCTCCTGGGGCGGGATATGGCAGTGATAGTCCACCAGAGGCATGGGCTCGGCGTAATCGTGGAACAGGTGCTTTGCCGTCTCGGTCTCCAGCAGGAAATCCTTGTCCATAAAGGGCTTCATGACATACCTCCTTATCTCTGCACGCGGCCGGAGCCGTCGCCGCCGGCCAGCTTTTCCACCTCCGCCACGGTGGCGAAGTTATAGTCTCCCTCGATGGAGTGCTTCAGGGCCGAGGCCGCCACGGCGAACTCCACCGCGCCCTGGGTGTCGTAGCCATTCAGCAGCGCGTAGATGAGCCCGCCGCCGAAGCTGTCGCCGCCGCCGATACGGTCGATGATGTGCAGGTGGTACAGCTTGGAGAAGCAGTACTCGTCGCTGGCCACGTCGTAGAGCATGGCGCTCCAGTCGTTGTCGAAGGCGCTCTTGCTCTCCCGCAGGGTGATGGCCACCTTCTCAAAGCCGAACTTGTCCGCCAGCTGCTTGGCCACGGACTTGTAGCCGGCCTTGTTCAGCTCGCCGGCGGTGATGTCGGTGGCCTCCGCCTCGATGCCGAACACATCCTTGGCGTCCTCCTCGTTGGAGATGCACACGTCCACGTACTGGCACAGCTCGGTCATGGCCGCCCGTGCCTGCTCGCGTGTCCACAGCTTGCCCCGGTAGTTCAGATCGCAGCTGATCTTCACGCCCTTGGCCTTGGCGGCCTTGCAGGCCTGGCGGCAGATGTCCACCACGTTGGGGCCCAGGGCCGGGGTGATGCCGGTGAAGTGGAACCAGTCCACGCCCTCAAAGATGGCGTCCCAGTCGAAGTCCTCCGTGGAGGCCTCCTGGATGGCGGAGTGGGCCCGGTCGTAGATGCACACACTGGGCCGCTGGGAGGCGCCTTTCTCGTTGAAGTAGATGCCCACCCGGTCGCCGCCGCGGACGATCTTCGTGGTGTCCACGCCGTACCGGCGCAGGGAGTTGACCGCCGCCTGGCCGATGGCGTGGGCGGGCAGCTTGGTGACGAAGGCCACGTCCTGGCCGTAGTTGGCAAGGGACACGGCCACGTTGGCCTCGCCGCCGCCAAATGTGAACTCCAGGTGATCGGCCTGGACGAAACGCTCATAGTTATACGGCTGCAGCCGGATCATCAGCTCGCCGAATGTCACGATCTTAGCCATAATGATTCCTCCTTATCCGCGCCGGCGGCGCGCTCAAAATAATACGGAAAGCTCACACCCGGACCAGGTGGATGGCGAAGCCGCCCACCTCCCCGGCAAGATACACGGCGTTCAGGGTGCCGTCCGGCTTATACTTGGCCGAGTCCATGTCCACCGCGACGCCGCGGCCGGTCAGATCCTCCACCGCGGCGGCCACGTCGGGCGTGCCCACGGCGATGTGGCCCAGGGTGCCCCGGCCGGGCTTTTTCATGATCTCCACCTCTGTGCCGGCGAAGACGGAGCTGTTGCCCACCTTCTCCTTCCAACCGAACAGGGCCTCGAAAGCGGAGGCGATCTGGCGGGCCTGCTCCTCGTCCCGGCCGTTGATGCCGACGTGGGCCAGGGTGTACCGCTCCATCAGCCCCGGGCCTCCTTCACGATCTGCACGGACTTTTTGCACAGCTCGGTGATCTCGTCCCACTTGTTGTTGTCGATCAGGTCTGCCGTGACCATGTAGGAGCCGCCGCAGGCCGCGATCAGCGGCGAGGACACGTAATCCGCCAGGTTCTTCAGGCTGACGCCGCCGGTGGGCATGACCTTGAACATGGGGAAGGGAGCGCTCATAGCCTTGATCTTGGCCAGGCCGCCGGACTGCTCCGCCGGGAAGAACTTCAGCACCTCCAGCCCCAGCTTATAGGCGCTGTGGTAGTCGGTGGGGGTGGTGCAGCCGGGGAAGACGGTCACATCCTTGATTTGGCAGTACCGGACCAGGTCGGGGTCCATGCCGGGGGTGACGATGAACTGAGCGCCCGCCGCCAGGGCCTCATCCACCTGCTCCGAGGTGAGCACGGTGCCCGCGCCCACGATCATATCCGGGCACTCCGCCTTCATGATGGCGATGGCCTTGGCTGCGCCCGCCGCGCGGAAGGTCACCTCCGCCACCGGCACGCCGCCGGCGCACAGGGCGCGGGCCAGGGGGGCCGCGTCGCGTTCAGGATGGTTCAGCTTGATGACAGGCACCACGCCGATCTTTGAAATGGCCTCGCACATTGCGTTCATGAGATGTTCCTCCTTAATGTTTTTTCATCCCCCGCATTCGGCGGAGGGTCGTTTACAGTGACTCGTACCGCTCCTGCAAAAACTCGCGGGCGGTCTGGGCGTTGGCGTTGACGGTATTCTCCAGCGTGGCGTGGATATAGGGCTTGCGCTCTTTCATGAACCGCAGCACCCGGTCGTAATCCATCTCGCCGGTGCCGGCGGCCACGCTCTTTAGGCTCTCGCCCTCTCGGACGAAGTCCTTCAGATGGACCACCGCCACGCTCTCGCCCAGCTTGTCGATGGCGTCGGCGATGACGCTGTCGGCCTGGTCCGCGTTGCCGGCGTACAGCAGGTTCACCGGGTCCAGGATGATCCGCAGGTTCCGGCTGCCTATGCTCTTCAGCACCTGCACGGCCCGGTCCGCGTTATAGACGATGTGGTTCCACACCGGCTCGATGGCCATGGTCACGCCCCGGCGCTCCGCCTCCGCCACCACCGGCTCCAGGCCCCGCAGGAAGATGTCCAGCGCCTGGTCGGTGTGGGTGTTGGCGTCCAGCTTATACTGCTCGTTGGGCGCGCCGGTCTCGGTGCCCACCACGCCGGCGCCCATGACGGACGCCACCCGCAGATGGCCGTAATACCGGCTCTGGATCTCCGCCAGCTTCACCGGGTCCGGGTGGGCCAGGTTCAGATAGCACCCCAGCACCGCCACGTCCAGGCCCTCCCGGTCAAAGACCCGCCGGGTGTAGAGCCCCAGGCCCTCGGTGAGGGCGCAGTCGTCGAAGGCCACGCCCGGCATCACCTTGGCGAAGGCCAGGTGGACGCAGGAAAAGCCCTCCTCCCGGGCCTTGGCCGCCCGGGCCTGCATGGTCTGGCTGTCCGGGCCAAGGCCGGTGTTCACATCGTGCAGACGGATGCCCAGCTGCATAGCGGTCCCTCCTCTGTCCCCGCGGGGACGGTGTCGTCGTTGCCGGTCACGGCTCGAAGCCGAACTGCCGGCACAGCCACGCCTGGCACAGTCCCAGCCATGGCCGGCACGCCTCGTCCGGCGTCTCCACTTCCCGGGTGCACAAGGATATGCCGTGGGCCCCGGAGGAAAAAAGATGAAACTCAACGGGCACGCCGTGGGCCCGCAGCGCCGCCGCCAGCATCAGGCTGTTCTCCGGCGGCACGCTCCCGTCCTCGCCCCCGTGCCACAAAAAGGTGGGCGGGAAGTCCCCGGTCACCCGGTCGGGCAGGTGCAGCTTTTCCCGCAGCGCCTCGTCCCCGCCGGTGACCCACCGGACGGATTCCTCGTGGGCATATTCCCCGGTGCTGATCACCGGATAGCACAGCACCGCCGCGTCCGGCCGGCAGCCCTCCGGCAGGCCCAGCGCCGGATCGTTCCACAGCGCGCACAGGCTGGCAGCCAAATGGCCGCCCGCGGAGAAACCCATCACGGCGATCCTGTCCGGATCGATGTGCCATTGCACGTGATCGTCCCGCAGACGGCGCACCGTCTCCGCCAGCTCTCCCAGCGGCCGGTACTCCCCCGCCCGTTCGGCGCAGGAGTACTCCAATATGAACACCTGGTATCCCAGGGTCAAAAACGGGAGGGCTGCCGGGTCCTCCTCCCGGGGGGAGCACCAGCGGTACGCGCCCCCCGGGCAGATGACCAGCGCCGGGCGGACCTTATGGGCCGCCAGGGTGGGATAGTCCTCCTGGAGATAGCCTTTCACACGGCCGTCCCCGGCCGAAAAGGCGACGGTCTGCATCAGGGCTGCTTGCCGATGTAGGCCAGGATGCCGCCGTCCACATACAGGATGTGGCCGTTGACGAAGTCGGAGGCCTCGGAGGCCAGGAACACCGCCGGGCCCATCAGGTCCTCCGCGGTCCCCCACCGGCCGGCCGGGGTCTTGGCGATGATGAACTGGTCGAAGGGATGGCGGCTGCCGTCGGGCTGGCGCTGGCGCAGCGGCTCGGTCTGGGGCGTGGCGATATAGCCGGGGCCGATGCCGTTGCACTGGATGTTGGCCTCGCCGTACTCAGAGCAGATGTTCCGGGTGAGCATCTTCAGCCCGCCCTTGGCGGCGGCATAGGCGCTGACCGTCTCCCGGCCCAGCTCGCTCATCATGGAGCAGATGTTGATGATCTTGCCGTGGCCCTTTTTGATCATGCCGGGGATCACGGCCTTGGCGCAGATGAAGGGGCCGGTCAGGTCGATGTCCACCACCTGGCGGAACTCCTCGGCGCTCATCTCCAGCATGGGCACGCGCTTGATGATGCCGGCGTTGTTCACCAGGATGTCCACGCCGCCCAGCTCCGCCTCGATCTGGGCCACCAGGTCGGCCACCTGGGCCTCGTCGGTGACGTCGGCGATGTAGCCCCGGGCGTCGATGCCCTTGGCGGCATAGTCGGTGAGGGCCTTGTCCAGATTCTTCTGGCTGCGGCAGTTGAAGACGATCTTCGCCCCCGCGCCGGCCAGGGCCTCGGCGATGGCGAAGCCGATGCCGTAGGCGGCGCCGGTGACCAGCGCTACCTTGCCCTCCAGGGAAAATTTCTTCGCGATATCCATGATGCTTCTCCTTCCCTGCGCTCAGCGCAGCTGGGTGGACACGATGGTGTCCATGTCGTCAAAGGCCAGGTTCTCGCCGCCCATGGCCCAGATAAAGGTGTAGTTGGAGGTGCCGCAGCCGCTGTGGATGGACCAGGAGGGGCTGATGACGGCGTCGAAATTCTGCATGACGATGTGGCGGGTCTCCTGGGGCTGGCCCATGAAGTGCATGACCACCTGGTCCTGGGGGATCTCGAAGTAGGTGTACACCTCCATGCGCCGCTCGTGGGTGTGGCTGGGCATGGTGTTCCACACGCTGCCGGGTGCCAGCTGGGTCAGGCCCATGGACAGCTGGCAGGTCTGGAGCACATCCGGGTGGATGAACTGGTTGATGACCCGCTTGTTGGCGTTCTCCGCCTCGCCGCAGGGGCGGTGGTTGGCGTTTTCAAAGGACAGGAACGTGGTCTTGTAGGAGGTGTGGGCGGGGGTGGAGGCCAGGTAGAACTTGGCCGGCTCCGCCGGGTCCTCGCTTCCGAAGGTCACGGTCTTGGCGCCCTTGGTGATGTAAAGGCAGTCCTCATAGCCCAGGTCGTAGCGCTCTCCGTCCACGGTGATGTGGCCCTTGCCGCCCAGGTTGAAGATGCCCGCCTCCCGGCGCTCGAAGAAATAGCTGGTGCCGAAGTTGGCCCACACGTCGATGTCCTTGTCGATGGGCACCTCCTCGTGCACGGGCATGATGCCCATGACCACCATCCGGTCCACGTGGGAGTAGGTAGCCCGGACCGTATCCGGGACATAGAGATCGGTGATCAGAAATTCCCGGCGCAGCTCCTCGGTGGTATAGCGCTTGACGTCGTTGGGGCTGGCGGAATAGCGGATGTCCATAGTCGATTTGCCTCCTTATTCGATGACGAGTTCGGTCTCCCCGTCGAAGATATAGACGTTCTCCACCGGCACGGAGAAGGTGATGTCCGTGTCCACCTCGGGGGTGTCGTGAGGATCGATCTTCAGGATGGCCTTATCCTCGCCGGCGGTGATGTAAACGTTGGTGTTGTCGCCCAGCATCTCCGTCAGCTCCACGGCGGCGGTGATCTGGTAAGCGCCCTCCACGGCGCCCAGCTCGATGGCCTCGGGCCGGAAGGCGAACACGATGGGCTTGCCCTCGTACTGGGCGGCCTTGGCGCCCAGCTTCTTAGTGATATCCAGGCTGTTGCCGCCGAAGGGAATCTTTCCGTCCTTCACGGTGCCCCGGACGAAGTTCATGGGCGGCTCGCCGATGAATCCGGCCACGAACACGTTGGCGGGCTTGAAATACAGCTCATAGGGCGTGCCGATCTGCTGGACGTAGCCCTCCTTCATCACCACGATCCGGTCGGCCAGGGTCATGGCCTCGGTCTGATCGTGGGTGACGTAGATGGTGGTGGCGCCGGTCTCCCGGTGGATCTGGGCGATCTCGGAGCGCATGGTCACGCGCTGCTTGGCGTCCAGGTTCGACAGCGGCTCGTCCATCAGGAACACGCCCACCTTGCGGATGATGGCCCGGCCGATGGCCACACGCTGGCGCTGGCCGCCGGACAGCGCCCGGGGCAGCCGGTCCAGATAATCCGTCAGGCCCAGGATGCGGGCGGTGTTCTTCACCTTCTCCTCGATCACGTCCTCGTCCACGCCCTGGAGGGTCAGGCCGAAGGCGATGTTGTCGAACACCGTCATCTGGGGATACAGGGCGTAGCTCTGGAACACCATGGCGATCTCCCGCTCCCGGGGGCCCAGCTCGTTGGCCCGCTTGCCGTCGATGAGGAATTCGCCGTTGGAGATCTCCTCCAGGCCCGCGATCATGCGCAGCGTCGTGGACTTACCGCAGCCAGACGGCCCGACAAAGACGATGAACTCACCTTTTTCGATCTCCATATTGAAGTTATGGACCGCATGATAGCCATTGGGATAGATCTTATTGATGTCTTTCAGGGTCAAGTACGACATAATCTTTGTCTCCTTACACATGATTTTTTCCGGGGTTACGCGTCGCGGTAAAGGGCTGATCGGGAATTCTCTGTATGGACAAAACCGACATGGTTTGATAAAATAAATTCACCAGAACACGAAACAGGAGTGACTTCGACCGTGCAAAAGATCATTTACGTGGGCAAGCACCCTCTGATGACCGGGGTCTCCCGCCACATGCACACCAGCTGGGAGCTGATCTACTGCACCAGCGGCAGCGGCCAGCTCATCTTCGACGACCGGACTCTGACCTACTCGGAAAACGACGTGGCCGTCATCCCGCCCCATCTGCCCCACTCCAACCGGAGCAGCGAGGGCTTCACCAACATCCACATGAACCTGTCGGAGGCGCCGCTGCCTCTGACCGAGGCGCTGATCCTGCAGGCGGACCGGAACGGCTTTCTGCGGGACGCCTTCAGCGCGGCGTTTTATTACTACTCCAGCGGCTCCGACAATGGGACCTATCTGCTCCCCGCCTACTGCCAACTCATCGCCGCCTTCCTCAAGGCCTCTCAGCCGGCACAGCTGCGCAGCGGCCCGGTCCTGCAGATCGAAAACGACATCCTCCAGCACTTCCAGGACTGCAATTACGACCTGCACGCCTTCCTGACCAGTCTGCCCTTCAGCACCGAGTACCTGACCCGGCTGTTCAAGCGGGAGACGGGCATGACCCCGCTGCAGTATCTGAAGGACCGGCGGCTGGAGAACGCGGCCCGGATCCTGGCCGTGAATTACGGCCGGAGCAGCATCTCGGAGACCGCCCAGATGTGCGGCTTCAACGATCCGCTCTACTTCTCCCGGCAGTTCCGCAACAAGTTCGGCGTCTCCCCCCGGGACTACATGCCCGACGACACCGCCCGCATCACGGACAGTGACAGCATGAAGACGATGCTGTGAGCCGCTTGACCTCCGTATAGGCCAGCACGAAGGGGGCCACGCCCTTGGCGTCATTGGCCACCACCGGCTCGGAGATGTAGTACTCGTAAGAGCCGTCCCGCCGGCGGTTCGTCTCCGGGCCCAGGCCCGCCACCAGGCAGATGCCGCCCAGATCCAGCCCCTCCGGGGTGAAGGTGAGATACTTTTTCATGATGCCGTCGAAGGTCTTATGGCCCTTGGCGGCATAGTCCTTTTCCAGGACCCCCAGCCGCGCGCCCTTCAGCATGGCGTAGGCCATCATGGCGCTGCCGCTGGTCTCCAGGTAGTTGCCCTCCCGGCCGGGCTGGTCGGGCACCTGCCAGTAAAGGCCCGTCTCCGGGTCCGCGTACCGGTCGACGGCCGCCATCAGCTCCCGGAAGATATCCGCCAGCTGATCCCGGTCCCCGCCCTCCGGCAGGATCTCCGTCAGGTCGGCCAGGGCCACGGCGAACCACCCCAGGGACCGGAGCCAGAAGTTCTTCGAGCAGCCGGTGACCGGATCGGCCCAGAAGGCCGTGCGGGAGGCGTCGTAGCCGTGGTAGTAAAGGCCCTTCTCCGCCGAGCGCATCTTCTCGTGCACCGTGCGGATCTGGCGGACGATGTCGCTGTAATCCCCGGCGCCGAAGGTCTTCTCATACAGCGCCCGGAAGGGCTGGGCCATATACAGCCCGTCCAGCCATACCTGGTTGGGATAGATGGCCTTGTGCCAGAAGTTGCCCTCCGCCGTCCGGGGCTGATCCGCCACCCGCGCCGCCAGCCAATCGGCGGCCCGGTGGTATTTTTCATCCCCCGTGCGCTCATACAGGGCAAACAGCACCCGGCCCTCGTTGATGTCGTCCAGGTTGTGGTCCTCCGGCTTGAAGGTGCGGATGGAGCCGTCCGGCTGGAGGAAATAGTCCGCCACCTGGCCGGCGAAGTCGGCGTAGCGGTCGTCGCCGGTGATGCGGCTCATCTCCATCAGCGCGGTGAGCATGCAGCCGTCGATGTAGTTCCAGGAGGCCTTCTTCCCCTCCCGAATCTTCTCCATGTTCCACGCCGTGCGCTCGGGGGTGGACCGCTCCACCAGCTGGAGCACATAGGCGTCTATCTTCGCGTAATCCATCATTCCACCTCAGATCCTTCCGTTACGGTGTCTGTCTGCTATTCCGCCGCGAACCCGTCCGTCTCCACGCTGTCGCAGTGGTCCGTCACCAGGCCCTCGCCCGCGGCGCCCCGGACGGTCACGTTCTTCAGCCGCACCCGCCGGACGTTGTCCAGATAAAGCCCCAGCCGGCAGCGCTCCACGGCGAAGTTCTGCATGGCCGGCACGGCGGGCCGGGCGTCGGGGTCGAAGGTGACGGAGATGTTCTCCAGCTCCACCTGCTCGATGGGACTCTCGGTGAGCCCGTCGATGTAGCAGGCGGCCACCTGGGCGTCGGTGCACTCCATGTTTCGGAAGGTGAACCGGCCCATGCGGGGGGTCCGGTCGTCCACCGGCAGCTTCTCCCGGCTCCAGACGTACTCCGAATACCGGTCCGGGTCGCAGCAGTTGTACCACAGATTGATGACGATGGGCGTCAGCACCCGCTCCATGCGGATGTTGTCAAAGACCACGTCGTCGATGACGCTGTCCTTGCCCCTGCCCCGCCGGGACTTGATCCGCAGGCCCCGGTCCGTGGCCCGGAACCAGCACTGGGTCACCGCCAGGCGCCGGATGCCGGAGGCCAGCTCGCTGCCCAGGGTGACAGCTCCGTGGCCGAATTCCATCAGGCAGTTGCGGATGGTGTGGCGGTCGGCGGGGGTCTTATACTTGCGGGCCAGCTCGATCTTGCCGGCCTTGATGGCGATGCAGTCGTCCCCCACAGAGAAGCGGCAGCCGATGATGTCCACCCTGTCGCAGCTCTCGGGGTTCACCGCGTCGGTGTTGGGGCTGTCCTTGGGGGCGGTGACGGCACAGTCCAGCACCCGCACGCCCTGGCAGTAGAAGGGGTGCACATGCCAGCTGGGGCCGTTGGCCACGGTGACGCCGTGGAGGGTCACGTCCCGGCACCGGTTCAGGAAGATCACCCGGGGCCGGGCGGCGGGGAAGCTGTCGAAATCCTGCCACCAGTCGCCGTTCTGCCCGTTTCCGTCGATGGTCCCAGGCCCGACGATGGTCACGTCCTGGGCGTAGGAGCCCTGGAGCAGGGACTGGTAGCTGTCCTTTTCCAGGCCCTCGAAGCCGGCCAGGGGCAGCTCGCCCCCATTGGCAGGGTCGGCCGCGGCGCCGGGGATGATGGGATAGCGCGCCCGCTCCGTGCTGCCCAGCAGCACCGCGCCGGCGGCGAATTCCAGGGTGATGTGGCTCTTCAGGGCCAGGGGCAGGCTCAGATATGTACCGGCGGGGAACAGCAGCCTTCCGCCCTCCGGCAGAAAGTTGATGGCCGCCTGGATGGCTCCGGTGTCCTCGTGGACGCCGTCGCCCACAGCACCCATGTCCCGCACGCTGACGCAGCAGCTCTCCGATTCGGTGGTGAAGGAGAGGCACTCCTCCGCCCCGCCGGCGCTGCGCACGGTCAGCGAATAGGTCCGCCCGGGGAGCAGGCCGAACAGAGAGAACACGTTGCTCTCCCCCTGCAGGCACGTCTCGCCGTCCAGCAGGACGGTGTAGGCCTCGGGCGCGTAATAGGGGCTGGTATTTTCAAGTTCAAAGCACGCGGAGCTGCTGCCGCAGTAAAGGATCTTCATCCTGTCGCACCTCACTTGCCGGAAGGAGCCCCGCCGTGAAAGACGTCGGCGAGAAACCGCTTGATCTGGATCAGCAGCATGTCGAAGCCCATGCAGAACACGCCGAAGAGCACCGGCTCCACCCCCAGGGGCACCGTGTCCACAGCGCCGGTAAGGCGGACGATGACCAGATTGATCACGTTATAGAACACGAACACGAGGAACAGCACCGCGTATCCGTGCAGGATGTTCAGCGGGAAGCTGGCGAAGCCCTTTTTGCCCCACATCATCCACCGGCTGTTGGCGCCGGGGGTCTTCTCGATGAACCGGAGCACGTTGTTGGTCAGCAGGTCCGTGACGATGCCCATGGCCATGCCGGTGACGAACAGGCTGTCCAGCTGGTCGGCGAAGTAGTTGCCCAGGCCCCACAGGAAGAAAAAGCACACCGCGCCGGCGAACCAGGCCTTGATGAACAGGATCTTCACCCAGTCGGCGATCTTCAGCTTCGGGCCGGACCGGTACTGGCGCAGCTCCTCCTCCGACACCTGGGGCGAGTTGGACTCGTCCGCGGTGGCCAGGTCCTTCACCGCCTTGGTCTTCAGGTTGTAATAGTCGGTCTGTTTGCTCACGTCCGGCTTGGCATTGCCGGCACGCTTGTTTTTGCTCATAGGTTCTCCAACTCCAACAGACCGGGAGGCTCAGCGATCCGAGCCTCCCGGCGTCTGTTCTGCCATTTGGGGGGCATTTTACGGAAAAGCGGGCTGTCCGGCGGTCGCCGCCGGGCCCATCCGGACAAGGCCGGCGTCAGTTCTCGCCGGAGATGTCGATGGTCTCCAGGGAGCCGTTGTCCTGCACGTCCACCGAGGTCTTGATCTTGCGGATCAGCTTGGAGTACACCGGCAGCAGCACCACCAGCGCCATGGAGATGGCCAGCATCCAGATGTGGATGCGGATATACCACTCGGCATAGGCGATATATGCGGTGGACTGGGTGACCACGATGGGGTTGTCCGGCCGGCTGATGGCCGCGTAGATGCAGTTGATATAGTACACGTCCGCGAAGATGATCACGCCCACCATGATGAACATCAGCACCAGCATGGGGATGTTGGTCTTCTTCCTGTAGGGGAAGGCGTTCATGCAGCAGACCATGCTCAGGATGGAGAACAGCATGGTGGCGAAGCCGGCCAGGCCCATGCCGCTTCCCTGGATCTTGGCGGTGGTGTCGGAGATGTGCATCAGGTTCAGGGAGTACACCAGGAAGGTGATCACCAGCGCCACCAGGGGGATCATCTGAGGACGGCGCTTGATGGCGACCAGGAATTTCCGCCAGCCTTCCTTCAGCCTGGCTGCGAAGCGAGCGCCGAAGCTCTTTTTCTCTTCAGTATTGTTCGCCATGCTCACACACCCTTCCTTATGGCGTTGGTCGTCTCCTTGTCGAAGAAGTGCTTGCGTTTAAAGGAGAAGGTGACCGTGTCGCCGTTTTTGTAGTCGGCCCAGCCCTTCAGCTTGGCGGAGATGCGCGCGCCGGAGGTCTGGCCGATGTGGCCGTGGACCAGGGTGTTCATGCCCAGGTTCTCGTTGGTGGACACCGTCACCGGCACGTCGGGCCCCAGAACGATGTCCTCGGGACGGACGCCCAGAACGATGGTCTTGCCGTGATAGGCCTGCAGGGTATCCGCCTCCTCGGCGGTGAGCGTCACCTTGAACCCCTCGCCGGTCAGGCCGTCGGGGCCCACGGTCACGTCGTAGAAGTTCATAGGCGGCAGCCCGATGAAGCCGGCCACGAAGATGTTCGCCGGGGAGTCGTACAGCTCCAGCGGCGTGCCCACCTGCTGGACGTAGCCCATGGACATGCACACGATCCGGTCCGCCAGGGTCAGGGCCTCGGTCTGGTCGTGGGTGACGTAGAGCATGGTGGCCTGCAGCTGCTTGTGCAGCAGCAGGATCTCCCGCCGGGTGGCGCCGCGCAGCTTGGCGTCCAGGTTGGACAGCGGCTCGTCGAACAGGAACACCTTGGGGTTGCGGACGATGGAACGGCCCATCGCCACCCGCTGGCGCTGTCCGCCGGACAGCTGGGCGGGCTTTTTGTTCAGCTGGTTGGTCAGGCCCAGGATCTCGGCCGCCGCCAGCACTTTTTTATGGATGACGTTGGGGTTCTCCTTGCGCATGGTCAGGGAGAACGCCATGTTCTCGTAGACGGTCATGTGGCCGTACAGGGCGTAGTTCTGGAACACCATGGCCATATCCCGGTCCTTGGCGGGGGTCTGGGTGATGTCCTTTCCGTCCAGATACAGCCGTCCGGCGGAGATGTCCTCCAGGCCGGCCACCATCCGCAGGGTGGTGGATTTGCCGCAGCCGGAAGGGCCCACCAGCACGATGAGCTCGCCGTCCTTCACGTCCAGATTGAAGTCAAAGACCGCCTGAACGTTATTGTCGTATATCTTGTCGATATGCTGTAAGCTTAACGTAGCCATGTCTTTGCCTCCTTATGTACCGGTGCTGGGTGGGGGAAGGGTCTTCATGTGCTCGGCCAGCTCCCGGCAGCGGATGAAGTTCACCGCGGCCGACGCCAGCAGGCACACCGCCGACGCCGCCAGCAGCACCACCACATAGGTGAAGGTCCCGGCGCTCATCACGGACACGTTCTCGCCGTTGACCAGGGTCGTGGCCGTATGGGCGCCCATGGGGATGATGAAGATCCTCACGATCTGCCCCAGGCCGATGGCCGCCAGCAGCCAGGTGTAGCCGCTCTTGTAGTTCTTCACGCCCTCAGACGCCAGGAACACCGCCAGCAGGAAGATCAGGTTGTAGACGATGGACGCGCCGATGAGGATGGTGTAGTAGTAGGTGCCCACGTCGGACTGGTAGATCTTCACGAAATACAGCACGTCGAACAGGATGCCCAGCAGCGCCAGGTTGGCCGCCAGAGAGTTCTTGATGAACCGCATCCGGTCTCTTTTTATCGTACGTTCTTCCGCCGTCATGCCGCAGCCCTCCCCTCTTCCACAAGCTTCGCCTCTTGCTTCATCAGGCTCACCTTCCAGATCATGTTGGCCACCAGCAGGACGCTCACCACCAGCACAAGGGCGAACACGGCGTAGTGCAGGTCGAACCAGAAGGTGGACTCGGTATACAGGGTGCCCCACATATCCGCGTGCTCCTTCAGGGCGGCGAAATCCACCTGCAGGAACTGGCCCTTGAAGATCTCGATGTAGACGTGCCCGAAGATCGAGATCGCAACGCCTCCCACCGCGTAGGCGATGGTGGAGATGTAGTTGGCGATATAGTAACGCCGGCGGGTGTGGGTGTTGGTGACGAACAGGAGCAGCGCCAGCAGGATCAGCCCGATGCTGTACACCAGGAAGACCCGGTTGAACTCCTGCATATTGTAATAGACGATGGAGCCGGGCACGTCTGTCTGAAACAGGTCGTTGGGGTTCCTCATCGTACTGTACAAGCTATCATACAGATCGGTCATGATCCCGAGCGCATAGAGGAAGACCGCCGCGCTCACAAAGATAGCCGCCAGGCAAAGGACCCTCTGCATGGTCATCTGTTTTTTGTACATGATAGCCTCCTCCCGAGGGAGATCTCTCCCTCTCACCGGGGAGCGGAGCTCCCCGGTGAGGCAGAGTCTTGTGATGGGCGGGGCAGCGGAGGGATCCGCTCCCGCCTCGATCCGTCTTTGCGTTGGTCTATGGGGACCGGCGCCCTCTCAGGCGGCGATCAGCCCAGGGTGTTGTAGTAGTCCAGAGCGCGGACCCAGGCGTCCTGCTTCAGCTGCAGATACTGCCGGCCGCTCCAGCTGTTGGCGACGTAATCGGCAGAGGAGGCGGCGTCGGTCATGTTGGCGTCGGTGTAGCCGCTGACGATCTGGTTGATGAGGATGTTCTCGCCGTCCTTGTTCTGGTTGAACTTGTTGGTCAGATCGGTGTAGCCGGAGATGGAGTCGTTCTCCTGCTTGGTGGTGGGCAGCACGGTGGGCACGGAGGTGTACCAGCTGTTCTCGGCAACGGCCAGCTCGGGGTGCTTGATGGTGCCCAGGGCGATGGCGTTGGAGATCTTGGCGGCGCCTTCACGGCCGACCTCATGGGTGCACTGATACTCGAAGGCCTGGCTCTTCACGAAGGACAGAGTGGAACCCAGATAGTAACGGGCGTAGTTGGTGTAGTTGCCGCTGGCCAGGCTCCACAGCTCCTCATAAGTGGCGTCGGCGATCACGGGCATCTGCTCGCCGTTGAAGTTGAAGGTCTCGCCCTCCTTGATGAAGGCGTCGGGGCCGTAGCTCATCAGGATCTGGCCCTCGGGGGAGTAAGCGTAATCGATCAGGCTCAGAGCGGCGTTCAGCTTGTCGGTGTCGTCGCCCACGCCGGCCACGGAGATGCCCCAGCCGTCGGTCTTCACGCTGCGCCAGGACTCGGTGAAGCGGAAGTACTGCTCGCCGGTGCCGTCATCCCAACGGGCCACGGGGACCATGACCGCCATGTACTTCTCGCCCTGGTCGGCCTGCAGCTTGGTCTCGTTGAGGATGGTCTGGGTCTGGTTGTAGTCGTAGTGCATGAAGCCCAGGTCGTTCTCCAGCATGGTGCCGGAGTTCTCCTCGGACATATCCATGAAGGACTTGCTCAGCAGGCCCTCCTCGGCCATGGCGTGCATGCGCTCCAGGGCCTCGTAGGTCTCGGCCTCCTGACGGGCGTCGTGCATAGCGCCGTCAGCGCCCACGTACAGGTAATCCTGACGGGACTCCAGGCCGCGGACGCCGAACAGGGTGCCGGCGAAGCGGAACATATCCACGCGGCGCTGGTTGTTGTTGTCCTCACGGGAGAACAGGCCCTGGACAGAGTCGGTGCCGTTGAGGGTCTGGGGGTTGGCGACGACGCAGCGGAGCAGAGCCACCAGCTCGTCGGCGTCCCAGGCGGCGTTCTGGCCGATGAACAGGTCGGCGCGCTTCTCGCCGTAGTAGCCGTCATAGGCCTGGTCGATATAGGCGCGGAGCATGTTGACAGCGGTCACGCCGTCCATCAGGCCCGCCTCGTTCATGTTGGCGATGATGTTGCCGGCGGCGTCGTAGTTCTTGGTCACCTGCTCGACAGCGGTGCCGTCGGGGGTCACCACGTCCACGGTCACGCTGCCCTCGGTGGGCATGTAGGGCTGATACACGGGAGCGGCCACGGTGTTGCTGGCCTCGGCGGTGAACTCACCCTCGCCGTTGAGCAGCTTCTCCACCCAGTCGGTACGCATCAGGGGCATACGCTCGATGTCGTTGACGCCGT
This sequence comes from uncultured Oscillospiraceae bacterium, assembly GCA_947626345.1. Classification (GTDB taxonomy): domain Bacteria; phylum Bacillota; class Clostridia; order Oscillospirales; family Oscillospiraceae; genus CAJOIG01. The sequence goes on along the minus strand of CANQSF010000004.1, from coordinate 100,588 downwards.
CGAAGTAGGGGCTGAAGTAGATGGCGCCGGTGGCGGTGTCGCCCACGATGGACAGCCGGACGATGGGGTTGGCCTCCAGATAGGCCTTGAAGTTGGGCATCTGATCCAGGTACTCGGCGATGTTGACCATGCTGCCGGCCACGCCGTTCTCATTCAGCTTGGCGGCGGTGCCGCTGACCATATCGACCTCGTTCAGACGCTCTTTCCAGTAATCGAACTCGTTGCTGGCGGAGTTGCCCTGATACTTGTCCTCGAACACCATGCCCAGCTTCTCCTCGACGGCCACCCAGGTGGGCTTCAGGTCGCCGGCATTGTAGGTCTTGCCGTCGGCCAGGGTGATGCCGCTGCCGGCGGTCTCGGCGTCGAAGAACAGGCCGGTCTTGGTGCTGTTGTAGCCGGTGGCCATACGCAGCACGGTGCCGGGCGCGAAGGTGAGCGCAGCGCGAGCGGCCTCAGCGCCGCCCTCGTCGGCCGCGGGCTCGCTGGCGCCGCCGTCGGCAGCAGGCTCGCTGGCGCCGCCCTCAGCGGCGGGCGGGTTGGTGGCGGTGCCCTGGACCTCGATGCTCGGGCCGCAGCCGGCCATCAGAGAGACGACCATCGCCACGAGCAGCAGTACAGAAAGTACCTTCTTCATGTTTTTCATTATCCTCCTAATAATATTTGTTTTCCAAGTATCGAACCGGGACAGGCCCGGAAAGCGCGCGGTGACGGGATCCCGATCACTCCTTCACGCCGCCCATATTCACGCCCTTGGCGAAATACTTCTGGATGAAGGGGTAGATGATGAGGATGGGAACGATGGAGCAGACGATGAGCGCGTAGATGACGGAGTCCGACGCGAAGGCCTCGTTCCATCCCGACATGGCCTCCGGGTCGGTGTATTCCTCCAATCGCAGCCGGATGAACACCTGCAGAGGATGCTCGTTGGAGTTGGAGATCATCTGCCGTGCCCAGAAGTAGCCGTTCCAGCGGGAGATGGCGAAGAACAGCGCCACCGTCGCGATGGTGGATTTGCTCATGGGGATGTAGACCTTGCTCAGCACCTGGAACTCGCTGGCGCCGTCCACGATGGCGGCCTCCTCGATCTCGGAGGGCACGCCCTCGAAGGCGTTGCGCAGCAGGATGATGTTCATGGCCGCCATGCCCATGGCGATGACCACCAGCCACTTGTCGTCCATGATGCCCATGGCGTTGAACACCTTCTGGGTATCCAAGTAGTTCAGGTACTGGGGCACGATGCCGGCGGAGAACCACATGGTGAACACCAGGAAGAAGTTGAAGAACTTCCGGAACAGAAGCCTCTTCTTGCTCAGCGCGTAGGCGCCCAGGATGGAGGTCAGCATGGCCCACAGCGTGCCGTACAGGGTGATGAACAGGGTGTTGGAGTAGGCGTTCCAGAACATGTTGTCGCCGAACATCTTGGCAAAAGCCTCGAACTGGATGTCCTTGGGGAACAGCACCACGGAGCCGTACTCCACGGCCTGCCGGCCGCTGATGGAGGCGCTCACCGCGTACACGAACGGATACAGGCAGCACAGCGCGAACACCGTCAGCAGCGTGTAGCTGATGATCTTAAAGATCAGCTCGGAGATCTCAAGTTTTCTTTTCATGGCGGACCTCCTGTCAGTACAGCGACGTATCCGACGCCTTGCGGGCGATGGTGTTGGCGCCGATGACCAGCAGCATGCCGATGACGTTGTTCATCATCTCCGCCGCGGCTGCGATGCCCGTACCTGCGCCGGTGCCCATGCCGTTTCGGTTGGCGAAGGTGGAGACCACGTCGGCGGTGACATAGGTGTTGGGGTTATACAGCAGCAGCACCTTCTCATACCCGATGTTCAGCAGCGTGCCGATCCGGGTGATGAGCATGATGACGATGGTGGACAGGATGCTGGGCAGGACCACGTAGCGCATCTGGGCCATCTTGTTGGCGCCGTCGATCTGCGCCGCCTCATAGCTGGTAGGCGAGATGGCGATGATCGCCGCGAAGAAGACGATGCTGTCGTAGCCGGCGCCCTCCCAGATACCGCTGATCTGGTAGATGGATCTGAAGAAGGACGGATTGTTCAACAGACCCGCGTTGGCCGTCTCCGCGCTGATCAGGCCCACATTGGACAGGAACTGGCTGACGATGCCCATCCCGCTGGTGAGAGAGCCCTGCTTCACCAGCATGGTCACCAGAGAAGTCATGACGACGGTAGACATGAACTTCGGCAGGTAGGTGAGCACCTGATAAACGCTGCGGGCGATATTGGACCGGATCTCATTGAAGAACAGGGCCAGGATGATCGGGATCGGGAACCCGAAGCACAGGCCGTAGAAGCTGAGGATAAAGGTGTTCCTCAGCGCTCTCCAGAATTCCGTGGAAAGGCCGTCCCCGGCTAACAGCAGGCGCTTGAAGTAAGAGAAGCCGGAGAACAGCTGCTTCGACACCGGCAGGACGTTGTCCGAGACCTTGAAGCAGCCCAGCAACTCATACATGGGGAAATAGCGCCAGAAGAGGAAGACCAGCAGCATGGGGATCAGCATGACGTACAGCCGCCAATCCTTCAGGATCGTGCGGCCGACGTGAAGCCAGTAGTGCTTCTCTACGTCATCCCGAACAGCTTGCTCCGGACTCACTCGATAGACGCCTTTGGCTTTATCGAATTCGAGAAAATCCGCTGCCCCTACTCTCATAGTTGACCTCCTTTTTCTTCCTCCTGCGATTGGGTCCGCAGAAGATAGTGTTTTTGATCCTCATAGATTCCGTCCAGCTTTTGCGCTATCCAGATGATCACAAGAGTAAAAATGTAGGAAAGGCTGTCCGTGGTGAAAAACCGCGGCAGCACCGCCGGAGCCGCGCCCAGCGCCAGCGCCGTCAGCGCCCTTCCCGCCTGCATCAGGAAAAGCACCAGCGCGGCGAACCCCAGTCCGCACAGCCCCGCCCGCATCTTTTCCTTGCCGGCCTTTTTCAGCAGGAACACCGCCGGCAGCGAGAGCAAGTTGCCCGCGCAATATATAATGTATTGCTCCCCGGTGGCCCCGGAGAACAGGCAGTACACCGCGCCGGCCTCCACCGCGTGGATGGCGCCCCACCAGCCCCAGCGCATATACACGATCGCCGTCAGCGGCGCCGCCAGCGACACCATGAACGGCTGCTGGGGGAACCACCAGTTGGCGGCATGGACGATCACGTACTCGCACACCGCCACCAGCAGCGCGAACAGCGCCAGATCGATCCGCCTGTATTGGCCGAATGTGCGCCGCTTTCCCATAAAAACCTCGTATATATGTACAATATATTGGGCAAAGAACCGGATTTATATTGGTCATTATACAGGAACCGCGGTTTTCTGTATATGGATAAAACGTCCTTATTTATGTATAAAATTGCCTCCGCCGATTTTTTCTCCATTTTGCCTATTCAAGAGGGGGAAAATAGTGTATAATTCACAACTGGACGGACCCAAAATCACGAATTCATGGAAAGGGTGACACGTTTTGTTACTTTTACACCCCCAAGACGACCTGCAGCGGGCGTGGGACGACGCCCGCCCGGGCGATCTGATCCAGCTGGCCCCGGGGGACTACCGCGTCAAATCGTCCATATTTACCCCCGATCTGACCATCCAGGGGGCGGGGATGGACCGCACCCGGATCATCTGGGACGATTTCGCCCAAAAGAGGGACAGCGCCGGCGTGGAATACAACACCTTCCGCACCTGGACGCTGGCGGTGTGCGCCGACGGCGTGACCATGCGGGACCTGGCGGTGGTCAACGACGCCCTCCACCCGGAGGTGAAGGGCCAGGAGGTGGCCCTGACCGTGTACGCCGACCGGTTCGCCATGGAGCGCTGCCGCCTCGCCTCCACCCAGGACACCCTGTTTCTGGGTCCCCTGCCCCGGGACCTGATCGCCCGCTACGACGGCTTTCTGCCGGACCCGCTGCGCCGGGACATATCCTGCCGCCAGCGCTTTACGGACTGCCTCGTGGAGGGGACGGTGGACTTTATCTTCGGCTGCGGGCAGGCGCTGTTTGAAAACTGCGAGATCCGCTCCCTGCCCGACGTCCGGGGCTCCGGCTACGCCGCCGCCCCCGCCCACGCCCTGGAGCAGACTGAGGGCTTCACCTTCCGCGCCTGCCGCTTCACCGCCGCTCCCGGGGTGGCCGACGGCTCCATCTGGCTGGCCCGGCCCTGGCGGGACTACGGGCTGTGCCTTTTCCAGGACTGTACCTACGGGCCCCACATCGCCCCGCTGGGCTTCGACAAGTGGAACGACACGGACCGGGACAGGACCGCCCGGTTTTACGAGGACCCGCCGGTCCCGGGAAGGGTCCACTGGGTCAAACGGTTGGAAACATAAGACGCGGGAGGGCTCCCAAAGAGCTCTCCCGCATTTCATATCCAGTTCTCTCACCAGCCGGCAGGCAGATAAGCCGCGGTGGCGGCGATCATGTCGTCCGCCAGCTTCCTCACGTCCGCCACCGACGCCCGGCCCGCCACCAGCGGATCGGTCAGAAACGCCTCGTATACCCGCGTCCGGTCCCGCTCCAGCGCCGCGCGCATCACCCGCTCCTGGTTGGCCACGTGGGGCGCCATGATGCCCTCCATGTTGGCGGGCACGGCCCCGGCGAACACCGGCCGGATGGAGTCCCGGCTGAACACGGCGTTGGTCTCCACCACCGTGTCCCGGGGCATGTTGGGGATCTGCCCGGCGGTGTTGGGCACGTTCACGTTGCTCACCACCCGGTCCAGGCCGCACAGGGCCCGGATGAGCAGGATGCCCTCCTCCCCGGTGGGCTCCAGGGGCAGCTGCTCCTCCCCCGCCGCCAGCCGCCGGCTCCGCTCCAGCCGCTCCTCCTGGTCCCGGACCCGCCAGGACACGGGGGTGAGGCTGAACTTCCAGCCGCGCACCGTCTCCGGGTCCGCCAGATACTCCCGGCCGGGCATGAACTCCGCCAGATGCCGGTCCCCGGCGGCGGCGATGAGCCCGTAGCGGCGGAACAGATCGAACTTCACCCGGTGGGCGCAGTGGAAGGTGGACGTCCGCCAGTCCTTCTCCGGGTCGTCGTAGCCCTCCGCATAGTGCTCCTGCACATAATCCCGGTACACGGGGAACAGGTCGATCCCCCTGCAGGATGCCTCGCTGAACCAGGTGAAGTGGTTCAGCCCCAGCACATTCACCAGGATGTCCCGGCGGGTCACGTCCTGCATGCCGCAGCGCATCCTGCAGATGTCCCGCAGCACGCTCTGGGTGTTGAACACCTCGTGGCAGCAGCCGAAGGCCTTCACCTGGGGGAACACCTCATACAGGGTCCGCACCCCGGCCGCCATGGGGTTGGTGTAATTGATGACCCAGGCGTCGGGGGCGTAGCGCTTCACCGCCTGGCCGATCTCGGCGAACATGGGCAGCGTCCGCAGCGCCCGGATGATGCCCCCCGGGCCGGTGGTGTCCCCCACGGACTGATAGATCCCCAGCCGCTCCGGCATGTGCACGTCCGCCGCCATCTCCCTGAAGGTGCCCGGCAGGATGGAGATCACCACGAAGTCCGCCCCTTCCAATGCCTGGGCCAGGGTGGGGCTGGTCACATACGTCCAGCGGCCCGCCGCCTCCGGCCGGTCCCGGAGCCGGTTGCCGATGAGGGCGTTGCGCTGGGCGGCCTCCTGGTCCAGATCGTACAGCCGCACGGTCCCGCTCAGGGACCCGTCCAGGGCCAGGTCCGTCATGAAGGTGCGGGCCCAGCCGCTGGACCCGCCGCCGATATAGGCGATGTTCAGTCCCGTCATCCCGTCGTTTTCGTATCGCATAGGGCGCCTCCTGTCGCATCCAATAGGTTTTGATCCATTGTATCACGCCGGCCGCCGCCGCGCAAGATGGGCCTGCGCCGCCGGCACACCTTAATAAAGAATTTGTGCCATCGATCATTGACGAACCGCCCCTGCGGGACTATAATATTTTGGGTGATTATCTGATACGAGCGCGTGCCCGCGCCCAATCTCCGGAAAGGATGGATCACTGTGGCCCTCTCCCAAAACAACGAAAGCGCCTCCAGGACCGTTCCCCCGCCCGACCCCGCCGAAGCGGAGCAGCTCTATCAGCAGATCATGCCGGAGCTGGGGCTGGAGGCGAAGGACACGGCCAGCCGGCGGACCTACCACACCTTCTCGATGCTGCGCTTCCGGACCCCGCGGGTGTTCCGGGTTTTCCTCGTGGTGGTGGTCGCGGTGCTGGCTGTGGCAGCGCTGATGTTCCCCGTCCCTGTGACCAGCATCGACGTGGACTATGCCGGCGGCGGCAAGGTGAACGTGCAGTTCACCACCGGCCCGCTGGATTTCCTGGACCGGGTGACGGCCATTTTCAACGGCAGCTCTATGCCCGTATCCCGCTCCAGCGGCGTCTATTCCCTGGAGCTGACCCAAAACGGCAAGCTGGTCCTCACCTCGGAGAGCCCCATGGGCTTCACCGACACCAAGACCATCAACATCGACGGCATCGACGACACGCCGCCCCATGTGGTCCGCCACTTCCGGGAGGGCGACAACATCCACATCTACCTGGAGGACGCGGGCTCCGGCGTGGACTGGGACGCCGTCACCGTGACCGACCCCGACGGACAGGCGGTGGACTTCACCCTGGCCGATCCGGAGGAGGGCTGCATCATCGTCCCCTTCCCGGAGAGCTCCCTGTATCTGTCCGTGCCGGACAACTCCGGCAATGGCCTTTCCGTGGTGCTGAACCTGAAGTGATCCTTCCTATCCATAAGTGACCGGCTCTACAGCCGGATGGAGCATTCGATATGGCCAAATCCAGCCTGAAGAATTACCAATATTTTGAATATTTGGCCGGCCGCATACGTCAGGGCGACAACGACGCCTTCACAGAGCTGTATCAGCAGACGTATGACACCATGTACCGCTACGCCTACTACCTTCTGCAGGACCAGGACCTGGTCCACGACGCCCTGCAGGAGATCTACATATCCATATTCAAAAACATCCGCTCTCTGAAGATCGACCGGCTGCTCCCCTCCTGGATGCGGCAGATCGCCTTCCACATCTGCTGCGACATGGCCAACGAGCGCCGGCAGCAGCGGGAGCGGTCTATCTCTATGGGCGCCGACGATTTCGACGTGTACTCCCGCGCGTCTCATTCCGAGGCGGACGCCTTCAAGAGCGTCTACGACAAGGAGACCAGCCATCAGCTCCACGACGCGCTCCGCTGCTGCTCCCAGCGGGAGCGGCAGGCGTTCGTGCTGCGCTACAACTATGACCTGAAGCTGGAGGAGATCGCCGACTTCATGGACGTGAGCGTGGCCAGCGTCAAGCGCTACATCACCTCCGCCCGGGACATCCTCCGCCGCCAGATCGGCGACGAGGCTCTCAACCCCCCCCAGACGGTACGATGAGGCGGAAGACCATGCTGACCGGATACAAAAAATTCCTATTCATCTGCGCCATCCTGCTGCTGTGCCTGGCGGGATGCGGCGGCGGCAGCCCCAGCGCTCCTGCCTCCACGCCCCGGCAGACCCAGGCCCAGGGCGGCGCGGCGCCGTCTTCCCGGCCCAGCGAGCCGGTGATCTACGCCCCCGAGGCGCCGGGCGAGACCGTCATCGGCGCCGAGCCGCTGGTGGTGGACGTGTCCAACGCCAGCCAGGGCTACGTGATGGCCCGGTACTCCGGCTCCGCCGTCAAGGCCAACATCCAGCTCACCGGCGCCGACGGCATCACCTACAAGTATTTCCTGCCCCCCTCGGAGGACTTCGTGCCCCTGCCCCTCACCGGCGGGGACGGCACCTACGCTGTGGACGGATACGAGAACATCGAGGGCACCACCTACGCGGTGCTGTTCAAAGAGACCGTGGACGTGACGCTGGAGAGCGAATTTCTGCCCTACCTCTACCCCAACCAGTTCGTGCTCTTCGACGCGGACACCCAGGCGGTGGCCGTGGCCTCCGACACGGTGAAGTCCGCCCAGAGCGATCTGGACGCGGTGGAGCAGATCTACCACTACGTGGTGGAGAACGTGGACTATGACACCCAAAAGGCCGCCACCGTCACCAGCGGCTACCTGCCCACCGTGGACGACACCCTCCGCACGGGCAAGGGCATCTGCTTCGACTACGCCGCCCTGACCGCCGCCATGCTCCGCTCCCAGGACATCCCCACCCGGCTGGAGATCGGCTACGCCGGGGACGTGTACCACAGCTGGATCAGCGTGTACATAAAGGACGTGGGCTGGATCGACCGGCTCATCGAGTTCACCGGCAGGGACTGGACCAGGATGGACCCCACCTTCGCCTCCTCCGGCAACAGCAGCTCCGCCATCCTCCAGTACATCGGCGACGGGTCCAACTACAATCTGCAGCAACTGCACTGACGAGAAAGGGGTCTGCCTATGAAACCGCTATCCAACGCCGAGCTCGCCACCTTCAGCGGCCAGCTGGCCTTGATCCTCCGGTCCGGCATCTCCGCCCTGGAGGGCCTGTCCATCATGGCGGAGGACGCCCCCGAGGGGGACGGAAGGACCCTTCTGCAGGGGATGCTGGACGAGATGGAGACCGGCGGCAGCTTCGCCGACGCCGTGGAGAAGGCCGGCTGCTTCCCGGTATATATGTGCAACATGGTCCGGCTGGGCGATCAGTCCGGCCAGCTGGACGACGTGCTGGCCTCCCTGGCCGCCTATTACCGGCGGGAGGACGATCTGGCCAAGAGCATCCGCAGCGCCGTCACCTATCCGCTGGTGATGCTGGGGATGATGATGGCGGTGATGCTGGTGCTGATCGTGAAGGTGCTGCCGGTGTTCGACCGGGTGTTCCGCCAGCTGGGCACGGACCTGACCGGCGTGTCCGGGGCCGTGCTGCGCATGGGACAGGCCATGAGCCGCTACAGCATCGTGTTCGTGGTCTTGGCGGCCCTGGTGGGGGCGGTCTGCCTCTACTTCTTCTGCACCCGGCGGGGCCGGGAGCAGATCCGCTCCTTCTCCAGCCGCTTCTTCGGCACGAAAAAGCTCTCGGAGCAGATCGCCTGCGCCCGCTTCGCCAGCGGGATGCACCTGGCGCTCAGCAGCGGGCTGAACATCGACGAGAGCCTGGACACCGTGTCCCGGCTGGTGGAGCACCCTGTGGTGGGCCAGAAGGTCCAGAACATCCGCAGGGCCGTGGCCGAGGGCGAGAGCCTGGCCGACGCCATCGACCGGGAGGAGATGTTCTCCGGCGTGTACGCCCGCATGGTGCACATCGGCGTGAAGGCCGGCGCCGTGGACGACGTGATGCGCCAGATCGCCCAGCAGTACGACGACGCCATCGAGCAGCGCATGAACTCCATCATCGGCAAGCTGGAGCCCACCCTGGTGGCCATCCTGTCGGTGGCAGTGGGGCTGATCCTGCTGAGCGTGATGCTGCCGCTGATGGGGATCATGTCCAACATCGGCTGAGCCGGGAGGGCGTATGAATCGGTTCGAGAAAAACAGAGCCGGCTCCGGCCTGTGGAAAAAGCTGGCCTCCGCCGCCTTCTTCGCGGCGGTGCTGGGACTGTTCCTGCTGGGGCTGGACAGCCTGTCCGGCGTCACGGCGCGCCAGGAAGAGGAGGGGCTGAAAAACTCCATCCTCCAGAGCGCCGTGCACTGCTATGCCCTGGAGGGGTTTTACCCCGACAGCCTGGACTATCTGCGGGACCACTACGGCCTCAGCTACGACAGGGACAGGTATATCGTCTCCTATGAGATCATCGGTTCCAACCTGATGCCGGACGTGTCCGTCATCGTCAAGTCCTGACGGGAGGCAGCCATGGGAAAAAAGGGCACCGACCAGAGCCATACCACCGACCTGCTGTTCACGCTGGGGCTTTTCTGTGTGTTCGCGGCCACGGCCTTCATCCTGGTGATGATCGGCATCCAGGTCTACCGCTCTACCGCCGGCCAGATGCAGGACACCTTCTCCACCCGCACCGCCGTCTCCTACGTGGCGGAAAAGCTCCGCCAGCACGACACCGCCGGCGGCGTCTCCATGGGCGAGATCGAGGGCTCCCCCGCCCTGGTGCTGCGGGACGAGGTGAACGGCGCTGCGTATCTCACCTACATCTACTCCGACGGCGAGACCCTCTATGAGCTCACCATCCGGGAGGGCACCGCCGTCACCGCCGCCATGGGCGAGGACATCATGGCGGTGCAGGACTTCACCATCGCCGGCAGCGGAGACGGCTTTTATGAGTTCTCCGCCTCCGACAGCGAGGGCCGCACCGTCCGGTATCTGGCCCATCTGCGCAGCGGCGGCTGAGCCGCCGCCATCATCCGGGAAAGGAGGAGCCGCCATGGGCTCTCGGAGCAACGCTCGTTCCAGCCTGTTTCTCATCGAGCTGATCATCGCCATCCTGTTTTTCTCCCTGGGCGCCGCGGTGTGCGTGCAGGCCTTCGTCAAGGCCCACACCGTCACCGGCGAGGCCCGGGATCTCAGCTTCGCCTCCTCCACCGTGTCCAGCGCCGCCAATGTGCTGCGCTATTCGGACGGCTCTGTGGAGCAGTTCGCGGCCTATTTCCCCGGCGCGGTCCAGGACGCGGACGGCGCGATCTTCGTCTGCTACGGCGAGGACTTCGCCCCCTGCGGGGAGGAGGACGCCGCCTATGTCCTGCGGGCCGAGACCGCCACGGAGGATCTGGTCCGCTCCTGCCATATCACCATGGGCGGCCAGGCCGGCGCCATCTATGAGCTGGATCTGCGCTGGCCCGCGGCGACGGAGGTGGACCATGGATAAGCAAAAACGCTCCCGCCGCACCATTATCAGCACCGGCACCACCTCTATCGTGCTCATCTTCGTGATGCTGAGCCTGCTGACCTTCGCCGTGCTCAGCCTGGTCAGCGCCCAAGCCGACCTGCGCCTGAGCCGCAAGAGCGCCGAGCGGACCACCGCCTATTACGACGCCGAGAACGCCGCCAACGATATCCTCATCGACCTGCTCCGCACCGCCCGGGAGGATCCCCAGGCGCTGGCGGAGGATCTGGTCACGGAGGACGGCCTCGCCCGGTACGAGGTGCCCCTGGGGGAGGATCAGCTGCTGGCCGTGGAGGCCGTGCTGCCCATAGACGACCGGGAGTTCCAAATCACCCGCTGGCAGGCGGTGAGCCGCTACGACTGGACCCCCGACGATTCGCTGCATCTGTTCGACCCCTCCGGCCTCCCCGCCGGCTGACAGAAGGAGAAAAGGATATGACTGTACTGGAGTTTTTGACCGAGACCACCCATCAGGGCGCCAGCGACCTGTTCATCGTCGCCGGGCTGCCGCTGTCCTGCAAAAAGGACGGCAAGCTGCTGCACATCAGCGACGTGCGGGTCATGCCCGACGAGACGGAGGAGCTGGTCTGCGAGATATACGCCCTGGCCCACCGGGACATCGACCGGCTGCGCCAGACCGGCGACGACGATTTCTCCTTCGCCATCGCGGGCCTGAGCCGTTACCGGGTGAGCACCTACATCCAGCGCGGGTCTATGGCAGCGGTGATCCGGGTCATCACCTTCGACCTGCCCGATCCCGTCAAGCGGGGCATCCCCGAGCAGGTCATCGGCCTGAGCGGCCTGAAAAAGGGGCTGGTGCTGGTCACCGGACCGGCGGGCAGCGGCAAGTCCACCACCCTGGCCTGCATCATCGACCGGATCAACCGCACCCAGGAAAAGCACATCATCACCCTGGAGGACCCCCTGGAGTACCTGCACCGGCACCAGAAGAGCATCATCTCCCAGCGGGAGGTCAGCTCCGACACCGCCAGCTACGCCGTGGCCCTGCGGGCGGCTCTGCGCCAGAGCCCGGACGTGATCCTCCTGGGGGAGATGCGGGACTATGAGACCATCTCCATCGCCATGACCGCCGCCGAGACCGGCCATCTGGTGCTGTCCACCCTGCACACCCTGGGCGCGGCCAACACCATCGACCGGATCATCGACGTGTTCCCCTCCAGCCAGCAGCGGCAGATCGCGGTGCAGCTGGCCAGCGTGCTCCAGGCCGTGGTGAGCCAGCAGCTGGTGCCCAACACCGCCGGGGGCGTCACCGCCGCCTTCGAGCTGATGTGCGCCACCACCGCCGTGCGGAACATGATCCGGGAGAACAAGATCCACCAGATCGACGGGCTCATCTACTCCTCCTCCACCGACGGCATGTTCTCCATGGACGCCAGCCTGCTCAAGCTGTACAAGGCCGGCAAGATCGGCCGGGACGAGGCGCTGGCCCACAGCTCCAACCCGGACATGCTGGCCCGGAAGATGTGAGCGGCCCCGCGGCCATATAGAAAGGGAAAGCCCCGGGCCTTTCTCCCCGACCCAGCCGGAGAGGCCCGGCCATCACAGCGCATCCCACATTTTACTTTCAGGAGGTACAGACGATGCTTCTGCACGCGAAGAGCAAGATGCTCTCCATCCACAAGAAAATGGAGATCATGGACGAATCCGACCAAGTGCTCTACACCGTAGAGAGCAAGGCCATCTCCATCCACGACACCACCTACGTCCGCAACGCCGAGGGCGAGACCATCGCCACCATCACCCACAAGCCCATCTCCCTGCACGAGACCCACGACATCGAATTCGCCGACGGCGAGAAGGTAGAGGTCCGCACCGAGTGGTTCCACGTGATGCAGGACGTCATCGACCTGGAGGGTCTGGGCTGGCAGATGCGGGGCGATATCCTCCAACACAACTATGAGTTCGTCAACTCCCTGGGCGCCGTTCTGGCCCGGACCCACCAGAAGTGGGTGTCCCTGCACGACGTGTACTACATCGACGTGCTGGACGAGAGCCAGCTCGACCGCATCGTGGCCATTTACGTGGCCCTGGAGCGGATCATCCGGGAGCGGGAGATCCGCCGGGAGAACGAGTCCGGCGTCGTCGCCGCCGGCGGCGCAGCCGCGGCCGGAAACCGCAGCGACAACTGAAACATGCTTTTCCTGCCGGCCCTGCCGGCAAAAAGATCCGCCGCTCATCCAGCGGCGGATCTTTTTTGTTTTGGCTCGGGTCAGTCCCTCTCCCCGGCGTCCTTTTCCCGGCGAAGCCGGGCCAGCACGGCGGCGATGTCCCCGTTGATGCAGATGCTCCGGTCCGCGATCTCTTTCGGGGCGAAGGCCTTGCTGCGGTTCAGCACCGCATACACGGCGCCGGGGGCGGAGCGCGTCATGCGCCAGAAGGGATACTTGATGATGCCCGGGGTGTTGTAGCCCACGCCCAGCTCCCAGAACAGCACCCGCCCGTCCATCCTCGTCCGCAGAAACTCCTCATAGCGCCCGGCCGCGGCGTGCCAGCCCGCTTCCTCCGCGAAGCGGTCGTCGGAGCGGAGGTTCATGGTCATGGGCCTGCCGCAATGAGGGCAGACGGGCAGCAGCTCCGTCGGCACGCGCATGTCCCTCTGCCGCTCCACCATCTCGCGGACCGTCGCCTCGTTGTCGAAGGTCTCCTGCCGGCAGGGCTCGCTGCACTGGAAGAGACCGTAATCCCCCTGGGTGTAAAAAAGCCTCTCCCTGGCGAAGCCGGCCTTCTGGAAGCAGTGGTCCACGTTGGTGGTGATCACGAAATAGTCCTTGTCCCCCATCAGGGCCAGCAGGTCGTCATAGACCGGCCTGGGCGGGTCCATGTACCGGTTGATGAAGATATACCGGCTCCAATAGGCCCAGAACTCCTCCGGGTCGGCGAAGGGATAAAACCCGCCGGAATACATATCCGCAAAGCCGTACTTCCGGATGAAATCGGCGAAGTGTTTTTCAAACCGCTCCCCGGTGTAGATGAATCCCGCCGCGGTGGACAGGCCAGCCCCCGCGCCGATCACCACGGCGTCGGCGCTGTCCAGCGCCTGCCGCAGCCGGGTCACGCTATCGGAGCAGCCGCTGATAGATGGCGTAGTTTTCTCCGCTGTGGACATTGAAGATCACCTCCGTATCTTTCCGGTACCGCCGCACGGTGTCCACGGCGATCCGTGCCGCCTGGTCCTTGGGAAAGCGGAACACCCCCGTGGAGATGCAGCAAAACGCCACGCTCCTGATCCCGTGCTCCTGGGCAAGCTCCAGGCAGGCGCGGTAGCAGCTGGCCAAAAGCCGCCGGTCCTCCTCCGTCACCGCATCCCCCACGATGGGTCCCACGGTGTGCAGGATGTATTTGCAGGGCAAGTTATAGGCGGCCGTGAGCTTGGCCGTGCCCGTGGGCTCGGGGCGGCCCTGGGCCTCCATCAGCCCGGCGCAGTCCAGCCGGAGCTGGATGCCGGCAAAGGTGTGGATACAGTTGTCGATGCAGTTGTGGCCGGGGATATAACAGCCCGTCATGCCACTGTTGGCGGCGTTCACGATGGCGTCGCAGCGCAAGGCGGTGATGTCCCCCTGCCAGAGATAGATGCCCGGCTGGGCGGCCGTCAGATCGGCCAGCTCTGTGATCCCCTTGGCGGCGGTCTCCTCCTGCAGATAGGCGTCCTGCACCGCCAGGAACTCCGCGTCGATGGCCCTGGCCGGGCGCACGTTCATCAGCGCCCGCAGCAGCCGTCTCTGCTCCGCTCCGTCCGCAGGCATCTTCAGGCCGCGATACTGCGGCTCCTCCGCTGCCAGCCTGTCGATGAGAAAGCACCGGCGCTCCTGCTGTGTCATGGCTTTTTCCCCCTTCCGCCCGCTCTGTCAGGCGATGCGCCGCTCCACCCCGGACAGGGTGTTGACCCAGTAGCGCTTGTGCACCAGCACCAGGCCCACGGCGTCCTTGATCAGCACCGTGGCGGCGCTCAGGGCGTAGACCGCCACCACGGCCAGCCCCGTCCGGTGGGCCAGCAGCCACGCCGCCGGCACGTTCACCGCCCAGGTGAAGCAGCTGTCGAACAAAAACGTCACCACGGTCCTGCCGCCGGAGCGCATGGTGAAATAGCAGCCGTTGGCCAGGCACTCGAAGGGCAGGATGACCGCCATCACGCAGATCAGCCGCGCCGCCAAGGCGCGCACGTCCTCCGAGGTGTTGTAAAAGCGTGGGAACAGCCACGCCGCGCCCGCCATGACCAGTCCGATGGCCATGGCGATGCCCACCTCCAGGGCCAGCATCTTCCGGTCGGTGTCCACGGCCTGCTCGGTCCGGCCCGCCCCCAACTCCTGGCCCACGATGATGCCGATGGCACTGCCCAGGCTGAAGGCCACCGCCGTGAACACGTCATAGAGCACATAGGCGATGTTCAGCGCCGCCATGACCGTGATGCCCCGGGTGGAGTAGATCTGGGTCAGCGCTGCCGTGCCCACGCACCACAGCGCCTCGTTGGCGGTCAGGGGCAGGCTGCGGCGGGTGATGTCCCAGAACATGGCCCGGCCCATGGGCGCGCCCTCCAGCATCCGCCGGGTGAACAGGACCTTGTCCCGGTTGCGGTGGCTCCACAGCACGTTCACCCCCATCTCCGCGAACCGGGCGATCACCGTGGCCAGAGCCGCGCCCCGCACTCCCATGGCCGGCGCGCCCAGGTGGCCGAAGATCAGCACCCAGTTGAGGGCCAGGTTCACCGCCACCGCCAGCCAGGAGGCGATCATGGGCACCAGCCCCCGGTCCGCCTCCCGCAGGGTGGTGGCATAGGCCGTGGACACGGCAAAGGGGACCATCCCCCACAGCATGATGGCCAGATAGCCCTTTGCATAGCCCATCACGCTGGCCGTCTCCTCCGCCCCGCCGGTGATGTACAGGGCGATCAGCCGCTCCCCCAGCAGGAGGAACGCACTCATGCACGCCAGGCACATGACCACGGCGGTGGCCAGCTTATACCGGAAGGCGGCCTTGAAGCTCCGCTCGTCCCCCGCGCCCCAGAACTGGGCGCAGAAGATGCCCGGCCCGGAGACCGTGCCGAAGATGACCAGGTTGAAGATGAAGAACAGCTGCCCCACCACGGCCACGCCGCTCATGGAGGCGGTGCCCGTCTGGCCCACCATGATGTTGTCCAGCAGGTTCACAAAGTTGGTCACCACGTTCTGTAGCATGATGGGCAGCGTCACCGCCAGCACCCGCCGGTAAAAGGCCCTGTCGCCTATCCACTTTTGTATGAATGACCGGTCCATGGGCCGCTCCTTTCTCTTGCACACAGTTGGTCATTATACTAAAAGCCGCGGATAAAGTCAATCGCGGCGCATATCCCCCACTTTTATCTTATTTTCGACATTTTTTGCAAATTATCTGCCAAATTTCCCAAAATAACGCCTATCATCCCCCACTTTCAGAAGCAGACAAAAAAGGACCGGCCATCCGAAGATGGCCGGTCCTCCCGATTTAGGTTCTCATGCCGCGCATCCGGGGCAGGACCGTCTTGCCCGGTCCGGCCGGAGAGCGGCGGCAGGCATCACTGGCCGCGGCGGCGGGCAAGCTCCGCCACGTTGGACTCCACCCGCTTCTTGTTCAGCGGGTACAGGAAGAACAGCACCACCGCCAGCAGGGCGTAGCCGATGGCGGGCACCAGGCAGGTGATGTTGTAGATGCCGTTGGTGACCGCTTCCTCGAACTGGGTCTCGGCGCTGTAGCCGATCATGGTCAGCAGCAGGCCGGTCAGACCGGAGGAGGCCGCCTGGCCCAGCTTCCGGGCGAAGGAGTACACGGAGTAGATCTCGCCGTCGGAGCGGGAGCCGGTGCGCACCTCGGTGTCGTCGATGACGTCGGTGATCATGGCCCAGCAGATCAGGGAGAAGATGCCCAGACCGATGTAGCTGATGGAGTACAGGCCCAGGAACACCCAGGCGTTGTGGGTGTGCATGATGAAAGCGATGACGAACACCACCACGCCCAGGATGGAGGCGTAGATGCCCAGCTCCTTGCGGCCGAACTTGGTGGACAGCTTCACCACGAACACAGAGCAGATCAGGGTGATGATCGTGCCCACCAGGCCGGCCATGGACTGAGCCTGGACGTTGCCGAAGTAGTTGGGATACACATAGGCCATCATGCCCTGGCTGGTCAGCTGGACCAGCAGCTGGCATATGGAGGCCACCACGATGCCGATCAGGGCGCGGTTGGTGACCAGGCCCTTCAGCAGCTTGCCCAGGTCGAACTTCTCGGTCTTCTGCTCGACCTTGACGCGCTCGGTGGTCATGTGGAAGCAGAGCAGATAGCACACCACCGCGCCGATGGAGCAGATCAGGGTGAAGATCACGGTCTTGCTGGGGTCGATGACCTGCTGGCCGGCGTCGTTGGTGTAGTAGATGATCAGGGGCATGATGACGCCGATGCAGGTGCCGGCCAGGGTGGCGCCGATGGTCCGGAAGTTGGACAGCTCAGCACGGTCCTTGGGCTCGGCGGAGATGGCGGACGCCATGGAGCCATAGGGGATGTTGATGGAGGTGTAGAACACGCTGCCCCACAGAAGGTAGGTGAAGAACATCCAGAAGATCTTGAAGCCCATGGCCATGTCCTTGAACCAGGTGGCGTACAGCAGGAAGGAGGCCACTGCCACGGGGCCGCACATCCGGCGGATCCAGGGCTTGAACTTGCCGTCCTTGGTGGGCTTGGACCGGTCCACGATCTGGCCCATGGTCACGTCGGTGAACGCGTCCACGAAACGGGCCAGCATCATCATGATGCCCACAAGACCGGCGGAGACGCCCATCACGTCCGTGTAGAACTTCATCAGCAGGGACGAGGACAGGATGAAGGTGAAGTCGTTGCCGAAGTCACCGAACATGTAGCCCAGCTTATCCCGAATGCCGAACGGGCGCAGGGTAGTAGGGGTTTCGTTCATTTCATTTTACTCCTTTTCGTTATTTATCTGAAGCTCCTCAGGGAACATTCAAATACGGGGTCTTACGCTTTCTTGATGCGGATGAGCTGGGCGTTCAGGCTCTCCAGGAAGCCGTCGGGCAGCATGCCGCCGCCAAGGCTCATCATGGCCTCGGGGGTCATGCCCTTCATCATGCTCCACATGCCCTCGCCGGGGACCAGGTCGAAGTTGGTGGCCATCTTCACGGCCTTGCGGGCGATCTCGCCGGCCTCGGGGCTATTGAAGATCTCCTCCATGGTGTCCTTGACGCTGTAGTAGCCCTCGGGGAACTCCATGGGGGCCTTCAGGTCCAGATCCATCTCGCCCACCATCTTGAACCAGTTGGCCACGCCCTCTGCCCGCTCGTTGACCTCAGGCAGCACGTAGATGGACGGCTCCTTTTCCACCTTCTCCAGGGTGGTGGAGTCCTTCACGTCCCCGGCCACGGCCAGGATGGCGTTGAAGCCGTCGTGCAGGGCCACGGTGAAGGAGAAAACCTTCTCGGCGGACTGCTCGGCCACCTTCTCGCCGTCTATATACAGCTCCACGGTGGGCTGGTTGGAGTAGACCTTGATGAGGGTGGTCTCCCCCGCCCGCTGGGCGTACCGCTTGCCGCAGATGTGCACCATGGGCTCGGCGTTCCAGTAGGCCTTGTAGATGTAGTAGCTGTCCTTCTTGGTCTTGCGGTCCATGGTCATGAGGCCCTTGTTGTTCCGGCCGGCCACGCCGCCCTCGTTCCGGGCCGCGCAGCCAAAGTCGAACATGTTCCACACGTGGGTGGACCACATCCAGGGCCGCTCGTCGAACACCTTGGCCAGGTGCTCATGGTACAGAGCCTGATACTCCTCGGAGTAGTCCTTGCAGGCGGGGTTGGGGCCGTGATAGGTGATGATGCCTTCGCAGCCGTACTCGCTCATGCCCAGGCACAGGTCCGGATGCACCTCGTGGAAGTGATCCAGCCAGGGGCCGTTGTCCTCCATCTTGCCGCCGTACCAGCCGAAGTAGTGGTTGTAGCTGATCACGTCGGTGATGTGGTGCATGGGGCTGTCCACCGGGGTCATGGACACGTGGGCGATGGTGGTCAGGCGCGTCGGGTCCAGCTTGTGGCACAGGTCGTTGAGCTCCTTGTGGTTGGCCACCAGCTTTTCGCTGATGCCGCCGATGAGGATCTCGTTGGACACGCCCCAGAAGCAGATGGACGGGTGGTTGTAGTTCTGGATGATCAGCTCGTGCATCTGGCTGATGCAGTTCTGGTGGGCGGCGGGGTCTGTTTTGAACACGCTGATGAAGGGGATCTCCGCCCAGACGATGAAGCCCAGCTCGTCGCAGGCGTCATAGAAGTCCTGGGAGTGCTGATAGTGGGCCAGGCGGATGGTGTTGGCCCCCAGCTCCTTGATGAGCCAGGCGTCCTCATAGTGCTCGTCGGCGGTGAGGGCGTTGCCCTTGTAGAGCCTATCCTGGTGGCGGCTCACGCCCCGCAGCGGGGTCTGCGCGCCGTTGAGGATGAAGCCCTCGTTGGGGGTGACGGAGAAGCTCCGCACGCCCGCCCGGCAGCCGATCTGGTCATAGGCCTCGTTGCGGCGCTGCAGGGTGGCGGTGACGGTGTAGAGGTAAGGATCGTCGATGCTCCACAGGTGGGCGTCGGGGACGCTGACGGTGACGTTGGGGCTGTCCGCCGGCCGGCAGGCCGAGGCCACCTCCACGCCGTCCTCGTTCTCGATGGACCACAGGACCGTGAAGTTCTCGTCGGCGTTCTTCACCCAGGCGTTCAGCTCGAAGCTGGCGCCGCCGCAGGGCATGGGCTTGGGGGTGACGGCCAGGCCCGGGCCGCCCCAATATTCCAGGTCGAAGTGGGCCTCGGGCACGGAGATGATGTTCACGCCCCGATAGAGGCCCCCGTAGAAGGTGAAGTCCGCCGACTGGGGATAGACGCTGCTCTTCTCCTCGTTGGAGCAGGCGATCACCAGCAGATTCTCCTCCCCGTCCTTGCACAGGTCGGTCACGTCCGCCCGGAAGGTGGAGTAGCCGCCCTCATGGTAGACCACCTCGGTGCCGTTGACGTACACCGTGGCCTGCTGGCCTGCGGCCAGCACCTCCACGTACACCCGGCCGCCGGCCAGAGGCTGCTTGGGGGTGGCGAAGGTGCGGGCGTACCAGCACTTGCCCCGGTAGTAGCTGCCGTTGCCGTCGCAGCCGTCCACCGCGTTCCAGGTGTGGGGCAGATCCACGTCGCACCAGTCCGCAGGCAGCTTGTCGGGCAGACCGGCATCCTCGCGGATGAATTTCCAGCCCTCGTTGATGTTGATGACTTGACGCATAGGTCTCCTCCTTTTTTCTGTATTTCCGTTCCCGGCCGGAGACGCCGTCCCCGGCCGGTGCTCGATCGACTCAGTGAACGTATTTTTTCAGCGTGGCGCGGATGGCGCCGGGGCCGGCGGTAAGCTCCTTTAGATACCCGATGACCGCGTCGGCCAGGCCCGCCTCGTACAGGTCCACGTTGAAGATGACCTTGTTGTGCAGCAGCGGCGCCACGGCGCTCTCCACATCCTGATCCGGGACCAGCTTCAGGCCCGCCACATAGGGGGTGACCTCCCCCAGCATGGGGTCGTCGCTGCGCTCGAAAGGCTCGCCGTCGTCGTTCAGGCCCATGAGGTACCGCAGCCAGCCGGCCAGCACCAGGGGGATCAGCTTCAGGTCATGCACGTCCCTGTCGGGGGCGTCCATGTAGGCCTTGATTGTGTTGCCGAAGCGGATGGGCAGCTTCTGGCTGGTGTCCAGGGCGATGCGCTGGGGGGTGTCCGGCATGAAGGGGTTGGGGAAGCGGACGTTGATGACCTTGTCGATGAACTCCTTCGGGTCCAGGATGCCGGGATTTACCACCACGGGCAGGCCCTCGGTGTAGCCCACGGTCTTGATGAGAGCCACCAGCTCCGGATCGCGCATCTCGTCGCAGATCTTCTGATAGCCCAGCAGGCAGCCATAGATGGCCAGGCAGGTGTGCAGGGGGTTCAGGCAGGTGCAGACCTTCATCTTCTCCACCTTGTCCACCGTCTCCCGGTCCGTGAAGAACACGCCCACGCTGTCCAGGGGCGGCCGGCCGTTGGGGAACAGGTTCTCGATGACCAGGTACTCGGTCTCCTCGGAGTTGACGTAGGGGGCGATGTAGGTGCCGGTGGGGGTGACGGTCATGTCCAGTCCCTCCACCCCGTCGGCCTCCAGCATCTTCTGGACGCTGGGGTCGGGCCGGGGGGTGATCTTGTCGATCATGGTCCAGGGGCAGGACAGCTTTTCCGCCGCGTACTGCACGAACCCGGCGTCCACCTTGCCGTTTTTCGCCCACGCCTCCGCGAAGGCGGTGACGAAGGCGCGGATCTTGTCGCCGTTGTGGGAGCAGTTGTCGGTGCTCACCAGGGCCAGAGGCGCCGCGCCGTGCTGATAGCGCTCATACAGCAGCGCGCACACCCGCCCCAGGAAGCTGGCGGCCTTGTCCGGGCCGTTTTCAAAGTCGGCGGCCACGTCGGCCTGGAGCTTGCCCGCGCCGTCCACCAGGCTGTAGCCCTTCTCGGTGATGGTGAAGGTGACCATCTGCAGGCTGTCGGAGCGGAAGTGGCCCTTCAGGGCCTCAAAATCCTCGGTGCCGGGGCCGGTGAGCAGATAGTCCGTCACGATGGAGCAGATGACCGTCTTGTCCACCGAGCCGTCGGACTTGAGGGTGGCCAGGATGGAGTAGTTGTCGTTGGGCTGGTGCATGCCCTCGCCCTCCCGGTTCACGGCGATGACGCCCCGGTCCATGACGCCCTTTTCCAGCATCTCCTGGGCCAGCCGGGCCTGGAAGGCCTTGAACAGGTTGCCACCGCCGAACTGGATCCAGTAGGGGTGCTCCTTCGTCTTGGGAGCGATGTCGTCCCGGTCGAAGGCGGGGATGTGATAGCCCTTGGCCTCCCAGGCGGCTCTCTCGTTTTTCAGGCTCTCAGCGGTCAGTCTCATTTGCGCGTCGCTCCTTTCTCGATGGCCTCCCACAGGCCCTCGATGTACGTGGCGCCCAGAGCCCGGTCATACAGGCCGTAGCCGGGCATGGCCACCTCGCCCCAGATGCTCCGGCCGTGGTCGGGACGGATGGGGCCGGTGAAGCCCGTCTCATACAGGGCCTTCACGATCTCATACATATCGAAGGTGCCGCAGGCGGAGGGATGGGGGGCCTCCTCGAAGTTGGTGGGGCTGTGGAACTTCAGGTTCCGCACGTGGGCGAAGTGGATGCGGCCCTTCAGGGACCGGATCATGTGGGGCAGGTCGTTCTTGAGGTTGGTGCCGTAGCTGCCGGAGCAGAAGGTGACGCCGTTGTGAGGGTCATCCACCATCTTCATCATGCGCAGGATGTTCTCCTCGTTGATGATGATCCGCGGCAGGCCGAACACGCTCCAGGCCGGGTCGTCGGGATGGATGGCCATGTTGATGTCGTACTTGTCGCACACCGGCATGATGGCCTCCAGGAAGTACTTCAGGTTGGCGAAGAGCTTCTCGTCGTCGATGTCCTTGTACATGGCGAACAGTTCCTTCACCTTCGCCATGCGCTCCGGCTCCCAGCCGGGCATGACGGTGCCGTTCATATCCCCGGCGATGGAGTTGAACATATCCTCGGGGTTCAGGGCGTCCACCGCCTCCTGGGTATAGGCCAGGGCCGTGGAGCCGTCAGGCAGCACCCGGGCCAGCTCCGTCCGCGTCCAGTCGAACACGGGCATGAAGTTGTAGCACACCAGGTGGATGTCCTCCAGGCCCAGGTTCTCCAGGGTCTGGATGTAGTTGGCGATGTACTCGTCCCGCTTGCCCTTGCCGGTCTTGATGTCGTCGTGGATGTTGACGGACTCGATGCCGGCGATGTGCAGGCCTGCGGCCTCCACCTCCTCCTTCAGGGCGCGGATGCGCTCCCGGCTCCACACCTCGCCCGGCTGGGTGTCATAGAGAGTGGTGATGACCCCGGTGACGCCGGGGATCTGGCGGATCTGCTGGAGCGTGACGGTGTCGAATTTCGAGCCGTACCAGCGCAGTGTCATTTCCATGATGTGCTTCCTCCCTAAAAACTATATTTTTTTAGATCTTTCGCCTTGACGCAGGTCAGATGCGGGTGTCCCACAGGCCGCAGAAGCTGTCGATGGGGTCCTTGCCGTGGAAGGCCTCCGGGCCGGCCAGCAGCGCGTCCACCAGGGCGTCCATGGTGTAGCTCTTGGAGTCGTAGGCGTTGATGTAGGTGCGGACCTGGGGGATGTCCGCCAGCATGGTGGGCAGATTCACGCTGATGGCCACCACGGGCACCTCGAACACGTACCAGGGGATCTCGCCGCCGCCCTTGGACATGCCGAAGGCGGGGTGGCCGTTCTGTACGTCGCACAGGGTGATGACCAGGTCCATCTGGGAGACGAAGTCGGCGATGGCGTTCTTGCCGGCGAAGTACAGGTTCAGACTGGGGGCCTGGCCCGCGGCGATCTGCTTTTTGATCTTCTCCAGGGGGCTCTCATAGATGAAGGCGTCGAAGCCCTTTTCGATGAGCCGGTCCCGCAGGTCCTCCGCCGGATTCTTCCGCTTGCCGCCGGCGCCCATGGCCATGGCCGCCAGGGCCGCCATGGGCCCGTCCGCGCCCTTGACGTACACGATCATGACCCGCTTGGTCTTGGCGGGATCCAGGGGCAGCACGCCCTGGTCCTTATACTTCACCAGGGTCAGGGCCTCCCGGCTGATGTCCTCGGCGGTCTTTTTGTAGCTGGGGTCCGCCAGCACCGCGGGCAGGGCCTCGGGGGCGGGCGTCAGCTGATCCTTGGCCTTCTTGTGCAGGCCCATGTGGGCCTTCAGGGCCAGGATGCGGGTCAGGGCCTCGGTCATGCGCTCCTGGCTGATGACGCCGGTGCGGTAGGCGTCCAGCATGGTGGCGAAGTCCTCGTCCGGGTCGTTGAAGAACAGGAACATATCGCACCCGGCGTTGATGGCGGCGGGCAGCATATCCCGGCGCTTCATCCGGTCGGTCATGCCCACCATGTGGCTGGCGTCGGTGACCACCATGCCGTTGAAGCCCAGCTCGTCCCGCAGCAGGCCCGTCATGATCTCCGGGCACAGGGTGGCGGGCATCATCTCGTCGTCGGTGATGCCCGGGCGCACCTGGCGCATGTACTTGGGCAGCATGATGTGGCCGCCCATGATGGCGTCCAGGCCGCCGGCGATGAGGGTCTTGTAGACCATGCCATAGGTGGCCATCCACTGGTCATGGTCGAACTCGTTGATGTTGTTGGCCATGTGAGCGTCCCGGTAGTCCTGGCCGTTGCCGGGGAAGTGCTTGGCGGCGCAGGCGAAGCCGGGGATGGTGTGGGCCCCGTCCAGATAGGCGCGGCTCATGGCCGCCACCCGCTCCGGGTCACCGCCGAAGGCACGGGAGATGATCTCCTCGTTCTGCCAGTTGTAGTGGATGTCGCACACCGGCGCGAAGGCCATGTTGCAGCCGATGGCCGCCGCCTGCTCGTTGGCCATGCGGCCCAGGTCGTGGGCGTACTGGACGTTGCCGGTGGCACCGATCTTGATGCCGGAGCCGATGTTCACCCCGTCGGAGCAGGCTCCGTCGCCGCCGGCCTCGGTGTTGCAGGCGATGAACACCGGCACCTTGGCGTACTTCTGCAGGATGCGGTTCTGCTCCAGCACCTTCGCCCCGGGCATACCGTTATACCGGCAGCCGCCCAGGTGGTATTTCTCCATGAGCTCCTTCAGATAGCTCTCGTCCTGGCTGGAGGTGAGCTGGAAGAACAGCTGTCCCACCTTTTCCTCGTCGGACATGTTCGCGATCGTCTCCTCGACCCAGCGGATATCCTCGTCGGGGAGATAATAGGGCATCGCTTTCAGATCGACCATCGCGCGTTCCTCCTTTTTACAGACGGGTGTCCCACACGCCGCAGAAGGCGTCCACGGGGTCCTGGCCCGTAAATGCCTCCGCGCCGCTCATGAGCTTCTCCACCAGCGCGTCCAGGGTGGAGTCCAGGCTGTCGTATGTATTGATATAGGTCCTCGCCTGGGGGATGTCCGCCAGGACGAAGGGCTGCTGGGTGCCCACCACGATCACGGGCAGCTCATGGACGTACCAGGGGATCTCGCCGCCGCCCTTGGTCATGCCGAAGGCGGGCCGGGCCACCGGCTGGAAGCCGCCGGCGATGTCCACCAGGGTGATGATCAGGTCCTGGGCGCCCACGAAGTCCTTGATGGCGGACTTGCCGGCGAAGTAGAGGTTCAGGTCCGCCTTCTCGCCCCGCTGGATCTGCTGCATGATCTTCTGGATGGGGCTCTCGTACACGAAGGCGTCGAAGCCCTTGGCGATCAGCCGGTCCCGCAGCTTGTCGGCGGGCGAGACGGCGTTCTGGTTGAACAGCGCGCCCAGGCCCGGGGCCTCCAGGCCCTTGACGTACACGATCATGATCCGCTTATAGCGCTCCGGGACCATGGGCAGCACGTCCGCGTCCTTGTACTTGACCAGGGTGATGGCCTTGTCGGAGATCTCCTTCTGGGCGGCCTTGTGCTCGGCGCAGCCCACGATCTGGTGCACCTGCTCCCGGGGGGGCATGATCTCCATTTTCGCCTTCTTGTGCAGGCCCATGTGGGCCTTCAGGGCCAGGATGCGGTGCAGCGCGTCGCTGAGCCGCTCCTCGCTGATGCGCCCGTCCAGGTAGCCGTCCTTCATGGCCTGGAAGTCCTCGTCCATGTCGTTGAAGAACAGGAACATATCCACGCCGGCGGCGATGGCCGCGGGCATCAGGTCCTTGCGCTTCATCCGGCAGGTCAGGCCCACCATGTGGCTGGCGTCGGTGAGCACCATGCCGTTGAAGCCCAGCTTGCCCCGCAAAAGACCCGTGATCAGCTCCGGGGACAGGGTGGCGGGCATGATGTCGTCGTCGGCGATGCCGGGATTGAAATGGCGGGTATAGGCCGGCTGCATGATGTGCCCGGCCATGATGGCCTCCAGCCCGGCGTCGATCAGGGTCTCATAGACCTTGCCGAAGGTGGCGTCCCACTGCTCGCAGGAATAGGTGTTGACGGAGTTGGCCACGTGCTGATCCCGGAAGTCCAGGCCGTCGCCGGGGAAGTGCTTGGCGGCGCAGGCAAAGCCCGGGTTCTCATGGGCGCCCTCCAGATAGGCCTTGGCCATGGCCGCCACCTGGCCGGCGTCGTTGCCGTAGGTGCGCAGGCCGATCACCGGGTTCTCCCAGTTCAGGAAGATGTCGCTGACCGGGGCGAAGGACAGGTTGCAGCCGATGGCGGCCGCCTCCTTGTTGGCCATATAGCCCAGGCCGTGGGCGTACTTGACGTCCTTGGTGGCGCCGATCTTGGTCTGGCAGCCGATGGGCGTGCCGTCCACGCAGGCGCCGTTGCCGCCGTTTTCCGTATTGCAGGCGATGATCAGGGGGATCTTGCTGTTCTCCTGGAGGATGCGGTTCTGCTCATAGATCTCGTCGGCCTTGCCCGGGTTATAGCGGATGCCGCCGATGTGATACTTGTCCACCGTCATCTTCAGGTACTGCTCGTCCCGGCTGTCGCCCATGTTGAAGAACAGCTGTCCGATCTTCTCGTCCAGGGTCATTCCGGCGATGGTGTCCTCCACCCACTTGCAGTCCTCGTCCGTCAGGAAAAAGGGTCTTGCTTTCATGTCTACCATGGCGCTTTCCTCCTTCTGCTGGTATGATAACGGGCGCTCAGCCGCCCAGGTTTTCCAAAAACGCGTCGATCTGCTGCTGCTGATAGCCGCCGGCGTAGCTGCCGTCCAGCAGCCGGCCCAGGCCGTGGTCCACGAATTCCTGCCAGCTCTCCGCCTCGTGGCGTACCCGGATGGGGAAATAGAGCACGCCGTTTTTCTCCGCCGCGTCCATGTCCCCCGGCGCGTCGCCGCACATGAGCACGTGGTCGGGCGCGTAGCCGAAGCTGAGCATCCCGGCGATGCACTGGGCCTTGCTGCCCATGTCCTGGGCCAGGACGATGTCCACATGGTCCAGGAGCTTATGCTTGGTCCACTCCTCCATCACCGCGTCCCGGTTGGCGCTGGACACGATGGCCACGTCCGCCACGGCGGAGGCCGCCGCCAGGCCCTCCTTCGCCCCGGGGAAGGGCTTTTTCAGCTCCTCCGGCAGCGCCACGATGGCGGCGTTGACGGCCTTGGACCAGCTCATGGCCTTTTTCAGCATGGGACTGTCCGTCTCGTCGATGGCCTTTTGCAGGGCGTCGTTGCTGGGTGCCGCCCCGGAATCCACCCAGGCGGTCAGGTCCGCCAGGTGGTCGATGGGCGTGTACTGCTCGTTGATCTCCGTCAGGGCCATGTTGAGGCCCTTGAAGCGGTTGATGCCCCGGGTCATGGTGTACAGGTTGATGTCGTTCCAGCGGGCCAGGATGGGCTCAGCCCAGCGTTCCAGCCCCCACTCCTTCACCATGCACGGGCCGAAGCAGTGGATGTGCTTGCAGTCCATGGTGTCCATGGCGCAGCCGTCGGAGTCCACGCACACCAGATAGTCCTTCTTCTTTTGATAGTCCTTGATCGTCCCCATAGCGCCCTCCACAGGAAGATTTTGGTGGTATTTACAGATGTTGACATATGGCTGAATTGCATAATATTTCTCAGTTCCACATCATTATAATAGCAATTTTGACAGAGAAGAAATATCTTTTTTGCACTTTGCATATATACAAATTGGAATAAGTGTGGTATACTGTCCCCCAAGAGGTGCGACGCTATGAATATCACGCTCACCACCATGCGCTATTTCATCGAGGCGGCGAGATACGAGAATTTCTCCAAGGCCGCCATCCAGCTGTACACCGCCCAGCCCAACCTGAGCAAAAAGATCGCCGAGCTGGAGCGGACCATCGGGGTGCGCCTGTTCCAGCGCACGGGCAAGCAGGTCCGGCTCACGGCGGCGGGACAGTATCTTTACCAGGAGTGGTCCGCCGCGCTGGACCAGGTGGACCGGTCCATGCGCCGGGCACGGGCCATGGAGCAGGAGCAGCAGGACACCCTGACCCTGGGGATCCTGGAGGGGCTCACCGTGGGGCAGGACGCCTCGGAGCAGCTGGAATCCCTCCGGGAGCGGTATCCCCGGGTCCAGCTGCGGCTGGAGCGGTGCGGCATACACCGGCTTTGGCAGCGGTTCGAGGACCGCAGTCTGGACATGATCGTCACCAGCGAGCTGGGCGGCACGGCCCCGGCGGTCCAGTCCTCCATCGTGCGGCGCGTGGTGTCCGCCTGCCGCGGCGTCATCGCCATCAACGTCCGCAACCCCATGGCGGAGCACTCCACCGTGACGCTGTCCATGCTCCGGGACGAGAGCTTCATCGCCATCTCCCAGGAGGCGTCTCCCCAGGGATACCGGACCATCCGGGAGGCGTGCCGCCGGGTGGGCTTTGAGCCCCGCATCACCCGGGACGCCTCCTCCATCGAGACCCTGCTGCTGTACGTGGAGGCCGGCATCGGCATCTCCATCCTCAGCGAGAACAGCCGCCTCGTGTCCAATCCCAACGTGCGGCTCATCCCGCTGGAGGACCTGCGGTTTGAAAACGCCGTGTACTGGCACACCGACTCCATGAGCATGGCGGTCAAGGCGGCGGTGGAGAGCTTCCTGGAGCAGGAGCAGTTCAGCGCCCTGTGAGCCCGGCCTTAAGGAAATCGTAAGGTTTTCGTATGGTCTCATCCAGGACAGCGTAAGCTCTCTGTGATATACTGTGCCGGAAAGAGGTGATGGCATGGGAGCGACGATCCTTGTGGTGGACGACGAAAAGGAGATCGCCGAGCTGGTGACGGTGTATCTGAAAAACGAGGGATACGACGTGCTCGCCGCCGGGACCGGCGCCCAGGCGCTGGCGCTGGCGGAGCGGGAGGATATCTCCCTGGCGGTGCTGGACGTGATGCTGCCGGACATCGACGGCTTCACCCTCTGCCAGAAGATCCGGGAAAAGCGGCTGTGGCCTATCATCATGCTCACCGCCCGGGTGGAGGACATGGACAAGATCACCGGCCTCACCCTGGGGGCGGACGACTACATCACCAAGCCCTTCAACCCCCTGGAGCTGGTGGCCCGGGTGAAGACCCAGCTGCGGCGCTATACCCGCTACAACGTGGCAGAGTCACCCGCCGAGGAGGAGCGGAACATCCGGGGGCTGTACATCTCCCGGACCGTCCACAGGTGCACCCTCAACGGCCGGGATGTCACCCTGACCCCCACGGAGTTCTCCATCCTGTGGTACCTGTGCGCCCACCAGGGCCAGGTCGTCTCCTCGGAGGAGCTGTTCGAGGCGGTGTGGAACGAGAAGAGCTTCGAGGCCAACAACACCGTCATGACCCACATCGCCCGGCTGCGGGAAAAGCTCCACGAGCCCGCCCGAAAGCCCAGGTACATCAAGACCGTCTGGGGGGTGGGCTACCTTGTGGAATAAGCGGAAAAAGAAAAAACGGGATCTCTATAGCCGGCATCTGACCACCCGGCTGATGCTGATCTTCCTGCTGTCTCTGGTGGGGATGACGCTGCTGCTGTGGCTGGGGCTGGGGCTGTGGCGGATCATTTACGACTATTTCCTCTACGGACCGATCCCGCACAATTTTGTCACGGCGACCATCTGCCGGGTGATGGTCTATCTGGAGATATACGTGGGCAGGAACACCGTCATCCCGGTCCTCGCCGGGGTGATGTGCATCGCCATCGTGTGGGCGCTGATGCGGGCGGCCACCGGGTATGTGGACGTGCTGGTGGACGCCGCCTCCGCGCTGGCGGAGCCCGGGGAGGAGCCCGTCCGGCTGCCGGAGATGCTGTCGGACGCCCAGGCCCAGCTGGAGCTGGCCCGGGAGCGGAGCCTGCGGACCGCCATGTTCGCCCGGGAGGCGGAGCAGCGGAAAAACGACCTGGTGGTCTATCTGGCCCACGACCTGAAGACGCCCCTCACCTCCGTCATCGGATACCTGACGCTGCTGCGGGACGAGCCGGACCTGCCGGCGGAGCTGCGGGCCCGGTACACGGGCATCGCCCTGGACAAGGCCGAGCGGCTGGAGAGCCTCATCAACGAGTTTTTCGACATCACCCGCTTCAGCCTCACCACCCTGACCCTGGAAAAGGAGCGGGTGAATCTGAGCCGGATGGTGGAGCAGATCGCCAGCGAGTTCGACCCCGTCCTGGGGGAGAAGGATCTGACCTGGGAGCTGGACGTGGCCCCCGGCGTGGAGATTTTGTGCGACGCGGACAAGCTGGCCCGGGTGTTCGACAACCTGATCCGCAACGCGGTCAACTACAGCTATCCCCACACCCAGATCGCCCTGTCCCTCCGCGGCGAGGGGGACCGGGCCGTCGTCCAGGTGCAAAACCACGGCCGGACCATACCCCCGGAAAAGCTGGGCCGCATCTTCGAGCAGTTTTTCCGGCTGGACTCCTCCCGGGGCACCGCCACCGGCGGGGCGGGACTGGGCCTGGCCATCGCCAGGGAGATCGTCCAGGCCCACGGCGGCTCCATCACCGCCGAGAGCGCCGACGAGCAGATCCTGTTCACCGTGTCCCTGCCGTTATAAAATCGCAAGAGTTCCGCAAGACAAACGAAAAACAATCCGCGCCCCGTTTTTGTATCATGGGATACGAAAGCGAGGCGCTTTGATATGTCCAGAAAAAGGGTGACGGAGCTGTTCCCATTCCTCATCCCCCTGCGAAAATGGCAGCGCAAACGCTGGTACTACCGCCGGATGGAGCGGGACGGCAGACGCTATGCCGACGCCATCCGGCCGGCGGAGCTGCCGGTGGAGCTGTTCCGGTCCGCCTGCCCCATGATCAACGGCGACACCGGCTTCGATCTTCAGTACCAGGAGAACAAGGTCTTCAACCTGAAGTTGGCGGCCCGGTGCCTGGACGGGCTGCTGATCCGCCCCGGCGAGAGCTTCTCCTTCTGGCGGTGCGTCCGCCATGCCGACCGGGACACCCCCTATCGGGACGGCCTGGCGGAGATCAACGGCCGGCTCACCACCCAGTACGGCGGCGGACTTTGCATGATGACGAATCTGCTGTTCTGGATGTTTCTCAACTCCCCGCTCACCATCGTGGAGCGGTGGGGCCACGACGTGAAGGACTTCCCGGAGCCGGCCAGCGACGCCCCGTTGGGCGTGGACGCCACGGTGGCGGAGGGCTGGCAGGACCTGAAGGTGAAAAATGACACCGGCCGCACCTATCAGATCCGCGTCGTCTTCGAGGGCGGGCATATCGTCGGCCGGCTCCTGGCGGACCGGGACGACGGCCTGCGCTATCAGGCGGTGGACCGGTATCTGCGCTACGTCCGGGAGCCGGACGGCGTATACGAGCGGGTGACCGTCTGCCGCCGGACGGTGGAGACGGCCACCGGCAGATGCACGGCGGAGCAGGTGCTGTACCGCAACCAGTGCCGCATCGGATATGCGCTGCCCGCCGGGACCCGGATCATCGAACAGGAGGCGACGCAATGAACGTGCTGGTATTATTCGGCGGCTGCTCCAGCGAATACGAGGTGTCCCTGGCCTCCGCCGCCGGGGTCCTGCGGGCCATGGAGGGGCGCTTCGACGCGCTCCGGGTGGGCATCACCCGGGAGGGGGACTGGCTGTGGACCGAGGCCTCCGCCGACCAGATCGAGGCGGACCGCTGGCAGGACGCCGCCTGCGCCCCCGCCATCCTCTCCCCCAGCCGCCGGGACCGGGCGCTGCTGGTGTTCCGGGACGGGACAGTGGACCGGGTGGGCGTGGACTGCGTATTCCCCGTGCTGCACGGGAAGTTCGGCGAGGACGGCACCGTCCAGGGACTGTGCCAGCTGGCGGGGCTGCCCCTCGCCGGCTGCGGCACGCTGGCCTCCGCGCTGTGCATGGACAAGGACCGGGCCCATGCCCTGGCCGCCGCGGCGGGCGTCGCCGTGCCCCGCGCCTTCACCCTCCGGGCCGGCTTTGACGGGGCCGGGGCCCTGGACCGGGCCCAGGCGCTGGGCTGGCCGGTGTTCGTCAAGCCCGTGAAGGCCGGCTCCTCCTACGGCGTGAGCCGGGTGACCGGCCGGGACGGGCTCCTGCCCGCCGTGGCGAAGGCCCTGGACTATGACGACGAGGTCATCGTGGAGCAGGCCATCCCCGGCTTTGAGGTGGGCTGCGCCGTCATGGGCGGCGACGCGCTCATCACCGGCGAGCCCGACGAGATCCAGCTGGCTGGGGGCTTTTTCGACTACACCGAAAAATACAACCTCATCACCGCCCGCATCCACGTCCCCGCCCGGGTGGACGCGGACACGGCGGCCAGGATCAAGCACACCGCCAAGAGGATCTACCGCGCTCTGGGCTGCCGGGGCTTCGCCCGGGTGGACATGTTCCTGACGCCGGAGGGCCGGATCGTATTCAACGAGGTCAACACCATCCCCGGCTTCACGTCCCACAGCCGCTTCCCCGCCATGATGGCCGCGGCGGGCATGGACCTGCCGGCGGTGGTGGACTACGCGGTCCGGCTGGCCATGGAGGCAGAGCGATGAGCGGCTGGCTGCGGGATATATATTACGGCCGGAGCATGGGGCTCTTTTGGGCGCTGTTCCGCCGCCGGGCCAGGGCGAAGAGCCGCCTGGTCTTTCACGCGCTGACCTTCCTCCTCAACAGGATGGCCCGCCGGCGGGGCGGCTACATCGGTCCCACCGCGGACATCCCCGGGCCGCTGTCCCTGCCCCACGGTCTGGGCGGCGTCTACATCTCCCGGTACGCCTCCATCGGCCCCGGCTGCCGCATCTACCAGAACGTCACGGTGGGGGAGGTGGACGGCAAGGCCCCAACGATCGGCGCCAACTGCCTGCTGGGCGCCGGCTGCGTGGTGATCGGGCCCATCCGTGTGGGGGACGGCTGCCGCATCGGCGCGGGCGCGGTGGTGAGCCGCGACGTGCCGCCGAACTGCACGGTGGTGTCCCAGCCGCCCCGGATATTGGTCAAGGGAGGCGCTCCATGCTGACCGCCGGGGCGAGGGGCAGGGCCTGGATCGAGCTGGACCGGGCGGCCCTGGAGCACAACGTGCGCGTTCTGCGCGGCATGCTGCCGGAGCGGTGCGCCCTCATGCCCGCCGTGAAGGCCAACGCCTACGGCCACGGGGCCGTCCTCATCGCCGGGGCGCTGCAGCAACTGGGGGTGGGCGCCTTTTGCGTGGCCACGGCGGAGGAGGGAGCCGAGCTGCGGCAGGCGGGCATCCGCGGGCTGATCCTGGTCCTGGGCTGCGCCGGGCCTGAGGACGCGTCTCTCCTCGCGGAGTACGATCTGACCCAGACGGTGGCGAGCGCGGACCACGCCGCCGCCCTGAACGGCGGCGGGCGGCCTCTCTGCGTCCACATCGCCGTGGACACGGGGATGCACCGGCTGGGGATCCCCTGGGACGACGTGCCCGCCCTGGAGAGCGTCTATCGCATGGACAAGCTGCGCGTCGGCGGGCTCTACACCCACCTGACCGGCGCGGGGGACGCCTTCACCCGCACCCAGATCGCCCGGTTTTACGCCGCCGCGGACCGCCTCCGGGCGGACGGCTTTTCCCCGGGGAAGACCCACCTGCTGGGCAGCTATGGCATCCGCCGCTTCCCGGCGGCCGCCGGGGACTATGCCCGCCCGGGCATCGCCCTGTACGGAGCGGCGGAGCAGGACATGCCAAATCTGCGCCCCGTGCTGTCCCTGCATGCCAGGGTCACGGCCCTGCACCGGCTGCCGCCCGGCGAGGGCGCGGGCTACGACCTGGCCTTCACCGCCCGGCGGGAGACGGTGCTGGCCGCCGCCTCCATCGGCTACGCGGACGGGCTGCCCCGGTGTCTGGGCGAGGGCAAGGGCCGTGCGCTGGCGGAGGGACGCGCCGTCCCCATCGTGGGGCGGATCTGCATGGATCAGTGCCTGCTGGACGTGACGGACGTCCCCGGCATCCGGGCCGGGACAGAGGTGGTCTTCCTCGGCTCCTCCGGCCAGGCGCGCATCACCGCCCGGGACCTGGCCGCCGCCTCCGGCACGATCCCCAACGAGATCCTCAGCCGCCTCGGTCCGCGGCTGCGCCGGATGTGGCGATGATGCGCGCCCGGGCGTTCTCCAAGGCGTGAAGCGTCCCCCATACAAGGCAAGGACCACCCGTAGCAGCGGGTGGTCCTTGACCTATTTTGCTGTCTTCCGGGTCCTTCGCCGGCGCGGCGGGACAGGGTGATGGAAGCCTTACCCCTGGAAGGGCACCACGCCCGCCACCGCGTCCGCGGCGGTGATGCGCGCATCGCCGTTGTCCACGTCGATGAGGATATAGCGGTCGTTGCCCATGCCCAGCTCTTTCATATAGGAGAGCTGCCGGAAGGCATGGCGGGTGGTCATGCGCTCCATGAGGGCGTGATGGTCCTCCTCCTTCATGGCGGCCACCATGTCCACGCTGGCCTGATCCGCCGCCAGGATGTCCACACTGGCCAGGATGCCCACGTTGGGCGTCACCACCGGCTCCGCCGCCACGCCCTCGCAGTCGCAGGACACGGACATGTTCCGCAGCACGTTCACATAGGTGATATGCCTGCCGAAGTGATCGATGACGGCCTTGGTGGACTCGCTGATCTTCTCCATCAGCTCCTCCTGGGTCACGCCCCAAAACTCGCCGTTCTTTTCGTGGAGCATCTTCTTGCCCACGCGCCCGTCGGCGCAGCCGATGCCGATGTTCTTGTTGGAGCCGCCGAAGCCGCCCATGAGATGGCCCTTGAAGTGGGTCAGCACCACCAGAGAGTCATAGCTGGGCAGGGACGCGCCCACGCTCATCTCGTCGAACCACTTGCCGCCCTTCACCGGCAGCATCACCGTGCCGTGCTCGTCGGTGATATCCACGGTGGTGAAGTCGGTCCAGCCGTTGACCTTCAGGGTCTCCCTGTGCTGCTCGGTGGTGTAGCGGTCGCCGTCATAGTAGGTGTTCGTCTCGACGATGGTGGCGTCGGGCAGCTCCTTGGCCATGAAGGCCTTGATCCACGCCGGGGGGATGATGTTGGGGCCGTGGGGTTCGCCGGTATGCAGCTTGATGGCCACCTTGCCGGTGATGGCGCCGCCCACCCGCTCATAGACCTTCATCAGCCCCTCCGGGGACAGGTCACGGGTGAAATACACGATGGATTCGTTGCCGGTGCGCTGGGCATAGGGGACGTACCGCTCCCCGCCAGTCGCCGCTGTTGCTTGGTTTGCCATAGTTTTTCCTCCTAAAGGTTATATTGATATGGACTCCGCGCCGATTGCTTTTCGCGGACGGATATGGTATTTTTGACGAAGGACGGCAAATCGACGTTTGTAAGGGTGAGTATGTATGCACAAAAAGAAAGGCAAAACAGTCATAGCTCTGTTGGTAGCCGCGTTAGTCGTAGTTACTGCGGCAGTCTGGGTCTGCACGCCTGAGGAACGGGTCGCTCTTTTTGTCAGAACTCACAACGAAGATCTGGCTGATATTGCATCCGCTTGTTTGACAGGAGATGTTTCTGCCGGAAGTTACCGCGGGGTAAGTGTCGGGGGACTATATGACGGGGAGCATCCCATCGTCCAATTTTATACGTATGGCTGGGGCTTGATCCCATATATGGGCTTTTACTATTCGCCTGACGGCACACCCGCCGCGTTTATGAATGTGGATGTGGAGTTAACGCCCGCGGGCGATAATAGGTGGGAATGGACAGACGGAACAGATAACCGCGGCATGACCAAGAAAATATATGACTGCTGGTATTATTTTGAAGCCTGGCTGTGAACTTGTTGCCGGGAGTTCCCGCCGCCGTGAAAAAATACATAGAGCAATAACAATTCCCATTTGTCTGACTGCACAAGCGTCTATATTTTGTTGATTTTAATACCGGCGGGCAGGTCATCTGCCCGCCGGACCGTTTTTTATTTTCCCACGCCTGTCAGTGCAAGCCCGTTCACCCATTCCTTGATATCGCTTTCCGAGGCACCGCCGGAAAAGCGGGTCCCGTCCAGCCAGTTCGCGCTTTCAGATACGAAGCTGTGCAGATTCTCCGCGCTGGAGCCCATGCCGATGATGCCGATCTTCTCCCCGCCGTGGGGCAGTGTGCGATATCGCATATCCGTTCCTCCTTATCCCGCCGTGACGGTGACGGTCACGTCGCCGTTTCCCAAAAGCTGCCGCATCCCTTCCCCGTCCTGGTCGGTGATGTGCCCCAGGCGGGTGTAGGCCCAGGAATTGGAGCCGTAAAACACCACCATCTGGTCGCCGGCATAGAGCACGATGTCCCCGGCCTGGGTGGTGGTCTGCCGGTCGTCCCGGGGCAGGCTCCCGCCGATGTCCCCCACCTGCTCGAAGCCGCCGTACATATGCAGCTGGATGGTGAGGGGCCCATCCGCACATAGCTCTTTCAGCGCCTCCACGGACGGGTTATCCTCCCACGCCACGGTCACGGCCGTGCCGCCGATGGTCATGTCCATATCCGCTGTCTCCTCCCTTCGGTCCTGCTCCGCCTCAGCCGCCGGCGGGGTCGTCTCTTCCCCGCTCTCCGGGGCACTGCCGCCGGCGCAGCCGGCCAGCGCGAGGGCCATGCAAAGCGCCAGCGCGGCGGCTGGTATCCTCATCCTCCGTCCCATGTCTAGTCCCGCAAGAGCCGCTTCACGCAGTTACAGGTGATCTCGTAGATGGACAAAAACACGTAATTGACCCCCGCCTCCTCCATGGCCGTGCGCTGCTTTTCGGTGACGAAGGTGTAGGGGTAGATGCCGAACATGAACGGGAAAAAGGTGTAGATGAAGCCCTGTTTTTCCTCCTGGGACATTTCGGGGAAAAACTTATCCAGACAGGCGCGAACGGTCTGCAAAGACCGGCCGTAGACCGTCTTGAAATCCGTAAGCCGCTCCGGGCGGCTGCCCGATTCCATGTCGTAGTGGTTCATGCTCATGATCTTCAAAAGCTGGGCCCGCTTTTCCAGGGTCCGGGCGAACTTGTCCGCGAACACCTCCTTGGTGAGGGCGTCGTTTTCCGCCATCATGGCGTCCAGGTCGGCGATCCACAGCCCATATTCCCGCTGGAGCAGGGCCAGGAAGATCTCCTCCTTCGTCCGGAAGTAGTTGTAGATGGACGTTCTGGTGAAGCTGGTGGCGGCGCTTATGTCCTGCATGGTGATCTCTTTGAAGCCCATGGTCTGATAGAGCTGCTCGCAGGCGTTTATGATCTCCTCTTTCCGGGCGTTCGTCAGCTCCGGCGATCCCTTCGGCATGGCGCGTCCTCCCTTCCCGTTCTGACATCTCGTCAGAACATAGTATACCATCCTTCTGACATGACGTCAACACATTCTTGTCCCGCCGGGCCGGCGGGGCACAGCATAGGGCGGGAGCGCCTGACCGGCGCCCCCGCCCTGCTCGTCTCCCGGCAAAGGGAGATCGCCGCTCTATGCACTTTTTCACGCCGCCGGGTCAGCGGGACCGCAGCAGCATGTATTGATAGGGCTGCAGCTGGCAGGACGCGCAGGAGGCCTCCGCCCCGGTGATGAGGTCGGCATACGCCCCCTCCATCCCGTCCAGATATGCCGTCTCCGGCGCGGCCGAGAAGTTGAAAAGGCACGCCAGCGTCCCCGTCCCCTCCCGGCGGACGAGGGCCAGCACATGGTCGTTGTGGGCGTCCCAGGTGCTCACCCAGGCGTCCGGGCCGAAGCAGGGCTCCTGGGCGCGGATCTTCTCCAACTGGCGCAGCCCGTCCCAGAGCCGGCGCTGCACCGTGCCCCGCTTTTTCCGCAGGGCGGCGCTCTCCCAGTCGAAGGCCGTCCGGTGCAGGTTGCGGCTGTCCTCCCGGCGGGTGGGATCGTCGTGGTAGCCGTAGCCGTTGAGCTGGCCGATCTCGTCCCCGCTGGACAGCATGGGGAACCCCGCCATGCACATCACGGCCGCGTGCATCATCAGATCCCGCCGGATGCCCATGTCCACCTGCGCCGGGTCGTTCTCGGCCAGGCCCTTCTCGATGCCGCACAGGCTGGCGGTGGTCCCGCAGGTCCGGGCGTCGCCGGTGGCGGGGTCGTAGTTATACCGCTCTCCCCGGGCCCAGCTGCCGGGAAAGCTGCCCTCATAAAATTCGTACAGGTACTTTTTATGCAGGAACGGGTCCTGGCCGATGCTCCGGCCGAACTCCTCGTTCAGGCCCCAGCCGATGTCGTCGTGGCAGCGCAGATAGTTGACGAAGTGGCAGTGCTCCGGCAGCGAGTGGAGGTCGTCCAGCTGGTGCTTCAGCTGCCGCACGTCGCCGCTGGCCAGGGCGCTCCACTGGGTGCACATGGTGGAGGAGTTATACAGCAGGTGGCACTCCGGCTTCTCCCGGGTGCCGAAGTAGGCGGCCAGCTCCCGGGGCGCCATGACCACCTCGCCCTTCAGCAGCACGCCAGGGCACACCGTCTCCGTGATCAGCCGGATCATGCGCATGATGGTGTGCACCTGGGGCAGGTTGCGGCAGGTGGTGCCCATCTGCTTCCAGAGATAGGGTGTGGCGTCGATGCGCAGGATCTCCACGCCCAGGTCGGCCAGCCGGAGCATGGCGGCTGCCATGTCGTTGAACACCGCCGGGTTGCGGTAGTTCAGATCCCACTGATAGGGGTGGAAGGAGGAGCAGACGTACTTTTTCATCTCCTCCACCCAGATGAAGCTGCCGGGGGCCGTCTGGGGGAACACGTCGGGGATGGTCTGCTCCATCTGCCGGGGGATATCCGGCGTGTCGAAGCAGATGTAGCGGTCCACATATTCCTGCTGGCCCGCCTTGGCCCGGAGGGCCCACGGGTGGGTGTCCGCCGTGTGGTTGAGGACGAAATCCAGGCACAGGCT
Source organism: uncultured Oscillospiraceae bacterium (assembly GCA_947626345.1). Taxonomy (GTDB): domain Bacteria; phylum Bacillota; class Clostridia; order Oscillospirales; family Oscillospiraceae; genus CAJOIG01. The sequence goes on along the minus strand of CANQSF010000004.1, from coordinate 62,067 downwards.
CATGCCCCGCCGGCGCATGGCGGCGGTGAGCCGCGCCAGATCCTCGTTGGTCCCCAGCGCCGGGTCCACCTGGCCGAAATCCTCCACCGCGTAGCCGCCGTCGTTGTCCGGGTGGGGCATCTTCAAAAGCGGCATCAGGTGCAGATAGGTCACGCCCTGCTCCGAGAGATAGCGCAGCTTCCCCTCCAGCCCTGCCAGATCGCCGGCGAAGAGGTCGGTATACATGGTCATGCCCAGCATCTTTCCGGACAGGAACCAGTCCGGCTCCCTCTCCCGGCGGCTGTCCAGCCGCCGCAGCGCCTGGCTCCGGGCGGCGTAGGCCTCCGCCATGATCTCTTTCAGCGCCGTCAGCATCTCCCGCTCGCCGTATAGCTCCATATATAGCCATTCCAGCTCGTCCCAGCGCGCTTTCAGCCGTTCTTTATAGCTCGCCACAGCCTCAGTCCCCTCTCTTCTCACCGGCGTCGGACTGCTCACTGTCCGCCGCCTGTTCGATCCGCGCCTGCACGGCGCTCAGCTCCCCGGACATGAAGCCGTCCCGGGCGATGAGCACGCCCACCTTTTCCTTGCAGGTGAGCACCAGCAGATGCTCCGTGGGCAGCATTCGCAGCACGTCGGCATAGGGGATGACCGTCGTCTCGGCGCCGCTGTCGATCTCCAGGCGGTCGTCAAAAAAGCTGGTGACCCGCTCCATATCGCCGCCGCTCCGGCTCTCCAGCGCCTTCCACGCCTGCCGGGCCCGGTTCCTGGGGATGTACACGCACAGCCACAGGGCCACCGCGGCCAGCACCACCAGCTCCACGATGGCATAGGAGGGGCTGGCCTTCGTCAGCAGCGTGACGGCCGCCAGCACCGCCCACAGCGCGGCCAGGGCGATCAGCACCTTCTTTATAAAGGGGCCCAGGTCCGTCCGGATGACCCGGAGCATCCCCTCGTAAAACAGAGACTTTGTGATGGTAAAGCGGTTCACCGCAAAGGGTCCCACAGCTGTCCCTCCTTCTGGACGATGCAAAACGCGGCGGCGGGCATGCGCCCGTGCCGCTTTGAAAAAGTTCCCGTCCCGAAGGGGGACGGGAACTCGGTCGAGGATGTATAAAAATCAGAAATCGTAGCTCTTGCACACGGGAGAGTCCTTGGAGGCGGACTCCGCGTCGTACCAGATGAGGTTGTTGCTGGTGGCCTTGTCGAACAGCTGGATGAGCGCCGGCTGGGTGGTGAACTTCACGGTAGCGCCCATGGACACGTCCACCTTCAGGTCCACGGTGGGGATGACCATGACCACCTCGTCGCCGTTGCTGTCCGCGTGCAGGTGCACCTCGGAGCCCATCATCTCGTTGACCACGATCGTGGCCTCCAGGTCGCCTTCGCCCACGTTGATGTGCTGCGGACGGATGCCCGCGATGATGTCGCATGGCTCCTGGCCGTTCTGCTTCAGGGCCTTCTGCTGGAACTCGCTGAGCTTGATCTTCGCGCCGCGGATCTGCACGTAGTACTCCCCGCCCTCCAGCAGCAGCTTGCAGTTATCGAAGAAGTTCATCACCGGCATGCCGATGAAGCCCGCCACGAACAGGTTCACCGGACGGTCGAACACCTCGGTGGGCGTGCCGATCTGGTTGACGTAGCCGTCCTTCATGATCACGATCCGGTCGCCCAGGGTCATGGCCTCGGTCTGGTCGTGGGTGACGTACATGAACGTGGTGTTGATCCGGCTGCGCAGCTTGATGATCTCCGCGCGCATCTGGTTACGAAGCTTCGCGTCCAGGTTGGACAGCGGCTCGTCCATGAGGAACACCTTGGGGTCGCGGACCATGGCCCGGCCGATGGCCACACGCTGCCGCTGGCCGCCGGACAGAGCCTTGGGCTTGCGCTCCAGGTACTGGGTGATGTCCAGGATGGCCGCCACTTCCTTGACCTTCTTGTCGATCTCCGCCTTGGGCACCTTCTTCAGCTTCAGGGCGAAGGCCATGTTGTCGTACACGGTCATGTGGGGGTACAGGGCGTAGGACTGGAAGACCATGGCGATGTCCCGGTCCTTCGGCTCCACGTTGTTGCACAGCCTCCCGTCGATGTACAGCTCACCCTCCGTGATGTCCTCCAGGCCGGCCACCATCCGCAGAGTGGTGGACTTGCCGCAGCCGGAGGGGCCTACCAGGACGATGAACTCCTTGTCCGCGATGGACAGGTTCACATCGTGCACCGCCGTGACGCCGCCGTCGTATACTTTCTTCAGACCCTTCAACACGACTTCAGACATTTCTTCTTCTCTGACAGCCGGGCCTCCGCCCGGACCGCCTCGCGCCGCCCACGAAGGACGGACCGCATTACGACAGGTCTCCACACTGCCGCACCGCGAGATAGCGGATACTTTTTCCTCCTTTTTGAATGTACGGGGAGCCATGAAGTGGAGTGGCCCGCCGCCATTGGATTACAAAATTATTGGTTCTTGCGCAGTATTTCGTCTACCTGCTCCCGCTCGGGCATGGAGCGGATGGCGCCTTTCTTGGTGGTCACCAGATACGCCGCCGCGTTGGCGAAGCGGAGCATGGATGTGAGCTCCTCCTCCGTCAGGCCGTCCAGGCCCCGGTCCAGCACGAAGTGCAGCACCGATGCGCAGAAGGTGTCCCCCGCGCCGGTGGTTTCGATGGTGCCGCCCAGCTTGAAGGCCGGCACGAACACCCGCTGGCCATTGCTGTAGGCGTAGCTGCCCCGGGACCCGGCAGTGACGTTCAATAGCCGGATGTTGGGGTATTCCTCCAAAAGCATGGCCGCCCCGGCGTCAAAGTCCGTCTGACCGGTCATGAACTCCAGCTCGTTGTCCGCGATCTTCACCACATCCGCCTGGGCGAGACCCCAGGCGATCATGGCCTTGGCCACGTACATGTCCCGCCACAGCGGCGGGCGCAGGTTGGGGTCGAAGGAGATCACCGCTCCCGCTTTTCTCGCCAGCGCCACGGCACGCACCGTGGCCGCCCGCACCGGCTCGCCGGTCAGAGACAGGGTGCCGAAGTGGAAGATCTTCCCGTTCTCGATGAGCTCCGCCGGTACCTCCTCCGGGGAGAGCATCATGTCCGCTCCCGGGTCCCGGTAGAAGGAGAAGTCACGGTCCCCGTCCGGGGCCGTCTGCACGAAGGCCAGGGTGGTGTGGATGCGCTCGTCCTCCGCCAGGCCGCGCATGTCGATGCCGGCCTCCACGCCCGTCTGCCGGAGCGTACGGCCGAAGCCGTCCGGTCCCACCTTCCCGATGAAGGCCGTCTTCCGGCCCAGCTTTTGCAGCATGGCCAGCACGTTGCAGGGCGCGCCGCCGGGGTTCGCCTCAAAGATGGGATTGCCCTGGGCGCTCACGCCGTTTTCCGTGAAGTCGATGAGCATCTCCCCCAGGGCCACTACATCATACATCCGTTCCATGCTCATGCCTCCCTGTCGAAGTCCAGCTCATATTTCTCCACGTCCACCAGCACCGCGCCGCCCTCGGCCTGGAAGCTGATGGAGTCCGCCGTCTCCGGCGTATACAGGATGAACGTGGCCGCCTGCTCCCCGTCGTTGACGAAAAGCTCCAGGCTATGCCGGTCCATCACCAGCCGCAGCTTGATCTCGCCGTTCCGGGGCCGCACGAGAAACTCCCGCACATGCACCACGTCGTAGCGGATGCCGCAGCGGCTGCGATCCACGCGGATCAGGTTCATCTCCGGCTTATACCGGATGTAGGTCACATGCTCTCCGTCCTTGGCCACGTTCAGCCGGAAGGCGTGGTACATGCCCCCGGCGGGGCGGACCGTGACGGTCATATCCAAAATGCGGCCGCTGATCCCCGGCAGATTCGTCTCGCCGGTGATGAGCACGTCGCTGTGGGCCACCCGGTGGCCGTGGTAATCGTCCAGCTCCCGCACCGGGTTCTGGACCAGCCGGCCGTCCCGGATCGCCAGCTCCCGGGGCAGGGTCATCTCGCCGAAGATCCTGGCCCCACGGGGCTGACAGTTGGAGTTGGTCCAGTTCTGCATCCAGGCGATCATGATCCGCCGGCCGTCGTACGCCTGCAGCGTCTGGGCGGCATAAAAGTCGATGCCGTAGTCCAGGGACTGGACCTTCTCCCGCTCAAATCTCCGCGCCGCGCTGTCCCAGCTGCCCATCAGGCACAGGGCACCGTAGCCCGCGTGGAACTCCAGGCCCAGGGCCAGCATATCCTGGGGGCTGGTGAGCAGCACCTGCTTGCCGTCCAAGGGGAAGAAATCCGGGCATTCCCACATCAGGCCGAACTCGTTGCGGCACCGGTCCACCACGCCGGCCAAGCGCCAGTGCAGCGCGTCGTCGCTCTCGAACAGGAGGATGGCCCCGCTGCCGTCCTCGGTGCGGTTGCCCACCACCGCACGGTAAAGGCCGTCCTCCCGCCATATCTTCGGGTCCCGAAAATCCAGGACGCTGTTCCCCGCGGGAAGATCCTTGCCAGTGAGAACGGGGTTGCCCTCATATTTCTCGTAGTCCACCCCGTCGCCGATGGCGATGCACTGGGTCTGATACTCCTCCACCAGGCCGTCCTCCCGCCGCTGGCGGTGCACGCCGGTGTACATGAGAAGCTGCCGGCCGTCGTCCAGCTCCAGGGCGCTGCCGGAAAAGCAGCCGTTCTGGTCGTACTCCTGGTCCGGAGCCAATGCCACAGGCAGCCGCTCCCAGCGGATGAAGTCCTTCGTCTTCACGTGGCCCCAATGCATGGGGCCCCACTTGGTGGAGTAGGGGTGGTACTGGTAAAACAGATGGTACTCGCCCTTGTAGCAGGAAAAGCCGTTGGGGTCGTTGATCCAGCCTATGCCCCCGGTCACATGGAAAAGCGGCCGGTCCCCCTCGGGGATGTGGGGCACATATTTGTCTTCAAACTCTCTCGCCTGCTGCAATCTCTCACTGGTCATGGATCGTTCCTTCAGAAATGTATTTTCCCTTCTGGGTGTTATATCAGCCCTGAGCCGCCACGTAGCGGTCATAGGCGGCCTGATACACATCCAGCAGCTCCTGCATGCCGCAGGACTCGGTCAGGTGGGCCACATAGGCGTCCCACTCGGCGTCGTCGGGGCCGCCGTCACGCAGCCACAGGCCTTCCTGCTCGGACACGGCGCTCTCGAAGTCGGACTTGTACAGGTCGATCACGTCGATCTCCTCCTGGGTGAACACGCAGTCCATGGGGTACACGGTGGTATCCTGGACCTGGGGCATCCAGAAGTCATACAGGTCGGTCAGACGCTCGATGGCCCGGTCCTCCATAGCGAAGGTGTCGGTATAGTACTCAGACAGGATCAGCTTGGGACCGGCCACCTCGTAGGTGCTCTTCAGCTCGCCGGCGCCCTTGCCGAACCGCTCCTGGGACTCCTCTTCGGTGATGGACTGCCAAATGCCGTTCTCATCCTGCTCGTTGAAGTACACGCCGATGGGGCCATACTGCAGCTGCATGACAGCCTCGCCGGTGTACCACTGGTCATAGAACTTCAGCAGGTTGATGGGGCTCTGGCAGTCGGCGGTGATGGACAGCTGGGCGGAGTTGGTGGCGCCGCCGGTACGGATGGTGACGCCGCTGGTGCCCTCATACTCGGTGCCCTTGGGGCCGGTCAGGATGGGCAGGAACACATAGTCATCGGCGTAATCGCCCATCAGCTCCTCGATGTACCACCAGGTGGAAACGCCCACGTAGCCCTGGGAGCACTTGGCGATGAGCTGGGTGTTGTCCTGGGAGAACATCTCCACGTCCATCAGGCCCTCGGCATACCAGTCATGGAAGTAGGTGACCGCGTCGCGATAGCGATCGGACACGCACTCGAAGGAGACGGTGCCGTCGGAGTTCAGCAGCAGGTCGTTGATGACGTCGTTGGGCCAGTTGGTGAAGCCGAAGCCGGCATAGAAGATGTTCTGGCCCCAGCACCACTGGTCGAAGCCGGTGGACATGGGGATGGTGGAGCCGGGCGCGGCGCCGTACATCTTGGCGGCCATGTCGTTCTCCTTGAAGGCCACCAGCACGTCGTGCAGCTCATCCAGGGAGGTGGGGACCTCCAGGCCCAGGTCGTCCAGCCAAGCCTTGTTGATCATGGAGAACTGGGGGACGGAGTAGATGGAGTAATCCTCTTCCTTGCCGATACCGGCGGTGCCCATCTGCTCAGCGGCGGGCAGGCCGTAGATCTTGCCGTCGGCCATGGTGATGGCGGCCTTGATGTTGGGGTGCTCCTCCAGGATCTTGCTCAGGTTGGGCATGATCTCGGGGGTGATGTAGGGGGTCAGGTCCAGGAAGGTGCCGTCAGCGCCGTACTTCATCAGGTCGTAGTTGGAGAAGCCAACGCCCTGGAAGGCGTCGGGCCAGTCGCCGCCGGCGATGCGGATGTTCACCTGCTCACCCAGGGACTCGCTCATGGTGTCCCAGGTGATGTGGATGCCCACGTTGTCCATCATCTCGTTAAGGACCTCGTTGTCCGTGTAGCCGGGGCTCAGAGAGGACTGGCCGCCCATGACGGTGAACTCGGTCTGGTCGGTGTTCTCGTTTACGGTGCCGTCGTTGACGTTGGCGGTCTCGCCACCGCCGCCGCAGGCGGCCAGGGCCAGGACCATCACAAGGGCCAGCAGCAGTGCAGTCAGTTTTTTGAACATTGATATTATACCGTTCCTTTCTAAGATAGTCTAGTATTTTTATCCCTTCACAGCGCCGGACATGAAGCCTTTTTCAAAGTACTTCTGCACGAAGGGGTACACGATCAGCATGGGGGCTGCCGCCACGATCATGGAGCAGAACTTCAGGCTCTCGGTCAGCTTGTTCAGCTCGGCGAAGCCGCCGGAGATGGTGCTGGCCTGGGCCGCGCTGGCGGAGCTCTTGATCAGGATGTTCCGCATCACCAGGGGCAGAGGCGCCTGGTCGGCGTGCAGATAGATCAGAGCGGTGAACCAGTCGTTCCAGTAAGCCACCATGGAGAACACCACCATGACCGCCATGATGGGCATGGACAGGGGGATCACCACGCTGATGAAAGTCCGGAACTTGGAGCAGCCGTCGATGCCGGCGGCCTCAATCAGGTCGTGGGGGATGCTGTTCTGGAAGAAGTTGCGCACGATGATCATGTTGCCCACCGCCACGCCGCCGGGCAGGAACAGGCTCCACATATTATAAATGAGGTGGGTCTGCTTCACCACCAGGTAGGTGGGGATCAGGCCGCCGCCGAAGTACATGGTGATCAGGAAGAAGATGCTGATGGCCTTCCGGCCGGGCAGGTCCTTCTGGGCCATGGGATAGGCGGTGATATACAGCATGGTCACGGAGAAGATGGTGCCGATGATGGTGTACTTGATGGAGTTGATGTAGCCGGAGACGATGGTCTTCTCGGCGAACACCGCCTTGTAGCCGCTCAGGGTGAAGCCGCTGGGCAGCAGGAAGGTCTTGCCGGCGTACACGTCATAGGGGTCGGAGAAGGAGGCCACCACCACGTAATACAGCGGATAGGCCACGATCAGCAGCACCAGGAAGGTGATGGCCACCAGGATGATGTCGCTGGTCTTGTCAGAAAGGCCCGCAGAACTGGACTTGACTTTCTTGTTTTCCATTTCTGTTCCCTCCTTACACGAACTGCACGCCGTCCGCCTTGGAGGCGATCCGGTTGACGATGAACAGCAGGATCAGGTTGATGACCGTGTTGAACAGGCCCACAGCGGTGGAGTAGCTGTAGTTGGCCCGCTCGATGCCCTGTTCGTAAACGTACACGGCGATGACGTCGCTGGTGGCCTTGTTCAGGTCGGTCTGCAGCAGCCAGACCTTTTCAAAGCCAACGTTCATCAGGCCGCCGGCCGCCATGATCAGGTTCAGGATGGCCATGGGCAGCAGCTCGGGGATATCGATGTGCAGGATCCGCTGGAACACGGACGCGCCGTCGATCTTCGCCGCCTCATACAGGCCGGGGTCCACATTGGCCAGCGTGGCCAGATAGATGATGCATCCCCAGCCGGCGTCCTGCCAGATGCCCGACGCTATGTAGATCGTTCGGAAGGCCGACGCCTGTGTCAAAAAGTCGATCTGGGTGCCGAAGATCAGGTTGATCAGACCGCCGGACGGGCTCAGGAAGATGCGCAGCATACCGCAGATGACCATCGTGGAGATGAAGTGCGGCGCGTACAGGACGGTCTGCACCACTCTCTTGTACCGGGCGAACCGGAGCTGGTTGATGATCAGCGACAGGATGATGGGGATGGGGAAGCTCCACAGCAGGCCGTACAGGCTGATCAGGATGGTGTTCTTGATCATACGGCCGAAGGTGGGCGCGTTGAAGAACCTGGTGAACCACTGCATCCCCACGAACTTGCTGCCCCAGTAGCCCTGCCGGGCGTTGAAGTCCCGGAAGGCGATCTGGATGCCGTACATGGGGATGTACTTGTAAATGAAGGTCAGTACCACGGGGATCAGCAGCAGCGCGTACATCTGCCAGTTGTCCCGGATGCGCTGGCCCAGGCTCTTTTTGCGGGGGGATGCCAGAACGGGCGCGCTAGTTTGATTCATCTTATCCACTCCTTTTTTGAATACTGATGATATAAGCGTTTGGTCGGTCTCGCCCTCCCTCCTGTCGTCGCTCTGATGAACGCAAAACAACGTTTCACAACGGTTATCCGTGGTTGTTCGAGTACTTTATCTCCTCCCACAAAAACATTCGTGAAACGTTATTCAATGAAGTATCTCATAATATATCCTCAATCCACAAGCAAGTCAACAGTATTTTCCCGGATTTCTTGTTTTTTGACCAAATCACCAAAAGCCGGCGACCCCATTTAGGCAAAATAACGTTTCATTAATTTCACGTATATTTCGTGAACTTAATGCTTTACAAATGAAATATCACCGGGTTATAATAGACACACCCAACAGCGGCGGCGCGGCCGCCCTGTCAAAGGAGACGCACGCAATGAAGGTAAAGAGCAGCACCCCCACCATGAAGGACGTGGCCCGGGAGGCCGGCGTGGCCCTGGGGACCGTGTCCAAGGTGTTCAACGACCTGCCCGTGGGCGAGAGCTACCGCCTGCGGGTGGAGCAGGCCGCCCAAAAGCTGGGCTACCAGGTCAACAGCTACGCCCGGGGCCTGCGCAGCAGCAAGACCGGCACGGTGTCGCTGATCCTGCCCAACGTGACCGACCCCTTCTTCTCTTTCATGGCGGAGAACGTGTGCCTGGCCCTGTCCCGCCGCAATTACCGCATGCTCCTGACCGTCACCGGCTCCAACCCCAGCTTTGAACAGCAGTGCATCCGCATGGTGGAGCAGAACAAGGTGGACGGCATCATCGGCCTGACCTACAATCCCCTGCTGCAGGTGAATGACAACACCCCCTTCGTCTCCATCGACCGCAACTTCAGCGCCGCGGTGCCCTGCGTGTCCTCGGACAACTACGCCGGCGGCCAGGTGGCGGCCGAGAAGCTGATCGAACTGGGCTGCCGCCGGCTGCTGTTTTTCCGCATCGGCTCCGACGTGGCCGGCGAGGCGGATAAGCGGGGCGTGGGCTTTCAGGCCGCCTGCGACCTCCGGGGCGTGGAGCACCGGTCCGTGGTGCTGAACGACCGGGACGGGTACGGCCCCTTCCGGGAGTATCTGCAGGAGCACATGCCCGGCGGCACGCCGGATTTTGACGGCATCTTCTGCAACACGGACCGGCTGGCCACCGCGATGATCGACATCCTACGCCAGCTGGGCCAGCGGGTGCCCGAGGATGTGCAGGTCATCGGCTTCGACGGCATCCGCCACTTCGGCAGCGGCAGTCTCTACTGCTCCACCATCGCCCAGCCCGTCCCCCAGCTGGCGGAGGCCTGCGTGGACACCCTGCTGCGGGAGGACCGGTCCAATCTGCCCAGCCTCATCTGCCTGCCGGTCAGCTATATCCCCGGCGGCACCACCCGGGACTGAGAGGCGGCCATGGCCAGCGAATATTTAAAATGGAAATACCGGGACGTGAAGCCGGATGAGCCCATCCAGTACACCGCCCAGGAAAAGCGGAAGAATTGGTGGGCCTACCACAAGTGGCACGTGGTCATCGCCGTGGTGCTGCTCCTCATCGCCGGGGACATCCTCTACGACGCTCTGGGCATCGGCCAGGTGAAGCCGGATTTCCAGATCGCCTACGTGGGCGACGCTGCCCTGCCCGACGATGTAGTCGACGCCCTGAGCGCGGCCCTGGCCGGGCTGGGGCAGGACAGCAACGGCGACGGCCGCACCGCCGTGAAGATCAACCAATACGTCAGCGGCCGGGGCGTGTCCGATGCCGCCGGCTATGCCGCCGCCACCACCGTGACGCTGATGGGCGACCTGGAACAGGCCGACAGCTACTTCTTTCTGCTGGAAGACCCGGACGCCTTCCAGAGGGAGTACGGCGTGCTGCGCCGGCTGGACGGCTCCCTCCCGGAGGAGGGCGACAAGGACTATGCCGGATGCTATCTGGCCTGGGACGACTGCCCGGCGCTCCGCGAGCTGGAGCTGGGCGAGTACACCATGCAGGTGCTGGGCCAGCAGATCACCGGCCAGTGCCAGGAGCTTCTGTCCGGGCTGTACGTGGCCCGGCGGGACTTCTGGACGGAGAAGACCGTCCCCAACACGGAGGACTGCGACGGGCTGTGGGCCGCTATGACCGAAGGAGCTATGCCATGAAAAAGAGGATCATCCCCCTCATCATCGTCCTGTGCCTGCTCGCCGGGCTGGCCGGCTGCGAGAAGTATCCCGCCCGCGCCGTGGACGGCGCCGCCTGGGACAAGGAGTGGACCATGCTGGGCTCTGCCATGGGCGTGGAGGAGCCGGGCAGCGGCTTCACCCTGCTGGACAACAACCTGGCCCTGGCCGTCAGCGACACCTATCTGGCCACCTGGGCCAACGGCGAGGCCATCCCCTTCGTCAACGCGGACGGGGACGACATGGAGATCTACCCGGCTCAGATCTATCTGCTGCTGCTCAGCCGCGAGGACGCCGCCGGCGCCCAGGCCGCCGTGGACGACTGGATCGCCCAGGAGAACGAGACCTACACCGTCACGGATACCCACGCCGAGACCCACAACGGCCAGGAATACACCGTGCTGCGCTATCGGACCCGCTCCGAGACCAACCCCTACAGCCGGGGCGTGGTCTGCTTCGCCGTGTATGAGAACTATGCCGTCAACGTGGAGCTGACGTGCACGGACGAGTATGCCGGCGACGAGCTGGCCGTGATGGCGGCGTTTTTGGACGGCTGCCATTACAGCGCCGATCTGCCCGAATAAGGAGGAAATGCCATGGGCCTTTTCGTTCACGACGATCCCAGCTACGATCCCAGCATCCGCCAGACCGGCTTTTACCGCTACCGGCAGCTGCTGAGCGAGTGCGCCGGCCACTGGTTCTTGGTGCACCTCATCACCCTGGCGGGCGCGGTGCCCCTGGCAGCGGGCGTCGCCCTGTCCATCATGTCCTCCAGCGTGCTGCTGCTCATCCCTTGCTCCATCCTGGGCGGGATGATCTTCGGTCCCTTCCTGGCCGGGCTGTACGACGCCATCCTCCGGGGCATGCGGGACGACAACACGGCCCGCTGGGCCAACTATCGGAAGAGCTGGCGGCAGAACTGGAAGGGCAGCCTGCTCCCCGGCGGGGCGCTGGGGCTGTTCTTGGGCATGTACGCCTTCATGGCGGCCCTCTTCTGGTGGTCGGAGCGGTCCCCCTCCCTGGGGACGGTGGCGCTGTACCTGTTCTCCGGGCTGCTGGCCATGGTCTTCACCACCCTCTATTGGCCGCAGCTGGTGCTGTTTCAGCAGACGGTGGTGAACCGCCTGCGCAACATCATCCTGTTCACCTCCAAATACGTCTGGAAGGTGTTCGGCGCGGCGCTGCTGCAGATGCTGTACGTGGCCATCCTCGTGCTGTTCGCCCCCTGGAGCCTGTCCATCGTGCCCTTCCTGGGCCTGTGGTACATCGTGTTCCTGTCCCAGTTCATCCTCTATGACGCGCTGAACGCGGAGCTGCACATCGAGGAGCAGTTCCAGCAAAGCGACGCCGGCGATCCCTGATCCCCTCACAAAAAAGCACAGCCGCCAGACACAGGCTCTGGCGGCTGCTTTCGTTTGCGGACAGCGGTCCCTTCTGAACGCCCCGAAGCGCGGATATCGCCGCGAAAGCCGGCGATATGGGTGTTTTTTGTCCTTGCGCCCGCCCCGTCCGTCTGGTACAATGAGATCACAGTACAAAACCGACAGCCCTCTGAAGGAGCGTGCGCGATGAAAAAGCTCTATCTGGTGACCGGCGCCACCGGCCATTTGGGGACATGCCTCACGGCGGAGCTGCTCCGCCGGGGGGAGCATGTCCGGGTCTTAGTGCGGCCCGGCAGGAAGGCCCTGGCGCCCCACGGCGCCCAGGCCGTGGATGGGGACGTGGCCCGGGAGGAGACCCTCGCCCCCTTCTTCGACCGGACCGGCTTCGACAGCGTGACGCTGCTCCACTGCGCCGCCCTCGTCACCATCGCCTCCCGGGAGGACCGGCGGGTGTGGGACGTGAACGTGAACGGCACGGAGAACGTGATGCGCCTGGCCCGGCAGGCCGGGGTGGAGCGGGTGGTCTACGTCAGCTCCGTGCACGCCATCCCGGAGCGGCCCCACGGCGAGACCATCTGCGAGGTCAACGATTTCTCCCCCCACCTGGTCCACGGCCAGTACGCCCGCTCCAAGGCCGCGGCGGCCCAGCGGGCCCTGGACCATGCCCGGGAGGGGCTGAACGTGAGCATCGTCCACCCCTCCGGCATCATCGGCCCCGGGGACCACAGCCGGCGCAACCACATGGTCCGCACCATCCAGGCCATGGCCAGCGGCCGCATCCCCGTCAGCATGGAGGGCGGCTACGACTTCGTGGACGTGCGGGACGTGGTGGACGGCATCCTCGCCTGCGAGGAGCGGGGCCGGGCCGGGGAGTGCTATATCCTCAGCGGCCACTATGTGAAGGTCCGGGAGCTTCTCAGCGCCGTCTGCCGCATCAAGGGCCGGCGCGCCAGCCGCCTGGAGCTGCCCCACGGCCTGGTGCGGCGCATCGCCCCCATCGCGGAGCGGCTGAGCCTGCTGACCGGGGACCGGGCGCCGCTGCTCACCCCCTATTCCGTTTACACCCTGCACACCAACGGCCGCTTCTCCCACGAAAAGGCGTCGCAGTTCCTCGGCTACCGGCCCAGGGCCATCGCCGAGTCCATCCGCGACACGCTATAGGGCGGCGCTCATGCCCTCCTCCGCCGCGCGGACGAAGGCGCGAAACAGCTTTCTGCTGTTTTCATCCACCCGGAAGGCGAACTCCGGGTGCCACTGGACGGCCCAGACGAACCGCCTGTCCGGCATATAGGCCGCCTCCACGATCCCGTCCGGGGCGGCGGCCATGGCGGACAGCTTCGGCGTCAGCGTCCTGACCGCCTGGTGGTGGCAGCTGTTGACCCCGATCGGTCCCTGCCCCAGCAGCGCCGCCAGAGGCGTATCCGGCAGCGGCGTCACGGTGTGCACCGGCGCGTCATAGGGCGGGCGCTGGCGGTGCTCCACCGCCGACGGGCGCTGGACGGGCAGGTCCTGATACAGCGTCCCGCCCAGGGCCGCGTTGATGAACTGTATGCCCCGGCAAATGCCGAAGACGGGCATATCCCGCCCCAGCGCGATATCCAGCAGCTTCGACTCCATGGCGTCCCGCTCAGGGCAGCACTCCCCGCAGAACGCCTCTTTTTCTTCCCCATAGAGGGCCGGCTCCACGTCCTGCCCGCCGGTGAACAGCAGCCCGTCGCACAGCGCCGCCATCTGGCCCAGCTGCGCCTCTCCGTCCGTGAGCGGCAGCATGACGGGCAGGCCACCGGCCTCCGCCACGCCCTCCATATAGCCCGGCAGCATCCAATAGCTCTCCCGCTGGATGTCCACCAGCGGCACGATCCCGATGACAGGTCTTTTCATCCCGATCTCCTCCCCAAAAAAAGCGGCAAAGACGTCGTACCCAAGGTCACGACGTCTTTGCCGTATCTCTATTAAAGCGCTTTTTCCTCCCGCTGTCAAGGGCGCGGATATGGCGCTCGCGCCCGGGCGGGCGGCGAGACCGTCACAGGTTTTTGACAAAGAGGCACCGGATGGCATTGAGCACCGCCAGGACCATCACGCCCACGTCGGCGAAGATGGCCAGGTACATGTTGGCGATGCCCACCGCGCCCAGGATGAGGCAGGCGGCCTTTACCCCCAGGGCCATGACGATGTTCTGGTACACGATGCCCAGGCACTTCCGGGAGATCTTGATGGCCTTGACGATCTTCATGGGGTCGTCGTCCATCAGCACCACATCCGCCGCCTCGATGGCGGCGTCGGAGCCCATGGCGCCCATGGCGATGCCGATGTCGGCCCGGGACAGGACCGGCGCGTCGTTGATGCCGTCGCCCACGAAGGCCAGCTTTGCCTTGCCGGACTTTTGCTGCAAAAGCTCCTCTACCTTGGCCACCTTGTCCGCCGGCAGCAGTTCGCTGTAGACCGTGTCGATGTGAAGCTCTCCGGCCACCTGCTCAGCCACCTTTTTCCCGTCGCCGGTGAGCATAACAGTCTGCTCCACCCCGGCGCTTTTCAGCGCGGAGACGGCCTTTTGGGCGTTAGGCTTCACGATGTCAGAGATCAGGATGTGTCCGGCATAGGCCCCGCCCACGGCCATGTGGATGACAGTGCCGGCCTGGTGACAGGGGATGTAGTCGATGTGCAGCTGCTCCATCAGCTTGTCGTTGCCGGCGGCCACCTCCACGCCGTCCACCGCGGCGATGACGCCCCGGCCGCTGATCTCCCGGATATCGCTGACGCGGGTGCGGTCCGGCGTTTTGCCGTAGGCTCGCTGGAGGCTCTTGCTGATGGGGTGGGAGGAGGCGCTCTCCGCCAGGGCGGCGTATTCGATGAGCTTGGCATCGTCCATCCCGCTGTGATGGATGCCATTCACCTCAAAGACGCCCTGGGTCAGGGTGCCGGTTTTGTCGAATACCACGGTCTTGGTCTGGGAGAGTATCTCCAGGTAGTTGGAGCCCTTTACCAGAACGCCCTCCTGACTGGCCCCGCCGATGCCGGCGAAGAAGCTGAGGGGGATGCTGATGACCAGCGCGCAGGGGCAGCTGATGACCAGGAAGGTCAGGGCACGGTAGACCCAGGTGCCCCACTCCGCCGCGAGGCCCATGGCCAGCATCCGCACCAGCGGCGGCAGCACCGCCAGGGCCAGGGCGCTGTAGCAGACGGCAGGGGTGTAGACCTTGGCGAACTTGGAGATGAAGTCCTCGGACCTGGATTTGCGGGAGCTGGCGTTCTCCACCAAGTCCAGGATCTTGGACACGGTGGACTCGCCAAATTCCTTGGTGGTCCGGATCTTCAAAAGGCCCGTCATATTGATGCAGCCGCTGATGATCTCGTCGCCGGTATCGGCCTCCCGGGGCAGGCTCTCGCCGGTGAGGGCGCTGGTGTTCAGGCTGGAGCTGCCCTCCACGATGACGCCGTCGATGGGCACCTTCTCGCCGGGCTGCACCACGATCACGGTGCCGATCTCCACCTCGTCCGGGTCCACCTGCTCCAGCGCGCCGTCCCGCTCCACGTTGGCGTAGTCGGGCCGGATGTCCATCAGGTCGCTGATGTTCCGGCGGCTCTTACCCACGGCGTAGCTCTGGAACCACTCGCCGATCTGGTAAAAGAGCATCACCGCGATGGCCTCCAGATAGTCGCCGTTTTCATAGATGGCCAGGGCCATGGCGCCCACCGTGGCCACCGCCATGAGGAAGTTCTCGTCGAATACCTGCCGGTTCAGGATGCCCTTGACGGCCTTGCGCAGGATGTCGTAGCCGATGATGAAATAGTCCGCCAGATAGAGCGCGAACCGCAGCCAGCGCCCCGCCGTCGGGAACAGGGCCTCGTCCAGCCGGGCGAACAGCGCCGCCGGGATGAGCTGCAGCACCAGCAGGATCGCGGAGGATATCAGGATCCGGGTCAGCATGACCTTCTGCTTTCTGGTCATGCCCCCATCCGGGCGCGCGCCTATGATGAACCGGAACACCGCCGCCGTCACGATCACCGCCGCCAGCAGGATATCTATCACGATCTCTTGCATCACGATCCGCTCCTTGTCATACCAAATTCAAAAAGAGGGCCCCTCACGCTGCCGGACGCAGGGTAAGGGGCCCTCCTTTGCCGTCCGGGCCGAGGCTTTACAGGAAGATCTCGCAGTCCGGCTCCACCTTTTTGCAGGCCTTCAGCACGTTCTGCATGACGGCCTGGGGCTCCTGGCCCTCGCCGAACTCCACGATCATCTTCTGGGTCATGAAGTTGACGGTGGCGGCCTGCACGCCGGCGGTCTTGCGGGCGGCGTCCTCCATCAGGTTGGCGCAGTTGGCGCAGTCCACTTCGATCTTGTATGTCTTTTTCACGGCAAACCCCTCCTATGCTGCAATCGTTTGGATTCAACAATTAAGTACTTGCTTAATCATTATGGCCGTAGTATAATGCGGACAGATCCGCAAGTCAAGGCCGCCGGAGGATCTTCTGCCAAACGGGCGAAAGGTTTTTCTGTTTTGGCGAAACACGCGGCCGGAGGGAGACAGCTCATGAACGATATCCACCTGCCCCACCAGCACGGAGAGGGCGAGGAGACCGTCCTGATCCAGGCGCAGCTCGGCCGCGTGGAGCATTTTCAGACCGT
This sequence comes from uncultured Oscillospiraceae bacterium, assembly GCA_947626345.1. Taxonomy (GTDB): domain Bacteria; phylum Bacillota; class Clostridia; order Oscillospirales; family Oscillospiraceae; genus CAJOIG01. The sequence goes on along the minus strand of CANQSF010000004.1, from coordinate 45,400 downwards.
GGCGGAGGTGTTCCGGCAGCTGGGCGACACCACCAGGATACGTATCTTCTGGCTTTTGTGCCACTGCGAGGAGTGTGTGGTCAACATCTCCGCCATGCTGGAGATGTCCAGTCCGGCCGTGTCCCACCATCTGCGCCCGCTCCGGAACAGCGGCCTCATCGTCTCCCGCCGGGACGGGAAGGAGGTCTACTACCGGGCGTCCGACACCCCCCAGAGCCGGCTCCTCCACCAGATGATCGAGCAGGTGATGGAGGTCACCTGCCCCAAGCAGGACGGCCCGGCGGAGCCCCCGGAGGAGCGGGAGCACCCCTCGGACCCCTATGAGATCGCCCGGCGGGTCCACGACGAGCTTTTGCAGCACATGGACCGGCGCATCCCCATCGAGGAGCTCTCCAAGCGGTATCTCATCAACCCCACCACCCTGAAGGCCGCGTTCAAGTCCGTCTACGGCACCTCTCTGGCCGCGCACATGCGCCAGCACCGGATGGAGCAGGCCGCGAAGCTGCTGCGCACCAGCGACATGACCATCGCCGCCGTCGCCCAGGCGGTGGGATACGACAGCCAGAGCAAATTCACCACGGCCTTCAAGTCCTTTTTCCATATGCTGCCCCGGGAGTACCGCAGGCAGACGTAAGGGCCGGTCCTCCCCCCTGGGGCGGGAAAGAAATAAAATTATATAACAAACAATACAAACAGCTTTGAGAATGTGCTATAGTATGCACGAAACTGCGAGAGATGAAGGGAGCGCGGACCATGGATACGATGAACGAGGATCTTGCCTATTTCCGGGAGGTATGCTCCGACCCGGATGCGGGGTCCCTGCCGCTGCCCGACGCACAGGCGGAGGGATCCGGCGAGGCGCTCCTGCGCTGTGACCTGCCGGAGGGCCTGTGGCGCTCTCTCGGGGCGCTGCAGGGCAAAAGGGGCTCGATCTGACTGCCCTGTACGAGACGGCGGCCATGCTCCTGCTGGGCAGATACTGCGGCAGCGGGGAGGCGCTGTGCGCCCTCGTCCGCGAAGGAAGGCGCGTGCCCGTCTACTGCGACTTTGAAAAAGAGCCCTCCTTTGCCGGCTGCTGCCGAGGGATCAAGGCCCAGGCGGAGGAGTCGGCGCGGCACGGCTCCGTGGGCTTCGACAAGCTCTGCGAGGAGCTGGGACTGGCCGCGATGCCGGTGTTGACGGACGATGCGGACCATTTCCACGGCTTTTCGCCGGCGGACGAGAGCGCGCTGGGCCTCTTTTTCGACCCGGAGGCGGGCGTCCTGCAGGCCAAATACGACGCCGCCCGTTACCGGGAGGACACGATAGGCCGCCTGCTGGATTCGCTGACGGCGGTGCTGCAGGCCGTGGCGCAGGGGGAGGACGATCCCGGAGAGATCGACATCCTCACCGACGCCCAGCGCGCCCAGCTGGACGCGTTCAACGACACGGACATGCCCTGCGACGGCGGCGGGACACTGATCGACCGCATCGACCGGGCGGCGGAGCGCTTCCCGGACAACATCGCGGTGGTCTATCAGGATAAGCGCTACACCTACCGGGACTTTTCCGACCTCACGGACCGGATCGCCGCCTATCTGCGCCGGGCGGGAGTCGGGCGGGAGAGCTTTGTCTCCATCCTGATCCCCCGGTGCGAATACATGCCCATCTGCGCCGTGGGCGTGCTCAAGGCCGGCGCAGCCTATCAGCCCCTGGACCCCAGCTATCCGCCGGAGCGGCTGTCGTTCATGATCGGGGACGCGGGCGCGAAGCTGCTCATCGTGGACCGTGCGCTGCTCTCCCTCGTGCCGGAGTATACCGGCCCGGTGCTGACGCTGGACGAGATCCCCGCCCTGCCCCCCTGCGAGGAGCCCCTTCCCCGGCCGAAGCCGGAGGATCTTTTCATCCTGCTGTACACTTCCGGCTCCACGGGCACGCCCAAGGGCGTCATGCTGGAGCACGGCAACCTGGCAGCCTTCTGCAGCTGGTACACCGAGTATTACAGCATGGATGAGACCAGCCGTGCGGCGGCCTACGCGTCCTTCGGCTTTGACGCGTGCATGATGGATATGTATCCGCCGCTGTCCAACGGCGCGCAGCTGCACATCATCCCCGAGGAGCTCCGCCTGGACCTGATCGCCATCAACAAATATCTGACGGAGAACCGCATCACCCATCTGTTCATGACCACCCAGGTGGGCAGGCAGTACGCGGAGCTGTTCCCGGACAGCGACTATCCCAAATATCTGTCCGTGGGCGGCGAGACGCTGGTGCCCCTGCAGCCGCCGCGCTATCGGTTCATCAACGGCTACGGCCCCACGGAGTGCACGATCTTCACCACGGTCTTCGCCGTGGATAAGCTCTACCGCAACGTGCCCATCGGCAGGGCGCTGAACGGTCTCAGGCTGTACATCGTCGATCCGCGGGGACGCCGGGTCCCCGTGGGCGTGCCGGGGGGAGCTGTGCATCAGCGGGCCCCAGGTGGGGCGGGGCTATCTGGACCGCCCGGAGCAGACCGGCAAAGCCTTTGTGGAAAATCCCTTCTGCGGCGACGCCCGCTTTGCGCGGATGTACCGCTCCGGCGACGTGGTCCGCTTCCTGCCGGACGGCAACGTCGAGTTCATCGGCCGGCAGGATTCCCAGGTGAAGATCCGCGGCTTCCGCATCGAGCTGAGCGAGATCGAGGCCGTCATCCGCCAGTTCGAGGGCATCCGGGACGCCACGGTGGTCGCCTATGACGAGGCGGGCGGCGGCAAGTATGTGGCGGCCTATGTGGTGGCGGACCAGCCGGTGGACATAGAGGCTCTGGACCGCTTCATCCTGGAGCGCAAGCCGCCCTATATGGTGCCCGCCGTCACCATGCAGATCGAGCGCATCCCCCTCAACCAGAACCAGAAGGTGAACAAGCGGGCCCTCCCCAAGCCGGAGCGGCGCGCCCAGGTCTACGCGCCGCCGGAGACCGACACGCAGAAAAAGATCTGCCAGCTGCTCGCCGGCGTGGTGGGGCACGAGAGCTTCGGCGCCGACACGGACTTCTTCGAGGCGGGGCTGACCTCCGTGGGCTCGATCAAGTTCCTGGTGCTGCTGACCAACGCCTTCGGCGCGGCCGTCGCCACCAGGACCCTGCGGGAATACAACACGGCGAAAAAGCTGGAGGGCTATCTCGCCACGGCGGAGAAGACCGCCGTCTCGGCCAGGCGGGACCGCTACCCCCTCACCCAGACCCAGATGGGCATCTATGTGGAGTGCATGAAGCACCCCGAGGCGACCTTCTACAACCTGCCGGGGTCCTTCCCTCTCAGCGTGGACACGGATACGGCGGCCCTCTGCGACGCCGTGCTGCGGGTGGTGGACGCCCATCCCGCCGTCAAATGCGCCGTCCGGGCAGATGAGGAGGGACGGGTGTGCATGTTCCCCCAGGACGACCGCCCCGTGGACATCGAGGTCCTGGACGGCACCGAGGAGGAGTACGAGGCGTTTTTCAATGCCTTCGCCAGGCCCTTCGACCTGGAGCACGGCCCGCTGTACCGCTTCGCCCTTTATCGCACCGCAGAGCACGTCTATCTCATCCTCGACTTTCACCACATCATCTGCGACGGCTCGTCCATCGCGGTGTTCGCCCAGGAGCTGGACCGGGCCCTGCGGGGGGAGGCACCGCTGGGCGAGGCCTACTCCCAGTTCGATCTGGCGGCGGACGAGGAGCAGGCGCGGACGGGCGAGGCGTATCAGAGCGCCAAGCGCTACTATGACGGCGTGTTCACAGGCGTCCCCGGCTGCACGGTGCCGGAGCGGGACGCCTACGACGAGCAGGAGCGCTGCGGCTTTGTCCGCGTCTTCAGCGACCGGCTCTCCCCGGAGCGGGTGGAGGCCTTCTGCCGGGACAACCGGATCACGCCCAATGTATTCTTCCTGTCGCTGATGGGCTTCGTGCTGGGCCGGTATGAGCACACGGAGGACGTCTGCCTGACGACGATCTACAACGGCCGCAGCGACGGCCGGACCGCCGCCACCATGGGCATGCTGGTCAAGACGCTGCCGGTGTACGCAAAGCCGGCGGACGGCTGCGCCGTCACGGACTATATGAACGCCATGCAGGAGCAGATCATCTCCTCCATGAGCAACGACATCTATTCCTTCGCCGAGATCAGCCGCGCCTACGGCATCCGGAGCGACATGATGTTCGTCTACCAGGGGGACGACTTCGTGGAATTCGACCTGGGCGGGCAGAAAACGGTGTTCACCGAGGGCGCGCCCGACGTGGCCAAGTCCCAGCTGTCCGTCGATCTGTTCGTGGAAAAGGGCCGGTACCGCTTCGAGTTCGAGTACCGCTCGGACATGTACAGCCCCGCCTTCATCGAGAGGCTGACCCGCGTCCTGGAGCAGGCCGCCCTCAGCTTCCTCACCGCCCGGACGCTGGGCGAGGTGGACATCACGCCGGCGGAGGACCTGGCGCGCATCGAGGGCTTCAACGACACCGACTATCCCGTGGAGATGGTCAGCGTCAACAGGCTGTTCGAGCGGCAGGCCGCCGCCCACCCCGAGCGGACAGCGCTGATCGCCGCCGGGGAAAAGCTGACCTACGGCGACCTGGACCGGGCGGCGAACCGGGTGGCCCACGCCCTGATCGCCCTGGGCGTGGGACGGGACCAGGCCGTGGGCCTCATCCTGGAGCGGGACAAGTACGCCTACATCGTCAACCTGGGCATCCTCAAGGCCGGCGCGGCCTTTTTGCCCATGACGCCCTCCTATCCCGACGAGCGCATCGAGTACTGCCTGGCCGACGCGGCCAGCCCCTTCGTCATCACCACCGAGGCGATCCGGGCCCAGCGGAGCGCCCTGTGGGAGGAAAAGCCCTACCGGGTGCTGACCGTGGAGGAGCTGCTCAAGACGGAGGCGGAGGACGATCCCGGCCTTGCGATCGATCCGGAGGCGCTGGCCTACTGCCTGTATACCTCCGGCTCCACGGGCAAGCCCAAGGGCGTCATGATCGAGCACAGGAACCTGTGCAACTTCGTCAACGCCAACCCCCGCAACATCGAGATCACAAACTACACGGATAACGCCTCCGTATCGCTGGCGCTGGCGGCCATCACCTTCGACATCTCGGTCATGGAGGAGTTCATCCCCCTGTGCAACGGCATGACGGTCTGCATGGCCACGGAGGAGGAGATCCACGATCCGGTGGCACTGGCCAGGCTCATGGAGGCGAACGGGGTGGACTTCATGACCTGCACGCCCTCGTTTTTGTCCAATGTGATCGACCTGGCCCAGATGCATGACGCCATCGCCCATCTGAAGGCCTTCGACTTCGGCGCGGAGGCGTTCCCGCCGGCCCTTTACGGCAAGATCCGCGCCATCAACCCCACGGCATCCCTGGCCAACGGCTACGGCCCCACGGAGTGCACCGTCAGCTGCTCCACGAAATTCCTCAACGCCACGGACAGGATCACCATCGGCGTGCCCCTTGCGAACGTCAAATTCTACGTCATGGACGCCAAGGGCCATGTGCTGCCCATCGGATGCAAGGGCGAGCTGGTCATCTGCGGCGCGGGCGTGGGCCGGGGCTATGTGAATCTCCCCGACAAGACCCGCGAGGCGTTTTTCACCATGAAGGGGCTGAAGGCCTACCGCAGCGGCGACCTGGCCAGATGGACCGAAAACGGGGAGATCGACTTTCTCGGCCGGTTGGACAACCAGGTGAAGCTGCGCGGCCTGCGGGTGGAGCTGGACGAGATCGAGAGCGCCATCAACGCCTACCAGGGCATCCGCATGAGCCGGGTGATCGTGCGCAACAACGGCAGCGAGGACTATCTGGCGGGCTACTTCACCGCCGACAGGCCGGTGGACATCGCCGATCTGACGGCCCACCTGCGCAGGACGCTCACCGCCTATATGGTGCCCGGCGCTTTTATGCAGCTGGAGGAGATGCCCTTGACGGCCAACGGCAAGATCGACAAAAAGCGCCTGCCCGACATCCAGTACGCGGCGGAGCAGCGGGAGTACGCGGCCCCCTCCGGCCCGCTGGAGGCGGAGTTCTGCCAGCAGTTCGCCAAGATCCTGGGGCTGGAGCGCGTCGGCGCCACAGACGACTTCTTTGAGATCGGCGGCACATCCCTGAGCGCGACCCGGATCGCCATGTACGCGCTGGACAAGGGCTACCCCATCGCCTACAAGGACGTGTTCGCCTGCCCGACGCCGGCGCTGCTGGCCGGACTGGTGGAAAAAAGCCGCGGCGGTGGGGCGCAGGCGGACGATGTGCTCACCTACGACTATTCCGCCATCCAAGGGTTGCTGGCGCAAAACGCCGAGGCGCACCTGGCAGACGTGCGTCCCGGGCAGCTGGGCGACATCCTGCTCACAGGCGCGACTGGCTTTTTGGGCATCCACGTGCTGCGGGAATTTTTGAACACGCAGGCAGGCAGGGCGTACTGCCTCATGCGCAGGGGCCGGCACGAGACCTGCGAAAAGCGGCTGATGGCCATGCTCGCCTACTATTTCGGCGACCCCTGCGAGGACGCCTTTCGGGACCGCATCGTCTGCGTGGACGGCGACATCACCGACCGCGGCGCGGTGGCCTCCCTCGCGGAGCTGGACTGCGACCTGGTCATCAACTGCGCGGCGTGCGTCAAGCACTTCGTCCACGACGATTCCCTGGAGCGGATCAACGTGGGCGGCGTAAAGAATCTGGCGGAGATGTGCGCCGCGTCCGGCAAGCGCCTGGTGCAGATCTCCACCACGTCCGTGGCAGGCGAGGGGGACGAGACCATGCCCCTTGCCGACAAGCGGATCGCCGAGAACGAGCTGTACTTCGGCCAGATCCTGGACAACGCCTACGTCCGCTCCAAGTTCCTGGCGGAGCGGACCATCCTGGAGGCCTGCGCCCGCGGCCAGCTGGATGGCAGGATCGTGCGGGCAGGCAACCTGATGAGCCGCCACACGGATGGGGAGTTCCAGATCAATTTCGTCACCAACGGCTTCATGCGCACGCTGAAGGCGTACAAGGCGCTGGGGCAGTTCCCCATGGGCGCCATGCACATGCCGGCGGAGTTCTCGCCCGTGGACTCCACGGCGGCGGCGGTCCTGGCCCTGGCCGCGTGCGAGGGCGGCTTCACGGTATTCCACGCCTACAACAGCCATTCGCTCTATATGTCCGACGTGATCCATGCCATGCGCTCCTACGGCTTCGCCATCGACGTCGTCCCCGACGACGTCTTTGACCGGACGCTGCGCGCCGCCTCCCGGCGGGCGGAGCTGAGCGGCTCGGTGCTCGGCCTGATCGCCTACGACAGCGGCGACGGCCCGATGCGCTACGAGATCCCCGCGGTCAACGACTTTACGGCCAAGGCGCTGTACCGCCTGGGCTACAAGTGGCCCATCACGGACGACGAATACCTTGAAAACTCCATCCGCGCCCTGGACACGCTGGGCTTTTTCGATAACACGGGAGCATGACCATGCTGAGGCGGAACGAAAAGCTGCTCAAGACCAAGCTGTGGCAGTATATGCTGCCCGGCGTGATGCTCACCGCGTCCCTGCAGATTGGCAACGTGGTGGACACCATGCTGGTGGGCAACATCCTGGGCACGGACGCCATGGCCGCCGTCAAGATCGGCATGACCATCGACAACATCATGGAGCTGCCGGGCTATGTGCTCGCCGTGGGCGGCAGCGTCGCCGCGGGCATGCTGCTGGGCCGCCGGGAGCGGGAGCGGGCGAACTGCGTGTTCTCCACCACGTTTCTGGTCAGCGCGGTCTGCGGCGTGCTGTTCGCGCTGCTGTCGGTGTTTTCCCCGCTTCTGGCGCGGCTGCTCACCGGCGGCGGCCCCCTGGAGGCGGATGTGCGGGCGTTCATACGGGTGACGCTGCTGGGCGGGCCCGTCATCGGCACTGTGCTGCAGTTCATCAGCTATGTGGCCGTGGACAACTGCCCCGGCATCGCCTCCGCCTATGTGATCGTCTCCAACGTTCTGAACCTCACCCTGGATTATCTGCTGCTCCGGTTCACGCCCCTGGGCACAGCGGGGGCGGCGCTGTCCACCATATTGGGATACGCCCTGGCAGCCGTCGTCCTCATCCCCTATCTGCGCTCGGCCAAGCGTATGCTGCGCTTCACCGCGCCGAAAAAGGCCCTGCCCGCCTCGCTGAAACTCGCCCTCAGCATGGGCCTGCCCACGCTGTTTTACATGATCTTCGATACGGTGCGCGCCCTGGCTCTCAACACGCTGATCGTGCGGGCCATGGGCGAGGCCTCCATGGCGGTATTCACGGTCTGCGACAACGTGGTGCTGATCGTACAGATGCTTGTCGGCGGCATCATCGACACGCTCTCCACCATCGGCAGCGTGATCTACGGCGAGAAGGACTATTTCGGCGTGCGCGCCCTCGTCCGGTACGTGCTGCGCTACAGCTACGCGGTGCTGGCGGCGCTCATGCTGGTCCTGGCAGTGTTCACGCGGCAGACGGTGGGGCTGTTCGGCATCTCGGACGGCGCGCTGCTGGCCATGGCGGCGCCGTCGCTGCGCCTGTTCCTTATCAGCCTCCCCTTCTATTTGTTCAACAGCTTCATGATCGCCTATTACCAGAGCACGGAGAAGGAAAAGCTGTCCTCGCTGGTGACAGCCCTGCGCAGCTGCGTGGCCGTGCTGCCGCTGGCATTCCTGCTGGTCCTGCTGGCCGGCCCGGGCGAGACGGAGCAGCTGCGGGCGCTGATGGCCGCGCTGGTCCTGGGCGAGGCGGTGACCGTGGACGCCGTCGGGCTCCTGCTCTGGCGCCGATATCGGGGCCAGGGCCTTCTCCTGCTGCCCGATGCCCAGGACGGGCAGGTCCTGGACATCTCCATCGATCCGACCATGGACGATACCGCCCGCGTGCCCAAGGAGATCGCCGAATTCGGCCGGCGCTGCGGCGTGGACGAGAAGAAGGTGAACCTGATCGCCGTGGCCGCGGAGGAGATGGCGGTCAACATCATCCAGTACGGCGGCAGGCACGTGCGCTCCGTTGACATCAACCTGCGCGTCACGCCGGACCGTCTCATCCTGCGCACCCGGGACAACGGCATCCCCTTCGATCCCACCCACTATGAGTCGGACGCTGACGCGTTCGAGATCCACGGCATCGAGCTGGTCAAGCGCATATCCGACAAAGTGCAGTACCTGCGGGTGCTCGATCTGAACAACACCACCGTGGAGATCGCCCTGGAGCCAGCGGAGGCGGAGCATGGTTGAGTACGCGCTTTCGGACGTCTCCTCCCTGCCCGATCCCCTGACGGACGCCTCCGCCCTGGCGGGCATCCCGCCCTGGCGGCAGGCCCATATCCTGCGCTACCGGCGGGCGGAGGACCGGAGGCGCAGTCTGGGCGTGTGGCGGCTGATGGAGGAGATGCTGGCCGGGCGCGGCTTTTCGGCCCGGCAGGTCGCCGTGGACATGCGGGGCAAGCCCTGCTGCGACGGCGTATTTTTCAGCCTGTCCCACGCGGGCGATATGGCCCTGTGCGCCGTGAGCGACGCACCCGTCGGCTGCGACATCGAGCGGGTCAGGGACGCGCCGCTGGAGATCGCGCCCCGGGTCTTCCGACCGGACGAGCGGGCCTATCTGCGTGAAGCGCAGAGTGAAAGCGACGCCCAGCGGCGTTTTTTCACCCTCTGGACGCTCAAGGAGAGCTACATGAAAATGACCGGCGAGGGACTGGGCCTTGCGCCGGATCGGCTGGAGATCCGCATGCCCGCCCTCGCTCTGCTCAGGGACGGCGCTGTGCAGCCCTGCGCGCTTTTTCATGCGGCCCACGGGGAATACGAGCTCTCCCTTTGCCTGCAGGACCCCTCCGGCAGAGCGTCTTTCCGCAAAAAGGAACGGTGACCCCATCACGGTCACCGTTGTTTTTTTGTGCACCTCGGCGATTCAAATCCGAACCATTGGGGTCCCCAAAGGGCAAGCCTGCCGCGGATCAAATGTTCGCGCGCAGTCGCGCGTCAATTCGGAGCGAAGCGGAGAATTGGTTTAGGCGGGATCCACTCCCGCCGTTAAGAACTGGATCGGTACGAGGCCCGCCCCGCCGGGCCGAAGTCCAAACGAAAGGACACGCGGAAGCGTGTCCTTTCGTTTGGCAAAGATTGCGCTAATTGATACAATGCAACGCTTTCCGGGGGAGCGTTGCATTTGTCGTATCAGCGTTGCATTTTGCTTTGAGCGTTGCACGTGGCCGGAGCGGTCGGTCGCATGGTCTTGCGGAACAGGCCTTGAAGTCCTCCAGATCGATGGGCTTGGGGCTGCCGGGGAGTCTCCGTGTTATGATCTGGAACTTTATCCGTTACGCTCCCATATGGATCCGCACCCGCTGGAGTTTATCCGGGACCTGCTCATGGTCTGTTTCCATCTCAGTGCGGCAGCGAGCGATGGCCGCATCCAGCTTCTGCAGCATAGCTGTGCGCTTTTCCGGCAGCCGCCCCCAAATGTGGAACTCATGCCAACCATGAAAGCCATCATAGTTCACGCCAATGCGAATGTTCTCGATCAGCGTCCGCTCCTCCTCCAGCGATTCAAGGGCCCCGGCCTGTATAAACCCGCCTGCTGAGATCTGCCTGAACAACTCTGTGCCGCGGTGGGCAAACATCTCTACATTGATGATATCTGTCGGATGCGTATCGTTCAGGAACGCAGCTGTTTGAAGTGCCGTCTCGTGGCCTTTTCCCTGACCGCTGCATCCCAGCATCAGATGCGCGCCCCAGTCGATGTCCGCGGCCTGAAGGCGGGCCGTCTGTTCCCTGGCCTGGAAAAGGGTGAATCCTTTTTGCAGCTTGGTCAAAGCGGACTCATCCCCGCACTCGATGCCAATGTAGAGCTTCCGGACCCCGGCCAGACGCAGTGCCCGCAGCTCCCCATCGCTTTTCCCGGCTACATTGGCCACAGTGGCATCCAGATGCACCGGAGGCATTTTGGGGAAATGGCGCCGGATCATGTCCAGAATGGTCAAGAGCCGGTCCGTCGGCAGGACGAACGGATTGCCGTCACCCAGAAAGATGCGGCGGGGGATGCGGCCGGTCTCAGATGCCCGTGCCAGTTCCGCTTCCACCTCTTCCAGAGGGATGATCCGAAACTTCTTGTCCTTATAAAACGCGCAAAACGTACATTGATTGTGGGTGCAGCCCACGGCAACAGGCAGCAGAAACGCGCCCAGTTCCATAGGTGGGCGGCAAATAACGCCTTCATATTCCATTGCACGGTCCTCCCCTTTAAAACAGTCTACCATACAGCAGACGCGATTGACAAGAGACGATGTATTGATATGATGGGCAAGTTTGCTGAAAGTTTTATTGATATAACTTATAAATCGGAGGGTAAATCGTTTGTGAGTATATGTGCGCCGGAATCCTTGTCTTTTATTGCACGAGATGATAAATTTATACAAAGTGGCGTGTTTGCGCCCGCGAAAAAATGAATTGGAGGCACATAATGAAGAAACTGTTTGCGTTTCTGCTGGCTCTGGTGACGCTCTTCTCCCTGGCGGCCTGCGGGGGAGCGCCCGCAGCCACAGAGGAGCCCGCCGCGGAGCCTGAAGCGGCCGGCGTGGAGCTGCCCGCCGACGACGTGGCCATGCAGTACATGACCGCGGACGAGACTCTGGCCATCCTGGGTCAGGACGGCTACACCATCATCGACCTGCGCAAGGCCGAGGACTATGAGACGGCCCACATCCCCGGCTCCGTCCTGCTGAGCATGGACCCGGCGGTGAACGGCGACACCGACGACGGCATCGCCACCATGAAGGCCGGCATCGAGGGTAAGGACGATACGCTGGTGCTGGTCTGCTATTCCGGCAAGAAATACGCCCAGATGGGCACCAACATCCTGTCCGCTCTGGGCTATGACATGACCAAGGTCTACACCCTGGAGGGCGGCTTCAACAACTGGAGCGAGGTCAACCCCGACTCCGTGGAGAGCGCCGCCGCTGCCGAGGAGGCTCCTGTGGAGCTGCCGGCGGAGGACGTGGCCATGCAGTACATGACCGCGGACGAGACCCTGGCGATCCTGGGCCAGGATGGCTACACCGTCATCGACCTGCGCAAGGCCGAGGACTATGACGCGGCCCACATCCCCGGCTCCGTGCTGCTGAGCATGGATCCGGCGGTGAACGGCGACACCGACGACGGCATCGCCACCATGAAGGCCGGCGTCGAGGGCGTGGACGACACCCTGGTCCTGGTCTGCTACTCCGGCAAAAAGTACGCCCAGATGGGCACCAACATCCTGTCCGCTCTGGGCTATGACATGACTAAGGTCTACACCCTGGAGGGCGGCTTCAACAACTGGAGCGAGGTCAACCCCGACTCCGTGGAGCCCGCCGCATAATAAGCTGAAAAACGAGATCAACGGTCGCAGGGCGCGCCATGAGTCCCATGGCGCGCCTTTGCGATAAGAGGCCGGACCGCGTACCGGCAGCCGCGGCCCTGCGGAGAGCCGCGGGAGAGGAGAATGAAAAGATGGACAAGAACGACGAGCCTGTCATAAGCACACAGTCCAGGGCCGCGCCGGCGGAGAAGAAGCAGTCCCGTGCCGGCAAGATCGTGGTGCTGGCGGTGATCCTCGCGGCGCTGGCGGCCTATCTGGCGGTGCCGGCAGTGCGCCGGAGCGTCAATTCCCTGATAGACATGTTCCGCACCGGCGACTTTGAGGCCATGCGCAACTTCATCGCCAAGTACGGCCCCTGGGCCATGGCGGTGTCCTTCCTGCTGATGGTGTTCCAGTCGATCGCCGCGCCGCTGCCGGCCTTCTTCATCACCCTGACCAACGCCAACCTGTTCGGCTGGTGGCAGGGGGCCATCCTGTCCTGGACCTCCGCCATGGCGGGGGCGGCGGTGTGCTTCTACATCGCCCGCATCCTGGGCCGGGACGTGGTGGTGAAGCTGTGCACGGCCAAGGGCCTGGCCCAGATCGACGACTTCTTCAAGAAATACGGCCGCAAGAGCATCCTCATCGCCCGGCTGCTGCCCTTCATCTCCTTCGATATCGTCAGCTACGCCGCCGGGCTCACGGGCATGGGCTTCTGGGAGTTTTTCATCGCCACCGGCATCGGCCAGCTGCCAGCCACCATCGTATACTCCTATGTGGGCGGCATGCTCACCGGCGGGGCCAGGCTGCTGTTCACGGGGCTTTTGTGCCTGTTCGCCCTGGCCATTCTGGTGACCATCATCCGCTCCATGTGGGTGAACCGGCAGAAGGCCAAGGCGGAGGTACAGCCCCGGGACGCCGGGGAGGATGAGGATTGAAGCGGTACTGGAAGCTGATCGTCTTCGCGGCGCTCGTCGCGCTGGTGCTGGTGCTGGATCATATCTATGGCTGGTCGGACGCCCTGCGTGGCGGGGACGGCCTTGCTCTGCTGAGGGCGGCCGTCCGGGAGGATCTGCTCCGGGCGGCGGCGCTGTACTGCGTGCTGACGGTGGTGGGCTGCGTGGTGCTGTCCCTGCCGGGGGTCACCTTCGCGGTGATCGCCGGGGTGCTGTTCGGCCCCTGGCTGGGCACGGCGCTGTGTCTTGTTGCCACCACCCTGGGGGCCGTCGCCGCCTTCCTGGCGGGGCGGTTCTTCCTCAAGGACGCCATCGAGCCTTTGGTGAGGAAAAACGCCCTTCTGGACCGGCTCCTCTTTGAGGACGCGGGCCGCAGCGACATCGTGCTGCTGATGATCACCCGGCTGGTGCCGCTGTTTCCCTACAATCTGCAGAATTTCGCCTACGGGGTCACGGATATCTCCCTGGGGGCCTATTCGCTGTATACGTTCCTGTTCATGATCCCCGGGGTGGCCCTGTTCACGGTGGGCTCCGTGGGCCTCACCGCCGGGAGCGGCCGGTGGGGCTATCTCGCCGCGGCGGCGGGACTGCTGGTGCTGGTGGTACTGCTGGCCTGGGCCGTCAAGCGGCGGTATCTGGACAGGCCGGAGAAGGAGAAGTGAGGTGCACGCCATGCGCAGAGCGGTCATTTTATTCGCCCGGGCCCCGGTGCCCGGAGCGACGAAGACCCGGCTGATGCCCTTCCTCACGGGGGAGGAGTGCGCGGCGCTGCACAGCTGCTTCATCCGGGATATGTACGATACCTGCGCCGGGACCGGCGCGGACGTGCTGGTGTACTATACGCCGGAGGAGCGCCGGGACACGCTGGAGCGCCTGCTGGGGCGCGGCGTGCCCCTGACGGCCCAGCGGGGGGACGGCCTGGGCAGGCGGATGGACACCGCCTTCCGGGAGGCGTTCGATCAGGGCTATGAGGCAGCGGTGCTGGTGGGAACGGACATTCCCCAGCTCACCGCCGGAGCGATAGAGGACGCCTTCGCCGCCCTGGCCGGCAACGACGTGGTCCTGGGTCCCACGGCGGACGGTGGATATTATCTCATCGGCATGACCCGGCCCCAGCCGGCGGCCTGGGAGGTGCGCCGCTACGGCACGGGCACGGTGTTCGACGAAACGGCGTCCCACCTGCGCCGGGCGGGGCTTCGCGTGGCGGCGATCACCCTCTGCCGGGACGTGGACACTCCGGAGGACCTGCAGGCGCTCTATGACGACTGGGCGGGCACGCCCGCCATGACGGAGACCCACACCGGCAGGTGGCTGGCGGAAAAATTCGCAGAAAGGCAGGAGGGGTGACATGGGCGCGGACGCGGAAAAATGCGTACACTGCGGCCGGTGCACGGCCTCGTGCCTTTTTTTGCAAAAATACGGCCTGGACCTGGCAGCGCTGGCCCAGCGGCCGGAGCTTGCCTACAGCTGCTTTCTGTGCGGCCGGTGCGCCGCCGTCTGCCCCATGGGCATCGACGGGTCGGCCATCGCCCTGGACATGCGCCGGAGCCAGGCCGGGGACGGCAAGGCTTTGCGCCATGATCCGGCCTACCGGCTGCTGCTGTGGGAAAAATCGCCCTATAAATTCGCCAATCACCGGCGGGCAGCGGGCCGGTCGGCGCTGTTTCCCGGGTGCAATTTCCCCTCGTTTTTCCCGAAAACGATGGAGAAGCTGGCGGCGGTGATGGCCTCCCACGGCGTGGGCGTGGCCTACGACTGCTGCGAAAAGCCGGTCTATGAGCTGGGCCTGGCGGCGGACGCCGCAGAGCAGGTGCACCGGATGGAGGAAAAGCTCCGGGCCCGGGGCGTGGAGGAGCTGGTGATGGTCTGCCCCAACTGCTGGCGGTTTTTGACCGGCAGGATCGACATCCCCATGGTGACGGTCTATGAAAAGCTCCTCCAGCTGGGCGAGGGCGAAGCGGTGAGACGGGACGTATTCCCCCTTTACTACCCCTGCCCCGACCGGGCGGAGAGGCGGTTTTTCGCGGACATCCTCCCCTTCCTGGAGGGAGAGGTGACGGACGCCTTCGCGGGCGTGCAGTGCTGCGGCCTGGGGGGCTGCGCCGCGGCACGGGAGCCGGACCTTTCACGGCAGATGACCGCCCAGGCGGCGGAAGCGGCGGAGGACGGGGAGCTATATACCTACTGCGCCTCCTGCGTGAGCAATTTCCGCCGGAAGGGCCTGGCGCGGGCGTACCACCTGCTGCCCCTGATCCTGAGGGTGGACGAGGCAGTGCCCCTGGGGATGAAACCGCTTCTCAATCGGATGAGGAGGGCGCTGTGAAGCTATCTGTCATCATCCCGGTGTACAACGAGGAAAAGGCCCTGCCCGCGCTGCTGGATTCCCTGGGGCCCCTGGAGGGCCGGGCGGAGGTGCTCTTCGCGGACGGGGGCAGCACCGACCGGACAGCGGAGCTGATCCCTCCCTCCTGCCGGCTGATACGTTCCGAGAAAGGCCGGGCCCGGCAGATGAACGCCGGGGCGGCGGCCAGCACGGGAGACGTGCTGCTGTTTTTGCATGCGGACAGCTTCCTGCCGCCGGACGCTCTGGCAGAGATCGAGCATGTCATGGCCGCCCACCGGGCGGGGTGCTTCGGCATCGCCTTCCGCTCCCGGGACATACGGATGAAGTGCTGCCAGACGCTCTCCAACCTGCGGGTGCGGGTGTGGGACGTGGCCTTCGGGGACCAGGGCATCTTCCTGCGGCGGGAGCTGTTTTTCGAGCTGGGCGGCTTTCCGGAGCTGCCGCTGATGGAGGACTACCAGTTCTCCCTGGACCTGCGGGCACGGGGGGTGCGCTTCGCCATGACCCGCTCCCGGATCGTCACCTCGCCCCGCCGCTTTCTCCAGGCCGGGCCATTGCATGTCATGGCCCGGATGTGGCGGCTGCGGGCCATGTATCGCAAGGGCGCGGACGTAAACGCCATCGCCGCGCTCTATAAGGATATCCGATAAGCACAGGAGGAAGGAAAATGAAAAAGAAACTGACGGCGCTGGCCCTGGCCGCGCTGATGCTGCTGCTGGCCGCCTGCGGCGGCGGCGGAAAAACCGCCGATGCCGGCCAGGCCGATCCGGCGGACATGAGCTTTGAGGAGCTGACGGAGGCGGCCCGCGGCACCACGGTGACCTTTTACGGCTGGGGCGGTGATGAGCTGCTCAATCAATGGCTGGACGACGTGTTCGCCCCCCGGATGAAGGAGAAGTATGACATCACCATGGAGCGGGTGCCCATGGACATCGACCAGGTGCTCAGCCAGCTCTCCGGCGAGATACAGGCCGGCGAGGAGGACGGGAGCATCGACATGATCTGGATCAACGGCGAGAACTTCCAGTCCGCCAAGGAAAACGGCATGCTCTACGGCCCCTTCGTTGACAAACTGCCCAGCTTCCAGCAGTACATCGACGCCGAATCCGAGGACGTGACGCTGGACTTCGCCTATCCCATCGAGGGCTACGAGGCCCCCTACGGCAAGGCCCAGATGGTGCTCATCGCGGACACGGCGGTGACCCCCGACCTGCCGAAAAACACCGACGAGCTGATGCAGTTCGTCCAGGCCAACCCCGGCAAGGTCACCTACCCCGCCCTGCCGGACTTCACCGGCAGCGTGTTCGTGCGCAATATCATCTACGACATCTGCGGCTACGAGCAGTTTTTGGACATGGAGCCGGACAAGGAGACGGTGCGGGCGGCCATCGAGCCGGCGCTGGAGTATCTGCGGCAGCTCAATCCCTGTCTGTGGAATGAGGGAAAGACCTTCCCCGAGTCCTCCACCACCGTGGACAACATGTTCGCCGACGGGGAGCTGGTGCTGAACGTGACCTACGAGGCATACTCCACCTCCGTGAAGATCGAAAACGGCACCTACACCCCCACCACCCAGTCCTTCCAGTTCGACAAGGGCACCATCGGCAACACCAACTTCATGGCCATCGCCGCCAACTCCGGCAACAAGGCCGGGGCTATGGTGGCCATTAACGAGATGATGACCCCGGAGGTGCAGGCGGACCGCTACAAGGTGCTGAAGGTGCTGCCGGTGGTGGACTACGACAAGCTCTCCGACGAGCAGAAGGCCGCCTTCGACGCGGTGGAGCTGGGTCTGGGGAATATCCCCCAGGACGAGCTATTGTCCAAGCGGCTGCCGGAGATGCCCGCGGAGCTGGTGCCGGTCATCGAGGAGATATGGCTGGAGGAGGTCGTGGGCAGGTGAGCGGCCGCAAGGCGGCACCCTGGCTGCTGCTTTTGCCCCACATCCTGCTGACGGCGCTGTTTCTCGTAGGGCTGGGGGCGGGCATCATCCAGAGCCTGGGTGTTATCCCGGCCCTGGGCCTGACGGAGCCTACGCTGGACTATTACAAAGAGGTGCTCACCCGGCCGGACATGCTCCGCTCGGTCCTCTATAGCCTGCGCATCGCCCTTCTCTCCGCGCTCATCGCCACGGGAGCGGGGGTGGGGATATGCGCCGTGCTCACCGTCAGCCGCCGGGCCCACGATAGGCTGGTGGGGCTGGTGCGGCTGCCCATCGCGGTGCCCCATGTGGTGGTGGCGCTGCTGACCGTGCTGCTGTGCTCCCAGAACGGGCTGCTGGCCCGGCTGGCCTGCGCCCTGGGGCTCATCGGCGAGCAGAGCCAGTTCCCCGCGCTGCTGTATGACGGGGCGGGGGTGGGGGTCATATTGGCCTATGTGTGGAAGGAGACGCCCTTCATCGTCTATTTCGTCCTGGCCCTGATGGCCAACGTGAACGAGAACCTGGGCCAGGCCGCCGTCAATCTGGGGGCCCGGCCCTGGCGGGCCTTCTGCCGGGTGACGCTGCCCCTGTGCCGCAATACCATCCTGAGCGGATTTCTCATCATCTTCGTGTTCGCCCTGGGGGCCTATGAGCTGCCCTTCCTGCTGGGGGCCACCGTCCCCAAGGCCCTGCCGGTGCTGGCCTATATCGAGTACATGCACCCTGACATGCGCCACCGGCCCTATGCCATGGCCCTCAACGGCATCGTCATCCTCCTGTCCGTGGTCAGCGCCATGGCCTACTACGCCCTGATGCGCCGGAAGGTGGCAGCCCTGGAGAGAGGAGGCGGCGCATGAGACGAAAAAGCGTTCTCTCCGGCGCCCTGCTGGCGGCCGGGGCGGTGGTCATACTGCTGCCCATGGCGGTGATGGCGATATGGGTGTTCACGGAGCGGTGGGCCTGGCCGGCCCTGTGGCCCCAGAGCTTCTCCCTTCGGGCGGTGCGGGAGGTACTGCACCGAAGCGGCCAGCTGGCGGGGGTGCTTGCCTCCAGCGTGGGCATATCCCTGGCGGTGGCGGTGCTCAGCGTGATCGTGGGCCTGATGACCGCCCGGGCCGTGACGGCGTATGACTTTCCCGGCAAGGGCCTGGCGGTGTTTTTCACCAGCCTGCCTTTGATGGTGCCGGTGACGGTGTTCGCCATGGGGGTGCAGGTGACCTTCATCCGCCTGGGGCTCAACAACACCGTCCACGGGGTGATCCTGGCCCATCTTCTGTACTCGCTGCCCTACGCGGTGTATCTCATCACGGACGGCATGCGGGCCCTGGGGGTCTCGCTGGAGGAGCAGGCCCGGGTGCTGGGAGCCACGGGGCCCGGCGCCTTTCGACGGGTGACGCTGCCGCTGCTGGCGCCGGTGCTGCTGGCGGCCTTCAGCATGGCCTACATCGTCTCCTTCAGCCAGTATTTCCTCACGCTGCTGCTGGGGGGCGGCCAGGTGAAGACCTTCACCATGGTCATGGTGCCCTACCTGCAGGGGGGAGAGCGGAACATCGCCAGCGTGTACAGCGTCCTGTTTCTGGCGGTGACGTTTTTGCTGCTGACGCTGTTCGGGCGGCTGGCCCGCCGGTGGATGCGCCACGGCGGCGGAGATTTTTACGGATAAAGGAACGGAGCGGGAATGGAGCTGTCCATCAGAGACCTGCGGGTGCGCCTGCAGGACACAGAGATCCTCCACGGGGTGGACCTGGATATCGCGGACGGGGAGTTCGTGGCCCTGCTGGGCCCCTCCGGCTGCGGCAAGAGCACCCTCATCAAGAGCGTGGCGGGACTGCTGGACGCCAGCGGCGGCGAGATACGCGCCGGCGGGCAGTCCCTTCTGGCCGTGCCGCCGGAGCGGCGTGGCACGGTCATCGTGTTCCAGGATCTGCGGCTTTTTCCCCACATGACGGTACAAGAGAACATCGCCTTCTCCCTGACGCTGAAACGGCGCTCCCGGGAGGAGACGGCGCGGACGGTGGAGGGCCTGCTGGAGGAGGTGCAGCTGCCCGGCTACGGGAAGCGGCGCATCCGGGAGCTGTCCGGCGGCGAGATGCAGCGGGTGGCCTTGGCCCGGGCCCTGGCGGCGGAGCCTAAGCTGCTGCTGCTGGACGAGCCCTTCACGGGGCTGAACGAGAAGCTGCGCTTCGAGATGGGCCGGCTGGTGCAGGCGCTCCACCGGGAGCGGGACCTGACCACCGTGCTCATCACCCACGACCGGCAGGAGGCCCTGCGCCTGGCTGACCGGGTGGCCCTGATGCAGGACGGGCGCATATTGCAGCACGGCGCGCCGGAGGAGCTGTTCTGGCACCCCGTCTCCCGGACGGTGGCGGAGTATTTCGGCAAGGTCAACTGCCTGCCCGGCCGGGCGGAAAAGGGCCGGTTCTCCTGCGCCCTGGGCGACTGGCCCTGCGATCTGGCGGACGGGGCCTGGACGGCGGCCATCCGCCCCTTCGACATGCATCCCGTCCCCGGCGGGGCGGACTATGCCGTCACCGGCATGGACTTTCTGGGGGAAACGGCGGAGCTGACCCTGTCCGGCCCGGCGGGGGCCGTCACATGTGCCCTCACCGCCGGGGCGCTGGCGGAACTGGGCCTGGCCGTCGGCAGCCGGACCGGGCTCATGGCCGACCCGGGCCGGGCGGTCTATTTCCGGGAGGAGCGGGCATGAAGAAAGTCCTCTTCGACTGCGACAACACCTTCGGCGTCCTGGGCTGCGACGTGGACGACGGGCTGGCGCTGTTGTATCTGCTGGGCCGGGAGGACGTCGACGTCCGGGCCGTCACGGTCACCTACGGCAACAGCCAAACGGACGTGACATACGAGGCCACGCGCCGGCTGCTGCGGGACGTGGGCCGGGAGGACATCCCGGTGCTGCGGGGCGGCGCCGGCCCCGGGGACTATGACAGCGAGGCGGCGGATTACCTGGCCCAGGCAGCCCGGGAGCATCCGGGGGAGCTGTCCCTGCTGGCCACCGGGTCGCTGACGAACCTGGCGGGGGCCTGGCGGAAAAACGGGCAATTTTTCCACCAGCTCCAACAGGTGGTGCTCATGGGCGGCGTCACGGCGCCGCTGGTGTTCCAGCGGCAGACCATGGAGGAGCTGAACTTCTCCTGCGACCCCCAGGCCAGCTTCACCGTGCTGACGGAGGGGAAAAACCTCGCCGTCATCACCGGCAACAACTGTCTGAAGGTGCTGTTCACCAAGGAGGAGTACGCCCGCCGGCTTCTTGCCTCCGGCCGGGCCGCAGGCCGGTATATCCTGGACAGGACCGACAGCTGGTTCGGCTACACCCGGGAGGGCTACGGCATCGAGGGGTTTTACAACTGGGACGTGACCGCGGCGGTGTATCTGGCCCGGCCCGAGCTGTTCACCGAAAACAAGGGCCGCTTCGCCTTCTCGGCGGAGGATCTGAAGACCGGTCATCTGCGCCGGGACGGGGCCGGCCCCTGGGCGTGCTGCCTGCCGGAGATCGGCCCGGCGGCGCCCTTCAAGGAGGAGATATACGACGCCTGGGAGAGAGTGGAGATGAAATACCATGGATAGGATACCGGGTCTGCGAGACTATATCCGCCTGCCCCGCTTCCGGCAGGCGCTGGACATCCCCGCCGGGGCGGCGCTCGCCCCCCGGCTGCTGGCCCAGGGGGAGTATAACATCAACTACGTATTCGCCCACCCGGCGACAGGGCAAAAGCTGGTGCTGCGCGTCAACACCGGCAGCCAGATGCACCTGGCCGACCAGATCGGCTATGAGTACAACGCCCTGCGGCTGCTGGAGCGCTCCGGCCGGACGCCCCGGGCGCTGTATGTGGACGGCAGCCGGGAGGATCTCCCCTATGGGGTCATGGTGATGGAGTTCCTGCCCGGGCGGGCACTGGACTACCGCCGGGACATGGACGCCGCAGCGGCGTGCCTGGCCGACATCCACAGCGTGCCGGTGGAGGGGCCATCGTCGGGCCTGCTGGCCCCGCAGGACCCCCTGGACGCCATATTGGACGAGTGCGAGCAGATGGTGCAGACCTATTACCGCTCGCCGCTGGCCGACGCCGCCGTACGCGGGCGCATCGAGCGGCTGCTGGCCGCCGGACATGCCAAAGCAGCAGCTGCCCGGGCTATGGGCGGGCACCGCTGCTGCATCAACACGGAGCTCAACTCCGGCAACTTTCTCATAAACGGCCCCGGCCAGCCTAGCTATCTGGTGGATTGGGAAAAACCCCTTTATGGGGATCCGGCCCAGGACCTGGGGCATTTTCTGGCCCCCACCACCACCTTCTGGAAGACGGACGTGATCCTCTCCCCGGAGGAGATGGACGCCTTCACGGCCCGGTACCGGCAGGCGGCGGGCCGGTTCGACACGGACAGTCTGGCAGAGAAGCTGGCGCTGTTCATCCCCATCACCTGCCTGCGGGGCGTGACCTGGTGCGCCATGGCCTGGGTGCAGTACCAGCAGCCGGACCGCCTCATCCGCAACGAGGACACCTTCCGCAAGATGGAGGCCTATCTGGATGAGAGCTTTCTGGAGATGATCGAACGGCGGTATTTCCCCTGACGCCGCCACGGGGCTGTTCCCTTCTCGACAACAAATACAACGGTGGCCGTGTCCCGGTCACCGTTGTTTTTTTGCCCGACGCGGCACGCCATATCCGAACCATTGGGGTCCCCAAAGGGCACGCCTGCCCTTTGGGGAGATATGATGTAAAGGGTGAGATCGACCTCACCTAATACATCATAGCTGGACGGCTCATTTGTGGCGAATGTAAGTACAGCTAAAGCTGCAATTGAATTTCTCGGACGTGTTGATTATAATTGATCTATTGACTGGCGGAGAACAGGCAACCGGCGTTAGGAGAAAAAACCACACGGTCCAGGGGGTGCGACATGGAAGATAAAGTACGTCTTTCGGATATCGCCTCGGAGTTGGGGCTCAGTACGGCCACGGTCTCCTATGTGCTCCACGGCAGGACCGGCATGGTGTCGGAGCGGACGGCGAGGCGGGTGCGGCAGGCCCTGGAGGAGCGGGGGTATCTGCCCCGGGCGGCGGAGGTGCTGCTGGCGGAAAACCCGGCGAAGATCGTGGGCGTGGTCATCAACGACCATGAAAAATACGAGGCCCACATCCTGGAGGACGCCTTCATCGCCTCGGCCCTCAACGCCCTGAGCGCGGAGACGGCCAAGCGCGGATTGCAGATGATGGTGAAGGCTGTGCGTGACCTTGCGGACATCGTGTCCTTCGCCACCATGTGGAACCTGGAGGGGCTGGTGCTCATCGGCTTTTGCAGCGCGGATTACAAACGCCTGCGGGAGAATATGCGCATCCCCTTTGTGGTCTACGACGCCTGCGGCGCCCAGACGGAGCGGACCTTCGCCGTCAACATCGACGATAGGGGCGGCGGCCGGCAGGTGGGCGAATACTTCCGCCGCTGCGGGCATCAACGCGCCCTGTGTCTCGCGGACAATGATATTGACATGGACCTGGAACGCTGGAAGGGCTTTCGCGAGGGCTTCGGGAGCGGCGCGGCGTTTATGATGATCCCGATGATCAAGGCTGAGCGGGTGGCCTTTTACCGGGAGAAGCTGCCGGAGATCAGGGGCTTCACGGCTGTTTTTGCCGTGTCGGATTACTATGCGGTCGACCTCATCCATTTTTTACAGGGTAGCGGCGTCGATATACCGGGCGAGATCTCCGTCGCCGGCTTTGACGACACGCCCCTGTGCGCCATGGTGTACCCCGCCCTCACCTCCGTCCGGCAGGACACGGCGGCGCGGGCCAAATGCGCCCTGGACGCCCTGCGGCGTCTGCGGGCCGGTGAAGCTGTGGAGCTGTCCGTCACCCTCCCCACGGAGCTGGTCGTGCGCGGGAGCACAAGAAAGCTGTGAAGTTATATTCAGTTTCTTAGTTATTTCTCAAAGGAAAACACTTCTTCTACGGTTGTCCCAAATACTTTGGCAATATCCATAGCAAGCTTCAGTGACGGGTTGTATTGCCCTCTCTCCAACCGAACGATCGTTTCGCGGCGCACATCCGTAAGCTCTGCCAGTTCATGCTGGCTCATATTGAATTTAGCCCTGTATTCTTTGATTTTCGTGTGAAGCTCAGCCATCCGACTGCTCCTTTCCGATAAAAGAGCAGTCAAAAATAATAAACAGAATGCTGCGGAGCGCAAAGGCAGAAAACATCACGACCAATATATGTGTTGCTGAAATTGCGTGAAATCTTGCGTGCATGGCAAATACGCAAAGTACAGCAAATAAGATCCACATTGTAATTGTATTTGCTCTCGAAATGTTTTGCTTCACAAGCTCGTCTGATTTTTCAAATTTACCATCAAAACAGGTCGCCACCGCTATCGGAAGCAGCCAGATCATCTCGCTCCAGTTATCCACGAAAAGAACTGCCAATGCGCCAAGAGCGGACAGTACTATAATGGCAGCGTGATACCAACGCAGGGATTTGATATTTCCAGAGCTTTCTTGTTTCATAATACGTTTCTCCTTTGCGGGTGTGATATATTTGTCGCTGCATGATACAAATATATCACCAAAAGTTTCAATTGTCAAACGGGGATCGGGAATTGAGAGAGTTCTAAAGCATTTAGCTGTCATTTTCAATAAAATTGCAATTCTGTTTTTATCACACCTTACATATTTAAGTTTTGAAAAACCACCTCCTGACGGGGTATCATCGACCTGTCAGGAGGTGTCTTTATGGAAAAATCGTCTTTTTTCCGCTCCGTTTGTGCGCTTGCCATTCCCGTGGCGCTGCAGTCCATGCTCCAGGCGTCCTTCGGCGTGGTGGACCAGGTGATGATCGGCCAGCTGGGCGCCGTGGAGGTGGCGGCGGTGGGACTGGCCGGGAAATTCACGGGGATATTCAACGTGGTCAA
Organism: uncultured Oscillospiraceae bacterium; assembly: GCA_947626345.1. GTDB lineage: Bacteria > Bacillota > Clostridia > Oscillospirales > Oscillospiraceae > CAJOIG01. The sequence continues at coordinate 20,956 of CANQSF010000004.1, read as the reverse complement.
CTCCGCCGTGGGCGCGGTGGCCGGGATCATGCTCTCCCAGTACATAGGCCAGAAAAACGCCGCCGAGACGCGGCGGAGCCTGGCGGTCAATCTGCGGGTATGCGTCATTCTGGCCGCACTGTTCATGCTGGCAGGCGTCGCCGTCCCGGAGCGGATCATGGGCATTTATATCAATGACCGCGCGACCGCGGAAACGGCGGGGCGGTATCTCGCCATCGTGTCCGGCACCTTCCTCCCCGCGGCGGGGGTCACCATACTGTCCACCCATTTGCGGTGTATAGAGAAAGCATCCCTCCCGCTGTATGCCGGGCTCGCGTCAGCGGCGGTCAACACCGGCCTCAACTGGATCTTGATCTTCGGCAAGCTGGGCGCGCCGGCCCTGGGCGTCACGGGAGCGGCGCTGGCCACGCTGCTCTCCCAGCTCGTCTATTTCCTGGTCATTCTCGGGATGTACGTCAAATACCGGGAGCGGGCGGAGAGCGCCCCGGCCGGTCCCTTTGCCTGGGGCCAGTATCTCTCCATGCTGCTGCCGCTGCTAGTCAGCGAATCCATGTGGGTCCTGGGCGAAAACGTGTATGCGGGCATTTACGGTCACCTGGGCACCGCTGCCACCGCCGCCATGACGCTGACGAATCCCGTGCAGTCCCTGGCCATCGGGGCACTGTGCGGCCTGAGCCAGGCGGCAGCCATCCTCATCGGCAAGCGTCTTGGCGACGGGGACCGGGACATGGCCTACCGGGAGGCGAGAAAGCTCCTGTTTTACGGCTGGGTGGGGTCCATGGTGCTGTCCGCCGTGATCGCCTGCACCGGGCATTGGTATGTTCGTATCTTCAACGTGGAGACGGCCATCAGGGACCTGACGCGCCAGATCCTCACCGCCTATGCCGTGGTCCTGCCCTTCAAGGTGCTGAACATGATCGTCGGCAGCGGCATATTGCGCAGCGGCGGGAAAACAAAATACGTTATGGTCATCGACCTGGTGGGCACATGGGGGGTTGGCGTCCCCATGGGGCTTTTCGCCGCGTTCGTGTATCACTGGACCATCCCCTGGGTCTATCTCACCCTGTCCCTGGAGGAGTGTGTGCGGCTGGCCATCTCCCTTGTGGTATTCCAGCGGCGCAGCTGGATGAACCAGCTGAAAGCGTGAGGGCACAAAAGGGGATCGACAAAATCAGCGACAGCTATTTCTGCTGTCATTCCTCTTGCCTTAAAAGTACCCTTGACAACTGCTCTCTTAGGGAGAAGGAGAAATGTCCCTGGCCGATGCGCGGGGCCCTGTAAACAGGGTCCCTGCATCTCCAGGGACATTTCGACGTTGTGCCGGTGGCGGGGGTCGAACCCGCACGTCCGAAAGGGACAGCGGATTTTAAGTCCGCAGTGTCTGCCATTCCACCACACCGGCCTGTTCCTTCTTAGCTTACACCATCGCCGACCGGATGTCAACGCGTCGCCGCGGCAGAAAAATCCTCTTGACAAATTTGTCTACATGCTGTAAACTCATCATAGACTACAACCTGTAGACAAAGGAGACACGCCCATGGGTACCACAAAGCTGGGGGCCGTGGAGGCCCGGTTCGCGGACATGATATGGCAGAGCGCGCCGGTGAGCGCCGCGGAGCTGGCCCGCATGGCGGGGACGGAGCTGGGCTGGAAGCGCACCACCGCCTACACCGTGCTCCGGCGGCTGTGCGAGCGGGGGCTGTTCCGCAGCGAGGACGGCACGGTGACGGCGCTGATGAGCCGGGAGGAATACTACGCCCGGCAGAGCGAGCAGTTCGTGGAGGACGCCTTCGGCGGGTCGCTGCCCGCGTTTTTTGCGGCCTTCGGCTCCCGGAAAAAGCTGTCGGAGGCGGAGATCGACCAGCTCCAGTGCCTCATCGACGGCATGCGGGAGGGCCAGCCATGATCTTCCAGACCGTACTGCACCGGGCCATAGCGGTCAGCCTGCCCATCCTGCTGGTGCTGGCGGCCCGGCTATGCCTGCGCCGGGCGCCCAAGGGCTTCACCTGCGCCCTGTGGGGCGTGGTGCTGCTGCGGCTGCTGTGCCCGGCGCCTATATCCCTGGCCCGGCCCGCCGCCCTGCCGGCGGCCGCGGCGGCGCTGACCGAGGTCCTGCCCGCGATGCCGGCGGCGGCCGCGCCTGTACAGAGCGCGCCGGCGGCGGGTCCCGGGCTGTGGGACATCCTCCCCTGGCTGTGGCTGGCGGGGGCGATCGCCATGGCCGGGTGGGGGTGCCTTGCCTACATCCGGCTGCGCCGGCGGCTGAAGGAAGCGGCTCTTCTGGAGGGAAACGTGTACCTGGCCGACGCCGTCTCCAGCCCCTTCGTGCTGGGGCTGTTCCGGCCACGGATCTATCTGCCCTCCGGCCTGCCCGACCGGGCCCGGCCCTATGTGCTGGCCCACGAGCGGTGCCACATCCGCCACGGCGACCCCGTCGCCAAGGCCCTGGCCTGGGCGGCGCTGTGCCTGTACTGGTTCCAGCCGCTGGTGTGGCTGGCCTTCGCCGCGGCCATGGAGGACATGGAGATGCGCTGCGACGAAGGGGCCCTCCGCGCCCTGGGGCCCGAGGCCCGGGCGGACTACTGCGCCAGTCTCCTCTCCCTGGCCGGCGGTCGATTTCCCGGCGTGGCGCTGGCCTTCGGCGAGGGACGCACCGGCAGCCGCATCCGCCGTCTGGCCCGGTGGCGGCGGCCAAAAGCGGCCGTATATGTGGCCGCGGCGGCGCTGTGTCTGGCGCTCACCGCCGCATGCGCCGTGGATGTGGCGCCCGGCGCGGAGACAGCCGCTTCCCCCACGGCCACCGCCGCTCCGGCGGAGGCCGACACGGTGTCCGTCCTGAACGCGGACGCGCCCCGGGCCACCCTGCTGTGCCAGCTGCGCCGGGGCGAGAGCGCCGTCGGATCGGCCACGGTGGATATCCGCGCCGACGGGGGCTGCGTGGGCTGGGCCATCGCCTACGAGCGCATGGCCGCGGAGCTGACCGTCGCCATGACGGCGGAGGACGGGACCCTGGTGCGCACCGCGTCCGGCGTGGGCGGCTCCATCAACGGGGAGTTCAGCGGCCTGCCCGCCGGGCGGTATCACCTGTCCGTGGCCAACGACGCCGGGCAGGAGTTCGACCTGCAGGTCCACGGCGTGCTGGTGTACTGGCTGTCCGCCGAAACGGACGGCGACATCACCGGCATCCCGGAAAACGAGGAATGAACCCGCTCCCCGCCCCTTGCGGCGGGGAGCTTTTTGCGTTACAATAGGGCCGCTATGAGAACGTACGACGCGGGACAATGCGATATCGTGGTGATCGGCGCGGGCCATGCCGGCATCGAGGCGGCCCTGGCCGCGGCGCGGCTGGGGGCGGATACGGTGTGCTTCACCGTCAGCCTGGACGCGGTGGGCAACATGCCCTGCAACCCGGCCATCGGCGGCACCGGCAAGGGCCACCTGGTCCGGGAGCTGGACGCCCTGGGCGGCCAGATGGCCCGGGCGGCGGACGAGGCATGCATCCAGTACCGGATGCTGAACCTGGGCAAGGGCCCCGCTGTCCACTCCCTGCGGGCCCAGGCGGACCGGCGGCGGTACCAGGAGGTGATGAAGCACGCCCTGGAGCGGCAGGAGCATCTGCGCCTGAAGCAGGGCGAGGTGGTCGCCATCGGCGTGGAGGACGGGCGCGTTGCCTCCGTCACCACCGACAAGGGCGCGGTGTGGCGCACCAAGGCGGTGATCGTGGCCTCCGGCACCTATCTGGGCGGCCGCACCATCACCGGCGAGGCGGTGCGCGCCTCCGGGCCGGACGGTCTGGCGGCGGCGCTGCCGCTCACCGACTGCCTGCGGAACATGGGCCTTCGCCTGCGCCGGTTCAAGACTGGCACCCCGCCCCGCATCAACGCCCGGACCGTGGATTTTTCCAAGATGCAGGTCCAGCCGGGGGATACGGACCCCCAGCCCTTCTCCTTCGCCACCGAGGCCGCGCCGGAGAACCGGGCAGTGTGCTGGCTGACCTACACCACCGAGCAGACCCACCGCATCATCCGAGAGAATCTGGACCGCAGCCCCCTCTACGACGGGGTCATCCAGGGCGTTGGCCCCCGGTACTGCCCCAGCATCGAGACGAAGATCGTCACCTTCCCCGATAAGCCCCGGCACCAGCTGTTCATCGAGCCCATGGGCCTGAACACGGAGGAGCTTTACATCCAGGGGCTGTCCTCCTCCCTGCCGGAGGACGTGCAGGTGGCCATGGTCCACACCATCCCCGGCCTGGAGCGCGCCGAGATCACCCGCCCGGCCTACGCCATCGAATACGACTGCCTGGACCCCACGGAGCTTTACGCCACGCTGGAGACGAAGAAGATCGCCGGTCTTTACGGCGCCGGCCAGTTCAACGGCTCCTCCGGCTACGAGGAGGCCGCCGTCCAGGGCTGGGTGGCGGGCGTCAACGCCGCCCGAAAGATACAGGGCCAGGAGCCGGTGATCATCCGCCGGGACCAGGGCTACATCGGCGCGCTCATCGACGATCTGGTGACCAAGGGCACCGAGGAGCCCTACCGGATGATGACCAGCCGCAGTGAATACCGGCTGCTCCACCGGCAGGATAACGCCGATAAACGACTTGCATCCATCGGATACGAGATCGGCCTGGTGAGCCGTGAGCGGTACCAGGCAGTTCTGGATAAATATGCACAGGTGGACACCGAGATCGAGCGACTGAAAAAGACGAAGCTCTATCAGCTTCTCAAAAGGCCGGAGAATACCTACGATTCCCTGGCAGATCAGGACCCGGACCGGCCCATGCTCTCCCGGGCCGTCATCGAGGAAGTGGAAATATCCATCAAATATGAGGGATATATCCAGCGGCAGCTCCGGGAGGTGGAGGCCTTCTCCCGGATGGAGCTGCGCCGTATACCGCCGGATATCGACTATGACGCCGTCCCCGGCGTCCGCACGGAGGCCCGCCAAAAGCTGGCGGCCATCCGCCCGGCCAGCTTCGGCCAGGCCAGCCGCATCTCCGGCGTCTCCCCCGCCGACCTCACTGCCCTGATGATCTGGACGGAGCGGGACGGCAGGTGAAAGACCGCGGCAGGCCATAAGTTCGGCCTCGCCGCCGTACTGTCGGCCTTGACAGATATTTCCTTTTCTGGTAACATCGGCATATATCGGGCGGCGTGCCGGACGGCTGTCCGCCCGCCGGCCAAAAGAGGGGCCTCTGCCGCCTTTTCGACAGAGGCCCTCTCTATGGTCAGACAGAAAAAGGAGAGACTATATGGCTGATTACCAGAAGATGTACTACATCCTTTGCGGCGCCGCATCCACTGCATTGGACCGGCTGCCGGACGGGCAGGAGAACGAGAGCGTCCGGGTGCTGCTGCAGACGGCCCTGCACGAGGCAGAGGAGCTGTACATCGAGAGCGCAGACTGAAAAATCACGCCCCGGAGACCGGGGCGTGTTTCTTTTTGCTTATTTGATCTTCTTCACCTTGTAGCCCGCGCCCTCCACGGCAGCCCGCAGGGCGGCGTCGGACGCCTCGCCGGTGACCAGGGCGGTGCCCGCCTTCCAGTCCACTTTGGCCGTCACGCCGGGGATGGCGGTAAGGGCCTCGGTGACGTGGCGCTGGCAGTTGTCGCACATCATGCCCTTGATATACACCGTCCGGCCCGCCGGGGCGGCACTGGGGGCCCCCTCGGCCTTCTTGCCGTTGGGGTGGAAGAAGTTCAGCCGCAGGGCGTTGGTGACCACGCAGAAGCTGGAAAGGCTCATGGCCGCCGCGCCGATCATGGGGCTGAGGGTGATGCCCAGGGGGATGAACACCCCCGCCGCCAGGGGGATACCCAGAACGTTGTAGATGAACGCCCAAAAGAGGTTCTCGTGGATGTTGCGGATCACCTGGCGGGAAAGGCGCACCGCCCCCACCACGTCGGCGAGGCTGGAGCGCATGAGCACCACGTCCGCCGCGTCCAATGCCACGTCGGAGCCCGCGCCGATGGCCACGCCCACGTCCGCCTCCGTCAGGGCCGGGGCGTCGTTGATGCCGTCGCCCACCATGGCCACGGGGCCGTCCGCCGCCAGGCGGCGGATCTCGCTCTGCTTGCCCTCGGGCAGTACGTCTGCGATGACAGTGCTGGCCCCCACCTGGGCGGCGATGGCGTCGGCGGTGCGCCGGTTGTCGCCGGTGAGCAGCACCACGTCCAGGCCCAGGCCCTTCATGTCCGCGATGGCGGCGGCGCTGTCCGGCTTGACCACGTCCGCCACGGCCACGCAGCCCAGCAATTTCCCGTCCGCGGCGAAGTACAGCGGCGTCTTGCCCTGGCCCGCCAGTGCCTGGCCGGCGGCGAACAGCGCCTCATCCTCCAGTCCCTGGGAGCGCATGAGCTGGGCGTTGCCGCCCAGAGCGGACGTGCCCTCCACCGTGGCCTGCACCCCGTGGCCCGGCAGGGCGGAGAACCCCTCCGCCGCCGGCACGGCCACGCCGCTTTCGGCGGCGTGTTCCATCACGGCCCGGGCCAGGGGATGCTCGCTCTTGGCCTCCAGGGCCGCCGCCAGGCGCAGCAGCGCTCCGCCGTCCGTCCCGGCGGCGGGCACCACGTCCGTGACCCGGGGCTTGCCCTGGGTGACGGTGCCGGTCTTGTCCAGCACCACGGTCTTGACGCGCCCGGTGGCCTCCAGGGCCGCGGCGGTCTTGAAGAGGATGCCGTTTTTCGCGCCCACGCCGGAACCCACCATAATGGCCACAGGCGTGGCCAGGCCCAGGGCGCAGGGGCAGCTGATCACCAGCACGCTCACCGCCCGGGTCAGGGCAAAGCCGATAGGCCGGCCAATGGCCAGCCACACGATCAGCGTCACCACGGCGATGCCGATCACGGCGGGGACGAACACCCCGGAGACCTTGTCTGCGATCTTGGCGATGGGGGCCTTGGTGGCCGCGGCGTCCTCCACCATGCGGATGATCTGCTGGATGGTGGTGTCCTGGCCCACCCGGGTGGCCCGGCAGGTCAGCGCCCCGCTCTGGTTCAGCGTCCCGGCGGACACCGTACTGCCCCCGGCCTTGTCCACCGGCAGGCTCTCGCCGGTGAGGGCCGACTCGTCCACGGCGCTGACGCCCTCGGTGACCACCCCGTCCACGGGGATGCTCTCCCCCGGCCGGACCAGGAAGATGTCGCCCAGGGCCACCTGCTCCACGGCCACGGTGAACTCCTGCCCGTCCCGCAGCACCCGGGCCGTCTTGGGGGCCAGGTCCATGAGGGAGCGGATGGCGTCGGTGGTCCTGCCCTTGCTGCGGGCCTCCAGGGTCTTGCCCACGGTGATGAGGGTCAGGATGGTGGCGGCGCTCTCGAAGTAAAACTCGTCCATATACCCCATGGCTGCGTCCGCCCCGCCGCTCATCATGGCGGAGCTGGCGGCGAACAGCGCCCACAGGCTGTACAAAAAGCTGGCCGTGGCCCCCAGGGCCACCAGGGAGTCCATATTGGGCGCCCGGCGCCACAGGGCCTGGTAGCCGGAGACGAAGAACTTCTGGTTGATGACCATCACCAGGGCGGTGAGCACCAGCTCGTAGATGCCGATGGACACGATGTTGCCCCGCAGAAAGCCCGGCAGCGGCCAGTTCCACAGCATGTGGCCCATGGACACGTACATCAGCGGCAGCAGGATGATGATGCTGGTGACCAGCCGCCGGATCATCTTGGGCGTCTCCTTATCCTCCAGCGCCGCGGCGGAGGCGGGGGCGGCGGACGGTCCGCCGGCGGCAGCCGCCCAGGGGGACGCGCCGTAGCCGGCCTTGCTCACCGCCTGGCAGATGGCGTCCGCCGTGGCGGGGGCGGCGTAATCCACGTTCATGCTGTTGGTGAGAAGGCTCACCTCCACCTTGGAGACCCCCTCCACCGCGGCCACCGCCTTCTCCACATGGGCGGAGCAGGCGGCGCAGCTCATGCCTGTAACGGAAAACTTCTCCATACTACCACCGCCTCACTTCATCAGCTTTTGCAGCGTGGCCACCAGCTCGTCGATGACCTCGTCCTTGCCCTCCCGGACGCCCTGGGCCACGCAGCCACGGATGTGGCTGGCCGCCAGGTCCCGGTTGAAGGCGTTCACCGCCGCCGTCACCGCTGCGGCCTGGGTGAGGATATCGGGGCAGTAGGCGTTGCGCTCCACCATGCCCCGGATGCCCCGGATCTGCCCCTCGATGCGGTTGAGCCGGTGGATGAGCTTTTTCTTCTCCTCCTCCGGCCGGTCCGTGGTCCGGCAGCAGGCGCAGGTATCGTTGTGTTCCATAGATCGCACCTCACACTGAAAAAGGGCGCTTCGCTCTGGAAGCGCCCGCGTTTTGCCCTCTTACTTCTTGCCGAAGCCGAACAGGCCCTTTTTCGCCGGCTCCGCCTCCCGCACGTCGGAGGCGTCGTAGCCCGTGTCGGCGATGGCCTTCAGCAGCGCCTCGTCGGACACGTCCGCGCCGCAGGTCACCGTGGCCTGCTTTTTGTTCCGATCGGCCTTGGCGTTCTCCACGCCCGGCACCTTCCGCAGCGCCTCAGCCACATGGGCCTCGCACATGCCGCACATCATACCCTCTACCGTAATGACCTTTGTCATGGCTGGTTCTCCTTTTTGATCGTCATTTGATACCCCCATGGGGTATTTTTACTATATACCCCCGCCGGGTATTTGTCAAGGGCCTGTGAAAAAGTTCTTGACAAGGATACTATGTCGTGCTACGATATAGCCACGATATGTCGAGCGACGACATATCGGACCACGACACAAGGCGGTGAGACCATGGGCGCGGAACCCCTGACGGAGAGTTATTTCTATATCCTGCTGTGCCTGTACGACGGGCCCAGCCACGGCTACGGCATCATGCGCCGGACGCTGGAGCTGTCCGGCGGGCACGTGCATATCGGCTCGGGCACCATGTACGGGGCCACGGGCAACATGATGAAGAAGGGTTGGATCGAGGAGCTGCCCACCCCCGACGCGGACCGCCGGCGGCTGTACCGGCTGACGGCGGCGGGACGGCGGGTGCTTCTGGACGAGGCGGAGCGGCTGCGGCACCTGGCCGCGGCGGTGGATGACATCATAGGAGGAGAGAGATGAAGAAGATCAAGCGGCGCTATGTCATGTACCCCGCCTGGGAGTACAAGCAGGAGATCGCGGACATAAACGCCCTCTCGGACAAGGGCTGGCAGCTGAAAAAGGGCGGGTGCTTCCGCAGCGTATTCTATTGGGACGAGACGGTGCGCTACCGCTACGCCCTGGACTACAACAACCACATCGATGATCCTGCCCGGTACCGGGACACCTTTGCCGAGCAGGGCTGGGAGTTTGTCAGCGACACCTTCAACGGCTGGCATTTCTTCCGTAAGCGGTACGATCCCAGTCTGCCCCCGGAGGAGTATGAGATATACACCGACGAGCAGTCGGTGCAGGATATGGCCGGCCGCTGGAGCCGGCTGGGGTATACCTTTGGCGCCATAGAGCTGGCGATGACGGCGCTCAACGGCCTGATGGCCCTGCGCCGCCCCAGCGTCACCGGTATCGTCATCACCCTGGCCTGCCTGCTGCTGGGCGTGGTGATTCTGACAGGCGCCTGGCGCATCCGCCACCCCGGCGTGGCAGGCAAGCCCCGGAAGAGCCTGCGCTGGTGCTTCTCCACGGTGTTCTCCCTCTTGGCTCTGGGACTGCTGTTCGGCGTGCTGCGCTACTACCAGTCCTCTGCCTCGGAGTACGTCTACGACCCGTCGGCGCCTCCCTGGACCTGGGAGATGAGCGCGCCGCTGCCGGACTTTTACACCATGGACGTGGAGGCGGACACCGACGCCATGGTGAACATCACGGTGACGAACAAGGACGGCAAGGTGCTGGCCGAGATGGGCGGCGGCGGGGACCTGCGTGCGAGCCAGACTATGTTCCTGCTGCCGGGCAAGTACGACGTGACCGTCCAGTATGCCGACGGCACCGAGCCGGGCACCACCGGCTATTTCCGGTTCGAGGTGGATTGACGACAAAAAAAGCCGCGGGGCAGACGCCCCGCGGCTTTTTCATGCGCTTATTTTCCCTCCAGGGCCTGCTCCAGCACAGCGCGGACCTTCGCTCCCAGATCCTTGGTGGTGGAGGCCTTTGCCTCCTCCGCCCCGATGCGGGCGCACAGGTCGATGGTCACGTCCGTCCGCCGCCAGGGGGCGTTTTCGCGGATGCGCTCCGTGCCGGAGATGGCGGCCACCACGATGGGCGCACCGCTGCGCTGGGCGATCTTGAACACCGCGTCGTGGAACGGCAGCATCTGCCCCGTCTTGGAGCGGGTTCCCTCGGGGTAGACCCCCACGTTCACCACCCGGTTTTTCAAAAGCTCCGCCGCCGCCCGGATGGTGACCACCGCCTTGCGGGGATCCTCCCGGTCGATGACCAGAAAGTTGGCCAGGTGGATCACCGGCACCAGGGGGATCTTCATGTTCTCCGGCTTGGTGATGAAGGCCACGTCCACTCCCTGTCCCCGCAGGGCCCAGACCGTGGCGATGGGGTCATAGCCGCTGCGGTGGTTGCCCACCAGCAGGAAGGGCTCCTCCGGCACATTCTCCAGTCCCCGCAGGTGGATGCGCAGCCGCCCCACCCGGCACAGCAGCCCGATGATGGTCAGCACGATCCACCGGTACACCGGGTGATCCTCCGGGACGGGCTCATCCAGATCCACGGTCAGCCCCAGCACCCATATGGCCAGGATGTATACCAGCGTCAGCCCCACCGTCCAGGCCGCGAAAAAGCCCACGTAGGCCCCCGCCAGAGCCAAGCCGTGCAGGTCTGTGGCCCAGGCGCAGGGGATGGCCGCCAGCGCCGCCAGGCAGTACATCCATTTCATATCCTCTCCCCGCTTCACGCGCTGCGCCTCCCCGCTCATGGTCTGCCGCCATTTTATAATAAAATCCCCGCCCTGTCAAACCCGTCCGCGCCGGTCTTGCAAATGGGGCGGCCGAAGGATATAATAGGGAAAAACGACCCTTCGGAGGGCATTTTTTATGCGTATGCGCAACAAGAAAAACCTCATTCCCCGGATGGAGCGGTGCGCGTCGGTGCAGGTGTTCGAGCCGGCGGCGCTCCGGGGCCGGTGGCTGTCCCTGGTCCCCGGCCGGACGGAGGTCCGGGCGGAGATGGGCTGCGGCAAGGGCGCCTTCACCGCCGGCGTGGCCAAAGCCGAGCCCCAGGCGCTGATCGTGGCTCTGGAGAAGGTGCCCAACGCCATGGTCACTGCCATGGAGCGGGCGGTGGAGGAAGAGATCGAAAACGTGCGGTTCATCGACACGGACGTGAAAAACCTCCCGGAGATCTTCGCCCCCGGGGAGGTGTCGGTGATCTATATCAACTTCCCGGACCCCTGGCCCCGGAAGAAGGAGGCCAAGCACCGGCTCACCGCCCCCAGCTTCCTGGCCATGTACTGGGACGTGCTGCCCGTGGGCGGGCGGATCGAGTATAAGACCGACCAGCGCTGGCTGTTCGACTGGTCCCTGGAACAATTCGCCGCCCTGGGCTACGAGCTGCGGGAGGTGACGCGGGATCTGCACGCGGCCGGTCCCGTGGGCATCATGACCAACTACGAGGCCAAGTTCCACGAGCAGGGGCTCCCCATCCACCGGTGCGTGGCCGTGAAGACCCAGCCGGAGCACGCGCCGCTGCCGGAGCCGGAGAAAAAGGCGCCTCCCGCGGCCGGAGAGCCGTGAGCGCTCCTGCGGAAAAGCGGCTGGCCGCGGCCGACACGCTGCGGGCGGCCGCCGTCTTTCTGGTGGCCTGGTTCCACATCTGGCAGCAGAGCTGGCTGGACCCGGGCTTTCGGATAGGTCAATATTATGTAAACTTACAGCAGGTGGTCCGCCACGGCTATGTGATGGTGGACGAGCTGCTGGTGCTGTCCGGCTTTCTGCTGGCGCTGCCGGCTGTCCGGCGGCGCATCCAGGGCCGGCTCCCGGAGCCGGCGCGGCAGTTTTACCGCCGGCGGCTGTGGCGGATCGTGCCGGGGTATTATCTGACGCTATTTCTGGTTCTGACGCTGTACGCCCTGCCCCGGGGGCTCTACCCCGACGCCGGGGCCGCCCTGCGGGATATGCTGGCCCACATGACCTTCACCCACGTGTTCCGCTACGAGACCTACATGGGCTCGCCCATGTTCGGCGGGCTGTGGACGCTGGCGGTGGAGGTGCAGTTTTATCTGCTCTGGCCCGCCCTGGCCCGGCTCTATGTCCGGCGGCCGGGGGCGGTGTGCCTGCTGCTGGCGGCGGCGGGCCTGGGCTTTCGGGCCTGGGCGATGACGCTGGCGGACTGCTCCATGGCCTTCAACCAGCTGCCCGCCCAACTGGACCTGTACGCCTGCGGCATGGCCGCGGCGGCGGTGTACGCCCGGCTGGAGGACGCCGGCCGCCCCTCCCCCGCCCTTCGCCGGTGGCTGGCCCCGGCGGCGATGCTCCTGGCCCTGGCCGGGATGGTGTGGCTCATGTACCGCCAGCCCATCCCCTCCGACGGCTATGAGGCGGTCCGCCACGGCCAGATGCTGGCCCGGCTGCCCATGGGGCTGCTGGGGGGCGTCTTCCTGGCCGGCGGCTGTCTGTCCCCGGCGGCGGGCGATCCCCTCACCCGCTTTTTCGCGGACATCTCCTTCAGCTTTTACATGTGGCACCAGTTCCTGGCCCTGCGGCTGAAGGAATGGCACATCCCCGCCTACCTGTCCGACGCCCCCAATCGGGCCGGCGAGCAGCCCTGGCAGAGCCGGTACACCCTGGCCTGCTTTCTGGGCGGGGCGCTGCTGGCGGCGGCGTTCACCTACCTGTGGGAAAAGCCTCTGCGAAAATGGGGCCTGCGAAAAAGCGAAAAAAGCTGACAGCCTCCCCGGGCGGGGAGGCTGCCTTGTTTTGTTGACCGCTCAAAAGAGCGCAATGAGCTTTTCCCAGAAGCTGGGCTCCTCCTCCGGCGCGGGCTCCTCCTGGGCCGGGGCGGGGACCTCGATGGCGGGCGTGCGGATCACGAACTGCACCGCGTCCACCTGCCCGTTCTTCTCCGAGGCGAAGGACATGGGCCGCTCGCCGCTGCCGGTGATATCGGCGAGCATCCCGTCGATGCCGTCGGCCACCTGCTGATCCATGCCCTCGGTCTGCTCCCGGAGGGCGGCAGTGCCGTCCTTCACCTGGTCCGCGCCGTCCCGCAGGGTGCCCATGCCGCTGGCCAGGCTGGCCGCGCCCTCGGAGAGGCTGCCGGCCCCGGTGCCCAGACTGGCCGCGCCGGCGCTGACCGTGCCGGTGCCCGCCGCCAGCGTGGCCGCGCCATCGGCGATGGTGCCGAAGCTCTCGCCCAGCTGGTCCACCCCCGCCGCATAGGCGGCCACGCCCGCGTCCAGATCGGTGTAGCCGGTCACCAGATCGTCCACGGCGGTCTGCAGCGCCGACATGTTCTCCGGCAGGGAGCCCATGGCCCCGGCCAGCGTCCCCACCTGGGCGGAGAAGCTGTCAAAGCCCGCCTGCAGCGTGGCCGCGCCGGACGACAGCGTCCCCAGCCCGTCGGCCAGGGTGGCTATCGCGCTCAGCGCCGTGTTGTCCTGGCCCAGCAGGTCGATGACCTGCTGCAGATCGCCCACCATGGCCACGTAGGGCGTCAGCTGCTCGATGGCCGTGTTGTTGCCGGCGATGAGGGTCTCCAGCACCGTGGTGTCCAGCCCGGCCGCGCTCAGTCCCTCCTGCAGCGCGCTCACGCCGCCAGCGAGATCCTCCAGCGCGCTGCTCATGCTATCGGCCGCGCCCTGCAGCGCCGTCAGCTGCTCCTCCGTCACCGCCGACTGGGAGACGGCGGTCTGCAGATCGGTCAGCCCCGTCAATATGGCGGCCGAGCCCTCCGTCAGGGTGGAGGACTGGCCGGTCAGGGCGTCCAGCCCCTCCTGGAACAGCACCGCGCCGTCGTTCAGCGCCTGGATGCCGCCGGTGAGGGCCGCCGTGCCGCTCTGGACGCTGGCCGCGCCGGTGCTCACCGTGTCGCTGCCGCTCTGGACGGAGCCGGCGCCGGCCTCCACCTGGTCCACGCCCCCGGCGAGAGCCGCCGCGCCGTCGTCCAGGTCCACCGCCGCCTGCTCCAGCTGGGACAGCTGATCCATCAGATCCTCGTCGTCCACGTCCACCTCCAGCGACAGGGCCACGCCGTTGATGGCGATGGGCTCCATGGCGAAATCGGTCACCTGGGCCGTGAGGGTGATGTCCGCGCCCTTGCCGGGCAGGACCGTATAGGTCAGCTGCTTGTCTCCGCCCACGTTGGCCATGGTGGCCCCCGGCGCTTGGATGTCCGCTGCCCGGTCCCCGTCCAGGGTCAGGCTGATCTGCAGGGCGTAGTCCTCAAAGTACGTCCCGGCGCAGGCGGGGTTTTTCGCCGCCGTGATGTGCATCGTTAGCTGTCCGCTCCGGCCGCCCAGCTCCTCCGGGGCCACCTCTGTCCCGTCCAGCTCGTATCCGATGGAGATGTCCCAGGGGATCGCCGCGTTTTCCAGCCGGCCCTCATAATAGAGCTTCCCCGGCCCCACGTCGCCGGTCACCTGGCCGTCCTCCAGCGTCAGCGGGTCGGTGGTGGTCATGTTCCGCACGGAGGCATAGTCCCCCCAGTCCCGGATGGCGCCGCCTTGGGGCAGATCGAAGATGTTCACCACGTCCACAGTGTCCGGCGTGCCGTCGGGCAGAAGATTTATGTAAACCACTTCCTCCTTGCCCGCCGCCTCCGCGGCCTGGGCCCGGAGGGGCATAGCGGCCAGCAGCGCCGCCGCGGCGCACAGCGCCAGCGCCCGTTTTCTCAGCTTCATACCTGTTCCTCCTTTTTGATCCCGGCCTTCCGCCGGCCCATGACCAGTCTGTCAGAGGCCCGCAGCAGCCCCGGCAGCACGAACAGCACCGCGCACAGCGAGAAGATGGCCCCCCGCCCCAGCAGCAGCCCCAGCTGGGCCAGGAGCTGGTTAGAGGAGATGTATCCCATCAGCAGCCCCACCACCGTCAGCACGCTGCCAGAGGTGAGGATGGACACCGCCGTGTCCGCCACAGTCTTCTCCATGGCCTCCCGCGGCTCCAGGCCGGCCCTGTTCTCCCGGTACCGGTCCGTGAGCAGGATGGCGTAGTCCACCGTGGCCCCCAGCTGGATGGAGCTGATGATCAGGTAGGTGATGTAAAACACCGGCGTGCCCGCGAAATAGGGCACCGCCAGATTCAGCCAGATGGCCGTCTCGATGGTGAGCACCAGCAGCACCGGCAGCCACAGCGACCGCATGGTCAGCAGCAGCACCAGAAACACCGCCCCGATGGCCACCAGATTCACCTTGGCCAGGTCGCTGGTCACCGTGTCCATCAGATCGTAGGTGTTCACCCCCTGGCCCGCCAGATAATATCCGCCGGGGTAATAGCTCTCCGCCACGGCGCGGATATCCTCCACCAGGCCGAAGGTCACGTCCCCCTCGTAGGGCACGTCCACCGAGATCACCATCCGGGCGTATTGGCCGGACTGGAGCTGGGAGAGGGTGCCGCTGTCCAGATAGCTCATGGGCACCTCCGCCCCCGCGGAGTCCACATAGGAGATGATCCCCGTCACATGCTCCATCGCCCGCAGGTCCCGGGACAGCTCGCTCTGCACGGCGGTGTCCTCCCCGGGCACCAGCAGCACGTAGGTGTCGCTGACGCCGAAGGTCTCCTCGATGGCGGCGGTGTCCCGGCCGTACTCCGACTCCGGGCCGAACATCTTGGCGGAGCCGTAATAAAACTCGTTGGCGTTGTACGCCAGATACGCCGGCGCTACGGCGATCACGAACGCCACCGCCAAAGGCAGCGTCACCCGCCGCACCAGCCGGCCGAACCCGCCCATGGACGGGATCAGCCGCCGGTGGCGGAGCCGGTCCGCCAGCGGCAGCGTCAGCAGGATCAGGCAGGGCACGAACAGCAGCGCCGTGATCAGGCTGATGGCCACGCCCTTGGCCAGCGCCAGCCCCAGATCGGGCCCCAGCCGGAACCGCATCAGCGCCAGCGCCAAAAATCCGATGACCGTGGTCAGGCCGCTGGACAGGATGGACCCGGTGGACTTAGTCAGCGCCTCCACCATGGCTCCCACGCTGTCGTCCCGCCCGGCCCGGCACTCCTCGAACCGGTGGAGCAGGAACACGGAATAGTCCAGGCTGACCGCCATCTGCAGGATGCTCCCGGCGGCGTTGGTCACGAAGGAGATCTCCCCAAAGATCAGGTTGCTGCCGGCGTTGATGAACACCGCCACGCCAAGGCCCGCCAGCACCAGCAGCGGCTCCAGCCAGCTGGACGTGGTCAGCGCCAGCACCACCAGCGCGAAGGCCACGCCGAACGCGCCGATGAGCTGCACCTCGCCCATGGTCCCGGTGGCGGACGCCGCCATGGACACGGCCGAGCCGGTCATGGCGCCCTTCTCCCCCAGCACCTGGCGCATGCCATCCACGGCGGCCACATAGTCGCTCTCCGACACCGTGACGGAATAAAGCGCCGCGCCGTCCCGGTAATAGCTGTTCAGGGTCTCAGCGTCCATAGCCGCCAGCGGCACGGTCACGTCCTGGACGTCATCCAGCCACGTCACCTCCAGCACCCCGGGCACATCGGCCAGCTGCCGCTTCAGCTCCAGCGCCTCCGGCACGGTCACGTCCCGCGCCATCACCCGGGCATTGGGGATGCCGCCGGGGAACTGCTCCTCCATGACCTGCAGCGACACGGTGGACGCGGTCTCCTCGGGCAGATAATCGTTGATGTCGTAATTCACCGGCACCAGCGGACGCAGCAGGAGCCCGGCCGCCGCCGCCAGCAGGAACAGTGCCGCCACCAGCTTTCGCCGCGCCGTCACCGCCCCATAGAACCGCTCCAAGCTCATCACCTCCGCAAATGTTAGCCATGCCTTATATTATACTCCCTCTGCCGCAAAATGCAATGGACATCCGCGCCCATCTGCACAACAACGCCCCCGCCGTGAGGCGGGGGCGCATCTGTTCGGTTTTATCACACTTCCCAGCCGACGGTGAGCTGTTCTTCGTCCAGCTGGCGCTCGAGTGCCTGCTCCACAAGGAGCGCCACGTTGTCCTCGATGGCCTTGCGGCCGGCGAGATACAGCCGCCGCAGGCAGCGAGGATTGCCCTTCTCCACAGGCACCTTCGCCACCGCGCAGAGATTGCGGATGGCGCTGGTCACGTACGTCCGGCTCATGGGCGTGCCGTCCTTCGTGAGAAACAGCGGCCCGCGGTAAATGCCCTGCCGCTCGGCGAAGGCCAGCAGCTCCTTGCGCACACAGCCCGGCAGGCGGATGTTGCGCCGGGAATTGCCGTCGCCCACCGTCACCTGCCCGGCCGACACGGCCTCGACGGTGACCTTGTCCAACTCCTGGACGGGCATATCGGCGCTGGCGAACAGCTTGACGAGCAGGTAGACCTTCTCCCGGCCCAGCAGCTTCGCCACTTGGAGGAGATGCCGGTACTCGGACCGGGTCAGCTCGGGATGCAGCTTCGCTTCCGTCTCCAGCGCATCCCCCAGCTGATACTCCCGGTGGCCCATATAGGCCACGTATGTATTCGCGACGGACAGCACCAGATTCACCGTGCGCGGCGCATAGCCCGCACTGAGCAGCGCCTCGCGGCACTGTTCCAGCGTGCCGCGGCGGATTTTCCGGTCCTCGGGCAGGACTTCGGCCAGGTGTTCCAAACTCCGGCGATAGCGCTCCACGGTCTCGGGCGCGCGGCCCTTCACGGCCAGGTCGGCGAGGAAGCACTCGCTGTCGGCCTCGGTCATGGCGACGCCCGCGTCACGGGCGCGCGTCTGCTGCCTCGGCCTCAGTTCCAGCGTATCCACGGCATTTCCCCCCTTTTTAGAAAGGGAGCAGGGTCTCCCCTGCTCCCCATTTGCGTTGGTTTGGAATTACTTCTCCACGGGCTTGTAGTTCTTGAAATCGCCCCAGTTAGTGGTGTAAGTGCACTGGCCCTGATGGCCGTTGTTACGGGTCTCGAACCAGCCCCAAGCGCCGGCGGAAGCGTCATTGATCATCTTCCAGTCAGTGAACATGCGGCCCATGGTGCCCTTGGTGTTGCTGGGGTTCAGGTAGTAGTACGCGTCGCCCCAGTCATCCACGATGTGGATGAAGCCGGTGTCCATCTTGCCGGTGGCGCCCATGTGGTACCACAGGCCCTTGGACTTGACCCAGTCGCCCTGGACCAGCTTGCCGTCCTTGTAGTAGTAGTAATCACCATTCTCAGCGGTGACCCAGCCGGTGCCGCCTTCGGGAGCCGCGGGAACAGCGTCACTCTTCACGGTGGTGAGGTTGTTCAGCGCATCCTCCAGAGCCTTGATCGCGGCATTGACGTCGGACTTCTTCACGCCGGTCTTGGTCAGCAGGGGCTGCGCGGCAGCGGCGGCGTCATTGACGGCCTTCTTGCTCTCAGCGGAGAAGTCGTCAGCGGCCAGACGGGCGGGGACGGAATCCAGCAGAGCCTTCAGGGTGGCGCGCTCAGCATAGGGGACAACGATGTGGTTCGCCAGCTCAGCGATAGCAGCGTCGAGCTTTTCGACCATGGCGTCAACATTCTTCTGGTTGGTGCCGATGTCGGGCTGGGGCTGCTTCGCCATGAGAGCCTCGGCCTCAGCGACGACCTTCTCGAAGGCGGCCCAATTCTCGGCAATGTAGTCGCTCTCCACCAGAGCGGCGGCGGTGGCCAGAGAGGCTTTCAGCTCGCTGGCGTCGACGGCCAGAACGAAGTTGTCCAGAGCGTCGCGCAGGAAGGTGACGGCAGCGTCCACGACCTTCATGTTATCCTTGCTGTACACAGTGGTGGAAGCAGCGGCCACGATCTCCTTAGCGCCTTCCAGGCGGTGGTTCAGGTGGACCATCAGATCCTCGGTCTTGCCGCTCTTCGCGATCAGGCCATCCAGGTGCTCCTCAGCGAAGGCGATCAGCTTCAGCAGGTTGTCGTAACCTTTGGTGCCGGCGCCGTAGGGATCATCCTCGGCGGGCGTGTCGCCCTTGTAGGCGGTGATGTCGGGGACCTCAACGGTGCTGGTGCTACGGGTGAAGGTCTTGTCCTGCGCGCCGCTGACCTGGCCCTCGGTCACTTCCAGGGTCACGGTGTAGGTGCCGATGGCGGGATCGATGTCCCGGCCCCAAGCGGTCTGGGTGCTGTCCTTGTCGATAGTCCAGCTGTCAACGGTCTTGCCGTCGAAAGTGATGGTCACCTTCGCCTGACCGTAATACAGGTTCTCAGCACTATAGCCAGAGACAGGAGTATTCGCAGCGGTCATGGATTTGGTAAGGGTGACGGTGATGCTGTCGGGGGCATACTTCACATCGGCGATCTGGGGCCCGTTATAGGACTCATCGATCACGATGGTGTCCAGAGCCTGTACCAGCTCCTTGCCGTTGTCATTGCAGTACAGAGCGATGTCGATCTTGTCGCCCTCAACAAAGCGCTCCTTGGTCTCGTTCCAGGTCTTCGCAAGGATGCGGCGGGCAGCGATAGTCCCCACAGTTTGCGCATCGATCGTCTCGATGGTCTTGGCCACGCCGTTCACGGTGACTCTCAGATCATATTTGTGATGATCCTTGGTTTTATCAAGTCCGGTGAAATTGATCAGGATGCTGCGGTAGTCGCCCTCCACATAGGCGCTGGTCATCTTCAGGGTGTGCTTGTTCTCAGACAGAGCAGCCTTGATGCCGATGATCGCCGCGTTGACGTCATGCAGACGGACCCAGCTATGGAACCCGTTGAGGGTATCCGCGTCGTACCAATTCTCCGCAATCTTAGCAAAGTAGTCAGTCAGACTTGTGGCCTCGAGCCAGCCAGTCACATGGCCGTTGTCGAACCAATCGTCGCTGTCCAGCTTAGCCTGGGCGGTGGCGATGGTGTCACGCAGGGTCAGATAGTCGTTGTAGGTCGGATAAGACTGGCTGCTGTGGATCAAAAGCAGAGCGTCGTGGCTCTTCTTGGCGGCCTGGTAATCCTTCAGCAGGCCGCTCTTGAGGGCAGCCTCGATCAGAGCCAGGTCCGGATCGACCACATCCGTGATGTAGTCGGGCTGGAAGTCGTACTGCGTGCCAAGAGTCTTGTTGTCGGCCTTGGTCCGCTCGTCAAATCCCTTCCACTCCTCGAGAGCAGCTCTCTGAGTGCTCCAAATGGTGTTCTGGATGCCCTCGATGGCATCTATGATCTCGTTGGCAGCATCACCGATCTCCTTGTCGGTGTGAGTCAGCTTCCAGACGTCATAGCTGGCCTGGTCCGTGATCTGAGCCAAGATGTCCTGGCCCTTCTTCAGAGCATCATAGAAAGCCTTGATGGCCGTCGAATAGTCGCCCGTAACCTGCTGGTAGTAACCAGCGTCCACGTCGGGCTTCATACCCTCAGCCTCGGCGACAGCCGCTTCCAGAACGCCCTTGTCGGCATAGTCGATGGCTTCCGGCTCGTCGACTGCAACCTCGACAGGCTCGTCGGCGGCCGCGGTAGCAGGCTCATCAGCACTAACTTCAGGCTCGTCAGCCGCGAAGGCCGGGACGCACAGAGACAGAGCCATGATCAGCGCCAAGAGCAAGCTGAGTACACGTTTTGTCATTGTTTGATGTCCTCCTAATAAAATAGTTTTTCGAGCCCTTCTCACCATAGAATTCACATTCTGTGGTATGTACACGGAAATTACTTCCTCCGAGCCCAGCTTTACGAGGATGATTATAGCCCGCTTCCCTTAAAAAAGCAAGGGGAAATTCAAAAAAAGTTTATTTTTTTACATAACAACTCCGCCTGAGGCCCTTTTGCCCGGCCCCAGGCGCCCTTTCCGTGCGCTTTTCACAGTTTTTTGCCCCCGTTTTCTCCCTTCCGGCCAAAAACTTGGGCGTCTTCCCCGCCGCACGCACCACAGATTGTGAATTCTGTGGTATCTTTTTTTATAGCAAAAGCGCCAGCGCGTCCATCTGCCGCCGCTGCTCCATGGGCGATCG
>CANQSF010000003.1 GCA_947626345.1 uncultured Oscillospiraceae bacterium | reverse complement strand
TTGGCCCGTTGGTCAAGTGGTTAAGACACCGCCCTTTCACGGCGGTAACATGGGTTCGAGTCCCGTACGGGTCACCATTCCTGGAAGCCTTGATTTGCAAGCCTTCCGGGATTTTTTAGTGTTTTCAAGGGTTTGCGTGTTTCTTGCGAAATACAATTTTTATACGGCAAGTACAATTTTTGTACTTGCGATACACTTTTTGCAACCGAAAATGCTAACAAAATGCTAACTAGAATTTCAAGAAAACGCCGGGACGATCGCTCGCCCCGGCTTGATTTCACTTCACGACGTACTCGTAGTAACGGGCTAACTTGTCCTCGCCAGCATCCGGGTCGTCCAGGAACGCCTTTGCCATGCAGACGTAGAAGTCAAGAGTGTTGACATTCATTTTCTTGGCGACGCCGCTGTAGTCAGAGTAGACCATGTTAAGAACTGCATACCACTCATAAGGCGAACCTTCGAGCTTTTTCTGGGCCATGACCTCCTTGACCTTTTCGAGCGGCCAGTGTGGACCGACCGTTCCGTCCGGGTTCTCCATGTTCCGGGTCCACTCCATCGCCATTTCCTTACTGAAAGGCATAGCGCCGGTGCCGGAAGCGTGTCCGCTCATAGCTTTCGTCCCCTTTCTGTGCTCCATCTCGTTCATCTGTGGATAGTCGATGGTGGAGCGATAATCGGTGCTGATCTCGTCGGGGAGGTGCTCCATTTCGCCGTCGATGGAAAAGCCAATCTTGCGGTTCATCTGCGGGAAGTAGACGCGATTCGGATAGCGCATCTCCATGTCATCATCCTCGCCCATCCACGGCTCGTTATAGCCGCCCATGCGTGCCGAAGTGTACCGGCCACGGCTGTCACGGCGGCGGCGCATTTCCGGCTCATAGTCTCCCATGTACGGGTTGATGCGCTCGTCCGGGAAGTACCGGGAGCCTCCCATCGTCATGTAATCTTCGTCGCGGGCACCCATACGCGGTTCAGTGCGGCGATAATCGTCACGCCTTCCCGTGCGCATCTCTGCGCCACGGTACATCTCGGACCGCCGCTCGATCTCCCGGCCCATATCGCCCTCGTACTCCACGGGATGATAAGGCGGCATGATAAGAAGTTTTCTACCCATAGTGAACCTCCTTACGTCGCAGGAGCCGTGCCGTTGATGGCGGTCAGGTCATTGTTTGGCATGCAGCAAGGCTTCCCAAGCATTTTGAACGTGCCGCCGGTGGCGCTGGTGGACACGACCGTGCTGTACCGGGTCCTGGTACGGATGCCGCAGGCAGTCACCTGGGCGCAGCAGGAAGTTGTCAGCGGGTACTGCACAGCCCCGCCGCCGATGGTGAACACGACGGGAGCGTTGATGGTGGTCGCCGGGTCAATGGTCTGGGCGATCACGATGCAGTACTTCTCGCCGTTGTTGTAGCTCCCTGCAGGCAGGTCAATGACAAGGTTGGGAGCAGTATAGGTGACAGACTGCGACAGCACAAGATGCGGGCAAAGCTGGCAAACAGGTTTACAGGCCATAGTTCGCACCTCCCAGAACGTCAACGAGCTTGTCCCGGAACTGCTTCTGCTGTTCCTCCATCTGCTTCTTGGATTCGGCCTGGGTCGCCTCAAACTCAAGCTTGGAAAGATACCCGGCGATCAGCATGTACTCCTGGTCGGTGATAATGGGCTTTTCGATGATAGACTTCACATGCGCTTCCATCTTGGCGCGGATTTTTTCTTTCATAGTATTCCTCCTAAAATCAGGGGCGGAGTATGCGCCCCGCCCCGAAATAGTCACCCTTGCGGGGAGTTGTTGCATTTTTTGCAACAGTTGGTCACTCAGCAGCCGCAGCCGGTGTTGCAGCCGCAGCCGGAGTTGCCATACGCGCCGTAGTAGCCGTTGGCAAGCACCTGGGGAGCCCAGTTGCCGAGACCGCAGGGAGACGCGGCGGGATAGGCGGGCACAGCGCGAGGGCTGATAACGCCGGTCAGCTGGTTGATGATGTACTGCGCCGTGGTCTGGTCGCCGCAAGCGGCCAGCTTGGTCCGCAGGTCAGCGATGACCTCATCCTTCCGGGCGGACTCCATCGCGTCCAGACGGGCGATCACGCGGTCGGTGTCGCTGTGTGCGTTCTGGATGATGGCCGTGGTGTTGGTCGCGGCGTTGTAGTTGGTGTCGCAGAAGCCGCGCTCGACCTGGGTGCCAAGCTGCATCTGCCCGACGCGGTTATCGCAGCAGCAACCGGCGATCTGGGTCGCCAGCGCGTTCTGGCCCTGAAGAGCCGTCACGTTCGCGGTGTTGAAGCCCTGCATCATGGAGTTACCGAGCGTGCACAGAGCGTTGTCCACGCCATGGAAACCGTTGAGCAGAGAGGTGTTCATCGCGTAGAAGCCGTCGCAAAGGCCCTGCTGGATGCCGCGCACGCCGTTCTCTACGGATTGGAAGTTCATGTCCTGGCACAGGTCGGCCCTCGTCAGAGCGCCGGATGCGTTGAACCCGCCGACGCTGGACATAGGATAGGGAATGTAAGTCGGCAAAGCATTTCCACCTCCGTTGTTGCCGCCGTTGTTGCCGTTGTTGCCCCAGCGGTCGCCGAAGATGAGGGCGATGATCAGGAAGGCAAAGATCCAGCTGCCGTCGCCGCCCCACATACTGTTGCCACAGCCACCGCCGTTGCCTCCGGAACCGCCGTCCAGGTTGTAGACAATGGGAGTTTCGTAAGCCATGAAAAAAATCTCCTTTCAAAATTCACACCGGGCTGCGCACTTCCCGGACGTGTACTTTGGGAAGCACGGTTTTTATCAAGACCCGCGCAAAACTGATAGGAGAAAAGGTTGCCATATTCAGTTGTTTGTGCTATACTCTTATCGAACCAGTGAACACCCGAATGGGCCGTAGCTGGTGTTTTTATTTCGGCAGCGTCACGCCCATCTGCTGGGCGAACTCGTCCGCGTCGATGCCGCGCTCTTTGCACAGATTGCGGAACGTCTCGTTCAACTGCTCTGGGCTTTTCCCGTTGATAAGCGGACCGGCCTTCTGCTGGACCTCCTGATTCTGCATCAGCTGATTCGTCATCTGCTGGTAATTCCCGTTCATGGGCATACCGCCGCCAAAGCGTTGCATGAGCTGTACCATAGCCTGCTGCATCATGCCGCCGACCATGCCCTGCATCATCTGGCCCATTTGCTGGCCCATCTGTCCCATCATAGGATTCATTCCGCGTTACCAGCCTTTCTCTCGGCCCGCAGAGCGGCCTTTTTCTGGCTCTCAATGCGGTCGAACAAATCCTCCACGCGGTCGCTCATTTGGTCCAGACGCTCCTCCAGCGCCGTGAAGTGCGGTGTGTAGTCCACGGCGGGTGCTTTTTCTTCGGTAGGCGTATCTTCCTGACTCTGCCCGCCGTCCTCTTTCCTGTACTTCTCAAACACAGAACTGCCTGTTGCTGGATTCAGCACCTTCGTGTAGATGTACTTGTGCCCCAGGTCAGTCATCACGATCACGTTTCCGTTGAAGTCTGTCGGCACCGCCATAGCTTCCTCCACAGACGCCACGGGACGGCACACGAAAGCGGGCTGGCTCATTACGGGCTGCTGGACAGTCTGCGCCTGGACCTGCGGCTGAGGCTGCGCGGACGGCTGCGGGACATTCGGGACCGGATAGGGACCATACATCGGCTGCGGACCATACGCCCCGGCCATCGGTTGATAATAATTCGGATATGCCATCACCCAATTACCTCCTCAGCGTAGCGTCTGCAGTCTTCTTCGTATTCACGTTCCTTCTCACGAATGAAATCCTCAAGGTCCCCATCCTTACGCTTCTGGTGTACGATGCCGACTGCCTCAGAAAGCGGAAATCCGATACGGATCAATCTCAATTCTGCATCCATCTTGATACGCCCTTTCATATAATAGAAAGAGGGAACGTACAAACCCGCCTCGTGGCGTTGCGGTGACGTGTTCCGCAGTCCGTAGCTCCCTCCTTTGATTCGATTGTACCGCATCCCGAATTTCTTTGTGCGGCAGTAATGCGGCGTTTGCGTGAAGTTATGTGCAAAATAAAAAACCTCCGGGAAGTCCCCGGAGGTCGTTTACTGTATTCCCATCCTGTGCGCGGTCTTTTCGATCTTGTTCAGGATTTTTTGCAGTCGGCGCGATACGGTGCTCCTGTCCATATGCAACTCCGCGCCGATCTCGACTTGCGGTATTGCGTCCAGCAAGTACCGTGTTGCAATGATGGTGTCTTCTTCACCAAGGGCCGCTTCACTTATAACACTCTCCCACTCAGAACGCAGGAGGCATTCAGTGCTTTCTTTTCTTCGTGCCCTTGCTCTTGCCGTTTTTCCTAGTCCTGGACTTCCGAATTCGGATTCTCGCCATCGGTCATGCCCTCCATGAGCTGGATAACATCCTCTGGCGTAAGGTCGGTCGCGATAACGTTCCCCTGCGAATCGGTGAGTACATAAACGCCTTTCGCATCGATGTCTGTGGTATAGTCATATTGCAGCCACATATAGGAAAAGATACCGACAGCGGCAATGAGCGAAACGGCCCATCCGATGATAAGGCCAATGACAGCATATTTCTTTTCGCGCTTTTCCCGCGTCATGCAGGTCTCGTGATACGCCAGCGGAACAGTCGCCACGCCGTCATTGTCTTTGTAGATCGCCTGATCTTTGTTATCCATCTCATTCACGTCCTTTCTTTTAGAATTGTATTATAAGTCGCCACAAATTGCAACAGGATTTTACTTTCTGAGGACATCTTCCACCGGCACGCCGTTGATAGATACGCACGCACCGTAGCGGCCATTGTGTGCCGTCTCAAAGACAGCCTTGTTGATACCCTGGATGCCATCTACGGCGGATTTGACGATTGTCTGCTCTCCCGATTCGAGCATCCCGATGGTCCCGCTGTCATTATCGGACCGGAAGTAGTAGTATCCGGCCGGAGACTTGCCGGTCTGCGTGCCGATGCTGTCGATGCAAGGGGCCTCATGCACATAAGTAAGGCCGGAGTGGACCATGATCTCGTCCGGTCCGATGTAGTACCACATGCCCTTTTCGGATTTGACCCATGTACCCGCAACGTACTGGCCGGTCGCAGGGCTGCGAAACTTCCATTCGCCGTTTACCTCTTCCCATCCACCGGGTGCGAGCTTTGCGTTGACGGCGGAAGCGATTTTCCCCATACGCTCATAGAGCCACGTCCCAGGGCAACTCTTGTTGGCATAGTCCCTATGTACGGTCATATTACAGCCGTTGCGGTGGTATACACGATCGTTTTTGTTTGTAGACCATACGAGCCGCTCAATTCCGTTTCGCTTGCAAATGTCCACCACCAAAAGGATCAGTTTATCATACGCTGCCTGTCTGACCGCATAAGGCTCAAATGTATCGCTGGCGACCTCGATAGTTATAGCCCGGTTGTCATTGGCAGAGCTAGAGCTACACCAAGACCTGTCCTTCTCCTCCACAAACATTCCGACTCTGCCATCATAGCCGATACCATAGTTGCTGGATGCTCGCTTGGAGGACGCACCGAAAACGTTTCCGAGTGTCTCGACAGCGCACTGCCCCACAACACAGTGGATCGTGATGGTGTCGATGCAAGACCGTCCTGCCGTCCTATTCGGCGAAATATGGGTGTGATCTACTAGCGGAGAATTTGTGTATCCCATCAATCGTCCCCCTTGTTATTGCTCAGCTCGTCCAGCGCTTCGGCGCACAGGTCCTTATCTTCGACATCGGTAGTGCTGAACTGCATGTCCATTATCCTGGTATTTCACGCCAGACTTCTTCTGTTTCTGTCACAGCACTTCCTCCTTCTCCTTCTCCTTCTGGATAGCCGCGTCGATGGTCTTGGTCAGTTCCGTCGCCTCCGGCGCAACGTCAAACCAGTCGGACGGCTTGCTCTCGTCGTTCTTGATGGCGTTGTAGATGCCGATGTACTCCGCAAAGTCCTCGGAAGTCATGGTGTTTATCTTCCGTTTCAGACGCCGCTCTATCTGCTCCTGCGAAACGCCGAAGCGTTCAAACTGCGACACCATCTTTTTGATACGGTCGATAAGCGGCACCTCGTTATCCCCGGCAAGGGTCTTTTTGCACTCCGCTATCGCCGCGTCCACAAGGTCGGTCGGCAGGATCGCCAGAATACGCGCCCGGAGGCGGCGTGCGCCCATGTTGGCGTTGATCTCGTAGATGTCCCGCTGGCTCGTCAGCTTCTTCGCGGAGCCGTTCACTTCCCGGATATGCGGGTTCGTGAAGTTCTGCAAGCTCATGGCGTTCGTCTCCAGGTCCCATGCGTATGCCTGCATCTCGCTGCTCCCGTCGTTCTGGGAAAGCTCTTTGATGCCGTAGTCAATGTTACCCCAGCAGCGTGCCAGTTCCTCCGCGAAACGAATGGTGGGCCCGGACACGGAGCTGCCGCCGCGTCTGTAGGTGTAAAACGCCTTTTCCGCAACGCCTTTCCGCTGGCAGGCCTGCATGACGCGGGCATAGCTCTGTATCTCGTCTCGCGGGAAACGCTTTGCGATGATAAGTTTCCCCTGGGCCTCTGCTACGGCGCGGCTGGCCTCGATGGCAACCGTGCCCTGATTGATGTCGCCGTACATCGGCATATTCTGTCCGCCGAACTGCGGAACCACCGCGCTCTGTTCGGTCTTGGCAAGTTCGTCACTCATTTCAAGCCTCTCCTTCCTTTTCCAACTCTGCAATAGCTTCCATAACCATCTTCTCCCTGTCGGGAGTAAGCGGGACGCGAAGCCAGCGAATCAACGTCTGTTCGCACACGCCAATCCGAACCGCTATCTTCCAAATCGGAATGCCCGCGGCTCTCGCGGCCTTGCGAACCCTCTGATTTTCTTTCCCTGCAAAATCGATATTCATGTCACTCAAAGTCCTTTCTCAAATAAGCCGGTAGGCTCAAAATGTTTATGTTCCCGAAGTGGCCGTTGTAGGACCACCAGTTGCCACTCTCCTTGCACTCGTGGTATGTCCCGATGTACTCCCGGAAAAGCGCCTCGCCGCGCATCAGGATGTATTTGTCGGCCTGCATGACGTTGACGGCGTAGGGCGGCGTCTTTTCCACCGCGATGAAGATGAATGTGTCAGGATTCTCCGGGTCTTTCGGCGGGCCGTAGTTGTGGGTCACTCCGTCCAGATATTGAAATACCTGCAAGTCATAGCCGTACTTGATAACGTCCCGCATGAACGCATCTGTCTCCGCGCTGGCGCAGGATTTCAGGTCTGAAACGATGCGCTGCTTCCCGTCGCCAAGGAACATATCGAGGCGGCACTTGCACGCCTCTCCGCTCAACTCGTCTTTCCAGAACAGCGGCAATTCGTGTTGGCTCGAATTGATAAGGAACTTGGCGTGGCGGTTCTCCATCAATGCGTCGCGCATACCTTGAATGGCCGTCATGTCGTCAAGCGTGATGATCTGTTTGCCGTCCGCCTCGGCCTGGAACGCCGCCCACTGTTCCCGTCCGTCCCGTGTCCGCCTGTCCACGTTCGGCGCGACCGAAAACTCCTCGTCGAATCCGTCCGGCTCCAGCACGAACTTGTGGAACGCCTGCCCGAATATCAGCGCCGCGCTCGGCTCCGGCGGGTTCTCCCTCTCGTACTTGAAGTGCAAAGGCGACTTCCCGATCTTGAAAAGCTCCGACCGGCTTATAGCGGGATGGGAGCGGTATTCAGCATTGGTCATTTGGACTCCTCCGGCGGTTCGGGAATCGGCATCCAATGGGTCACTTCGTCATGGAAACTGCCAACCCATCCGTCGCTACCGTCGAAATACTGCCATTCTTGGTCTTCTGAGCACCACCTGATGTCGCACTCGACAAACTTTTTCCCGGCAGAGTCTTTGGCTGCAACGATGACCCATTCCCCATCAGGCGGCATCCTGTCCTCGACTCTTATCCACTCGCTCATGTCCGATTCCTCCTCCTGCTCTGCTTGACCTGTTTGGACCGCGCCTTCCGCTTCCGGCTGGCATCCTCCGGCTTGAACCGCCTCGTGCTGGGCCGTGGCGTCTCGCGCCGTCCTGTGCTCATGTGGCCCGCCGCCATCTCCGCTCGGATGCTCATGCCGTCTCGTCCTCCACGACCTCGCATATCTTCTCGCCGAACGATGAAACGAACGGGCCGTACTGCGAAACGCGGCCATACCAGCACTTGTATTCCGGCTTGTAAAGCCAGTCTCCACGCGCCTCGACCGGCGTAAACTTCGGATCAACAGGTGTTATCCGCATCGTCCCACGAAACATCTTGTATCCATCAACTTCTATCATTTTTCAAAACTCCCTTCTTCTCAACCAGCCATGCCGCGAAGTCGCCCCACGCCACTTCATCCTCGCCGACCCAGGCGACAAGCTTCGCCTTGCCGTGGAACGTATCGCCCAGCTTGTCCCAGTTGAACTCGCGCATGATCTGTGTCATCAGCCTGTCCTTCAGCGTCTCGGACACACGATCTATCTTGCACTTGTCGTCCGGCTCGGAGAAGTACTCCTCGAAAAGTGACTCCCACATATGTCTATATTCTGCTCTTGCGCTACGGTCCTCCGCATACTCCTTGACCGTCTGCGGGTCCACATACTCGGCCAGACAGTCCTTGCAAATTCCCTCGAAAAGGTCCTCTTCAAGGAACGTATCGCCGCACAGTTTGCACTCGTATATGTCCTTCCTGTCCTCGCACCACGCCCACAGATTGCAAGAATCGCACTTGTATGTATGGTCGCATTCATCGGCGGTCACAACGTCAGGGTCGTACTGACGCTCCCTGTCCGCGTAGTAGTCTCCGATCACCATGTGATTTTCTATCTGTTCCATGCTTTACCTCCTCGATGGTCAACTGGTCGATGGCCGCGAACACGCCTTGCAGAGCGGACAGCGTGGCGTACTTCTTCTGAAACGCTTTCAATTCTTTCAGCGCCGTTTCCAGCAGTATGTCCGTCTGTTCCCGGCTTTCCAGGACAACGTGTATCGGCGTGTATGTCTGCTGGACGTTGACGACGGCCCGGACCTCTTGCGGACCATGCGGCGTGTCAACGATGGTCACGACGGACC
This sequence comes from uncultured Oscillospiraceae bacterium, assembly GCA_947626345.1. Lineage (GTDB taxonomy): Bacteria > Bacillota > Clostridia > Oscillospirales > Oscillospiraceae > CAJOIG01. The sequence continues at coordinate 136,277 of CANQSF010000003.1, read as the reverse complement.
GCATAAGCGTCTCGGCCTGCGTCTCGCGGTACTTCTCCGCCGCCTTGGTGTCGTCCCACTCGAAAATCGGATGGAGCGGAGCGGATTCGTCACGGCTCTCATTCACGATGTTTGCCGGGTCCAATTTGCCCGGTGTATTGAAGATGCGCTCCAGTTCTTCACCCGCCGTCTGTGCATCGACCGGGTAAAGCCCCGGAAATTTGTATTGGAAAACCATAGTTTCACTCCTTTTTATATTTGTTCCTCGCCCGGACCCAACATGGCGTGACTGACCATTCCTAAACTCAACTCGCCTGCCATACCTAAACTCACCAGACCGTACCTCTTCGCGCCGCGCCAATCCATACCTGCCGGACCTTGACAGGCCGCTCCATGCCTTTCAACACCTTTCCATTCCGTTCCTGCCACGCCATACCATACCCATCCTCGACCCAACGTGACCCGACAATCCCCGCCTGCCAAACCATAACTCGACGCGCCAAGACGCAACTCAACTGAACACGCCTGCCGTACCAGAACATAACGGGCCGTGAATCGCCTTGACAATCCAAGCCTGCCACAACGTGACTGACCAGAACGCACCCGGCCAACCCCACCGTAGCAAACCTTGCCTGCCTCGCCTTGGCTAACCCCGCCTAGTGCAACCGCAACTTGCCAGAACAAAACAATCCATGCCTGCCGCGCCTTCCCGGCCTAAACAATCCGCAACTGAACTTAACGTACCAGATCATGCCTCGCCTGCCGCTCCGTAGAGGTCGCCAACGAGGACGATAAGGCCAGCAGGGTCTACGACCTGTGCATGATGTGCCTCATCACCGCCAGCCTCGTCCCTCTGGCGTTCAAGGAGACGAACCTGGTCTTCTCCGCCATCAACGTCGTCGCCACGGCGTGCTTTCTGCTGGACTACGCCGTGCGGCTCATGACCGCCGACATGAAGCTGAAGCGGGGCGCCGCCTCGTTCTTCCTCTACCCCTTCACCCCCATGGCGATCATCGACCTGCTGGCGATCCTGCCGGTGTTCACCTCCCTGTTTCCCGGTCTGCGGCTGGTCAAGCTGCTCCGCCTGTTTCGCACCTTCCGGGTGTTCCGCTCGTTCAAAATGTTCCGGTATGCCAGGAGCGTGCAGATCATCGCGGCGGTCATAAAGGCCCAGCGGGGGCCGCTTCTGGCCGTGTGTTCCCTTGCCGTGGGATACGTGCTGATCTCCGCGCTGATCATCTTCAACGTGGAGCCCGATACGTTCGCCGATTTCTTCGAGGCCGTCTACTGGGCCACCGTGAGCCTCACCACGATCGGATACGGCGACATCTGCCCGGTGACGGTCGCCGGAAGGATCGTAACGATGATATCCTCCATCGTGGGCATCGCGATCGTCGCCCTCCCCGCCGGCATCATCACGGCCGGGTATATGGAGCAGATCAAAAAATAAGGTCCGCCTGTTTTTGGCGGACCACGATGATGAACAGCGCGCAGCGCCCGGACATTCTGTCCGGGCGCTGCGCGCTTCCCGATAGTTTATACGGCCTCGTCCTCCAGCAGATGGTGGACGAACTTGGACACCGCGATGGAGCTCTGCTCCTTCTTCATCCAGGCCACCCCCAGCCGCCGGTAATAGGCCGGCTCGATGGGACAGCCGTACAGCTCATAGGGCGTGCGCTGGAGCACCAGATCCGGCAGCAGCGTCACCCCCAGCCCGCTCTCCACCATGCTCATGACGGTGTAATCATCCTTGACGGTATACTGGCGCTTGGGACGGATGTTCGCGTCGGAAAAGATCTTCTCCACGATCTGGCTGTAGCCGGACTCCTGGAGCACGAACGTCTCCTCCCGCAGATCGTCCAGGGCCACGCTCCTGCCCGCCAGCCGGTGGTTGGCCGGCAGGACGATCTCCATCCGGTCGGCCAGCAGCTCCCGGAACACGAATTCGTCCCCCTCCGGCTTGGTGGTAAAGCCGATGTCCACCATGCCGCTGCGCAGCCATTCGCAGATCTGGGTCACATCCCCCTGCAGCAGCTCAAAGCCGATGTTGGGGTATTTCTCCCGGAAGGTCTTCAGATGGGGCGGCAGCCACTGGCAGGACAGGCTGGTGAAGATGCCGATACGGATCAGGCCCGCGTTCATGTTCTGCAGCTCCAGGCTCCGCTCGAACACGTTCCGCTCCCCCACCACGATCTGCTGCATGCTGGGCAGCAGATACTCGCCCTCCGCCGTCAGGCGCACGCCGCTCTTGCTGCGGGCCAGGAGCGTGACACCCAGATCCGCCTCCAACGCCCGGACCAGCTGGCTCACCGCCGACTGGGTGCAGCCGAAAAAGGCGGCCGTCCGGGTCAGGCTCCGCGTCTCCACGATCTTCAGAAAAACTTCGTATCTCGATGTTTTCATCGCACACCTCATAAGAGCCGCTTATTTCCCACTTCACGAACACTTAATACACGTCCTATTATATACTCATGCAATGGATCGGACAAGCTTTTCTTTGCTTTATTTCAAAAATTTTTTCGTCCGCTCATACTCCCGCCCGCTGGGGTAATACTGAACATGAGGTGATATTATCATGACGACAAAAGAACTGCTGTACGTGGACGACGCCCTGTCCCACGCCATGTTCCTGGTCAGCCAGTGCCAGGACGCGGCCAACACCCTGCAGGACGCCGGACTCAAGCTCCAGGCCCAGCAGATGGCCGACCGCCACCGCCAGGTCTACAAGAAATTCTACGACCTCGTGTAAGGAGAGACAAAAATGGACGACAAATGCATCATGGAGAATCTGCTGCTCACCACCAAGGGCGTCATCGACCTGTATATGCACGGCGCCATCGAATCCAGCACCGCCAACATCCACCAGGCCTTCTCCAGCGCCTTCGACGACACCCTGTCCATGCAGGACAGCATCTACAAGCAGATGAGCGCCAAGGGCTGGTACCAGATGGACAACGCCCCCCAGCAGCAGGTCCAGCAGACCAAGCAGAAGTATAACCCCACGTGCTGAAAGCGCAGGAGCATGGCAAACGCCATGCTCCTATTCTTTGCCCTGTAAAAAGGCATACACCCGGTCGTTGAAGTCCCGCGCCTCCTCATAGGCGGAGTGGCCAAATTCCTCGTACAGATAGAGCCCACACCCCAGTTTCTCCGCGATCTCCACCGAAGCCTCGCCGGTGAGCACCCGGTCCCGGCGCCCCCCGATGACGAAGACGGGACAGCGGATCTCCCCCAGCCGGTCATAGGCCTCGCAGGTGAGGCAGGACCGGGTGAGCACGGACAGCCGCCGCAGATCGCCAGGCCGGCCGATCCGGGACACCGCCGGCAGCAAGCGGCCGAAGCGCCGCAGGTATTCCGGCGAGTACATCTTCTCCATCACGTCCGCCACCAGGCCGTCATAGTCGTCCGCCTCCGCCAGGGCCGCCCACCGGCCGACCACCTGCCGGAGGGTGTCGTTGGTCCGGGCGGCGGTCACCGCCAGCACCAGCTTTTCCACCAGCTCCGGCCGTTCTATGGCCAGGTACTGGGCAGCCATGCCCCCCTGGGACAGGCCGAACACCGCCGCGCGGCCGATGCCCAGCGCGGCCATCCCCGCCGCAGTATCAGCGGCGATGTCCCGGACGGAGTACCCCTCCCGGACCGGGTCCCGCCGGTCGAAAATATACACGGTGTGATCGTCGGCAAAGCGCTTATACATATGCGCCATGGCATAGCCCGTCTCCCGCAGGCGGCGCAGGTTCAGCCCCGGGATCAGCACGAGAGGCCGCTCGCCGCGTCCGAACCGGAGCCCGTCCATGGACGCCTGGTCCAGCGCGAGCGTGAAAAACTCCACGTTCACCCTTATCGCACCTGGCCGTCGCCGAGGATGACGTATTTATAGGAACACAGCTCCTCCAGCCCCATGGGACCCCGGGCGTGGAGTTTCTGGGTGGAGATGCCCATCTCGCAGCCCAGGCCGAACTCGCCCCCGTCGGTGAACCGGGTGGAGGCATTCACGTATACCGCCGCGCTGTCCACGGCCGCCGTGAAGCGCGCCGCCATATCGGCGTTCTCCGTCACGATGGCGTCGGAGTGGCCGGTGGAGTGCGCGGCGATATGTCCGATGGCCGCCTCGCCGTCCGGCACCACCGCCACCGCCAGGATGTAATCGTTGAATTCCGTGTCGAAATCCCGCTCCCCCGCCGGCGTGCCGGGGATGATGGCCGCTGCACGCTTGTCCAGCCGGAGCTGGACAGGGGTCTTGCCCGCGGCGGCCCGGTCGTCCACCAGGCGCTTTTTCAGCTGGGGCAGGAACCGCTCCGCCACGGCCTCATGGACCAGCAGCACCTCCTCAGCGTTGCACACGCTGGGCCGGCTGGTCTTGGCGTTTTCCACGATGGCCAGGGCCTTTTCCAGATCCGCGTCGGCGTCCACATACACGTGGCAGATGCCGGTGCCCGTCTGGATGCAAGGCACGGTGGCGTTCTCCACGCAGGCGCGGATGAGCCCCGCGCCGCCCCGGGGGATCAGCAGGTCCACCAGCCCGTCGGCGCACATCAGCTCCCGGGCGCTGTCCCGGGAGAGGTCCTGGATCAGGCTCACCGCCTCCTCCGGCAGGCCCGCCTGGCGAAGGCCCGCCCGCAGGGAGCGCACGATCGCGTCGCTGCTGCGCCACGCCTCCCGGCCGCTGCGGAGCACGCACACGTTCCCGCTCATCACCGCCAGCGCGGCCGCGTCCGCGGTCACGTTGGGCCGGCTCTCATAGATGATCGCCACCACGCCCAGGGGCACGCTGATCCGGCGGATGATCAGCCCGTTGGGCCGCTCCACCTGCCGCAGCACCTGCCCCACCGGGTCGGGAAGGGCCGCCGCCTGGAGGACACCCTCCGCCATGGCCTTCACCCGCCCGGCGTCCAGGGCCAGCCGGTCCATCATCACCTCTGGGATATGGCCCCGGGCTTGGTCCATATCCTGCCGGTTGGCGGCGAGGATGGCGTCGGTGTCCGCCACCAGGCATTGGGCCATCAGCCGCAGCGCCTGGGCCTTCTTCTCCCCGCTGGCCGCCGCCATGGCCGCCTTGGCGGTCTGGGCTGCCAGCAGCAATTCATGGGTCGTCATTGCCATCTCTCATTCCTCCCTGTTCTCTCCGGCGCGGCGGGCGCTCCGGAAGCTGGTGCCGATCAGATCTTTCCCGTCCAGGATGCTGTATAGATTCTCCAGATTGCTGCCGTTGGCGATGACCATGTCGATACCCGCCGCCATGGTCATCCTGGCCGCGCTCAGCTTTGTCTTCATGCCCCCCACGGCCAGGCCGCTGCCCGACTGGTCCGCCATGGCCTCCAGTTCCGGGGTGATCTCGCCTTCCACCGTTTCGATGAGGCGGGCGTCCGGGTCCTTCCGTGGATCGGCGGAATATAGCCCGTCGATGTCGCTGAGCAGCACCACCAGATCCGCGTGGATGGCGCAGCCCACGATGGCCGCCAGGGTGTCGTTGTCGCCCACGGCGATCTCCTCCGTGGAGACGGTGTCGTTTTCGTTGATGATGGGCAGCACGTCCATATCCAGCAGCCGGGTCATGGTGTTCACGAAGTGCGCCCGCCGGTCGTCGTTCTCCACGTCGCTACCGGTGAGCAGCACCTGGGCCACCGTGTGGTTGTACTCGGAAAACAACTTGTCATAGGTATACATCAGCTCGCACTGGCCAACGGCGGCCGCCGCCTGCTTGCCCGGCATATCGGACGGGCGCCTGTCCAGTCCCAGCTTTCCCACGCCCATGGCGATGGCGCCGGAGGAGACCAGCACGATCTTCACACCGGCGTTTTTCAGATCGCTGAGCACCTTCACCAGCTTTTCCATGTGCCGGATGTTCAGGTTCCCCGTGGGATAGGTGATGTTGGATGTACCCAGTTTGATTACAACAGTCATATCATTCGCTCCGCCTTTATGTCAACGGCATGCGCGGCATTCGTCAAAATGACCGGAGCCGCGCTCCCGTTTTCACAAGTATAGCACGCGATGGCCCCGTGTGCAATGGAGGAAAAGAAAAAGCGGCGGGTCTCAGGCGCGCTCTCATAAGACAGTACAATATCAGTTTTCGGGAATGGCATGGCTTCGGTCATGCCATTTCCTCTTGCATCAGTTCGTAGATAGGAATGATGCCCACAAAATCATAGGAGATGTGGATGTTCTGCCGCCGCTTACCGCTGCTCTTGTCCGGGGCCTCTATGTAGATGGCCTTGACCAGTTCATGCAGCGCATACGGTGTGAGCTCTTTCAGCGTGACATATTTGTGTGCTTGCTTAATAAAGCGATCCACATCGCTTACCTTCTGCTCCTGCTGGTCCACCTCTTTTGTGAGCGTTTCCACTTCCCGTTTTAGCTTCGCCTGCTCGTCCTCATAGGACTTGCTCATGGAGGCGAACCGCTCGTCGGAGATCGTGCCGTTTACCCGGTCCTCGTACAGCCGCATAAAGATGCGGTCCAACTCGCTCAGTCGCTTCTCCGCCTTGGTCAGCTTCTTCTTGCTCACCCGGATCGTCTCGTCGGACGCCAGCTTCAGCCGCTTCTCCATGACCGCCCGGAAATGCGCCTCATGCTTCACCACATAGGAGATGACCATCTGCATGTGCCGCCAGACCATATCCGAGGGATGCAGTTCCAGCAGACGCTCCAGGATGATACGCTCACCGGGTGTAAGCATGGAGAGGATCTTCTGGTCTTTCTCCGAGAGGCCGGATTCGGTTTTGCTAACTTCCTCGCTCATGGCGGACCTCCAAAACGGAATGAACAGATCAAGAATTTGCTTTAAAGCATGATAGCAGAACGCGAGCGGTTTTACAAGGCCGCAGTTGTGTCCGTTGGATCAAAACCGACAAATTTGACAGCGATCAAAATGGGCCGTTACGATCCTGGCAAGCAGGGCATGGTGGTACACACCATGCGAAGATTGCTCGCCAGCCATTTTGCCCCGGCACATAACTGGCAAGCAATGCATGTGGGCACCCATACCGCGAAAACTTCGTTTTCTCTGCTTGCCCGTCTTTCGCCTTCGCGCAATCCTGGCAAGCAGTGTATGTGGAGCACCACATGCGAAGATTGCTTGCCAGTCATTTTGTTCCGCGCATAACTGGCAAGCAATGCATAGTGGTACACACATGCGAAAAATGGTCATTCCAGCTTCCCGCTGAAATGACCATTTTTGCTTGTTAGGGCAGCATCCCTAAGACCCTTTGATCGCACGATAAATCGTGCGGCTGCGCGTCCCATAGGGACGCTTTTGACGTTACCTGTTATATCTCGCATTTCTCGGTCTACCGGCCTTTGACCGGTGCACTGCTATCTCTACTGCTTTACAATGATTTTACAGTACCAAGATAGCGGTTTTGACAATCGACGGCGTATTCTGTATTTGCCAAGAGGGAAAATCCCGGCAAATCAATAAAACAGATCGACAAGGAGAAACAACATGAAAAAGTTCGGAAAAGGCATTTCAGTGGCTCTTGTAGCTGTTATGGCTCTGGGGCTCATGAGCTGCGGCGCTTTGGCGGCAAATCTGAAGGGCACCGTGGCTACGGATGGCTCCACCTCTATGGAGTCTGTTATCGGCGCGCTGGGCGAGGCGTTCATGGAGGCCGAGCCGGACGTGACCTTTACATATAACCCCACCGGCTCCGGCTCCGGCATCCAGGCGGTCAGCGAGGGCCGCTGCGACATTGGCCTTTCCAGCCGCGCCCTGAAGGATGAGGAGATCGAGTCCGGGCTGGTCGAGACCACCTTGGCGCTGGACGGCATCGCCATCATCGTGCATCCCGATAATCCTGTGACCGACCTGGACGTTGAGACCATCGCTAAAATCTATACCGGCGAGATCACCGACTGGGCCGACGTAGGTGGAGAAGCTGGCGAGATCGTGCTTATTGGCCGTGAAGCTGGCAGCGGCACCCGTGACGGCTTTGAGTCCATCACCGGGACGGAGGACGCCTGCAAATATCGACAGGAATTGACCTCCACCGGTGACGTGATCACCACCGTGAGCCAGAACCCTAACGCCATCGGCTACGCTTCTCTGGCCGCAGTAGGCGATACTGTGAAAGCCCTTGCTGTGGACGGCGTGGAACCCACCGAGGAGACCGTTATGGACGGTAGCTATGTAGTGCAGCGTCCTTTCGTGCTGGTGACGCGGGAGGACGAAGAACTGAGCGACGTTGCCCAGGCGTTTTTCGACTTCGCTCTGAGCGAGGACTCGGCTGAGATCATCACCTTGGCAGGGGCAGTCCCCGTGAATGTGCCTGCCGATGAGGAAGCGGCAGAGTAAAATAGACCCTGTGACCGGCGGCCCAGACATAAGGCCGCCGGCCCTTTGGGATAGTCTTATGAAAAAACAAGCATTTGAAAACTTTATATACGGTGTGTTCTTGCTGCTGGGCCTGATCACGGTGGGCTGTGTGCTGCTCATCACGGTATATCTCATCATTTCCGGCATTCCGGCCATCCGGGAGATCGGGCTTTTTAAATTCCTCTTTGGAAAGACCTGGGCCTCTACCGCTAAAACGCCCCAGTTCGGCATCCTGCCCTTTATTCTCACCAGCATATACGGCACAGCGGGAGCCATCGCCCTGGGTGTCCCCATTGGGTTTCTCACGGCGGTGTATCTGGCCAAGGCAGCGCCGCCCAAGGTCAAAGCGGTGGTAGCCGCGGCGGTGAGTGTGCTGGCGGGCATTCCCTCGGTGGTGTACGGTCTGGTGGGTATGCTGGTGCTGGTCCCCGGCATCCGCAGCATCTTCCATGTGCCGGACGGAGCCAGTCTGCTGGCCGCCATCGTGGTGCTGGCAGTGATGATCCTGCCCAGCATCGTGAACGTGTCCATCACGGCCCTGGAAGCGGTCCCCCAGGAGTACGAGGACGCATCCCTGGCGCTGGGGGCCACGCCAACGGAGACCTATTTCCGGGTCAGCGTCCCCGCCGCACGAAGCGGCATCGCCGCGGCGGTGGTGCTTGGCGTAGGCCGGGCCATCGGGGAGGCTATGGCGGTGATGATGGTGTCGGGCAACGTAGCCAATATGCCGTCGCTTTTCCAGAGCGTGCGGTTTCTCACAACGGCGGTGGCCAGCGAGATGAGCTACTCCAGCGGCTTGCAGCGGCAGGCGCTGTTCTCCATCGCCTTGGTGCTGTACCTTTTCATCCTGCTCATCAACGCGGCGCTGAACTTCTTTCTCAAACGAAGCAAGGAGGCGTAAAAAGTGCAAACGGGCATATCGAAAAAACGCAGGGCCTATATCCTGCTTATGCGAATATTGATGTGGCTGTCTGTGGCGCTCACCGCCGGACTGGTGCTGTTCCTGGTAACGTATGTTATGGCAAAGGGCCTCCCGGAGATCTCCTGGAATCTTCTGACCACCAAGCCCAGCTATCTCAGCGGCAACATCGGCATTCTGCCGGACATTCTGAATACGGTTTACATAATAATTGCCGCTTTGATATTCGTGATCCCTCTGGGCGCGGGCGCGGCGGTATATCTCAATGAGTACGCCAGGAACAAAAAGCTGGTGGCGGTGATCGAATATGCCGCCGAGACCCTGTCCGGCATCCCCAGCATCATCTACGGTTTGGTGGGTATGCTGTTTTTCTGTTCCTTTCTGGATATGCAGACCTCCCTTTTGGCAGGGGCGCTGACGTTGGTCATCATGAACCTCCCCACTGTCCTGCGCACCACCCAGGAGAGCCTCAAGACCGTGCCCCAGAGCTATCGTGAGGGCGCCTTCGGTCTGGGCGCCGGCAAGTGGCGTGTCATCCGCACCGTGGTGCTGCCCGGTTGCGTGGACGGGATCATCACCGGCTGCATCCTGTCCGTGGGACGCATCTTGGGCGAGTCGGCGGCGCTTTTGTTCACAGCGGGCTTTGCCCATGCGATCCACGGCTTCTTTGAGGGCTTAAATAGCGCGGGGGCAACCCTGACCGTGGCGCTGTACGTCTACGCCAAAGAACAAGGAGAGTTCGGCGTGGCCTTTGCCATCGCCGCCATCCTCATGGTCTTGACGCTGCTTATCCAGCTGGCGGCCATGCTGGTGGGACGGTATTTCAAAAAGAGGAGAGACCTATGAGCGACATCATCACAGTGAAAGACCTGTGCCTGTGGTATGGAAGTACCCAAGCATTGAAAAATATCAACATCAACATCCCGGAACACGCGATCACCGCCCTGATCGGACCGTCTGGCTGCGGCAAAAGCACCTTTCTCAAGACCTTGAACCGGATGAACGATTTGATCCCCGGCGTAAAGATCACCGGGGAGGTGCGGTATGCCGGACAGGACATCTTTGCCCCAGGCGTGGATGTGAATATGCTGCGAAAAGACATCGGCATGGTTTTCCAAAAACCGAATCCCTTTCCCATGAGCGTGTACGACAACATCGCCTATGGCCCCCGGACCCATGGGATCAAGGGCAAGGCCAAGCTGGACGACATCGTGGAGAGGTCTCTGCGGGACGCGGCCATCTGGGACGAGATAAAGGACCGGCTGAAGAAAAACGCGCTGGGTCTGTCCGGCGGCCAGCAGCAACGGCTCTGCATCGCAAGGGCGCTGGCGGTAGAACCGCAGGTGCTTCTCATGGATGAGCCGACTTCTGCGCTTGACCCTATCTCCACCGGGAAGATAGAGGACCTTGCATCGGCGTTGAAAGAGAAATATACTATTGTCATCGTCACCCACAATATGCAGCAGGCTGTGCGGATCAGCGATCAAACCGCGTTCTTTCTGCTGGGGGAGTTGGTGGAATACGGCGATACAGAAACAATATTTTCTGTGCCTGTGGATAAACGGACGGAGGATTATATCACGGGGAGGTTTGGATGATGCGATCCAAATTTGACGAACAGCTGTCAACGCTCAACCGGGAACTCATCACCATGGGTGCGCTGTGTGAAAATGCTATTGCAAAATCGGCCAAGGCACTTGCCGAGAGGGACCTTGCGCTGGCCCGCTCGGTCCCCGATCTGTCTGTCCAGATCGACGAGAAGGAGAGGCAGATCGAGGGGCTGTGCCTGAAGCTCCTGCTGCAACAGCAGCCAGTGGCTACTGATCTTCGCGTCATTTCTGCGGCGCTGAAGATGGTGACGGATATGGAACGCATCGGGGATAATTCCGGCGACATCGCTGAAATCATCACGGTGGCAGAGCTGACCGCAGCCGATGAGACGGAGGACATTTCCGCTATGGCGCGGGCTGTTATCAAAATGGTAACGGACAGCCTGGACGCTTTTGTGGCACAGGATGTGGCCGCAGCACAGGCGGTCATCGCTTATGACGATGTGGTAGACGGTTACTTTTCAAAGGTAAAAAGGCTTCTGATCCAGCGAGTACGCAGCGCGGAGACGGACGCGGAGCAGGCGCTGGACCTGCTGATGATCGTGAAGTACCTGGAGCGAATAGGCGACCATGCGGTGAATATCGCCAAGTGGGTGGTATTTTCCATCACCGGCGACAGGGAGGTGACACCGTGAGTTTGATTTATTGTTTGGAGGATGACGACGCCATCCGCAATCTGATCCTCTATACGTTGAACGCTGCCGGTTTTGAGAGCCGGGGGTTCGCTGAGAGCGGGAGTTTTTGGAAGGCCATGGGCCAGACCGTGCCCCAGCTGGTCCTGCTGGACATCATGCTCCCCGGCGAGGACGGCTTACAGGTGCTGGAAAAGCTGCGGGCCAAACCGGCAACGGCGGGCATCCCTGTCATCATGGCAACGGCCAAGGGCACGGAATTTGACAAGGTGACGGGCCTGGACCGGGGCGCGGACGATTATCTTGCCAAGCCCTTCGGCATGATGGAGATGGTCTCCCGGATCAAGGCGGTGCTGCGTCGGGCCGGAGCGGAACAAGAGCCGGTCGTACTGCGTATGGGCGACCTTACGCTTGACACATCAGAGCATACGGTGACGGTCCAAGGCGAGCGGGTGGCGTTGACACTGAAAGAGTACGAGCTGTTGCGGCTTATGATGGCCCACCCTGGGAAGGTCTTTGACCGAGAGAGCTTGTTGGAGAATATATGGGATGCGGAGTTTGCCGGTGAGACACGGACGGTAGACGTGCATGTAAGCTCTCTGCGCCTAAAGCTGGGACCATGCGGTGAGTATATCCGCACAGTCCGAGGCGTAGGGTATCGGATGGAGGCGCCTCAATGACAAAAAAGATATTTCATTCACTGTGTCTGGTGGCTTTTACCGTTTTTCTTGCGTCGGTAGTCCTCATCATGGTAGTGCTGTACGGATATTTTTCCCGCATAGAGCAGACACAGCTTCGTATGCAGACCCAGCTTGCCGCTCAAGGTGTGGAACTGGGCGGAATGAAGTATTTTGACGATATGGACATCCGGGACTATCGGATCACCTGGATCGACGAGGATGGAAGCGTCCTCTATGACAGCGACGCAGACAATGATACTATGGAGAACCATCTGGAACGCGCAGAGGTACAACAGGCGCTTTCCAGCGGTTTTGGTGAGAGCCAGCGGTACTCCTCCACGCTTATGGAGCGGTTCCTCTATGCGGCCCAGCGTTTGGAAGATGGAACAGTGCTTCGCCTTGCGATCGCGCAGAACACCGTACTTACCATGCTTTTGGGAGTGGGACAGGGCTTCGCCGCAGTCATCGTCATCGCACTAATCGCGTCTGTGCTGCTGGCCCGGCGGCTTTCCAGGCGCATCGTACAACCGCTCAATGCGGTGGATCTGGACAGGCCGCTTGAGAATGAAGGATATGAGGAAATATCCCCCCTGCTGCGCCGTCTGGACGGCCAGCAGAGCCAACTGAAAGCCCAGCAGACAGAACTTCAGCGCCGGCAGAACGAACTGGAAGCCATCATCGGCGGTATGTCGGAGGGTATGATCCTACTGGACCAAACAGGGCGCGTTCTGGCCATCAACCCGGCGGCCATGAACCTGCTGGGGGCAGAGGGGTCCTGTACGGGGAAAGACCTGATCTCGCTCAGCCGCGACTTGGACATCCAACACGCTCTGAACAGAGCGCTGGCCGGGTCCCGTGAGGAAAAGTCTGTTACCATCCGGGACCGGCAATATCTGATCAACGCCAACCCTATCATTTCTGAGGGGAAGGTATCCGGTGCGGCGCTGCTATTGCTGGATATTACGGAGAAAGCCGAAGCTGAGAGGATGCGCCGGGAGTTTACCGCCAATGTATCTCACGAATTGAAAACGCCTCTTCAGACCATATCCGGCTATGCGGAACTCATCCAAAACGGCATAGCGAAACAGGAGGACGTACAGCCCTTTGCCGGGAAGATTTGTGCCGAGGCACAGCGAATGATGCAGCTCATCAGCGACATCATCAGCCTCTCCCATCTGGACGAGGACATGGGAGATATGCACTTTGAGAACACGGACCTCTACGCGGTATCCGAGTCTGTTGTCCGTGACCTGCAGGCCCGGGCAGGCAAGGCGAGCGTGGCCCTCTCGCTCACCGGTGGACCGGCCCCTATAAGCGGCATTCCGCAGCTTGTTCATAGCATCGTATTCAACCTTTGCGACAACGCGATCAAATACAACCGTGAGGGTGGTCATGTGACCGTGGACGCCCGTGGGGATGGCACGGGGGCGGTACTCACCGTGTCCGACGACGGCATAGGCATCCCGCCGGATCAGCAGGAACGCATATTTGAGCGCTTCTACCGGGTGGACAAGAGCCGCAGCAAGGCCAGTGGCGGAACGGGCCTGGGCCTTTCCATCGTAAAACACGCCGCCCTTGTTCTGGGGGCGGAGATAAGTCTGGAAAGTAATCTTGGGAAAGGTACGGTCATTACGGTGCGCTTTAGTTAATATAAAAATGGGCTATCCAAGCCAATAATGGTTGGTGAAACGAATGAATGACGAGCTACAATCAAAATGGGTACATTGCCCTGGTTGCCATGGAAAGACAAGGATAAAAGTAAATCCAGATAGTGTTTTACTGAACTTTCCCCTCTTTTGTCCGAAGTGCAAGCAGGAACATAACGTCAGCATCATCCAGATGAAGATGGTGATTAATGACGAGCCTGAAACAGCACCCCGGCCACGCTTCCAGTACAAGCATCCCTAGCAGATGCCGCCGTTGCTGTCAATGGTCAAGATGAACAGCTCTCCGATCCGCCATTGACAACCCCGCCCGCTTCCGCTCTCCCTGTATGTAAGAGGAGCGACAGCCATTTCCGCTGTCGCCCCTCTCGCAGTATCTTTTTCCTTACCTCACACATCAGCGGTCGATGTCCGCATTTAGGCGCTCTGGACCCCTTCTGTCGCAAGGGCTTAGAGCCGTTAAACGTAGGGGGGTAAGGGTAGTATATGGAAACACCCGAAAACGAGGGTCTATATGCGGACAAACTTAAAACTCTTTAAGCATTTGACTCTGCACACGGATTTTCGTGAAAACAAGGGTTCGATGTGACGCTTTTGGCCGGTCAGACCCCTTGCGGCACAACGGGTTCAGGTCGTCAAAGTAAGGGGGTAATGATACTATACGGCACACCTCAAAAACCGGGGTCTATTGCGTCATATACTTCAAAGTTTTTAAGCAATTCAAAGCAGGCAGCGGATGGTGCAAAATGCGCCATCCGCTATCTGTTGTTCGATTCCAATTCCGTAAGACAGTTGCTAGATGTTCGTTTTTTCGGGGTCGTACTGTCTTACGAGCACCGGGCATCACCCGCCGCTTTTTTCGTCAAATTATTCAGCCAGCCCTTCCTCGGGCAGATAGTCCATGGGGTCCGTGCTCAAGGCGTCCTTCGTCATGGCGAAGTGGAGATGGCTGACCTGGTTGATCTCCCCCAGGGCCGTACTGCCCACGGAGCCGATGATCTGGCCCATGGTGACCACCTGGCCCACCGATACCGGCGGCTCCGCCGCCAGGTTGGCGTAGAGGGAGTGGGTGCCGTTGCCGTGGTCGATCTCCACCATGGTCCCCAGCAGATCGTCATTGGAGACGCCCACCACCGTGCCGCCGGCGGCCGCCATCACCTGTTCGCCCTGGGCGCAGGCCACGTCCACGCCGTCGTGGGTCCGCCAGTCGGCCATGGTGTTGTCATACAGCAGCTTCTCCACGGAATAGGGCGTCTGCACCGTGCCCCGCACCGGCCACACGTAGCTGGTCACCGTCTCGGAAAAGACCTCCTGCGCGGGAGGCTCCTCCTGCTGGGAGGCGTTCTCCTCCGCAGGCGTCTGTCCGCCGTCCTCCGCGCCGCCGGCGTCGGCGGCGGGCTGGGCTTCCTGCTGCTGCTGCTCCTGCTCGGTACGCATCCCCTCGTCCGCCGGGATCATGGTCACGAACGCGCCGGACACGTCCACCACCGGTTCCTCTGCCATCACGTCTTCTACATTAGTCCCCGCGTCGGTGAGCATGATCCAAAGGGAGACGCCGATCACCGCCGCGCACAGGAAAAGGACTATGTAGAAGCCCTTTCCCCCCAGGGACCCGGCCTTGGCGCCGGACCCGTGCTTGTTTTCCATTTGTTTTGACCCTCCAAAAAAATTGGTGTTTCCGAAGGCTATTGTTGCCCTGGAAACACCAATTTATACAGTTGTTGGGGTCAGAACGAAGTTTTTACTTCTTGATGGAGAAGAAGGCGTCCATGCCCAGATACTTGGCCACGTCGTCCAGCTCGTCCTCGATGCGGAGCAGCTGGTTATACTTGGCCACGCGGTCGGTGCGGCTGGGGGCGCCGGTCTTGATCTGGCCGGCGTTCACGGCGACAGTCAGGTCGGCGATGGTGGTGTCCTCGGTCTCGCCGGAGCGGTGAGAGATGACGGCGGTGTAGCCGGCGCGGTGGGCCAGCTGGATGGCGTCCAGGGTCTCGGTCAGGGTGCCGATCTGGTTGAGCTTGATGAGAACGGAGTTGGCGACCTTCTTCTCGATGCCCATCTTGACCCGCTCCACGTTGGTGACGAACAGGTCGTCGCCCACGATCTGGATCTTGTCGCCCAGCTTGTCGGTCATCAGCTTCCAGCCGTCCCAGTCGTCCTCGCCCAGGCCGTCCTCGATGGAGATGATGGGATACTTGGCCACGAAGTCCTCGTACATGGCCACCAGCTCGGCGCTGGTCATGTCGATGCCACGCTTGGGCAGGTGGTAGACCTTCTTGTCCGCGTCGTACCAGTCGGACACGGCGCAGTCGATGGCGATCCGGAAGTCCTCGCCGGGCTTGTAGCCGGCCTTCTCGATGGCGGTGACCAGGGCCTTCAGGGCGTCCTCGTCGCTGTCCAGGGTGGGAGCGTAGCCGCCCTCATCACCCACGCCGGAGGCGGGAACGACCTTCTTCAGGGTGTGGAACACCTCGGCGCACATGCGCAGGGCCTCGGCGAAGTTGGGAGCGCCCACGGGCATGATCATGAACTCCTGGATGTCCACGTTGGAGCTGGTGGCGTGAGCGCCGCCGTTGAGGACGTTCATCATGGGCACGGGCAGGGTCTTGGCGTTGCAGCCGCCCACGTACTGATACAGGGGCAGGCCCAGAGCGTTGGCAGCGGCCTTGGCGCAGGCCAGGCTGGCGCCCAGCATGGCGTTGGCGCCCAGACGGGTCTTGTTGGGGGTGCCGTCCAGCTCGATGAGGACCTTGTCGATGGCGGGCTGATCCAGCACGTTCAGGCCGGCCAGCGCCTCGGCGATCTCGGTGTTCACGTTCTTCACGGCGGTGAGAGTGCCCTTGCCCAGGTAACGGCCCTTATCGCCGTCGCGCAGCTCGCAGGCCTCATGGATGCCGGTGGAAGCGCCGGAGGGAACGGCCGCGCGGCCGACGGTGCCGTCGTCCAGAGTGACCTCCACCTCCACGGTGGGGTTGCCGCGGGAGTCCAGGATCTCCAGGGCCTTCACGTCAACGATCTCGAAGTAGTCTTTCATGTTATTCTCCTTAAAATAATTATTTGATTTACCTCAGTTGATCAGGCACTCGCCTGTCATGGCCTTGGGCTGCTCCAGCCCCATCAGGTGGAGCATGGTGGGCGCGATGTCCGCCAGGCGGCCGGGATGGAGCTTCACGTCCCCCGCGCCGCACATGATGAAGGGCACCGGATTGGTGGTGTGGGCGGTGTGGGGCGTGCCGTCCTCGGCCCGCATCTTGTCGGCGTTGCCGTGGTCGGCGGTGACCAGCAGCACGCCGCCGGCCCTCTCCACCGCGTCCCAGACCTTGCCAACGCAGGCGTCCACAGTCTCCACGGCCTTCACCGCCGCGTCCATGACGCCGGTGTGGCCAACCATATCGCAGTTGGCCAGGTTCATGATCACCGTGTCATACGCGCCGGAGGCGATGCGCTCCACCGCCTTGGCGGTGACAGTCTCCGCGCTCATCTGGGGGATCAGGTCGTAGGTGGCGTACTCCTTGGGGGACGGCACCAGCACCCGGTCCTCGCCGGGATAGGTCCGCTCCACGCCGCCATTGAAGAAGAACGTCACGTGTGCGTACTTCTCCGTCTCCGCGATGCGCAGCTGCTTCATGCCGGCGCGGCTGACGATCTCCCCAAAGGTATCCTCCAGCACCTCCGGCGGGAAGGCGATGGGCAGCTCCGTCATGGCCTCGTCGTACTGGGCAGTGCACACGTAGTGCAGATCAAAGTGGCCCTTGGGCAGGGCAAAGCCGTCGAAGTTCGGCTTCATCAGCGCCCAGGTCATCTCCCGGGCCCGGTCGGGCCGGAAGTTGGCGAAGATCACGCTGTCGCCGGCCTGGATGGTACCGGCGGGATCGCACACCACCGGCTCCATGAACTCGTCAGTGACGCCGGCGGCGTAGCTGGCGCCCACGGCCTTTACCGGATCGGGCTCCATGCCGCCCTCGCCGCAGACGATGGCCCGATAGCCCTTCTCCAGCCGCTCCCAGCGCTTATCCCGGTCCATGCCCCAGAAGCGGCCCTGGACCGTGGCGATGGCGCCGTAGCCGATCTGGGCGCAGTGGTCGGCCAGCATCTGCACGTAGCCCTGTCCGGAGGAGGGCGGCACGTCCCGGCCGTCCAGGAAGCAGTGGACGTAGCACTGCTTCACGCCACGCTTCTTCGCCATGTCCACCAGGGCGAAAATGTGCTTGATGTGGCTGTGCACGCCGCCGTCGGACAAAAGGCCCAGCACATGCACAGGATGCCCGCTCTCCGCGGCCGCATCCATGGCGGAGCAGTAGGCGGGGTTTTCAAAGAAACTGCCGTCGTCCACCGCGCGGCTGATCCGGGGCAGGGGCTGGAACACCACCCGGCCCGCGCCGATGTTGGTGTGGCCCACCTCGGAGTTGCCGATCTGGCCGGCGGGCAGTCCTACGTCCTCTCCGCTGGCCTGCAGCTGGGTGTTGGGGTACTGGGCGAACAGACTGTCCAGCACCGGGGTCTTGGCCACGGACACGGCGTTCCACTCCGACGCCGGGGCCAGGCCGAACCCGTCCATGATCAAAAGTACAGTCGGTCTCTTACTCATTGGCAGCACCGATGATGTCCGCGAATTCCGGCTTCAGGCTGGCCCCGCCGATGAGGCCGCCGTCGATGTCGGGCTGGGCCAGCAGCTCGGCGGCGTTCTTGCCGTTCATGCTGCCGCCGTAGAGGATCTGCACGCCCTGGGCCAGGCTCTCGCCGTAGAGCTTCGCCAGCACGCCGCGGATATAGCCGCAGACCTCCTGGGCCTGCTCCGCGGTGGCGGTGCGGCCGGTGCCGATGGCCCAGATGGGCTCATAGGCGATGACCACCTTTTTCATATCCTCGGAGGAGATGCCCTCCAGGCCGCCCTTGATCTGGCTCTCCACGAAGGAGAGGGTCACGCCCGCGTCCCGCTGCTCCAGGCTCTCGCCGCAGCACATGATGGGGGTGATTCCCGCGCCCAGCAGGGCCTTCAGCTTGGCGTTGACCAGCTCGTCGCTCTCGGCGTGATAGGCCCGGCGCTCGCTGTGGCCGATGATGCAGTAGTCCACGCCCAGGTCCGCCAGCTGCGCGGCGGACACCTCGCCGGTGTAAGCGCCCTTGTCATGGGCGGACACGTCCTGCGCGCCCACCTTCACCTGGCTGCCGGCCAGGGCCGCCTTCACGGCGGGGATCAGGGGAAAGGGCACGCACAGCGCGGAGGAGACGCCCTCGCCCAGCTTCGCGCCCGGCTCCAGGCCCTGCCAGTAGGCAGGGACCTGGGAGGCCAGCATATTCATTTTCCAGTTGCCCGCGATCAGGGCATTGCGGTGTTTTTTGTCCATGAAAAGCGCTCTCCTTACGCGTCCTGCAGCGCGGCCACGCCGGGCAGCTCCTTGCCTTCCAGGAACTCCAGGGAAGCGCCGCCGCCGGTGGAGATGTGGGTGATCTTGTCGGCGAAGCCCAGCTGCTCCACAGCCGCCGCGCTGTCGCCGCCGCCGATGATGCTCACCGCGCCGGAATCGGCCACGGCACGGGCCACGGCACGGGTGCCCTCGGCGAACTTATCGAACTCGAACACGCCCATGGGGCCGTTCCACACCACGGTGCCGGCGCCCTTGATGGCCCCGGCGAACAGCTCCCGGGTCTTCTCGCCGATGTCCAGGCCCTGCCAGCCGGCGGGGATGGCGTCGGAGGGGACGGTCTTGGCCTCGGCTTCGGCGGCGAACTCCTTGGCCACCACCGTATCCACGGGCAGCAGCAGCTCCACGCCCTTGGCCTTGGCGTCGGCGATCATCTTCTGGGCGAACTCCACCTTGTCGGCCTCCAGAAGGCTGTCGCCCACCTCATGGCCCTGGGCCTTGATGAAGGTATAGGCCATGCCGCCGCCGATGATGATCTTGTCGGCCTTGTTCAGCAGGTTCTCGATGACGCCGATCTTATCGGAGACCTTGGCGCCGCCCAGGATCGCCACGAAGGGACGGGCGGGATCCTCCAGAGCCTTGCCCATGATGGACAGCTCCTTGCCGATCAAAAAGCCGCTGACGGCAGGCAGATAGGCGGTCACGCCGGCGGTGGTGGCGTGGGCGCGATGCACGGTGCCGAAGGCATCGGACACGAACAGCTCCGCCATGTCGGCCAGCTCCTTGGCGAAGGCGGGATCGTTCTTGGTCTCGCCCTTCTCGAAGCGGGTGTTCTGCAGCAGCATGATCTGGCCGGGCTGGAGCGCGGCGGCCTTGGCCTTGGCGTCAGGGCCCACCACGTCCTCCGCCAGGATGACGTTCTTGCCCAGCAGCTCGCCCAGGCGGGCGGCCACGCCGTCCATACGCAGCTCGTCCAGGGACTTCTGCCACTTGGCCTCGGTGAGGGAGGCGGGGTCCTTGCCCTTCTCGGTCTGCTTCTTCACCCATTTTTCAAAGTTGGGTTCCGGCTTGCCCAAATGTGAGCAGGCGATAACGGCGGCGCCGTTGTCCAGCAGATACTGGATGGTGGGCAGAGCCGCGCGGATACGCTTGTCGTCCGTGATGGCGTTGGTCTTCTTGTCACGGGGCACGTTGAAGTCGCAGCGCAGCAGCACCTTCTTGCCCTTGACGTCCACCTGGGTCACGTTCTTCTTGTTGTAGTTCATGATCCTATTTCCTCCATAAATATGGTTTTTAACACATGCTCTCCTCGCCCACGGCCATGATGCCGGTGTCCAGCAATCCGGGAAATCCCTGCTGGCGCAGGGCCTCATACAGCACGATGGACGCGGAGCTGGCCAGATTCAAGCTCCGGGCCCGGGCCTTCATGGGGATGCGCAGGCAGCGGTCCCGGTAGCGCTCCATCAGCTCCTCCGGCAGGCCGGAGGTCTCCCGGCCAAACAGCAGCGCCGCATCAGGCCCGAAGGCGGCCTGGGCGTAGCACCGGGGTGCCTTGGTGGAGAATAGCCACAGGTCCCTGTCCCCGTTGGTCCGGAGATATTCCTCCACGCTCTCATACACGTGCACGTCCACCAGATGCCAGTAGTCCAGCCCCGCCCGCTTCACGGCGGCGTCGGAGATGTCGAAGCCCAGGGGCTTTATCAGGTGCAGGCTGGCGCCGGTGGCGGCGCAGGTCCGGGCGATGGCCCCCGTGTTCTGGGGGATCTCCGGCGCGTACAGGACGATGCTGTTCATAGGGGAAGATCTCCGATAATTGCCTATTACTCCACTATTTTTAACCTTTCATATTATATACCATCGCAGTTTTTTTTCAAGGGTGACTTTCCCCCGGCGCGCATTTCTGTTGAAAATGTTGCAAAAAGCCGCTATAATGGCCCGGAGGTGAGGATAATGCCAACATTATATATGGTCGTGCCCTGCTATAATGAGTATGAATGCCTGCCCCGGACGGCCCCCGTGTTCCGCCGGGAGCTGGAGGAACTGATCGGCGCTGGTCTCGCCTCCCCGGACAGCCGCATCCTGCTGGTGGACGACGGCTCCTCCGACGGCACCTGGGACGTGATCCGCTCCCTGCACCAGAGCGACAGCGCCTTCGCCGGGCTGCGCCTCAGCCCCAACCGGGGCCATCAGAACGCGGTGATGGCCGGGCTCATGGAGGCCCGGGAGCGAGCGGACGCGGCCATCAGCATCGACGCGGACCTGCAGGACGACATCACCGCCATGGAGGCGATGCTCCGCCGGCACGCCGAGGGCTACCCCATCGTCTGCGGCGTCCGCTCCAGCCGGGAGACGGACACCTTCTTCAAGCGCTTCACCGCCCAGGCCTACTATGCCGTCATGAACCTGTTCGGCGCCAAGCTCATCTATAACCACGCGGATTACCGGTTCATGGACCGCTCCGCCCTGGACAAGCTGGCGCTTTATCACGGCGACGACCTCTTCCTGCGGGGCCTCGCCACCCGGCTGGGCCTCCCCATCGCCACGGTGGAGTACGCCCGCGCTCCCCGGGTGGCCGGCGAGAGCAAATACACCCTGAAAAAAATGGTGAAACTGGCCATCCGCAGCGTCACCTGCGGCCGCTGTAAGCCCCAGGACACGCCCCGCCCCCCCGATCCGCACATCGTGGAGCGGCTTTTTTCGTGAATATTTATCCCCTTTCCCTTGGGAGAGGGGCTTTGTTTTGTATATAATGCAAGAAGTTGCAGCTTTATGCAGAATTTGATGAATAATCTATTGTTTATTCATCCACAGCGTATTATAATCCAGCCATCGACCAAACATTGGTTACATAAAACGTCACCGACAAAATGGACAAATGGAAGGATGGAATTTGATCATGAAGAAACTTCTTGCAATGCTTTTGGCTCTCGCGATGATCCTGAGCCTGGCCGCCTGCGGCGGCTCCGGCAGCAGCGCCGAGACCCAGACCGAACCCACCGAGGCCCCTGTGGAGGCCGAGCCCGAGGCGGAACCCACCGAGGCTCCCGTAGAGGCCGAGCCCGAAGAGGAACCCGAGGCCGAGCCCGAAGCTGAGGCTGCCGGGTACACCACCGTCGAGGAAGGCAAGCTCATCATGAGCACCAACGCCGCCTTCCCTCCCTATGAGATGGTCGCCGACGGCGAGGGCGCCTACAACGGCTTCGAGGGCATCGACGTGGAGATTGCCGTAGCTCTGGCCGACAAGCTGGGCCTGGAGCTGGTCATCGACGACATGGACTTCGACTCCGCTCTGGTGGCCGTGCAGAACGGCAAGAGCGACATGGTCCTGGCCGGCCTGACCTACAAGGAAGAGCGTGACAAGGTCATGGACTTCTCCACCAGCTACGCCACCGGCCAGCAGGTGGTCATCGTCCCCGACGGCTCCGACATCGAGACCATGGACGACCTGGCCAACGATAAGATGATCGGCGTCCAGCGCGGCACCACCGGTGAGATGTACGCCGCCGACACCCCCGAGAACGGCGGCTACGGCGAGGATCACGTCCTGTCCTATGACAACGGCGCTCTGGCTGTCCAGGCCATGCTCAACGGCCAGGTGGACGCGGTCATCATCGACAACGGCCCCGCCCAGGAGTACGTCAAGGCCAACGCCGGTCTGCATCTGCTGGAGGGCGACTGGGTGCTGGAGAACTACTGCCTGGCCGTGGACGAGGGCAACACCGGTCTGCTGGAGGCCCTCAACAGCGCTCTTGAGGAAATGATCGCCGACGGCACCGTTCAGGCCATCATCGACAAGTATATCGCCGCCGAGTAATAATACCCGGCCTGAGAAGAGGGGCGGTCCCGCCGACCGCCCCCCTTTCCATATGACTAAGAGAGGGGAAATAGCATGAACGTAGACCTGCTCTACGAGACCCTGTCCCAGATCCCCCTGGAGGATCTGAACTTCTGGCAGAGCCTGTTCACGAAATTCTACCGGGCCTGGTTTTTGGAGGACCGGTGGCTGAAGTATTTTGAGGGCCTGCTCACCACCATCGAGGTCACCGTGATCGCCCTGATTATCGGCGTGGTGCTAGGCGTGCTGGTGGCCATGGCCCGTGTGGCCCACGACCAGCGCCGCCCCGGCACCCACAACCCCGTCCTGTCCGCCGTCAATTTCGTCTGCAAGATATACGTCACCGTCATCCGCGGCACGCCCATGATGGTACAGCTGATGATTATGGGCTTCGTCATCTTCGCCTCCAGCCGGAACTTCACCCTGGTAGGCGCGCTGGGCCTGGGCATCAACTCCGGCGCGTATGTGTCCGAGATCATCCGGGGCGGGCTGATGAGCCTGGACCCTGGCCAGTCGGAGGCGGGCCGCTCCCTGGGTCTGAGCTACATCCAGACCATGCGGTTCATCGTCATCCCCCAGGCCTTCAAGGCCATCCTCCCCTCCCTGGGCAATGAGTTCATCGTGCTGCTGAAGGATACCTCCCTCATCAGCGTCATCGCCGGCAAGGAGATCGTCTACGCGGCCCGGTCCATCGGCGCCAAGACGTACGAGTACATGTTCCCCTACGTCATCACCGCGATCATGTACCTCATCATGGTGATGGCTTTCAGCTACCTGCAGAGCATTCTGGAAAGGAGGCTGCGCGAAAGTGATAGACGTTAAGGGCCTGAAAAAAGCCTTTGGGGACCACGTGGTCCTCAAGGACATCACCGAGCACATCTATCCCGGCGAGAAGGTGGTCGTCATCGGCCCCTCCGGCTCCGGCAAGAGCACCTTCCTGCGCTGCCTGAACCTGCTGGAGACACCCACCGCCGGCACCATCACCTTCAAGGGCACGGACATCACCGACCCCAAGAGCGACATCAACAAGTACCGCCAGAAGATGGGCATGGTGTTCCAGCACTTCAACCTGTTCCCCCACATGACCATCCTGCGTAACCTCACCCTCGCCCCCACCCAGGTGCTGGGCAAGAAAAAGGACGAGGCCGAGGCGAAGGCCATGGAGCTGCTGGGCCGGGTAGGTCTTGCGGACCGGGCCGGGTCCTATCCCAACCAGCTGTCCGGCGGCCAGAAGCAGCGCGTGGCCATCGTGCGGGCGCTGTGCATGGAGCCGGAGGTCATGCTCTTCGACGAGCCCACCTCCGCCCTGGACCCGGAGATGGTGGGCGAGGTGCTGGACGTGATGAAGCAGCTGGCCAAGGACGGCATGACCATGGTGGTGGTCACCCACGAGATGGGCTTCGCCAAGGAGGTGGGCGACCGGGTACTGTTCATGGAGGACGGCATCATCATGGAGCAGAACACCCCCACGGAGTTTTTCGACCATCCCCAGACCGAGCGGGCCCAGAGCTTCCTGGCAAAAGTACTGTGACGTCCCTTCCCCGGGCTCCGGCCCGGGGATCTTTATATCCTCCGCCCCCCGCCGGCGGGAGCGTAAAATTCTTTATCGTTTTTGTGCACTAAAATGAAAAACACATTTCCGTCATGATGCACAGTTTTTACAAACATGATTTTGGCACATTGACATTTACCGGCGCAGTCACTATTATTTATAATAACATTTTTACCCTTCGCGGACCTTTCGCCTTCTGCCGGGCCGACCCCCGGTCTGAATATACTTTTATGGAAAGAGGTACGGAAAAATGAAACACACCAACATGAAGAAAATGATCGCTCTTGCTCTTGCCACGATCATGCTGGTGGCCCTGTGCGCCTGCGGCGGCGGCAGCAGCGAGCCGGAGGCAGAGGCCTCTGCCGAGGCCTTCAAGCTGGGCGGCACCGGCCCCCTGACCGGCGGCGCGGCCATTTACGGCAACGCGGCCAAGAACGGCGCCCAGATCGCCGTGGACGAGATCAACGCCCAGGGCGGCATCCAGTTCGAGCTGAAGTATGAAGACGACGCCAACGACGCCGAGAAGGCCGTCAACGCCTACAACTCTCTGAAGGACTGGGGCATGCAGATCTCCCTGGGCTCCGTCACTTCCACGCCGGCCAACGCCACCTCCGCCGAGGGCTTCACCGACCGGATCTTCTCCCTGACCCCCTCCGCCTCCGCCCCCACCGTCATCGAGGGCAAGGACAACATGTTCCAGATGTGCTTCCTGGACTATCCCACCCAGGGCGGCGCTTCCGCGCAGTACATCTCCGACATGGCTCTGGGCGAGAAGATCGGCATCATCTGGAAGAACGACGAGGACTACTCCACCGGCCTGCGCAACTCCTTCGTGGACAAGGCCGCGGAGCTGGGCCTGAACATCGTGGCTGAGTCCACCTTCACCGAGGGCAACAACGACTTCAGCGTGCAGCTGACCGAGATGCAGAATGCCGGCGTCGACGTGGTGTTCCTGCCCATGTACTATCAGCCCGCCTCCCTGATCTTCGCCCAGGCCGACGCCATGGGCTACGCCCCCAAGTGGTTCGGCGTGGACGGCATGGACGGCATCCTGGCCATGGAGGGCTTCGATCCCACCCTGGCCGAGGGCGTGATGCTGCTGACCCCCTTCAACGCCGACTCCACCGACGAGGCCACCCAGGCTTTCGTGGCCAAGTATCAGGAGCTGTACAACGACATCCCCAACCAGTTCGCTGCTGACGCTTATGACTGCGTGTACGCCTACAAGCAGGCCCTGGAGGCCGCCGGCGCCACCCCCGACATGACCGCCGAGCAGCTGAACGACCTGATGATCGAGCAGTTCACCTCCATGTCCTTCGATGGCCTGACCGGCACCGGCATGACCTGGGACTCCACCGGCGCGGTGAGCAAGAGCGCTCACGGCATGGTGATCCAGGACGGCGCCTACGCGGGTCTTGACTGATCCAGCCTGATCTGCCGGCAACGGGGCCGGAGCAGATGCTTTGATGCGCCTGCTCCGGCCTTTCGGGATTTTCCGTCTCCCCTACCCTGTGATCTGACGAAAGGGGGCACTCCCTCGTGACATTTCTCAACTATCTGCTCAGCGGCATCAGCCTGGGCAGCATCTACGCCATCATCGCCCTGGGCTATACCATGGTCTACGGCATCGCCAAGATGCTGAACTTCGCCCACGGCGACGTGATCATGGTGGGCTCGTACATCTGCTTTTTCGCCGTGAGCCGCTTTGCCCTGCCGCCTGTGGTGGGCGTGCTGGCCGCTATGGCGGTGTGCACCGTGCTGGGCATCCTGGTGGAGCGGCTGGCCTATAAGCCCCTGCGCGCCGCCCCCAGCCTGGCCGTGCTCATCACCGCCATCGGCGTCAGCTACTTTCTGCAAAACGGCGCGCAGCTGCTCTGGACGCCCAACCCCAAGGTGTTCCCCTCCGTGGTGGGCAACGGCCGGCTGGCGCTGTTCGGCGGCCAGCTCACCGTCAGCTACGTGACGCTGGTGACCATCGCCTCCTGCGTGGTCATCATGATCGCGTTGACCCTGTTCACCGGCCACACCAAGATGGGCAAGGCCATGCGTGCTTGCTCCGAGGACAAGGGCGCGGCCCAGCTCATGGGCATCAACGTCAACTCCACCATCTCCGTCACCTTCGCCATCGGCTCCGGCCTGGCGGCCGTGGCCGGGGTGCTGCTGTGCTCGGCCTACCCCAACCTGGTGCCCACCACCGGCTCCATGCCGGGCATCAAGGCCTTCACCGCCGCCGTGTTCGGCGGCATCGGCTCCATCCCCGGGGCCATGCTGGGCGGCATCCTGCTGGGCGTGATCGAGATCTTCGCCAAGGCGTATATCTCCACCCAGCTGTCCGACGCGGTGGTGTTCGCTGTTCTGATCATCGTGCTTCTGGTCAAGCCCGCCGGGCTTCTGGGCAAGAAGATCAGCGAGAAAGTCTGAGGTGGCAGCCATGAAGAAAAAGATCACCCTCACAAAATACACCCGCAGCAGCTTTCTCACCTACGGCCTGGTCATCGTCGCCTATGTGATCCTGCAGGCCATGGTCCTCACCGGGTCGATCTCCTCCTCCCTGAAGGGCATGCTGGTGCCCATCTGCGCCTATGTGGTCATGGCGGTGAGCCTGAACCTGACGGTGGGCGTGCTGGGCGAGCTGAGCCTGGGCCACGCGGGGTTCATGAGCGTGGGCGCCTTCACCGGTGTCATCGCCGCCATCGCCCTGGAGGGGATCATTCCCGTGGGCTGGCTGCGGCTGGTGATCGCCATGGCCGTGGGCGCGGCGTTCGCCGCGGTGGCGGGCTTTCTCATCGGCATCCCGGTGCTGCGGCTGAAGGGCGACTATCTGGCCATCGTCACCCTGGCCTTCGGCGAGATCATCAAGAGCGTGCTCAACAACTTCTATGTGGGCATGGACAGCGACGGGCTGCACTTCAGCCTGCTGTCCGACCGCACCGGCCTGGCCGAGGGCGGGCGGATGATCGTCAACGGGCCCATGGGCATCACGGGCATCACAAAGCTGTCCACCTTCACGGCGGGCTTCGTGCTGGTGATGCTGACGCTGTTCATCGTGTTCAACCTGGTGAGCAGCCGCTCCGGCCGTGCCATCAAGTCCATCCGGGACAACCGCATCGCCGCCGAGAGCGTGGGCATCAATGTCACGAAATACCGTCTCATGGCCTTCGTCACCTCCGCTGCCCTGGCCGGCGCGGCGGGGCCGCTGTTCGCCATGAATTACTCCAACATCATCGCCAACAAGTTCGACTTCAACACCTCCATCCTGATCCTGGTGTTCGTGGTGCTGGGCGGCCTGGGCAATATGCTGGGCTCCATCATCGCCGCGGCGGCGCTGACCATCCTGCCGGAAGCCCTGCGCCAGTTCGCCGATTACCGGATGCTGATCTACGCCATCGTGTTGATCCTGGTGATGCTCATCACCAACAACCCCACCCTGGCCGCCTGGTCGGACGTGATCAGGGAGAAGCTGAGAGGCGCCCTCCGAAAGGACCGTGCCTCCGCGGCGAAAGGAGGCGACGGCCATGAGTAAGGTCAAGCTGGTGCCCGTCCCCAGCGGGAGCGTCATCCCCGAGCGGGACATCGATAAGACCCCCATTCTGGAGACCCACCACCTGGGCATCGACTTCGGTGGTCTGGTGGCGGTGGACGACTTCACCCTCACCATCGGCCGCACGGAGATCGCCGGGCTCATCGGCCCCAACGGCGCGGGCAAGACCACGGTGTTCAACCTGCTCACCAACGTCTACCAGCCCACCCGCGGCTCTATCCTTCTGGACGGCCGGGAGACCCGGGGCCTGAAGACCAGTCAGGTGTGCAAGCTGGGCATCGCCCGCACCTTCCAGAACATCCGGCTGTTCTCCAACATGACGGTGATGGAGAACATCCTGGTGGGCCTGCACGACGAGATGAGCTACAACGCCCTCACCGGCATCCTGCGCCTGCCCGCCTTCTACCGCAGCGAGCGCATCGCCCGCCAGCGGGCCATGGAGCTTCTGAGCATCTTCAACATGGAGGACACCGCCGACAGTCTGGCCGGCTCCCTCCCCTACGGCGCCCAGCGCCGGCTGGAGATCCTCCGGGCCCTGGCCACCAACCCCAGCCTGCTGCTGCTGGATGAGCCGGCGGCGGGCATGAACCCCTCCGAGACGGAGGAGCTGATGGGGAACATCCGCCGCATCCGGGACATGTTCCAGATCGCGGTGCTGCTCATCGAGCACGACATGAACCTGGTCATGGGCATCTGCGAGGGCATCTGCGTGCTCAACTACGGCAAGGTCATCGCCAAGGGCGACCCGGACCAGATCAAGAACGATCCGGTGGTCATCGAGGCCTATCTGGGTAAGAAGGGGGCGAAATAAGTGCTGACCGTCAACGATATCCATGTCTATTACGGCAACATCCACGCCCTGAAGGGCGTCTCCTTCCAGGTGAACGAGGGGGAGATCGTGGCCCTGATCGGCGCCAACGGCGCGGGCAAGTCCACCACCCTGAAGACCATCTCCGGCATGATGCACCCCCGCTCCGGCAAGATCACCTTCCTGGACGAGGACATCACCCACACCGACGCCTACAAGCTGCCCGCCAAGGGCCTGGCCCAGGTGCCCGAGGGCCGGCGCATCTTCCTGCAGATGACCGTCATGGAGAACCTGGAGATGGGCGCCTACATCCACAAGGGCAAGGTGCCCGCCGAGGACTTCGAGAACGTGTTCTCCCACTTCCCTCGCCTGAAGGAGCGGCGCAGCCAGATCGCCGGCACCCTCTCCGGCGGCGAGCAGCAGATGCTGGCCATGGGCAGGGCGCTGATGAGCCACCCCAAGCTGCTCATGCTGGATGAGCCCTCCATGGGCCTGGCCCCCATCCTGGTGGAGGAGATCTTCAGCATCATCCAGGAGTTCCACGCCGCCGGCGCCACCATCCTTCTGGTGGAGCAGAACGCGGAGATGGCCCTGCAGGTGGCCGACCGGGCCTATGTGCTGGAGTCAGGGTCCATCGCCCTGTCCGGCACCGGCACGGAGCTGGCCCAGAGCGACGAGATCAAAAAGGCCTACCTGGGCGGCTGACCGCCCGGACTTCAGATCGGTCCCGGACAGACCGCTACAGACAGAAAAAACGGCCGCCGCGCACAAAGCGCGGCGGCCGTCTTATGCTTTTCAGATAGGCAGGTTGGAGAAGAAATAGGGCAGCTGCTTGCGCCACCAGGGCCAGTCGTGGCACACGTCCGGGCCCCAGTAATCGGCCCACACGGGCACGTTCTTCGCCCGCAGGATGGACTCCAGCCGGCGCTCGTGGGCCATCATGTCCCAGTCCCAGTCGCCCTGTCCCGCGCACAGGATGATGCTGCTCTGCCGGTACAGGTCCAGCCAGGGGTGGTCATCGGGCATGTTGGGGATGAACTGCAGCGGCGAGTTGGCGTAGGTCAGATCGTCGTGGTAGTCGCCAAAGAAGAAGTCCGCGTCGAACAGCCCGCTCAGAGAGATCACCGTGTCGAACAGGTCCGGCCGCCGGAAGAAGAAGTTGGCCGCGTGCAGCGCGCCCATGCTGCAGCCGGTGGTCATGGCCTTGCGGTCGTCGCAGCCCAGCTCATAGCACCGTGGCAGCAGCTCGTCCGTCACGTAGGCGAACCACCGCTCCTGCTGCTCCATCCGCCAGCGGGGATCGCCCCCGGCGTTGGACCAGGTCTCCCAGTCGATGGCGTCCACGCCCACGATCATCACCCGGCCCTCCTCCACCCAGGGGGCCACGGTGTTCACCATATCGTAGCTGGCAAAGTCATAGAACCGGCCGTCCTGGGGCGGGAAGGCCAGACAGAGCTTTCCCCCGTGGCCGTAGACCTCGAACTCCATATCCCTGTCCAGGTTATGGCTGTACTCCTTGAAATAGCGCACTTGCATCCCTTGTGTTGCTCCTCTCTGTTATGCCCGCTCCCCGACGAAGCGGATGAATTCTTTCGCCGCGGCCTCGTCGGCGGCGTGGATGGTGTACATCTGGTTGCCCATGGCGTCCGACAGGGCGTCCGGCATCCGCTCGCACATGGCCATCTGGGAGCCGTACTTCTCCAGGATCTCCTCATGGCTGTGGCGGTAATGGCTGGCGTCCCGGCGGCTGGCGTAGGCGCAGTAGTGGTCCTGTCCGCTGGGAGCCATACGGCGCTCGTCGAAGGCCACCATGTCCGCCCAGATCTGATAAACGTCGGTGCTGTGGGCGAAGTTGATCATGTCCGGGGTATAGCCGCCCGCGGGGCGCATATTCACCTCCAGGCCCACGAAATCCCCGATCTCGCCCAGGCCGGGCTTGGCCTTCGTCAGCTCGAAGAATTCCAGGTGGACGAACCGGCTGGCGGCGCCGAAAGCCTTGGCCGTGCGCCGGCCCCGCTCCGCCAGAGCCTGGGGCACCGTGTCGGCCACGTAGTAGGCCAGATCCCCCTGCTCGTTGACGATGTCGGCGATGGAGGGCGGGAAGATGCCGGTGGACTCGATCAGCGGCTCGCACTTGCTGTCCATGATGGCATCATAGGAGCGGATGGCCCCCCAGACGAACTCCTCCATCACGTACTCCACCGGGGGCTTCTCGGCGAAGAACCGCTCCAGGTCCTCGTCGCTCTCCAGCTTCCAGGTGTGGCTGGCCCCCACGCCGTTGTCCGGCTTGACGATCACCGGCCAGCCCACCTGGGCGATGAAATCCCGGGCGGCGGTGATGTCGGTGACGTTGTGGCAGCGGGCGGTGGGCACCTGGGCCTTGGCGTAATAGGCCTTCATGCCGGATTTGCTCTTGAAGGCCGCCACGCCGTCGCTGTCCACGCCGGTGGTGATGTGAAAATCCGTGCGCAGCCGGGCGTCCTGCTCCAGCCAGTACTCGTTGTTGGACTCCAGCCAGTCGATCTTCCCGTACTTATAGGAGAAGTAGGCCACGGCCCGGAACACCTGGTCGTAGTCCTCCAGGGTGCTCACCTTGTAGTACTCCGTCAGGGCGTCCCGCAGGCCCGGCTCCAGCTCCTCGTAGGGGCAGTCCCCCACTCCCAGCACGGTCACGCCGTTTTTCCGCAGCCGGTCGCAGAAATTCCAGTATGTACGGGGAAAGTTCGGTGAGATAAAGACGAAATTCATGGGTTCCTCCTGTCCGCGCTCAGCGCGCCTTTTTATCGACCCACTCCGCGCGGGTCTTGGAATAGACGATCTTCTGCTCGCTGTAAAGGCCGAAATATCCGCTCAGCATATAGCTCACCGCGCAGGCCAGCGCATACAGGATCACCGCCTGGCCGCCGAACAGCTCATAGCTGAGGAGCATTGACGTGATGGGGCAGTTGGTGGCGCCGCAGAACACCGCCGCCATGCCCAGCGCCCCGGAGAAGGCGTGGGGCAGGCCCAGCAGCGGCCCGACCCACGTGCCGAATGCGCAGCCCACGCACAGCGCGGGCACGATCTCCCCGCCCCGGAAGCCGGCTCCCAGGGTCAGAGCGGTAAAGAGGGTCTTGAGCAGGAACGCATACCAGATGGTCTGCCCGCCCAGCAGCTTCCGGATCAGCTCGTCGCCCGCGCCGCTGTAGAGCCAGCCGTCCTTCATCACCAGCAGCAGGATCAGCACCAGCGCCCCGCCCACGGCCGCCCGGAGCACAGCGTTGGGGATATACTTCTCATAGAGCTTATGGGACGCGTGCATGGCGGCGCAGAAGCCCACCGATACCACCGCGCACAGCGCGCCCAGCGCCACGGTCTGGGCCATGGACGCCCCGGTGAGGGCCGGGGCCTGGCCAGTGGCGTAGCCCACCAGTCCGTGCAGTCCCAGGGCCTGGGCCAGCAAAAAGCCGCTCACAGACGCCACCAGGCAGGGCACGATGGCGATGTAGTACATGACCCCTACGCTCACCACCTCCATGGCGAACACCGCCGCGGTGATGGGCGTGCCGAACAGGGCGGAGAAGGCCGCCGCCATGCCGCACATCACCATCACCCGCTCGTCCTTCTCGTCCAGGCGCAGCACCTTGCCCGCCCAGGCGGCCATGGACCCGCCCAGCTGCAGCGCCGCGCCCTCCCGGCCGGCGGATCCGCCTGCCAGGTGGGTGAGCACCGTGCTGAGGAAGATCAGCGGCGCCATCCGCAGCGGCATGGGCTCCGCCTCCCGCACGGCCACCAGCACCAGGTTGGTCCCCCGGTCATGCTCCATGCCGCAGAGCTTGTAGATCAGTGCGATCGCGGCGCCCGCCGCCGGCAGCAGCCAGATGATCCGGGGGAACATCCCCCGCAGGGCCGTCACCGTGCCGATGCACCAGTGAAAGGCCACCGCGGCGGCACCCACGGCAAGGCCGGTGACGCAGGCCAGGATCATCCACTTCACGAACGCGCCTGCGCCCGCGGCGGCGGCGCGAAGGATCTCTTTCATCTGTCCCATATCTCTCACCTCATGCCTGTCGCTGCACGGAGAGCGTCCCAGTCCGCCGGCACACCGCCGGCGGCGTAGTTGACGAAATAGCGGCCGCGGCGCCATCGGTTGACGAAACGGCACGGACTGGTGTATAATCGTGTGGGCCGGTCCCACCGGTCCAGACTCCATCACAGGAGGGACACCATGCCTGATCGTTATGCCCGCCGGCGTCTGACCGACCGCAAGGACGGCCGCCGCCTGCGCACCATATCGCCGCTGTTCCAGCTGTCGCCCTTCACCGTTCTGGACCCGGGGGACGGCGCCAACAGCTTTACCGACACCGTGGATCTGGCCGCGGTGGAGGCATGGCTCCGGGCGCGCCGCCGGGAGGGCGACGAGAGCATGTCGCTGCTGCACGTGGTCATCGCCGCCTATGTGCGGATGCTGGCCCTGCGCCCGGCCATGAACCGCTTCGTATCCGGCCGGTTCATCTACGCCCGGGACAACATCGACATCGTCCTCTCCTCCGGCGGCAGCGGTACCGCCGACGCCTCCGGCATGAGCTTCATCGTCCGCTTCCAGCCCACCGACACGGTCTATGACGTGTATCGAAAGATCAACGCCCGGCTGGACAACCTGCGGGCGGACCAGTCCGCCGACCGGCTGGAGCGC
The DNA here is from genome assembly GCA_947626345.1 of uncultured Oscillospiraceae bacterium. Lineage (GTDB taxonomy): Bacteria > Bacillota > Clostridia > Oscillospirales > Oscillospiraceae > CAJOIG01. Next base: position 102,702 of record CANQSF010000003.1, on the reverse strand, counting down.
ATGGCCTCCACCCTGGTGAAGACGCCCCGGTTCATCCTCCGCTTCGCCATCGGCGTGCTGCGCTGGCTGGACTATCACGGGTGGCTGTCCGCCTCTCTGACGGAGAAGAGCCCCTATCACGGCTCCGCCTTCATCTCCGACGAGGGAGCCTTCCATCTGCCCCCCGTCCGCCGGAGCCTGAACCGGCTGGGCGGATTGCCGGTGTATCTGTCCCTGGGCCGGGTCCGCACCATCACGGAACTGGACAAGACCGGCAAACCGGCGGAGAAAAAGGTGCTGGACTACGCCGTCAGCTACGACAGCCGCATCGCCGACAGCGCCTACATAGGCTCCGCCTTCCGGTACTTCCGCTATTATCTGGCCAACCCCGAGACGCTGGAGGAGGCGCCGGACCGGGTCAACGAAGACGCGCTCTGATCCCGTTTCGCCGGGCGGCGTGACCGATGGTCACGCCGCACTTTTTTATGCCAGAAGGACGCTGTCGTTGGTGATGGAGTTGCCGCTGATCTCGGTGAATTTGTCCAGCAGCTCCGCCATGGTCAGCCGCTTTTTCTCCTCCCCCGCCACATCGAAGATGATGCGGCCCTCGTTCATCATGATGAGCCGGTTGCCGTGGGCGATGGCGTCCTTCATGTTGTGGGTCACCATGAAGGCGGTCAGGTGGTTCTCCCGGATGATATTGTCGGTGGTATCCAGCACCTTTTCCGCCGTCTTGGGGTCCAGGGCGGCGGTGTGCTCGTCCAGGAGCAGCAGCTTGGGCTTTTTCAGCGTGGCCATCAGCAGCGTCAGCGCCTGGCGCTGGCCGCCGGACAGCAGCCCCACCTTGGCGGTCATGCGCTCCTCCAGGCCCAGATCCAGGGTCTTGAGCAGCTCGCGATACTGCTCCTGCTCCTTTTTGGTGATGCCCCGGCGCAGGGTGCGCTTCTCCCCCCGGCGCAGGGCCAGGGCTAAATTCTCCTGGATCTCCATGGTGGCGGCGGTGCCGTTCATGGGGTCCTGGAACACCCGGCCCAAATACCGGGCTCGCTTATACTCCGGCAGGCCGGTCACGTTCTCCCCGTCGATGAGGATGGTGCCCGCGTCCACCGGCCACACGCCGGCGATGGCGTTCAGGGCCGTGGATTTGCCCGCGCCGTTGGAGCCGATGACGGTGACGAAGTCCCCGTCCGCCAGGGTGAGCTCCAGCCCGTTCAGAGCCCGCTTTTCGTTCACCGTGCCCGGATTGAAGGTCTTGTAAACGCCGTGCAGCTCCAGCATCGGTCTCATATCAGACATCGGTCTCGACCTCCTTTTTGGCTTTGGTGAAGTACTTCTCCTTCCAGTAGGGCACGGTGAGGAACACCGCCACCACCAGGGCCGTGAGAAGCTTCAGGTCCGTGGACTCCAGTCCCAGCCGCAGCACCAGGGTGATCACCGCATAATAGATGATGGCGCCGATGACGGAGGCCAGCAGCTTCAAGGCGAAGTTGCGGAACACCTTGTCCAGCAGCACCTCGCCGATGATGACGGCGGCCAGGCCGATGACGATGGCGCCGCGGCCCATGTCGATGGTGACGCTGCCGGAATACTGGGCCAGCAGGGCCCCGGACATGGCCACCATGCCGTTGGACACCACCAGGCCCAGCACCTTGTTCTTATCGGTGTTGATGCCCTGGGCCCGGCTCATGTTCTGGTTGGCGCCAGTGGCCCGGATGGAGCAGCCCAGCTCCGTGCCGAAAAACCAGTACAGCAGCCCGATGGCCGCCGCCACGATGATGGCCAGCAACAGGATGGGATTGCGCAGCGACAGCTCCCGCACATACCGGGAGGACACCAAAAGGGGGTTCCTGTCCACGCTCAGGGCCAGGGTAGCCTTGGTCTTGGCGGTGTCGCCGATGGCCATGATGCGCAGATTCAGGGAATAAAGGGCCAGCTGGGTCAGGATGCCCGACAGGATCGCCGGGATGCCGCAGGCGGTGTGGAGCAGCCCCGTTACCATTCCCGCCAGCATGCCGGCAAGGATGGCAGCCAGCATCGCCACCCAGGGATTGACGCCCATGACGATCAGCACCCCGCACACCGCGCCGCCGGTGGCCAGAGAGCCGTCCACCGTCAAGTCGGCCACATCCAGGATCTTATAAGTCAGATACACGCCGATGGCCATCAGGCCCCAGGCGAGGCCCTGCCCGCAGGCGCCGGGCAGAGAGTTCACAAACGACAGCAGCACGTTCATGGCGGGGGTCTCCTCCGTTCAACTCAAACAAAAGGGATCATAGCAAAAAACAGAGGGAAATGAAAGCATTTCCCTCTTCTTTTTCAGAGGCTTCGCCCAGCCCAATGGACTGGACGAAGCGTTCATCGTGAGATATCACTCGGCCTCCAGGGGAATGTAGTCCTCGGGGACGGTGATGCCCAGCGCCTCGCAGTTGGCGGCGTTGTAGAGCTTATCCAGGGTGGTGTCAAAGCCGACAGCGGTCTCCTCGATCTTGGCAGCGCCGGTCAGGATATCGGCGGCCATCTGACCGGTGATCTGGCCCAGCTCATAGTAGCTGATGGACAGGGTCGCCACGCCGCAGCCCTGGCAGATGCCGGACTCGCCGGCCACTACGGGCACCTTGGCGGGCAGCACCACGTCCGCGATGGTGGAAGTGTTGTTGGCGGCGGTGTTGTCGGTGGGGATGTAGATCACGTCGGAGTTGTCGCAGGCGCTCTGGGTCACGGCCTGCAGGTCGTTCACGTCGTTAAAGGCATAGGGCGTGCAGGTGTAGCCCATATCCTGCAGGTAACCCTGGATGGTCTCGATCTGATAGACGGAGTTGGGCTCGGCGGAGCAGTACAGCAGTCCCACGTTCTGCGCGTCGGGGAACAGCTCCTGGATCATAGCGGCCTGCTGATCCAGCGGGGCCAGGTCGGAGGTGCCGGAGACGTTGCCGCCCAGGACCTTGTCATCGGTGGTATCCAGCTCCAGCGCCACGCCGTAGTTGGTGACGGCGGTGCCCAGGATGGGGATCTCGGCGGTGGCGGAAGCCGCGGCCTGCACGGCCGGGGTGGCGTTGGCCAGGATCAGGTCCACATGGTTGGCCACGAAGCCGTCCACGATGGTGGTGCAGTTGGTGGCCTCGCCGCCGGCGTTCTGCTCGTCGAAGGTGACGGCGTCGCCCAGCGCCTCGGTCAGGGCGTCCTTAAAGCCCTGGGTGGCCTGGTCCAGTGCGGGGTGAGGCGCCAGCTGGCAGATGCCCACGGTGTAGGTCTCGCTGCCGGAGGCAGCCTCGTTACCGGAGCCGCCGCAGGCGGTCAGCGCCAGGACCATGACCAGCGCGAGCAGCAGAGCAAGAGTCTTTTTCATCTCATCGGTTCCTTTCAGTTTCATGATTTAAGGCTTTGCACAAGCAAATTCATTCCGCAAATATACTATTACTTTAAATGACTGATGTCAATGCGCAGTTCCTCCAAAAACCGCGCATTGACACCAATTCCCTTATGGCATTATCCCTGTCCATAAGACAGGCTTATGGTCACTTTAAGATGACCTTCCGATAGTTCTTCTTGCCACGCCGGAGCAGCACGCCCTGGCGCAGCTTTTCCGCCGGCACGGACAGGAACAGATCGCTCACCTTCTCCCCGTCCAGGGTCACGCCGCCCTGGGCGATGTTCTGCCGGGCCTCGGAGTTGGACTTCACCAGCCCCGCCTTCACCATCAGCACCTTGATGTCGATGGCCCCGTCGGTAAGGTCGGCCTCGGTCAGCTCGGTCACCGGCATCTCCTCGCCGGAGCCAGCGCCGAAGAGGGCCTTGGCGGCGTTCTGGGCCTTCCGGGCCTCCTCCTCGCCGTGGACCATCTTGGTCAGCTCGTAGGCCAGGATCTCCTTGGCCTGGTTGATCTGCTGATCCTTCCAGTGGTCCATCTCCTGGATCTGCTCCAGGGGCAGGAAGGTGAGCATGCGGATGCACTTCATCACGTCCCCGTCGCCCACGTTGCGCCAGTACTGGTAAAAGTCGTAGGGGCTGGTCTTGTTGGGGTCCAGCCACACGGCGTTGCCGGCGGTCTTGCCCATCTTCATGCCGTTGGAGTCGGTGAGCAGGCTCACGGTCATGGCGTAGGCGTCCTTGCCCAGCTTCCGGCGGATCAGCTCCGTGCCGCCCAGCATGTTGCTCCACTGGTCGTTTCCGCCAAACTGCATGTTGCAGCCCAGGGTCTGGAACATGTGGTAAAAGTCGTAGGACTGCATGATCATGTAGTTGAACTCCAGGAAGCTGAGCCCCTTCTCCATCCGCTGCTTGTAGCACTCGGCCCGGAGCATGTTGTTCACGGAAAAGCAGGCGCCCACCTCCCGCAGCAGGTCCACGTAGTTGAGGTCCAGCAGCCAGTCGGCGTTGTTGACCATCATGGCCTGGCCGGGGCCCTCGCCGAAGTCGATGAAGTTCTCCATCTGGCGCTTGAAGCACTCGGCGTTGTGGTCGATGGCCTCCTTGGTGAGCATCTTGCGCATGTCGGAGCGGCCGGAGGGGTCGCCGATCATGGTGGTGCCGCCGCCGATGAGGGCGATAGGCTTGTTTCCAGCCTGCTGCAGCCGCTTCATGAACGTGAGCGTCACGAAGTGGCCGGCGGTCAGGCTGTCCGCCGTGCAGTCGAAGCCGATATAAAAGGTGGCCTTGCCCGCGTTGATCAGGTCCTTGATCTTGTCCTCATCCGTCACCTGGGCGATGAGCCCCCGGGCGGTCAGTTCGTCATACAGAGTCATGTCTCTTCTCTCCTCTATGCTGTTTTTCTTTCCATGCGTCCGCCGCCGTCAGCTGCTCCTCAGCGGAGGCGGTGGTCGTCTCGGTGATGTTGTCCCCGCCGGTGAGCCGGGCGATCTCCCGGCGCCGGCCGGCCCGGTCCAGCTCCGTCACGGTGGTATAGGTCCGGCCGTTCTTCTCGGCCTTCTCGATGAGATACTGGCTGTCGGCCATGGCGGCGATCTGCGCAAGGTGACTGACGCACAGCACCTGCCGCTGCATGCCGGTGAGGGCCAGCTTCTCCCCCACCCGGCTGGCGGCCACGCCGGACACGCCGGTGTCGATCTCGTCGAACACCGCCGTGGGCACCGGGTCGTTCTGGCCGAACACGGTCTTCAGCGCCAGCATGATCCGGCTCAGCTCGCCGCCGGAGGCGATCTTGGAGATGCGGCCCGGCGTCTCGCCGGCGTTGGCGCTCATGAGAAAGCGCACCTCGTCCGCCCCCTTGGGGCCGAAGCCCGGCTGGCCGGTCATGGGCGCCAGCTCCGTCACGAACCGGACGGAGGGCATGCTCAGCTCCTTCAGCTCCTGCTCCACCCGCGATGCCAGGTCCTTTCCCGCCTGCCGGCGGGTGCGCGTCAGCTTCTCCGCCGCGGCCAGGCAGTCCTTTTTCAGCGCCTCGCGCTTTTGGGTGAGCTTTTCCAGCGCCTCGTCGCCGTATTCGATCTCCGCCAGGCGCGCGGCCGACTCCTCATAGAGCGCCAGCAGCGCCGCCTCGTCGGGGACGGAGAATTTCTTCTCCAGCCGCCGCAGCTGGGCCAGCCGTCCCTCCACCCGGTCGAACTCCTCCGGGGAGAAATCCAGGCTGTCCCACACGTCCCGGACCCGCTCCGCCGCGTCCTGCAGCAGGGCTACCGCCTCGGAGAGGGTGTCGTCCGCCGCCGCCAGATCGGCGCTCCAGCCCCGGGCCCGGCTGAGCCAGCCTCTGGCCTGGCCGGCCAGCTCCACCGCGGAGCCGTCGTCGCCATAGAGGGCGGTGAACGCCCCCTCGGCGGCCTCCCGCAGCTTCTCGCCGTTGCGCAGCAGGGCGGACCGGCTCTCCAGCTGGGCCTCCTCGCCGGCCTTCAGCTGGGCCTTTTCCAGCTCCTGGACCCGGTAGGTGAGGCTCTCCGCCAGACGGCGGCGGGTCTCGTCGTCCAGGGAAAGGCGCTGGATCTCCCGCTCGTTGGCCATATAGGCGCCGTAGGCGGCCTTATAGGCGTCCAGCGCCGCCCCGTTCTGGGCGAAGGCGTCCAGATAGTCCAGGTGCCGGCCCTCGTCCAGCAGCTGCCGGCCGTCGTTCTGGCCGTGGATATCCACCAGCAGCGAGCCCAGGGCGCGCAGCTGCGCCACCGTCACGGGCACGCCGTTGACCCGGCAGGACCCCTTGCCGTCGGCGGACACCGTCCGCTGCACGATCAGCGTCCCGTCCTCCGGCTCCACGCCGTTTTCGGCGCACCAGCCGGCGGCCGCGTCCGCGTCGAACACGGCGGCGGCCAGCGCCCGCTCCGCCCCGGAGCGCACCAGCTCCCGGCTGGTCCGGCCCCCGATGACGGCGTACAGCGCGTCGATGACGATGGATTTGCCCGCGCCGGTCTCGCCGGTCAGCACGTTCAGTCCCTCCCGGAACTGGACGTCGGAGCGCTCCACCACCGCGATATTTTCGATGTGGAGACTTCTCAGCATCGTCGTTTACCTCTTATAGGCGCGGCGCAGCTGGGCGCACAGCCTCTCGGCGGAGGCGGCGTTGCGCAGCACGATGATGGCCGTGTCGTCGCCGGCCACGGACCCCAGGATGGAGTCGTCGCCCATGGCGTCGATGGAGGCGCACACCGCCGAGGCCAGCCCCGGCAGGGTCTTCACCACCACGGTATGCAGCGCGTGGTCGAACCCCACGCAGCCCTCCCGGAAGATCTCCTCCAGCCGGCGGGACGCCTCGTTGGTCTCGTCCTGATCCGCCTGGGCGTAGCGGTATCGGCCGCTGGGGCCGATCTCCTTGACCAGCCGCAGCTCCTTGATGTCCCGGGAAACGGTGGCCTGGGTGCTGCTCACGCCCCGGACCCGCAGCGCCTCCAGCAGCTGGCCCTGGGTCTCGATATCCTCCTGGGCGATGATGTCCAGGATCACGCTCTGTCTCGACGTCTTCATGCTTTCTCCCCCAATTTTTCAAATGCCGTCTCATAAAAGCTCTTGGTGCCCAGATGGGCAACGAGCAGTCTGTATCGGGATTTCGTGACCGCCACCTCGTCCCCGTCGTACAGGTCCGTCAGGCCCCGGCCGTCCACGCTCAGCACGCACCGGCGCCCCTCGCTCACGCCCTCGGGCACCACGGACACCGTCCTCTCCGGCTTGAGCACGAAGCTCCGGGCCGCCAGCATATGGGCGCAGATGGGCGTGAGGATGATCCCCTCCGCGTCCGGCTCCACCAGCGGTCCGCCCGCCGCCATGGAATAGGCCGTGGAGCCCGTGGGCGTGGAGACGATGATCCCGTCGCCGGAGAAGGCCAGGATCCGCTTGCCGTCGCCCAGGGCGGTGAGGCGCACGTTCTGCACGATGCCGGATATCACCGCGTCGTTCAGGGCCGTGTCCGTGAACACCTTCTGCCCGTCCCGCCAGACGGCCACGTCCAGCATCATCCGGGGCACCGGCTCGAACTCCCCCGCCGCGGCCTGGCGCAGCAGGCCCACGTTGTCCCGGTCCAGCTCCGTGAGGAACCCGGTGTGGCCCAGGTTCACCCCCACCAGAGGCACGCTGTGGCGCATCAGCTGGGGCGCGATGCGCAGGATGGTGCCGTCGCCCCCCAGGGTGACCAGCAGGTCCGCCCGGGGCAGCGCATCCTCCAGCGCCATGGTCTCGAAGGGAGGCGGGTCCCACCGCTCCCCGCATACGGGGCACACGGCCGCCTCATGGCCCTCCTCCTCCAGCATGGCCTTCACCGCCGCCGTCACGGAAAAATCGGCGTCCCGCTGGACGTTGGGGCACAGCACCACCAGTCTGCTCATGTTCCCTCTCCTCTCCCGCCGTCCAGGGCCTCATGGGATGCGCGCACCACGCCGGCGCAGTCCGCCGGTACGCTCTGTCCGCCCAGGCCCAGCCAGGCGAGATATTCGATATTCCCCTCCGGGCCCCGCACCGGGGAAAAGGTGAGGCCCCGCAGGGAAAAGCCCATCTCCTCCGCCGCTGCCAGCGTATCCTCCAGCACCTGCCGGTGGACCTCCGGATCCCGGACCACGCCCTTTTTGCCCACCTTTTCCCGGCCGGCCTCGAACTGGGGCTTGATGAGGCAGATCACCTGCCCGTCCGGTCTCAAGACCGTCTTCACCGCCGGCAGCACCAGCCGCAGGGAGATGAAAGACATATCCATCACCGCCAGGTCCATGGCCCGGCCGAACATCTCCGGCGTCAGGTTTCGGGCATTGGTGCGCTCCATGACAGTGACCCGCTCATCGCTGCGCAGGCTCCAGGCCAGCTGCCCATAGCCCACGTCCACGGCGTACACCCGCGCCGCGCCCCGCTGCAGCAGGCAGTCGGTGAAGCCGCCGGTGGAGGCGCCGCAGTCCACGCACACCAGTCCCGCCGGGTCCACGCCGAAGGTGTCCAGGGCCTTTTCCAGCTTTAGTCCGCCCCGGCTGACGTAGGCCAGCTTCTCGCCCTTTACCGCCACGTCCGCCCCGTCGGCCACCGGCGCGCCGGGCTTGGTCTGCCTCTCGCCGTTGACGTACACGCTCCCGGCCATGATGAGCGCCTTGGCCTTCTCCCGGCTCTCCGCCAGGCCCAGGTCGTATACCCGCTGGTCAAGCCTTTTCTTCGCCATGCAGCATCTCCAAAACGGTCCTCATCAGAGAGCCGTTGTCCAGTCCCATCTTCTCCCGCAGCTTCCAGGGCTCGCCGTGCTCCAGCACGCCGTCGCCCAGATTCACCAGCCGTACCGCACGCAGGGCGATGCCCGCCTGCTCCGCCGCGGCCAGTAGCTGCTCGCCTATGCATCCGGCGGCGCAGGCCTCCTCCGCCACTAGCAGCGCCCCGGTCCGGCGCACCGAAGCCAGCACCGCCGCCGTATCCAGCGGCGCCAGCACGTTCAGCTTGATGACCTCCGGCTCGATGCCCCCGTTCCGGAGCATCCGGGCGGCCATCATGGCCTCGTTGATCTCCGTGCCGTAGGACACGATGGTGACGTCATCACCGTGGAAATACAACGTCTTGGCCGGCTCGTCGGAGCTGTCGGCCAGGTAGCCTCCCTCCCCGCCCCGGGGATAGCGCACCGCCACGGGCCCCGTATCCTCCAGCACCGCCTTTCGCAGCATGGTCCGCAGCTCCGCGAAGCTGGCGGGGGCGTAGATCTTCATCCCCGGCACGCTGGAGAGATAGGCCACGTCGAAGCTGCCCTGATGGGTCACCCCGTCCCGGCCCACGATGCCCGCCCGGTCCACGGCCAGCACCACGTGCAGCCCCATGAGGGCCACGTCGTGGATCAGCATATCATAGCTTCTCTGCAAAAAAGTGGAATACACCGCGAACACCGGCTTCAGCCCCTGGGCGGCCATGCCTGCGGCCATGGCGCAGGCGTGCTCCTCGGCGATGCCCACGTCGAAGAACCGGTCGGGCCACGCCTGCTGAAAGCCGATGAGGCCAGTGCCCTCCTTCATGGCGGCGGTGATGGCCACCACGGTCGGGTCCTCCCCGGCCAGCCCCGTCATGGTCCGGCCGAACACGGCGGAGAAGTCCTCCCCCGTGGGGCGGGGCTCGCCGCTGTCCGGATCGAAGGCGCCCACGCCGTGGAAGGTCTCCGGGTCCCGCTCTGCCGGGCCGTAGCCCCGGCCCTTCTGGGTGATCACGTGCACCAGCACCGGCGCCCGGTATTCCTTGGCCCAGCGGATGGCGTTCTCCACCTTCCGGATGTCGTGGCCGTTGATGGGGCCGATGTATTCATAGCCGAAGTCGTCGAAGATGTTGTCCGGGATGAGCCGCTCCTTCAGCCACCGCTTGGCCCGGGCCAGGACCTTGTTCAGTCCGGGGATGTGGGGCATGATGGTCTGGCGGTACCACTTCTTGAAGCGGATATACTCCACCCGGGTGCGCATCCGGCCCAGCATCGCCGCCAGGCCGCCCACGCTCTCGTTGATGCTCATGCCGTTGTCGTTGAGCACCACCACCAGCGGCTCGCCGCTGTGTCCGGCGTCGGAGAGGCCCTCAAAGGCCATGCCGCCGTTCAGCGCCCCGTCCCCGATGAGGGCGACCACGTCGTAGTCCGCCCCCAGGGCCGTGCGGGCCCGGGCCATGCCCAGCGCCACGGACACGGAGTCGGAGGCGTGGCCGGCGATGAAGGCGTCGTGGACGCTCTCACCGGGCCGGGGGAACCCGGCTATGCCCCCCATGTCCCGGAAGTCGGTGAAGTCCTGCCGGCCGGTGAGCAGCTTATGGGTATAGCACTGGTGGCCCACGTCGAACACCAGCCGGTCCCGGCTGGTGTCGTATACCCGGTGCAGGGCCACGGTCAGCTCCACCGCCCCCAGATTGGAGGCCAGATGTCCCCCGTGCACTGCAAGCTCGGTCACCAGCCGCTCTCTGATCTCCGCGCACAGCGCGTCCAGCGCCTCGGCCGGGAGGGCCCTCACGTCGGCGGGAGAATGTATGTTATCCAATAAACTCATATCGGCTCCATCTATGTCCGAGATCGTTCTCGCAAGTCCCTATATGATAGCAAAATACACCCTGATTTTCAAGGTGTATTTTGCATATTTTCAAAATCGGATGAATAAATTTGCAGCTCTCCTCATCCGCGGAGCGCGCCGTAGGAGCCGTCGTGGGACTCGTTGAAGTAGTACCGCACGCCGTCGATCTGCTGCCAGCCCACCAGCATCGCGCCGCTGCCGTCCATATAGTACCGGTCCCTGCCGTCCTGGAGCCAGCCGGTGTGCATGGCGCCGCCGGCGGAGGCGCTGAAGTAGTAATAGGTCCCGTCCAGAGCCACCCAGCCGGTCTTCATGGCGCCGTAGGAGCCGTCATGCTTTTCGTTGAGATAGTAGCTCTTGCCGCCTATCTGGCGCAGCCCGGCCGCCTGCTTTCCGTCCGCGTCCTGGTAGTACCAGGTCCTCCCGTCCAGCACCCAGGCCGACGTGACCATGGCGCCGCCGGCGGAGGCGCTGAAGTAGTAATAGACCCCGTCCAGCTTCACCCAGCCGGTCTTCATGGCCCCGTAGGTGCCGTCGTGCTTTTCATTGAGGTAGTAGCTCTTGCCATTGATCTGCCGCAGCCCGGCCGCCTGCTTTCCGTCCGCGTCCTGGTAGTACCAGACCTTCCCGTCCAGCACCCAGTCCGAGGTCACCATAGCGCCGGTGGATTTGTTGAAGTAGTAATAGATCCCGTCCAGCTTCACCCAGCCGGTCTTCATGGCCCCGAAGGAGCCGTTGTGGGACTCATTGAAGTAATAGGTCCTGCCGTCGATGTCCTGTCTGCCCGTGACCATGACGCCGTCCGGGCCGAAGTAGAACCGCTCCCGGCCCACGTCCAGCCATCCGGTGACGGGGGCGCTGTTTTTGATGTAATACCACAGGCCGCTCTCCTTGACCCAGCCGTCCTTGTGCTGGCCCACATAGGTCCGGAAGGTATAGCCGTTCGCCTTGGCGAAGGTCTCGGCGGTGGAGCCGGGATAGCCCTGGATCACCACGTCAACTTCATCGGACGAGGGCAGGATCATGTCCCCAAAAGCGCAGTCCCGGCCCAGCACGGTCAGGGTCTTCAGCGCCATGCAGTCGGCAAAGGCCCGGTCCCCCACCGCGCTCACATCCGCCGTCAGGGTGACGCTGGTCAGGGCGGGGCAGTACCAGAAGGCCTCCTCCCCCACCTTCTTCGCGGCCACGGTGGCGCTGGCAAGACGCAGGCTGTTCCCAAAGGCCTGGCTGCCGATCTCGGCGACGGTGGCGGGCACGGTGAGGCCGGTGATGCCGGTGTTGCCAAATGCCCACTGGCCGATGGTCTTCACCGAGGCAGGGATGGTGACGGCGGTGACGGCAGTGTCGTCGCAGAAGGCGTATCCCGCCACCTCGGTGACGGTGCCGGGGATGACGACCTGTCCGCCGGAGCCCTGGTAGTCATAGAGCACGCCGTTGCGGATGAAGAAGTTCCCGTCCCGCACGCTCCAGGGCGTGTTGGAAAAGGCCTGCAGGCCGATCCTGGTGGAAGCGCCCAGGATGGTGACGCTGGTCAGCCGGGTGCAGTCGGCAAAGGCCCAGTCCCCGATGGTCTGCACCGAGGCGGGCACGGTGACGGAGCCCAGGGCGCAGCCCTGGAAGGCGCTGGAGCCGATGGTCCGCAGCGAGTCGGACAGCGTCAGCTCCGCCAGGCTGGAGCAGCCGTCGAAGGCGCTGTCGCCGATCTCCGTGACGGAGGACGGGACGGTCACCGCCGTCAGGCTGGAGCAGTTGTTGAACGCCCGCAGCTCCAGCTGCCGCAGTCCGCTGGGCAGCTTGACGCTGGTCAGGCCCTTGCAGAAGGCAAAGGCGTCCGCGCCCAGGGTCCGGACGGAGTCCGGGATGGACACGCTCCCCAGCGCCCAGCAGTCGTAAAAGGCCCGCTCGCCGATGCTGGTCATCCCGGCGGGCAGCTGGATGGAGGCCAGGCTGTAGCATCCCTCAAAGGCCGCCGACCCGATGGAGGTGACGGTGGAGGGGACGCTGACGCTGGTCAGCGCATCGCACTCATAAAATGCCTCGTTGCCGATGGAGGTGACGCCCTCGCCGATCACCGCGGAGGTGACGGTCCGGCCGTACCAGGGGGCGTGGTTGCTCCGGCCCATGTAGTTGGTCATGGAGCCGGCGCCGCTGATGGTCAGCACGCCGTCCGACAGGGACCATCTCACGTTGGCCCCGCAGGAGCCGGACACGACGTTGGGGTCGAGCGGGGTCTCCGGCTCCACCTCCACGGCGGGCTCCGGCGTATCCTCCTCCGGCGTCTCCGCATCGGGCGTCTCGTCCGCGGGCATGGCCTCCTCTGCTTCTTCCGGAAGGACCGTGCCGGTCTTATCCGGCCCGGGCTCCTCCGCCGCGAACGCCGGCGCGGCCAGGCTGAACGCCGCCAGCAGCGCCAGCAGCATGCATATGATCCTCTTCGTCATGGCTGCTCCTTTCTCTGTGCCTTCCTCAGACCGTTCTGCCGCACAGATAGCCGGTCAGCGTCCGCAGGAAGTCCGTGTCCTCAAATCCGTCCAGCCGCTCCAAAGCGGCGTTCGTATAGCGCTCGGCCATGGCCTGGCACCGCTCCGCGCCCAGCAGGGCCGCGAAGCCGTCCCCGTCCAGCACGTCGTCCCGGCACTGGAAGGCCATGCCCAGATCCTGGCCGAAGGCGTAGGCCCGGCCGATGGTGTCCTGTCCCGCCCCGGCGGCGGCCGCGCCCATGGCGCAGGCGGCGGCCATGAGGGCGGCGGTCTTGCGCAGGTCCGTCTCCGTCAGGCCCTCGGCGCTGTCAGGCCCCGCGCCCAGGTCCATATACTGTCCGCCGCAGATCCCCTCCGCCCCGGCGGCGCGGCTCAGTACCCCGCAGCAGCGGGAGCGCTCCGCCTCTCCGATGGGCGCATCGCACACGGCGGCGAAGGCCTCCGCCTGCAGGCAGTCCCCCGCCAGCACGGCGGCTGTCTCGCCGAACTTTTTGTGGCTGGTGGGCAGGCCCCGGCGCATATCGTCGTCGTCCATGCAGGGCAGATCGTCGTGGATCAGGCTGTAGGTGTGGAGCATCTCCAGGGCGCACGCCGCCGGCAGCGCCCGCTCCGGCTCCAGCCCGCAGACGCGGGCGAACTCCAGGCACAGCACGGGCCGCACCCGCTTGCCCCCGGCCAGCAGACTGTAGGCCATGACCTGGCGCAGTCCGTCCGCTCCGTCCCCCGCGGGGACAAGCCGCCCGGCCAGCCAGGCCTCGATCATGTCCCGGTACTGCCGGTATCTTGCCTCGGCTCCTCCGTCCATCGCCGTCACTGGAAGGGAAGCTCCTCCGGCGCGCCGTCCGGGCCCTTGCGCAGCTGGACCACCTTCTGCTCCGCCTCGTCCAGCAGCTTTCCGCACACGCGGATCAGGCCCGCGCCCTCCTCGAACAGGCCCAGGCTCTTAGCCAGAGGGGCGTCGCCCTTCTCCAGCAGCTTCACGATCTCCTCCAGCCGGGCCAGGGAGTCCTCAAAGCTCATTTCCTTTTTCGCCATGATGTATCTCCTCCACCAGGCAGCCCAGGCTCCCCCCGGACAGCCTTACGTCGATCCTGTCTCCCCGCGCCGCCTCCGAGGCGGACCGCAGGGGCGCTCCGTCTTTTTCCGCGATGGCGTAGCCCCGGCCCAGCACCTTCAAGGGGCTGAGGGCGTCCAGCTTGGCCGCCAGGGCCACGTAGGCGCGCCGGCTCTGGCCCACCTGCTTCTCCCCCGCCGCGGCCAGGCCCGACCGGGCGTAATCCAGGGCCATGCGCTTGGCCCCCAGATACACCTCCGGGTCCGTCAGCGCGGGCCGGGACGCCAGCTGCCGCAGCCGGTCTGCCAGACTATCCAGCTTCTGGTCTAGCGCCTGGTCCAGCCGCACCCCCGCCTCCTTCACCCAGGCGGACACCTCCCGGATGTCCGGCCCGGCGATCTCCGCGGCGTTGGAGGGCGTGGCCGCCCGCCTGTCCGCCACATAGTCGGCGATGGTCACGTCCGGCTCGTGGCCCACGGCGGATATGACCGGTATCTCCGAGTCATAGATGGCCCGGGCCACCCGCTCGTCGTTGAAGGCCCACAGGTCCTCCAGCGAGCCGCCGCCCCGGCCGGTGATGATCAGGTCCGCCACCTGCCAGCGGTTGGCGTAGCGGATGGCCCCCACGATCTCCGGCGGCGCCTCCGCGCCCTGGACCCGCACCGGCAGCAGCAGGATCTTCGCCAGGGGCCAGCGCTTGCCCAGCACACGGATGATGTCGTGCACCGCCGCGCCGGCGGAGCTGGTGATCACCGCCACCCGCCGGGGATAGGCGGGCAGGGGCTTTTTGTGGGCCGCGTCGAAAAGGCCCTCCCCGTCCAGCTTGGCCTTCAGCTGCTCAAAGGCCACCTGCAGGTCGCCGGCCCCCTCCGGGATCAGCGACGAGACGTATAGCTGATAGGCCCCGTCCCGGGGATACACGCTCACCCGGCCCGACGCCGTCACGCCCATGCCGCTCTCCGGCCGGAACCGCAGCTTCTCCGCGCTGGAGCGGAACATGACGCACCGCAGGCTGCTCTGGGCGTCCTTCAGGGTGAAATAGTGGTGGCCGGAGGGATAGATCTTGTAGTTGGAAAGCTCCCCCCGCACCGTCACCTGGGACAGAAACGGGTCGACGTCGAAAAGGCCCTTCACATACTCGTTCAGGGCCGTGACGGTGAAGACCTGCTCACGCATCGGGCTTGTCCTCTTTTTTGACCTCGCCCCGGTAAAAGCCGCCCAGAACGCCGTTTATGAAGGCCACCACGTCCTGGTCCTCATAGCCCTTGGCCAGCTCCACCGCCTCGTCCATGGACGCGGCGTCGGGCACGTCGGGCATATAGAGGATCTCATACATGGCCTGGCGCAGGATGGCGGCGGCGCTGCGGCTGATGCGCTCAGGCCGCCAGCCCTTGGCGTACCGGCCGATGAGTCCGTCCAGCTGGGCCCGCTTCTCCGCCACGCCCGTCACGCTGCGCAGGATGAAATCCAGCTCGCTGTCCGACGGCCTCTCGGCGTAGATCTCCCCCTCCTCCGCCAGAGAGGCGTAGTGCTCCGGCTCGAAGAAGGCCTCCACCGCCGCCGCGGGGTCCTGGCCGCTGCCGGCCACGGAGAAGCCCAGCTGGATGGCGATCTCTCTCGCTGCTGTTCTGGTCATAATTTCCTCCAGTGCCTGAAAATGCGACAAGGAGCCCCGGACGGGGCTCCGATCGGCACGTCTGCAAGTTTATTTGTCAAAGGATATGCCCGTCACATGCACGTTCACCACCGCGTTCATGCCGGTGACGGATTCCACCTCGCTGCACACGGCGTCCTGGACCCGGACGGCGGTGTCGGTGACGCTGCCGGGGGCGCGGACGTTGATGAGCACGTCGACGGTGATCTTCTCGTCGATAAAGCGGATCTTCAGGCCCTTGACGGGATTCTTCCGCCCGAAGAGCTCGGCCAGCTCCGGCGTGGTGGGGCTGCCCAGTCCGGCCACGCCCTCCACCTCGGTGACGGCGGCGGCCACCATCACGGCCACCACGTCCTCGGAGATGTTGACCGTGCCCTTGTCTTCCTGCTTGGTGATGTAATTCTCTGCCATCGCCGTATCCTCCAAACGATCCTTTGGTAGATTCTTTGGAAGCATTATAGCACAGCGCCCCGAAAAAAGGAAGAGGCAGTTTACTCCGTCACTTCTATGATGTTCAGGGACTGGGCGGAGTAGTCGGTGTTGTCCACAACCGCCTCGGTGATCTGGGCCACCTGGGTGTCGGTGAGGCCGTCCACCGGCGCGGGCACCGCCACGGTGACGCCGTCGTCGCCCACGAACACCACGCAGTCGGTGAAGTTCTTGGCCAGCAGCTGGTTTTCCAGCAGGCTCTCCTGCAGGTTCCAGCTGGCCATGGCGTTGATCTGGCGCATGGACTCGTCGATCACCTCCTGGGAGGCGTCCTGGCCGGAGCAGGCCTGCTCCAGCAGCGCCAGCGCCTCGTCCCGGGAAGTCTGGCGCGTCAGCCGGGCCTCGTCGAAATAGGCGCTCACCGCCACGCTGGCACCGTCCGTCCCGGCGGATGCCGCCGTATAGGCCTCGTTGGCCGCCTCGGTGGCCGCGTCCTCCGCCTCCACCATGGCCGGGTCCGCCGCGCCCCAGCGGCTGTTGTAGGACCAGTTCAGATACACCGCCGCGCCCACGAACACCAGCACGGCCACGATGACGATATTCCGCTTCAGATTCCTCTTCAAGGTTCATCCCTCCAGCTTTCATTCATTTTGAAGATCATGATCTTATCCGCACCCAACCCGGTATAGCACCGCACCGCCTCGGTGACCGACAACCGGGCCGCCGCGTCGTCCGCTCCCTGGCAGACCACGGCGGCGCCTTTCTCCGACAGCAGTACCTCCGCGCGCCCCACTCCTTCCATGCTGGTCAGCAGCGCCTCCAGCCTCGTCTCCTCCGTGGGCTCCTCCGCCGCTCCGCCGCCGCTGCCGGACGGCCACAGCAGTAGCGCCAGCCCCACGCCGGCCACCAGCAGCACGTACTTCGCCCGCCCGGCCCACGCCGCCGGCACCTTTCCGCCCTCAGCCATCGGTCCGCCACTGCTGGCGGGAGGCCGGGATGCCCAGCTCCCCCTCGATGGCCGCGGACAGCGCCCCGTCATAGGCCGCGTCCACCGTGACGGTCCAGGGCACCCATACCAGCTGCTCCTCGTCCCACCGGGCCGTCACGGTGACCTCAGGCGGCTCGCCCGCCAGCGCCGCTTTGCCAGATATATATGCCTCGCAGCGCTCTTCTATGTATGTCCGATCCATATACTTTGCCTCCTCCTCGGCCCGGGTCACGATCTCATCCGCCTGCTGGCGGTAGGCGGCCATGCCCGCCGCCAGGCCGTCCACGTCCAGCTTCGCCGCCGGCGACACGATGGCCAGCGCGCACATCACCCCGCAGGCCAGGCGGGTCACCTGGCGCACCCGGCCCTTGGGCGTCAGCGCCATGGCGATGGCCGCCAGCACCGACGCCGCCGTCACCGCCTCGATCCACTGTCTCAGAATCCCAGCACCTCCGCTCCCAGCACCACCGACACGAACAGCATCGCCCCCGCGCTGCCCACCAGGCCCAGGGCCATGCCGTAGGCGGCACCGATCTGGCCCACCAGCGCCGCCAGGCGGCCCTCCGCGAAGGGCTCGGCCACGCTGGCCGCCACCTTGAAGAGGATGTAGTGCAGTCCCAGGCGCAGCGCCGGTCCTGCGCATACCGCCGCCACCGCCGCCAAGCCGAAAAGCCCCACCGCGCTCCGCAGCAGCGCCGCCCCGGCCACATAGGCGTCCGCCGCGTCCGCCAGGATGGAGCCCACCACCGGCAGTGCCGCGGATATGGCGCTCTTGGTGAGGCTGCCCGCCACCTTGTCCGCGCTGCCGGACACCGCGCCGGTGACAGTCAGGACCAGGGTGAAGGCGCTGGTCAGCGTCGCCAGCAGCGTCCCGCAGGCCCAGTTCATCAGCTTCACCGGCCCGCCCAGCGCCCCGCTGGGGAGCGCGGCGTTGGCGGTGGCCGCCGCCACGTAGGCGTATATCATGGGCAGGATCAGGCCCGTGCCCGCCCACATCAGCACGTCCATGAACAGGGCCGACGCGGCGTATTTGGCCGCGGCGGATGCGCCGTGTCCCATCGCCGCCGACGCCGCCGTCACCGTGGGCAGCAGCGCCCGGGAGAAGTCCTGCAGCTCCAAAAGCGCCGAGCGGGCCTGGGCCAGAAAGGAGCGGATGTCCCCCGCGGACGCGGCCATGACCGCCAGCGCCCCGCCCAGCAGGATATACTCCGGCGCCTTGCCGTCCTCCGCCAGCGCCGCCGCCAGCGAGCACAAAAGCGTCACCGCCAGGGCCACGCCGGCGCTCCGGGACGCCTCCGCCAGCGCGTCCTTCAGCTGGCCCATGACCCAGTCTGAAAGCCGCTGCCAGATCCCCTCCCCGCCGGCCTGGTCCACCGTCAGGTCCCCCAGCACGTCCCGGGCGGACGGGGGCAGAGCGCCCTCCAGATCCTCCGCCCCCGCCGCCAGCGCCGGCGTGGCCAGCAGCACGCACGCCAGCAGAAAGATCGCCGCCGTCCTCATGGCAGCTGCCCCGGCAAAAGCAGCAGCGCGCGGATCAGCGGCAGCGACGCCGCCATGGCGCAGGCCGCCCCCGCCAGCTCCACCGCCGACGCCGCCGCGCTCTGGCCCGCGTCCTTGCACAGGTCCGCCGCCAGGCGCGTCACCACGCCGATGCCCACGCACTTGAGCACCGGGGCGATCACCGCGGGGCTGAGCCCCGTCTGTTCCCGCGCCAGATCCGTCACCTCCCGCAGCTGGCCGATGAGCTGGGCGGCCAGACCCGCTGCCGCCACGGTCATGGCGATGCTCAGGGCCAGGGCGATCTCCGGGGCGTTCTTCTTCAGCACCATGGCCATCACCGCCCCCGCCAGGGCCACGGCCGCCGCCTTGATGAGCAGGCTCATCCCAGTTCAAACAGCTGCCGGATGAGGTCGAACAGCTCCGCGATCCGCTGCACCAGGATCACCAGCACCACCACCAGCCCCGCGATGGTGGTCATCAGCGCCTGCTCATCACGCCCGGAGCGGGTCAGCAGCAGGTTCAGCACCGCCACCAGGATCCCCACCGCCGCTATCTTGAATATCAGATCAACGTCCATGTCCCCATCCTTCGTTTCACAGCAGCAGCACCGCCAGCGCCGCGGCCCCCGCCGCCGACAGGCCCACCGTCACCCGGCCCCGCTCCCGCAGCTGCCGCCATGCCCGGTCCCGCTCCCGCTCCATGGCCTGGCCACAGCCCGCCGCCGCCCGCACCAGCTCCTCCGCGCCGTAGCGGCCCAGCAGCGGTCCCAGCGGGACGAGCGGCGCGGCCGCCTCCCGGGGCAGCAGCGCCAGCGCGTCCCGCCACAGGCCGGCCATGTCCCGCTCTCCCAGCCGCTCCAGCCCCCGGGCCACCTCCCCGCAGAAAAGGCCCGTCCGGCCCTCCATCTGGCCGGCCAGCTTTCCGAACAGCTCCGGCAACGGCGTGCGGAACCGGCTCAGCTCGTACTCGATCATGTCCAGCATCCGGACGAGCTCCTCCAGCAGCTGCGCCCGCTCCCGCATCCGCTGTACGTCCAGCAGACCCGCCAGCGCGCCCGCCGCCGTGACCAGCGCCGCGCCGATCAGGCGCATGGGGCTCTCTCCACGGCGCAGCTTCGGCCGCCGGCGTCCGCCCGGATCCACACGATCCGGCGGAACACCCCCTGGTCCAGAAGGTCCCTGCAGGCCCGGGGCAGCGGCTCTCCCCGCCGGCCGTGGGCGCTGGCCAGCAGCATCGCTCCGCAGCCCGCCGCCGCCAGCAGCGCCGCGGCGTCCTCCCGGCCGCCGATCTCGTCCATGGCCACCACCTGGGGGTTCATGGCCCGCACCAGCATGGCCGCGGCGCTGGCCTTGGGCGTGCCGGTGAGCACGTCGGCGCAGGGGCCCAGCTCAAAAGCCGGCGCGCCGTCCCAGGCCCCGGCGATCTCCCCCCGCTCGTCCGCCACCGCCACCCGGACGCCATCCTCCGACAGCCGCCGCACGATCTCCCGCAGCAGGGTGGTCTTTCCCGCCCCCGGGGGACCGGCGATCAGCGCAGAGCGAAAGCCCCCGGCGGTGAGGGCCGGCCAGATCCCGTCGGCGCAACCCGGCCGCTCCCGGGGCACCCGCAGGGACATGGAGGAGATGTGCCGCACCCCCTCCATGACGCCGCCGGGACCCAGGACGGCCGTGCCGCACACCCCCACCCGCACCCCGCCGGGTGCGGTGAGATAGCCGTTGCGCAGCTGCTCCGACGCGGCGTGCAGGCTGGCGCCGGTGGCCGCCTCCGCCACGGCGCGCAAGTCCCCCTCCGTCACTGCCGCCGTGGCCAGCGGATACTCCCGGCCCGCCAGCAGCGCGGACATGGGCCTGCCCAGCCGCAGGCGCAGCTCCTCGCACGCGTCCCGGCCGTCCTCCCCCAGGCCCTCCGCCGCCATCCGCAGAGCCGCCGGCAGCAGCGACGCGGCCGCCCGATACCCGTCCATGCCATCACCTCACAGGACAAGTCTATTTGTCCCCTCCGGCCAATATGACAGGCAATGTTTAACACTCTGTTCATAGGAGTCGGTTGACTTTATCCCCTGGATTTGTTAACATACTTAGTTGTATTCATTGATTTAGTATCCGAAAGGAGCGCACACACCCTCATGCGAGAGATCCTGACAGGCTATTGGGGCAAGTACAAAAACTCCCTGATCCTGACCCCCATCTTCGTGCTGCTGGAGACGGTGGTCACCCTGGCCCTGCCCACGCTGATGAGCAACATCGTGGACGTGGGCGTGGCCGGCGGCGACCGGCGCTACATCATCATCTGCGGCCTGCTCATGGCGGCGCTGGCGCTGATGAGCGCCGTGTCCGGGTTCATCAGCACCTGGAACGCCTCCCGGGCGGCCAACGGCTTTGGCTCCAACCTGCGCCAGGCCATGTTCCGCCACATCCAGCAGTTTTCCTTCGCGGACATCGACCGGTTCTCCTCCGCCAGTCTCATCACCCGCACCACCAGCGACGTGCGGCAGCTGCAGATGGCGGTGCAGATGATGCTGCGCACCCTCATCCAGGCGCCGTTTCAGCTGCTGGTGGCCATGACCATCGTCATCACCTACTCCTGGCGTCTGGCGCTCATATTCATGATCGCGGTGCCGCTGCTGTTCGTGGGCACGGTCACGGTGATGACGCTGGTGGATAAGCTCTTTCTGGCGGTGCAGCAGAAGCTGGACGCCATGAACGCGGACATCCAGGAGAACCTGATCGCCATCCGGGTGGTGAAGGCCTTCGTCCGCCAGCACTATGAGCGGCAGAAGTTCAAAAAGGCAAACGACGAGCTGACCCGGGCCAACCTGAAGGCCGTAGGGGTCATGATCGCCATGAGCCCGCTGGCCACCATCGTCCTCAACGCGGTGACGCTGTGCCTGTACTGGTTCGGCGGCCGGATGGTGGCCAAGGGAGAGCTGGAATCCGGCCAGCTGCTGGCGGTGGTCAGCTATATGAGCCAGATCATGATGAGCGTGATGATGTTCTCCATGGTGCTCATGCAGTACACCCGCGCCCGGGCCTGCGGCAAGCGCATCGCCCAGGTGCTGGACGCCGAGCCCGACATCCAGGATAAGCCGGACGCCGCGCCCCGGTCGGTGGAGCCCCGGCACGGCTCCGTGGAGTTCAGGGACGTGTCCTTCCGCTACTCCCGCACCGGCAACGGCGAGGACGTGCTGAAAAACATCTCCTTCTCCGTCCGGCCTGGCCAGACCGTGGCCATTGTGGGCGGCACCGGCTCGGGCAAGTCCAGCCTTGTGAACCTGATCCCCCGGTTTTATGACGTCTCCGCCGGGGCGGTGCTGGTGGACGGCGTGGACGTGCGGGACTACCGCATCCGGGACCTGCGGGACGCCATCGGCATGGTGCTGCAGAAAAACGTGCTCTTCACCGGCACCATCCGGGAGAACATCGCCTGGGGCGACGAGCACGCCACCGACGAGGAGATCATCGCCGCGCTGAAGAGCGCCCAGGCCTGGGACTTCGTCTCCCAGATGCCCGACGGGCTGGACACCATGCTCCTGCAGGGCGGCACCAACGTCTCCGGCGGCCAGAAGCAGAGGCTGTGCATCGCCCGGGCCATGCTGAAAAAGCCGGCCATCCTCATCCTGGACGACAGCACCAGCGCCGTGGACTCGGACACCGAGGGCCGCATCCGGGAGAGCTTCCGCAGGGAGCTGGCGGACACCACCGTGTTCATCATCGCCCAGCGCATCTCCTCCGTGGTGGGCGCGGACATGATCGTGGTGCTGGACGAGGGCACCGTGGAGAGCGTGGGCACCCACGACGAGCTGATGGAGCGCAGCGCCGTCTACCGGGACATCTACACATCACAGGTGGAGGAGGCGCTGAGCAATGGCTGATAAGAGCAAGAGCATCTGGGCCCAGCTGAAGGCCCGCATCGCCGTGGACAGCGTGGACACCGACGATGAGCGCATCTATAAAAACGTCCGCGGCGGCCCCGGCGGCGGCCGGGATTACCGCAAGCCCAAGGACGCCAAGGGCACCCTGATCCGGGTGCTGGGCTACGCGGGAAAGAACAAGGGACTGTTCGTGCTGGTGCTGGTAACCATGCTCATCTCCACCGGCTGCTCCCTGGCGGCCAGCTATTACCTCAAGCCCCTGGTGGACGACTACATCGTGCCGCTGATCACCCAGCCCGAAAAGGACTTCTCCGCTCTGGCCCGGCAGCTGATGATCCTGGCGGGGATCTACCTGGCCAGCGCCGTGGCCACCTACTGCACCTCCCGCACCTGCATGACCCTGGCCCAGTGGGCCACCAACGCCCTGCGGCGGGACCTGTTCAGCGCGCTGCAGGATATGCCCATCACCTACTTCGACCACCACACCCACGGGGAGCTGATGAGCCGCTTCTCCAACGACGCGGACAACGTGCAGATGTGCCTGGAGCAGGGCATCGTCCAGTTTTTGAGCGGCATCATCACCTTCGTGGGCACTGTGGCGCTGATGATCAGCCTCAGCTGGAAGCTGTTCCTCATCACCCTGCTGACCATCGGCCTGTCCTTCCTGCTGGTGCGGGGCATGGGCAAGTACTCCCGCATCCTCTTCAAAAAGCAGCAGTCCTCCCTGGGCGAGCTCAACGGCTACATCGAGGAGATGCTGGACGGGCTGAAGGTGGTCAAGGCCTTCAACTACGAGGACCGGGCCAAGGCCGGCTTCGGCGTGCGCAACGACGAATACCGGGAAAACGCCATCTTCGCCAACTTCCTGGGCAACATCATCTTCCCCACCATGAACGCCATCATGAACGTGTGCTACGCGGTCACCGCCGTGCTGGGCGGGTTCATGACCCTGGCCGGCTCCTTCACCATCGGCTCGCTGGGGGTATACCTCAACTACATCCGCCAGGTGACCATGCCCATCAACATGATGTCCAACCAGGCCATCAACCTGTTCTCCGCCATCGCCGGCGCGGAGCGGATCTTCGCGGTAATCGACCACGAGCCGGAGACGGACGATGGCGCCGTGACCCTGGTCACCGTGGACCGGGCCCCGGACGGCACCCTCACCGAGACCGCCAAGGGCGAGCGCACCGGCTGCTGGGCCTGGAAGATCCCCCAGCCGGACGGCTCCTTCCAGTTCCGGGAGGTGCTGGGCAACGTGCGCCTGGAGGACGTGCACTTCTCCTACGTGCCGGAAAAGCCGGTGCTGAAGGGCATCACCGTCTGGGCCAAGCCCGGCCAGAAGATCGCCTTCGTGGGCTCTACCGGCGCGGGCAAGACCACCATCACCAACCTCATCAACCGTTTTTATGAGATCGACAGCGGCCGCATCCTCATCGACGGCATTGACGTCAAGGACATCAAAAAGGCCGGCCTGCGCCGGAGCATGGGCATCGTGCTGCAGGACACGGACCTGTTCACCGGCACGGTGATGGACAACATCCGCTACGGCAAGCTGGACGCCACAGACGAGGAGTGCATCGCCGCGGCCAAGTCCGCCAACGCCCACGGGTTCATCACCCGCCTGCCGAACGGCTACGATACCATGATCACCGGCAACGGCCAGAACCTGTCCCAGGGCCAGCGGCAGCTGCTGGCCATCGCCCGCACCGCCGTGGCCAAGCACCCGGTGATGATCCTGGACGAGGCCACCAGCTCCATCGACACCCGCACCGAAAAGCTCATCGACCGGGGCATGGACGCGCTGATGGAGGGCCGGACGGTGTTCGTCATCGCCCACCGCCTCAGCACCGTTCGCAACGCCCAGGCCATCGTGGTCATCGAGCACGGCGAGATCGTGGAGCGGGGCAGCCACGAGGAGCTGCTGGAGCAAAAGGGCCGGTATTACATGCTCTATACCGGACAGAGCGAGCTGGATTGACACGGATATGGACTTTTTCAAGGAACGATCCGATCCCGGCCCCGACAGCTGGGAGAAACTGAAAAGGGACTGCGCCGGCTGCGGCCGCTGCGGACTGGGCCAGACCCGGCACAACCTGGTGTTCGGCGTGGGCAATGAGCGGGCGGACGTGATGTTCATCGGCGAGGGCCCCGGCGAGCAGGAGGACCTGAAGGGCGAGCCCTTCGTGGGCCCGGCCGGGCAGCTGCTGGACACCATGCTGGAGCTGATCGACCTGGACCGGACGAAGGTCTACATCGCCAACATCGTCAAGTGCCGCCCGCCCCGGAACCGGGACCCGCTACCCGACGAGCAGGCCTCCTGCATCGGCTGGCTGGAGCGGCAGATCGCCCTGGTGGACCCGAAGATCCTGGTCTTTCTGGGCCGGATCGCTGCCATGGCCTTTATCAAGCCCGACTTTCGCATCACCCGGGAGCACGGCCAGTGGTTTGACGTGGACGGCCGGAGGGCCATGGCCATGTACCACCCCTCCGCCCTGCTCCGGGACCCCGGCAAGCGGCCGGAGACCTTCGTGGACCTGAAAACGCTGCAACGGGAGATCAAAGAGCTGTATGATTGAACTGCATCCGGTGACCCTGGCCGACAAGGCCTGGATCGACCCCATCGTGCTGGAGGAGAACTCCCCCAGCGCGGACTACAACTTTGGCAACATCTTCCTCTGGGACGAGACCTATCACCAGCATGTGGGCCGGCTGGACCGGCGGATGGTGGTGCTGCTGCGCTACGAGGAGCGGCCTTTTTTCGCCTGGCCCATCGGCGGCGGCGACGTGGTCCCCGTGCTGGAGGAGATGGCCGCCTACGCCGCGGCGGAGGGCTTTCCCTTCGTGCTGCGGGGCGTGACGGCGGACCATCTGCCGCTGCTGCAGGACGTCTGGAAGGGCGATATCGCCGTCACCCAGGAGCGGGACCTGTGGGATTATCTCTACGCTGCTGAGAAGCTGGACACCCTCTCCGGCAAGCACCTGCACGGCAAGCGCAACCACATCCACCGCTTCGAGGAGGAGAACGACTGGCGCTTCGTCCCCCTGACGGAGGAGTTGTTCCCCGCCTGCCGACAGGTCCTGGACCAGTGGCTGAGCGCCAGCGGCGAGGACGAGGGCGACGGCGTCTTCGACGAGTACCGGGCCATAAGCCGCGCCTTCCAGCACTACGAGGCTTTGGGTCTGGAGGGCGGCGCGCTGCTCGTCTCCGGCCAGGTAGTGGCCTTCTCCCTGGGGGAGATGGCCAGTTCCGACACCTTTGACGTCCACTTTGAGAAGGCCGACGCCTCCATCAACGGCGCGTTCACCATGATCAACCGCGAATTCGTGCGCCGCATCCGCGCCCTGCATCCCCAGGTGCAGTGGATCAACCGGGAGGACGACACCGGCCGGCCCAGTCTGCGCCAGTCCAAGCTATCCTACCACCCCGACCGGATGGTGGAAAAATACATGGTGGAGTTGAGAACATGAGTCAGTGGCAGCTGCGACCCTGGCGGGAGAGCGATCTGCCCGCCCTGCGCTCCCTGTGGGCAGACGCCTTCGGGGACGACGAGGCATATATCCGCGCATTCCATGAGGTCTTCCTCCGGCCCGGCTCCTGCATCGTGGCCCAGGCGGAGGATCAGGTGGTGTCGGCCATGTACATCCTGGAGGGGCCGCTGCTGTTCCCCCCTGCCGACACTGCCATGTCCGCCGCCTATGTCTACGCGCTGGCCACCGACCGGGAGTGGCGCGGCCAGGGCATCGGCACGGCGGTATACCAGGCCTGCGTCCGGGCCGCGCTGGAGCGGCAGGACACAGTGTGCGTGCTGCCCGCGGAGCAGTCCCTCCGGGACTTTTACGCCAAGGCCTCCGGCGCCAGGACCATCAGCTATATACGAGAGGGCGTCCTGTATCCGGAGCAGCTGCAGGGCCTCTCCTGCGGCAAGGCGGCCGCCGTCAGCGCCGGGGAATACTACCTGCGGCGCAAATCCCTGCTGCGGGGCCTGCCCTACACCGTGCTGTCCGGCCCCTTCCTGACCATGGAGGATTACACCATGCGCCGCAGCGGCGGCGGATTCTTCTCCGTGGAGGGCGATATAGCCGCCGTGGAGATGGAGGGCGACGTGTGCCGGGTGCAGGAGCTGCTGGCCCCCGGCGGGGACTGGATGGAGGTGCTGGCCGCCCTGGCGGCACGGCTGCCCGCCCGGGTCTACCAGGTCCGCACGCCGGTGTTCCTGCCCGGCCCGGACAAGATCTCTCCCTTCATGATGGCCACCTTCCCGCCCCGCACGGCGGCCCGGCTGCCGGAGGGGCTGTGGTGGGGCTTCGCCTTCGACTGAGCCGATTACGGTAAACTTTTTTCATTTCCCGCAAAACTTCATACTTTCGTAATAACCTTTCACTTTATTTTGTAACATCCGGCCGGTATACTGATAATCGCAAGAGTCAGTTTCATCTTTTTCATTTTGTCCTCATTCCATAGGGGGATCGCCGGAACGTGGTCGCATGGTTCCGGCGATTTTCCTATGTCTGCGCATATTCAGGCGGCGTCGCCGCCTATCTCTGTCAACAGGAGTTCTTCATGGACGAGAACCTCACCGTCGGCATCCTGGCCCACGTGGACGCGGGCAAGACCACCCTGGCCGAGGCCATGCTGTACCTGACGGGGAAGATCAAAAAGCTGGGCCGGGTGGACCACCGGGACACCTTCCTGGACACCCACGAGCTGGAGCGGGCCCGGGGCATCACCATATTCTCTAAACAGGCTGTATTTCAGGCCGGGGACGTTCAGATCACCCTTCTGGACACCCCCGGCCATGTGGATTTTTCCCCGGAGGCGGAGCGGGTGCTGCAGGTGCTGGACTACGCCGTGCTGGTCATCAGCGGCACCGACGGCGTCCAGGCCCACACCGAGACACTTTGGACGCTGCTGGCCCGGTATAAGGTCCCCGTCTTCGTGTTCGTCACCAAGATGGACGTGGCCGGCACGGACGAGGAGGCCCTCATGGAGGACCTGCGCGCCCGCCTGGGCGAGGGCTGCGTGGACTTCTCCGGCGACATCGCCCGGCGGGACGAGGCGGCGGCCTTGCTGGACGAGGGCGTGCTGGACCGATATATGGACGCCGGCGCCGTCTCCGACGCCGACATCGCCGGGCTGGTCAAGGCGCGGAAGCTGTTCCCCTGCTTTTTCGGCTCGGGGCTGAAGCTGGAGGGCGTGGAGGAGTTCCTCACCGCCCTGGAGCGGTACACCGTCCGGCCGGACTGGCCCGCCCCCTTCGGCGCGCGTGTCTATAAGATCAGCCGGGACGGCCGGGGCGAGCGGCTGACCTGGCTGAAGGTCACCGGCGGGGAGCTGGCCGTGCGCACGCCCCTCCGGCTCCTCCCCCTCCGCGGGACCGAGGTGAGGGAGGAAAAGATCAGCCAGATCCGCCTCTACTCCGGCGCGAGATTCGACGCCGCCGAGCGCGTCCCCGCCGGCCGGGTGTGCGCCGTGACGGGCCTGGAGAGCACCTGGCCCGGCCAGGGCCTGGGGGCCGAGCCGGACGGGGACGAGCCCTACCTCACCCCCGCCATGGGCTACCGCATCGTGCTGCCCAAGGGGTGCGACGCGCGCACCATGCTGCCCAAGCTGAAGACCCTGGAAGAGGAAGAGCCCCA
This sequence comes from uncultured Oscillospiraceae bacterium, assembly GCA_947626345.1. Lineage (GTDB taxonomy): Bacteria > Bacillota > Clostridia > Oscillospirales > Oscillospiraceae > CAJOIG01. The sequence continues at coordinate 74,677 of CANQSF010000003.1, read as the reverse complement.
GCTCCACGTCCTGTGGCAGGAGGCGCTGGGCGAGATCCACGTGCAGCTGATGGGCGCCGTGCAGATCGAGATCTTGAAAAGCCTCATCCTGGAGCGCTTCGGCGTGGCCGTGGAGATCGACCGGGGCCGGGTGCTGTACCGGGAGACCATCGCCGACACGGTGGAGGGCGTGGGCCACTTTGAGCCTCTGCGCCACTACGCCGAGGTGCACCTGCTGCTGGAGCCGGGCCAGCCCGGCAGCGGCATCTGCCTGGCCTCCTCCTGTCCGGATGACGTGCTGGACCGGAACTGGCAGCGGCTGATCCTCACCCATCTGGAGGAAAAGCAGCACCTGGGCGTGCTCACCGGCAGCCCCCTCACCGACGTGAAGATCACCCTCCTCACCGGCAGGGCCCATGTGAAGCACACCGAGGGCGGGGACTTCCGCCAGGCCACCTATCGGGCGGTGCGCCAGGGCCTGATGCAGACCGAGAGCGTGCTGCTGGAGCCGGTCTACGCCTTCCGGCTGGAGGTGCCCGCGGCGATGATCGGCCGGGCCATCACCGACGTGCGGGCCATGGGCGGCTCCCATGAAAGCCCCGTTCCCGAGGGGGACCGGATGGTGCTGGAGGGCCACGCGCCGGTGTCGGAGATGGGCGATTACGCCGCGCAGGTGGCGGCCTATACCGGCGGCAAGGGCCGTTTTTCCTGCCATGTGGACGGCTACCGGCCCTGCCATGACGCCCAGGCCGTCATCCAGGAGGCGGCGTACGACCCGGAGGCGGACCTGGAAAACACCCCGGACAGCGTGTTCTGCGCCCACGGCGGCGGCTTCACGGTGAAGTGGGACAAGGTGAAGGACTACATGCACCTGGACAGCGGCCTGAAGGGCCCCTCCTCCCCGGAGGACGCCCCCGCCCGGCCGCGGCAGGTGATGGACATCGACGAGGCAGAGCTGGAGGCCATCATGACTCGGGAGTTCGGCCCCATCCGCCGGCGGCAGTACTCCGCTCCCCAGGTGAACAGCGCCATCGGCGTGGAGCTGGCCGCGAAAAAGACGCCGGAGCACATCATCGTGGACGGCTATAACGTGATCTTCGCCTGGCCGGAGCTGAAGGCCCTGTCCGCCCGGAGCCTGGACCTGGCCCGGAACCGGCTGCTGGACATGCTGGCCAATTACCAGGGCTACACCAAGTGCGACCTCGTGGTGGTCTTCGACGCCTACAAGGTCCCTGGCGGCGCCGGCAGCCGGGAGGTGCAGGGGAAGCTGCGGGTGGCCTACACCCGGGAGGGCGAGACGGCGGACCTGTACATCGAGCGGCTGGTGGACGAGATCGGCAAAAACGAGACCGTCCGGGTGGTCACCTCCGACCGGCTGGTGCAGCTGGGGGCCTTCCGGGCCGGGGTGCTGCGCACCTCCTCCCGGGAGTTCCAGGCCGAGGTGGAGTGGGTCCTGGACCAGATCGCCCAGGCGGTGAAGCGCACGCAGTACTGAGTCATCGGCAACGGGCCCGCACGCCGCTGTCCGGTGCGGGCGAGGCAACATTGGGAGGCAAGGATCATGCTGAAAAAACTGAACCGGCTTCTGAATATAATCACGGGCGCATTCGTCGGTGTTTTCATCGGGCACGGCCTTTACGTGTTTTGGGATTTCAAGGCGCATCCCGATCTGTACGCCATGCAATCCGCCCCGTGGTACACGAGCATTTTGCTTTACGGCGCCGCGACGGCCGCCATTCTGCTCGCAGCCCTCGTCGTCAAACTGATCATCCGCCAGAAGGCAAAGCGATCCTAACTCCGTTTACAGCAGACCATAATGGAAGAGAAACTGGCCTCCCGATGCGGGAAGCTGCGCCCCGTCGCCGCCGGCTTCTTCAACATGGCCTTTGTCATCGGTATCGGCGACGAGCTTTCATAAAAGGATTTGTAGGGGTATTTCGATGTTCGATTTCAAAAAAGAATACAGAGAGTTTTATATGCCCAAGAACGAGCCGGAGATCGTGACCGTTCCCAGGGCGAACTATATCGCGGTCCGGGGCGAGGGCGACCCCAACGAGCCCGGCAGCGCCTATCAGCGGGCGATCGGCGTCTTGTATGCCGTTGCGTACACCCTGAAGATGAGCTACAAGACGGACCACAAGATCGAGGGCTTTTATGAGTACGTGGTGCCGCCCCTGGAGGGCTTCTGGCGGCAGGACGGCATCGAGGGCGTGGACTATTCCAACAAGGCCGCGTTCCGCTGGATCTCCGTCATCCGGCTGCCGGCGTTCGTCACGAAAGAGGACTTCGACTGGGCCGTGGACACGGCCAGCAGGAAAAAGAAACTGGACTGCTCCCCGGCGGAATTTCTGACCGTGGAGGAGGGCCTGTGCGTGCAGATCATGCACCTGGGGGCATTTGACGACGAGCCCGCGACCGTGGCCGTCATGGACGCGTATCTGGCGCAAAATGGGTACGCGAACGATTTTTCCGCAGACAGGCTCCACCATGAGATCTACATGTCCGACGCCCGCAAGGTCGCTCCGGAGAAGTGGAAGACCGTCATCCGCCACCCGATCAAAAAGCTGTGAACCCCTCCCCTTCGCCGGGCAAAATCCGCCGAGGGGGACATGAGCCAAAGGAGGCTCCACTATGCGTATAGCGCTGGCGTCCTACGCCTGCCGGGACAACGACATCGCCTTCAACCTCTCCCAGATCGAAAAGGCCATGGCCCGGGTGCGGGGAGAGGCGGACGTGCTCTGCTTCAGCGAGGCCTATCTGCAGGGATTCAACTGCCTTTGCTGGGATTACGCCGTGGACGCCGGCGTGGCCCTCGCCCTCGATTCCGCGCCGATCCGGCGGCTGCGGGCGCTGACAGAGGAATATGGCGTGGCTCTGATCACCGGCTGCATCGAGCGGGAGGCGGACAGCCTCTATTCCTCCTGCATCGCCATCGACGGCGGCCGGATCGTACACGATTACCGGCGCATCTCCCAGGGCTGGAAGGAATACTGGCACACCGACAGCCACTATAAAGAAGGCGACAGGACGGAGACCTTCAGGCTGCGGGGCAAGGAGATCATGCCCGCCCTGTGCGGCGATCTATGGGACTATCCGGAGCGGTTCCGCACTGAGCATCTTCTCATCTGGCCCGTCTATGTGGACTTCTCCGTGGAGGAATGGGAGCGGGAGGAGATCGCCTCCTACGCCCGCCAGGCGGCCCTGGCGGCAGAGCATGTCCTCATGGTCAACCCCATCGACCCGCCCCACAACCACGGCGGCGCGTTTTATTTCCGCGGCGGGCATCTGGAGAGCCGCCTTCCCTTCGATCAGGAGGGCGTGCTGATCGTCGATATCGGCGACAAGGTTTCATAAAAAACGATGGAAAAAGAATTGGAAAAACGCATAGAGGAACTCTCCGCCCGGTGCGAGAGGCAGAGCCTCGTCACCGCCACCGGCTTTCTCACCATGGCCGAGCAGGCGGAGGTGTCCGCCTGGGCCAGGCGCCGGCCAGACGTGAAGCTGCACCTGGACGGCGGCGGCCCCGTCTGCGAGCGCAAGTGCGCCTTCTTCCTCCCCTTCTGGCTGGAGGAGGCGGACTTCGACGCCGCCGACCACATCCATGCCCTGCAGGTCACCGCCTATTTCGGCGAGCCCAGCCACCGGGACTACATGGGCGCGGCATTGGGCCTGGGGGTGCGCCGGGAGTGGATCGGGGACTTTCAGGTCCGGGGCAGCACGGCGTATATCTTCTGCCTGCCCACGGTGGAGAGACTGCTGGTGGACGAGCTGAAGCAGGTAGGCCGCGTCTCGGTGAAGACCGTCCCCCTCCCCCTGGCCGACGTGCCCGCGCCGGAGAGGAAGGTGAAGAAGATGACCTTCACCGTGAAGAGCCTGCGGCTGGACGCGGTGGCCGGCGGCATGTTCGGCATCTCCCGCACCCAGGCGGCGGAGCTCATCCGCGCCGGGGCGGTGACGCTCAACTATGTCCAGTGTATGCACGTGGATGCGCCCATCGCGGAGGGGGACGTGATCTCCATCCGCGGCAGGGGCAAGGGCGCCGTCGCCAAGCTGGGCGGCCAGTCCCGGAAGGACCGGACATTTTTGGAGACGGAGGTTTATCTGTAAGGAGAAAATATGGACACACAGCAATTGCAGGAAATATTTGACAAATGGCGGAGCATCCTGCGCCTGACCGAGAGCTGGGACGTGCGTTTGGATCTGGTGGACGACCCGGCGTTTCATAAGACCGGGGATTTCCGGGTGGACTGCGACGACAAAAAGGCCGTACTGCTTTTGAACGGCCGGAACCCCAAGCAGGAGAATCTGGAGGAGGTCATCGTCCATGAGCTGCTGCACCTAAAGCTCTACCCTCTGGATCAGGTGACGGAATCACTTATCACGGCCGATTTCCCGGAGGGCACACCCAGCTATGACTTTGCGTACACCCAGTTCATGCACACCCTGGAGGTGACCGTGGAGGAGCTGACAAAGTGCTTTCTTGCGCAGTTCGGCGGCAACAAGGAGCTCTCCTTCGGCCGCTGCAAGGGCATGAAGAGCTACGACGAGCTCTTTGCCGGCCTCAGGCCGCTGGAATAAAAAATCGCCGGGAGGTTTTTGCCTCCCGGCGTATGTTTTTGCCCATCCGGCGCATACTGGCACCATGGAAACGAAACGTATGGGAAAACAGACCGTCCACCTCACCATGCAGCCGGGCATAGCCGCGGCGGCGTGCGTGGGCGGCAAAAAAGAGAGCGAGGGCCCGCTGCGCCGGTACTTCGACTATCTGAGCGAGGACTCCCGCTTCGGGGCCAAGAGCTGGGAGAAGGCGGAGAGCGCCATGCTGAAGATGTGCTGGTCCATCGCCTGCGACAAGGCCAAGACCTCCCCCAGCGACGTGCAGTACGTCTTTTCCGGGGACCTTCTCAACCAGTGCGCCGGCTCGGCCTACGCCATGCGGGAGTGCGGCGTGCCCTACTTCGGGCTGTACGGGGCCTGCTCCACCATGGCCGAGGGGCTCAGCCTCGCCGCCATGATGATCGACGGCGGCTTCTGTGACGTGGCCGCGGCGGCCACCAGCAGCCACTTCTGCTCCGCGGAGCGGCAGTACCGCTTCCCCCTGCAGTACGGCAATCAGCGGCCGCCCACCAGCCAGTGGACCGTCACCGGCGCGGGGGCGCTCATATTGAAGGCCGACGGCCCCGCCCCCTATGTGACCCACATCACCACCGGCGTCATCACCGACGCGGGGGTGACGGACATGAACAACATGGGCGCGGCCATGGCCCCGGCGGCCTATGAGACGCTGAAGGCCCACTTCGCCGACACGGGCAGGGGTCCGGACTATTACGACGCCATCGTCACCGGCGATCTGGGCGTGGTGGGCTCCCACATTCTGGCGGACCTTTTTTTGCGGGACGGCGTGGACCTGGGGGTGCGGTATATGGACTGCGGCCGGCTCATCTACGCCGTGAACGGCCAGGACGCCCATTCCGGCGGCTCCGGCTGCGGCTGCTCGGCCTCGGTGCTCTGCGGCCATCTGCTCCACGGCATGCTGGAGGGCAACTGGAACAGGCTGCTCTTCGCCGCCACCGGGGCCATGATGAGCCCCACCACCAACCAGCAGGGGGAGAGCATCCCCGCCATCTGCCACGCGGTGGCGCTGGAGAATACGAGGGCATGATATGAACGAGACAGTGATGGCATTTTTGAAAGCGTTTCTGGTGGGCGGGGCCCTGTGCCTCGTCGGGCAGCTGCTCATCGACCTGACCAAGCTCACCCCCGCCCGCATCCTCACCGGCTACGTGGTGGCCGGGGTGATCCTGGGGGCCCTGGGGCTCTATCAGCCCCTGGCGGACTGGGCCGGGGCCGGGGCCACGGTGCCCCTGACCGGGTTCGGGAACCTGCTGGCCAAGGGCGTGCGGGAGGCGGTGGCCCAGCATGGCGTCATCGGGGCTTTCACCGGCGGCTTCACCGCCGCGGCGGGAGGCGTGTGCGCCGCCATTTTCTTCGGCATCCTGGTGGCCTCCATCTTCAAGAGCAAGGAAAAATATTGAAAACCGCGCGCCGTGGGAGTATCATGGGGGCAGCTGCTCGGACGAGACACCGATGGCCGCGCGCGGAGGAGGCCCCCATGAACATACGGTTTGCCAACGAGCAGGACGCGGCGGGACTGCTGGCGGTCTACGGCCAGTATATCGACACGTCCATCACCTTTGAGACCGAGCTGCCCACGGCGGAGGCGTTCGCCGCCCGCATCCGGGACATCCGGCAGGTCTATCCCTATCTGGCGCTGGAGGTCGGCGGCCGCATCGCCGGCTACGCCTACGCCCACCGCATCCGGGAGCGGGCGGCCTACGACTGGAGCGCGGAGCTGAGCGTGTATCTGGCGCGGGACTATACCGGCAGGGGCTATGGCCGGCGGCTGTACGGGCTACTGATGGGCCTGCTGGCGCTGCAGAACGTCAAGACCGCCATCGGCTGCGTCACCGTGCCCAACCCCGCCAGCGAGGCGCTGCACGAGGCCATGGGCTTTGCCCGCATCGGCGTCTCCCCCCGGGCGGGATACAAAAACGGCGCTTGGCACGACGTGGCCTGGTTCGAGAAGGCCCTGGGCCCATACGACACGGACCCCGCTCCGCTGCTGGCCCTTCGGGACGTGGACCCCGCGGCCGTGGACCGGGTCCTGGCGTCCTACATATGAACCCATAAAATGATCGCGTCCGCCCTCTCCGGGCGGACGCGATCCGCGCTCTTATCATATTTTCCCGCCGGTCCCGCATCAGAGGTCGGCGTACAGATCCTCCTGATAGGTCCCCGCCTCCACCATGGCCCGGATTGCCTCGGCCACCGGCCGCCGGTCGGCCTGATAGGTGATGCCGTACCACTGGCCGTCGGTGGGCAGCACGTCCACCGTGGCCTCGCCGGCCCGGACCATCCGCCCGATGATCTCCGGCAGCAGATACTCCTCCTTCATCGGGTCCTTCAGTCCTTCCCGGAACAGGCGGAAGCCCTCCTCCAGCCGCTGGGCGAACTGGGGCGTGAGCATCCACAGGTTCATGGAGACCAGGCTGTCCCCGTCCAGGGGCAGCAGCAGGCCCTCCGGCGTGCGTACGGCGGCGCCGTCCGGGGTCCGGACGATGTTCCGGGTCTCCTTCACGTCCGTCAGATGGCCCGCTCCGTCGGTGGCGCATATCCCCCGGGTCACGCCCCCCTCCTTCGAGAGGGTGTTCTTCAGCACGAAACCCACCATGCCGTAGCGGGCGTCCTCCTCCGGGCGGTGGGACGCCAGGAAGGAGTATGCCTTCTCCATGGCGTCCTGGCCGTAATAGTCGTCGGCGTTGATCACCGCGAAGGGCCCGTCCAACAGCTCCTTGCAGGTCAGGATCGCCTCCCCGGTCCCCCAGGGCCTGGTCCGGCCGGCCGGAAGGTCCTCCGTGCTTTGGAAGGCATAGTCCCACCGCACGCCCAGGGACCGGAGCTTCCGCTCCATCCGGCTGCCGATCACATCCATGAAATCGCCGAAGATGTCCCGCCGGACGATGCATATCACCCGGTCGAAGCCCGCACGGAGCGCGTCATGGATGGAGTAATCCATGATGATCTCCCCCGATGGGCCCACCCTTTCCAGTTGTTTGACGCTGGCGCCGTAGCGGGAACCGATCCCCGCAGCCAGGACCACCAGTGTGATATTCCCCATGACGATCCCCCATCTGCCGCAGATGCAGGCATTGCCTGTATTATACTCCCGATCCCGGGGCCTGACAAGGAATTTTTCCAGCGCGATCATTAATTTATTATTAAACCCTCTAATAACTTGCGCCGTCAGCCGGCATGAGCGGCCCTTCAGGCCGCATGATTCGTTCTTGACAGCCCTTTTTCCCGCTCGTATAATCGCTATGTATAGGATACCGATCCACGGAAGACGACAGGTCCCGGCGGCTGACCGCGCGGACCGGGGAGATGCGAAAGGCATACATATGACGCTTCGGAGAATCAAAGGCGCCGTCCTGGCGCTCATCGCGGCCGCCGCGCTGGTACTGGGCGCGGCCGGCACCGCCCAGGCCGCACCGAAGGCAGACGAGCTGGACCTCACCGAGGAGGAGCAGGCCTATCTGGACAGCGCCGGCACACTCCGGGTGGGCTACGTCCAGGACCGGACGCCGGTGTCCTTCACCGGGCCGGACGGCACCCTGGCCGGGATCTCCCGGTATATCTTCGACCGCATCCAGCGGGTGACGGGGCTGACATTTGAATACGTGCCCCTGCCCTCCGGGCCGGTGACCTACGACTACCTGATGGAGCAGCAACTGGACCTGGTCACCAGCGTGGAGTACAACAAGGCCAACCAGGGCGCCCGGGGCATCCTCGTCAGCGAGCCCTACTTCACCGGCCGGAAGGTGATCGTGGCCCGGGAGGACCTGGACTACTCCTATGAGGCCAATCTCACCGTGGCGGTGTCCAGCGGCTCCCAGACCCTGCGCCAGGTGCTGGCCGCCACCTACCCCAACTTCACCCTGGAGGACTACGACACCATCACCGCCTGCTTCGACGCTCTGCGCGCCGGCAAGGCGGATCTGATGATCCTCAACCAATACGTGGTGGAGTACTGGCTCACGAAACCCCTGTATGAGGACCTGAAGGTGATCCCGGTGATGGGCCTGGACGATCAGCTGAGCTTCTCGGCGGTGGTCCCCTTCGACGCCAACGGTGAGCCGGTGGGCGACGACGGCTACACCCTCATCTCCATCCTCAACAAGGCCATCGCCGCCATACCCGAGGACCTGACCGGCAGCTATATCATCCAGGCGGTCATAGAGAACCGCTATACCTACAACATGGCGGACGTCCTGTACCGGTACCGGTACGCCTTCACGGTGCTGGCCATATCCCTGATGCTGATCGCGGCGCTGCTGCTGCAACTGTACCGCCAGCACATCCGCTCCGTGAAGGCCCAGGCCGACGCCAGGGCGAAAAGCCAGTTTTTATCCACCATGAGCCACGAGATCCGCACGCCTCTGAACGGGCTGATCGGCCTGAACTACCTCATGGGCCGCCGGCTCCACGAGCCGGAGCAGCTGTCCCGGTATCTGGATCAGTCCACCTCCACGGCCCGGTATCTGCTGAGCCTGGTCAGCGATATCCTGGACATGTCCATGCTCAGCAAGGGCGATATGGCCCTGGACGCCAAGCCCACGGACATGGCCCAGCTGCTGGCCACGGTGGAGGCCATCGTGCACAGCGGCATGGCGGAGAAGCATCTGGACTTCTCCCTGGACGTCCGGCTCGCCGAGCCCTGGCTGACCACGGACGGCGTGCGGGTGCAACAGGTGCTGCTGAACCTGTTGGACAACGCCCAGAAGTTCACCCCCGAGGGCGGCTCCGTCACCCTGTCCGCCTGGCAGGACCCGATCCACGACGGCGCGGTGGTCACCCACATCCAGGTGACCGATACCGGCCGGGGCATGAGCCAGTCCTTCCGGGAGAGCATCTTCGAGGCCTTCTCCCGGGAGCAGGACACCGTGTCCAGCGGCGATCAGGGCGTGGGTCTGGGGCTGTCCATCTGCCACCGGCTGGCGAAGCTGATGGACGGAGATCTGACCTTCACCAGCGAGCAGGACAAGGGCAGCCAGTTCACCTTCTCCTTCCCGGCAGCCCCCTGCGCCGCCCCGGAGGGGACGCCAGCGGCGGAGATGCACGGGCCGGCCACGCCCCGGGTGCTGGTGGCCGAGGACAACGAGCTCAACGGCGAGATCATGATGGAGCTGCTGGAGGACGCCGGCTACGAGGCCGTTCTGGCCGCCGACGGCCAGAAGGCGCTGGACGCCTTCCTCTCCTCCGCGCCGGGACAGTACGGCGTGATCCTCATGGACCTGCTGATGCCCAACATGGACGGCTTCGCCGCCGCGGCCGCCATCCGCGCTCTGGACCGGCCGGACGCCGGGTCAGTGCGGATCATCGCCTGCAGCGCCAACTGCACGGCCGAGGACCGCTCCCACGCCGCCGCCAGCGGCATGGACGGCTTTTTGGCCAAGCCGGTGGACGTGAACGCACTGCTGGACGAGCTGAAAAAATGAACCGGACATAGACTGTCGGGCGCGCCCCTTTCCAGGGACGCGCCCGATCTTATATCCTGTGCTGTCACTGCTCCAGGAGCAGCTGCAATATGGCGTTGTAGAGCTCCTCGGCGTCGGCGCGGAAGCGCTTTTCGATGGCCTTCGCCTGCTCCTCGTCCGGCACCGCCAGGCGCATGGAGATGACCTCCCCCACCCCGTCGGACAGGCGCATGCTCACGCTCTTGCCGCCCCGGGCGCCCTTCTCGATGTCCGTCTCGATCATGCTGGCCCGGCGCATGGCCGCCGCCACAGGCGCGGTCAGCCGCTCCGCCTTGGCCCGGACGGTATAGGGCAGGCTGGAGGAGACGGTGTCCACGTTCCGGCGGCCCTTGTCCGTGATGGCGTACTTGCCGTTTTTCTCCTCCACGTGGCCGGTCTTGATGAGCTCCCCCAGGCAGTCGGTGTAATCGAACCAGGTGAAGCCCCCGTCGAACAGCGCCAGATCGGACAGCGTCACCGGCTCCACCGGCCGCGGCAGTCTCTCCAGAATATATAGGATCAGGATCTTGATGTCCAGCTCATCCCGGATGAATCCCAGGTGCTCCACGGCGCTCCCCTCCCCTCTGTTTTCTTCATGATAGCATAACGCCGCAGGCGGGATGTTATCATGGGGCATGTTTTGCGGTTCCGGCGAAGCCGGGAGCAAAACCGCCTGAGATCATGTATAATAGCCGCTTTGCGGCTATTATAGCACATTTTTGCCGCCGCGTACAGGAAAACTTCACAACTCCCCGTCCCGGGCATAGACTGTACTGAAACCGCCGGGCAGGCCCGGCGACTATGGATAGGAGGTATCAGCATGGCGGACAGCCAGGAATGCACCGAAGCCGTGTGCATCCATACAAGGAAGATATACGACAGCTGCCGCGACAAGGACTGTGTGGAGGATCTGCGGGTGTACCCAACCGCCAGCTCCGTGACGCATACTTAAAGATACATTTTCATCCGTCCGGGTCGCCCGCAAAGCGGTAATAGATCTCGATCTCCTGCTCCCGGCTGCCGTCAGGCGCTTTCACCGCCTCATGGACCACGATCTTTTCGATGAGAGCGTTGAGCATCTCGGCGGTCAATGCGGCGGGGTTTGCGTACTGCTTGATGAGCGGGATCCATTTTTTCGCGTTGTCCACTGTCTCCCGCTCTTCGTTCGCTTCCGCTTGCAGCCGCCCGATCTGCTCCTCCACCTGAGCCTGCTCCGTCTGGTACTTTTCCGAGAGAAGGTCAAAGTTCCGCTCCGTGATCTTCCCTGCCGCCCAATCCTCGTATAGCCTGGTGACCAAGCGGTCCAGCTCTCCCTGGCGCTTTTCCGCCCTCGCAAGTTCCGTTCCCTGCTTCCGGGCGGCTGCGGACCGCTCCCGGTCGCTGGCGTTCAGCATCCTTTGCAGCAGGCGGCTTTCATCCATCTGCGCCAGCGCGGACCATTCCTGGAGCCGGGCCAGGACATAGGCGTAGAGCACATCGTAGCGTATGTAATGCTGTGTGCAGCCGGCGCGCTTTGGGCCATACTGCCGGTAGCCGGAACAGGCATAGTAGGCAAAGGAGCTTTTTTTGCCCCTGTTCGTCCCGTAGCTCAGCGACCTGCCGCAGCCGCCGCACCGCAGAAGGCCGGAAAAGAGCTGAAACGTGTGGTCCTTCGTGTTCCGGCGGCGGGCGGATACCTGCTTTTGGACTTGCTCGAACAGCTCCGGGCTGATGATCCCCTCGTGGGTGTGCTCCACGACAAGCCATTCCTCCCGGGGCGTGCGGATGCGCTTCTTATTCTTGTAGGAGACCCTGTGCTCCCGGTTGTGGACGCTGCTGCCGATATACGTCTCGTTCGTGAGGATATTCGTGACGTAGGCGTTGGTCCATAAATACGCTTTCTTGCCGGGGTCATGCCCGTGGATATTGGCAAACAGGCCCTCCCTCTGATAGTGTATCCAGCTTGGCGTCGGGACCTTTTCCTCCGTCAGGATCTTTACGATCTTTGCCGGGCCTGTCCCACGTGCCGCCAGCTCGAAGATACGCTCCACGATCCACCGGGTCTGGTCGTCAATAAGCAGCCTGTTCGGGTGTTCCGGGTCTTTTATATAGCCCAGCGGCGCACAGGCGCAAAGGTGTTCGCCCGCCGCGAATTTCGCCTTATAGGCCGCTTTCACCTTCCGGCTGGTGTCCTTGGCCAGCCACTCGTTGAACAGGTTTTTGAACGGCACAAAGTCGCTCAGGCCCTTTTCCGTGTCCTCGTTGTCCGTGACGGCGATATAGCGGACCCGCTTGGCCGGGAACACGAATTCCAGGTAATAGTCCATCATCACGTGCTCGCGCCCAAAGCGGGACAGGTCCTTTGTTATGATGCAGCCGACCCTGCCCGCATCCACATCCGCCATCATGCGCCGGAAGGCCGGGCGCTCGAAATCGGTCCCGCTCCATCCGTCGTCCACATACTCGCCGTAGACGGCAAAACCGTTTTCCTTGGCATACGTCTGAAGGATCGTCCGCTGGGTCTCGATGCTCACGCTGTCCCCATAGTTCTCGTCGTCCACGCTCAACCTCATATAGAGCGCCGCGTCGTTCGGCCGTTTCAAAAAGGGCCTCCCATATGTATATCGTCTGCCCTCTCGTCCTGACGGGCGGCATAGAGGATCAGCTCCTCGATGAGCTCGCCCATGGTCCTGCCCTTCTCCGGGAAGTGCTCCGTGATCTTGATGCGGGTCTTTCCCATGTGGAAATACTCCCGTCCATCTTCCCCGACTGCGTAAAAAGCCTTGTCCATGCCGGTGTACTGCTTTTCCCGCTCCTTCCAATCCTGCCGCCATACCTGCCCCTCAGCGCTTCTCCGGGCGGCTTTTCATGATCCCGGAACGGTGTGTCCAGGTCACCCCATTCATATTCGTCGTCATGGGCGGATATGCCATGTCGCGCGGTTTCGGCGCAAGCCGGGAGCGCGACTGGCATCTTTTTGGTATAACAGCGCGGAGCGTCTGTTATGCCATGTCGCTCAGTTTCGGCGCAAGCCGGGAGCGCGCCCGGCATCTTTAACAGCGGGCCCAAAGGCGATTGATTTTCCATGCCTCATATGGTAGAATATACTTTGATTATAGTAAAATTGGTATATTATGCTCAATCCTTATAAAGCGAAGGAGCAACAGCCTTCCTATGAAAAGGTTCAGAAAATTCTTGCCGCTGATCCTCATGGCCATCGTCGGCGCCGCCGTGATCGTGATAGGGGTCGTCTATTTTGACTTCATTTCTCAGCGGATCTATGAGGACAGCACGGGCCACCTGGAAGAGATATACGGCCAGGTGAATCGCTCCTTTGGCATATTCGTGGAGCAGAACTGGGGCCTTTTGGACAGCTGCGACGACTGCTTTGCCCTGGCGGAGGAGACGGACGGCGCCGCCATCGGCGAATTCATCGCGGACAAAAAGGATTACTGGGGCTTTTCGGAGTTTTACTTCCTGTCCCATGACGGTTCCTGCATGACGCCCTCCGGGGAGAAGAGCTCCATGGATCTGGGGGAGGCCTGGGACCTGCTCATCGACCGGCAGGAGCCCATCATGACTGGCCAGACGCTGCCCGGCGGCAAGGAGGTCACCGTGTTCGCCGCCCCGGCGCGGCCCGGAACATATAAGGATTTCAGCTTTGACGCCATCGCCGTGAGCTATACCAACGCGGACCTGGCCGCCTCCCTGGAGGTGGACGCCTTTTCCGGGCAGGCCAAGTGCTTTGTGATCCACAATGACGGCAGCGTGCTGCTGTCCACCCAGACCGGCGGCAGTGTGTTCGGCAATTACCTTACGTACCTGAAAGCCGTATCCGATATGGATGCGGCGGGCTTCGAGAAGATGCAGAGCGACTGGCGCGGCAGCGTCTCCGGCCTCGTTCAGTGCAAGCTCGGCGACGTCAGCCACTGCATCCTGTATCAGCCCGTGGGCTATCAGGACTATATCCTGCTGAGCGTGGTGCCCGAGAGCGCCGTCAGCGCCGGCTTTCTGTCGGTGCAGCAGACCACCATCGGTGTGCTGGCGGTCATCTTCCTGCTGATCGGCGCCATGGCCGTCGCCCCCATCATCCTGCGCACCCGCCAGCGGTCCCGCATGGACCGGATGGAGCTGCGGTACCGGGAGCGGATGTTCGACGTGCTCTCAAGCAGCGTGGACGATATCTTCCTGATGCTGAACGCGGCGAACCATCGGGTGGACTACATCAGCCCCAACATCCAGCGGCTGCTGGGCATCCCGGTGGAGGAGGCCAGGAAGAATATCCGGGTCATGGAAAAATGCGCCGTCAATTATAATGTCGTCATCCCCAAAGACGAGCTGGCGGCCATCCCCCTCAACGGCAACAAGTACTGGGAGTGCGAGTATATGCACCAGTCCACCGGCGAGCGGCGCTGGTACAGGATGACGGTGTATCATATGAGCATCCAGGAAGTGGAGAAATACATCATCGTGCTGTCGGACCGGACGGTCGAGCAGCAGATGAACCAGAAGCTCCAGGAGGCGCTGGACGCCGCCCAGAGCGCCAACGAGGCCAAGAGCAACTTCCTGTCCAACATGAGCCACGACATCCGCACGCCCATGAACGCCATCGTGGGCTTCTCGGTGCTGCTGGAAAAGGACGCGGGCGACCCCGAAAAGGTCCGGGAATATACCCGCAAGATCACCGCGTCCAGCCATCATCTTCTGAGCCTGATCAACGACGTGCTGGACATGTCGAAGATCGAGAGCGGCAAGACCAGCCTCAACGTGGACCGGTTCAGCCTGCCGGAGCTGCTGGACGAGCTGAATATCATCCTGCTGCCCCAGGCCAAGGCGAAGGAGCAGAGCCTCACCACCCATGTCCAGGGCGCGCCCCCGGAGCAGATCATGGGCGACAAGCTGCGCCTGAACCAGATCCTGATCAATCTGCTGTCCAACGCCATCAAATACACGCCGGAAGGCGGCAAGATCGATTTTGTGGTCAGCGAGCTGCCCGCCGCCGCGCCCCAGTATGTGAAGCTGCGGTTCACCGTGCGGGACAACGGCATCGGCATGAGCGAAGATTTCCAAAAAACGGTCTTCGATCCCTTCAGCCGGGAGATCAGTTCCGTCACCAACAAGATCCAGGGCACGGGCCTGGGCATGGCCATCACGAAAAACCTGGTGGATCTGATGGGCGGCATCATCCAGGTGGAGAGCCAGCCGGGCCAGGGCAGCACCTTCACGGTGGAGCTGAGCTTTGTGCTGCCGGAGCAGGATGGATCGGAGGACTGGTTCCGCCAGCGGATCGGCCGCATGCTGGTGGCCGACGACGAGGAGGACATCTGCCTGGACGTGCGGAAGATCATGGGGGACGCCGGCGTGGACGTGTCCTTCGTGACGGACGGGGCCGCCGCCGTGGAGTCGGCCGTGGCGGCCCACAGCCGGGGCGAGGATTACCACGTCATCCTACTGGACTGGAAAATGCCGGGCGTCGACGGCGTGGAGGCCGCCCGTATGATCCGGCAGCGTGTGGGCGAGAGCGTGCCCATCCTGGTGCTGACCAGCTACGACTGGGCCGAGATCGAGGAGGAGGCGCGCCGGGCCGGCATCAACGCCTTCGTGCCCAAGCCCTTCTTCGCCTCCACCTTCATGCAGGCCATCAAGCCGCTGTTCGCCGAGCAGAGCGAGCGCCATGACGCGCCTGCGGAGGGCCCGGCGCCGGGCGTGATGAGCGGACGGCTGTTCCTGGTGGCGGAGGACAACGAGATGAACGCGGAGATCCTCACGGAGCTTCTGGCCATGGAAGGCGCCGGCTGCGAGGTGGCGGTGAACGGCCGGCAGGCCGTGGATATGTTCGCCGCGTCGGAGCCCGGCCACTACGATATGATCCTGATGGACGTGCAGATGCCGGTGATGAATGGCTACGAGGCCACCCGGGAGATACGCGCCTGCGGCCATCCCGAGGCCCGGACCATCCCCATCGTGGCCATGACTGCCAACACCTTCGCCGAGGACGTGCGCAACGCCCTGGACGCCGGCATGGACGGGCACCTGGGAAAGCCCGTGGATATGGAGGCCGTTCGTGAGCTGGTGGGCCGGCTGCTGAACAGGACGCCTCCGAGAGAGGGAGGAGACGCAACATGAATGCAAGGCGCTTTATGGCCTGGCTGCCAGCCCTCGCGGCGGCGCTGCTTCTTACGGCCTGCAGCGGGCCGTCTGACCAGGACGGCGCCACGCTGTCCGTCATGGGCAAAAAGAGCGACCTGAACAAAAGCTATATGACCAGCATCCTGGAGCAGTATGAGCAGGCCACCGGCAACGAGCTGCGCGTCATCGCCTACGAGGACGCCGAGTACGAGACCAGCGCCGAGCGGGACTTCGCGAACGGCGATGCGCCGGATGTGTTCCTGCACTTTCACAACGCGGACCTGGACCGCTTTGACGCGGATGAAAACTTCTATTATCTCAACGACGAGAGCTGGGTCTCCGACCTGACGGACAGCGCCCTTGCCTACTGCGAGGATACGGACGGGAACGTCATGGGCCTGCCCTTCTGGGAAAACTCCGTCTCCGGCTGCTACTACAACAAGACCATCCTGGACAGCCTGGGCATGAGGCCCGCCACCACCCAGGCTGAGTTCGATATGCTGTGCCAGACGCTGACCGACATCGGCTATACGCCCATTTGCTGGCCTGCCGACGGCTGTACGTGGATGTTCCAGTTCGCCATGGACCCCATCTTCGCCGACGATCCGGCGCTGCTGGAGCGGCTGAACAAAAACGAGATCACCTACGCCGACATCCCCGCCGTGACGGATATGGTCCAGTGGATCGCGGACGCGGCGGAAAAGGGATGGTTCGGCCGGGATTACATGAGCATCGGCTGGGACGAGATCGGTCCGGTCATGAGCTCCGGCGGCGCGGTCATGACCTTCATCTGGGACACCTGGTTTTATACGGACTTCGCGGCGGATGGCGCATATGCCAAGGAGGATTTCGCTCTGATGCCGGTATTCATGGACACGGTGGACGGCGGCACCTATGAGGGCGGCAACCTGAATATGATGATGGTCAACAAAAACAGCGCCCACCTGGAGCAGGCGCTGGATTTCCTGGCCTTCTGCGCCGCGCCGGAGCACTATAACAAGGCCTTCGACGGCATATCCACGGTGAACTGCTTTAAGGGCCAGACCACCAACATCCAGTCCCAGATGGTGACGGACGCCAGCGTATCCATCGAGGCCAACGAGCGGGTGTCCACCGCCGCGTCCAAGATCGTCGGCTACAGCGCCGAGGATGTGGCGAGCGCGCTGAAGAGCCTGCTCCTGGGGCAGACGGATGTGGCCGGCTGCGTACAGATGATGGACGAGTACCGCATCCGCCAGGCCGGCATCCAGGGCGCGGAGGGATTCCCTGCCCCGCCGGACCAGAGCGCCGGCGGCTAATGGGGACGCCATGAGGCACTGATACCGGTAACACCCGGCTGCGGCCCGGACGGTGAGCGGGGCCTCAGCGTCTGTATCGAGCCTGTATCTTTAATTATGCGACACGTCCCAGCCATACATAGAGAGCGCCTTCAGCGTGCGGCCCACCGGGGCCACGCTGCTGTTCGCGGACGTGGACGTGGACGAGATCAGCTTCAACCGGGGCTACTACACCGTGGACGTGACCTATTTTTATGAGGTCAGCGGCACCACCTTCCCGGGCGAGAACCCGGTGAACGGCCTGTGCGTGTTCAACAAGCGGGTCATGCTCTTCGGCAGCGAGGGCTCAGCCAAGGTGTTCTCCTCCGATGGCGCCTTTGCCGACAGCTACACCCAGCCCATCGCCGTGGTGGAGTGCGTGGACCCCATCGCCCTGAACATGAAGGTGGTGGACGCCTGCCCCACCGGCCTGATGGCGGATGTGAACGCCATCCCGGCGGCCATCCTGGCCCACTTCGGGGAGGATCTGGTGCTCACCGACGGCTCCCGGCTGCTGCTGGCCACCCTGGGCCAGTTCTCCATCATCCGCCTGGAGCGGGACAGCCAGCTGGTGGTGCCGGTATACGACTACTGCCTGCCCGACAAGGACTGCGTCTCCGGCTCGGAGGACGACCCCTGCACCCTCTTCAGTCGGATCAGATTTCCCGTGGAGGAGTTCTTCCCGCCCGACAGCATCGACGCGGCGGAGGATTACCGCTCCGCCATCCAGAATCTGAACATGCCCCAGTCTCCGGCGGTGAATCTGAACGGAAGCAACTGAAAAAAAACGGGCTGCCCTGCGGCAGCCCGTTTTCGCGTATTCATACAAGCGATCTTGGCACGATATTATTTTGCGCCTTGAAGATGGAATTTTCCGGCACCACGCCCCGCACCGAGGACAGGGGATAGACGCTGCTGTCCCGGCCGATCACGGTGCCGGGGTTGAGCACGCTGTTGCAGCCCACCTCCACCCGGTCGCCCAGCATGGCGCCCACCTTTTTCCGCCCGGTGGGGATATCCTCCCGGCCGTTGTGGATGACCACGAGGGCCTTGTCGCTCCTGACGTTGGAGGTGATGCTCCCGGCCCCCATGTGGGCCTTCCAGCCCAGGATGGAGTCGCCCACGTAGTTATAGTGGGGCACCTGGACGCCATCGAACAGGATCACGTTTTTCAGCTCCGTGGAGTTGCCCACCACGCACTGCTCCCCCACCAGGGCGCTGCCCCGGATGAAGGCACCGGGCCGGACCTCGGTCCCCGGACCGATGATGCAGGGCCCGGCGATGTAGTTGTTGGGATAGATCTTCGCGCTCCTGGCGATCCACACGTCCTCCGCCGGGTGGTCGTATTCCTCCGGGGAGAGGGTCTTGCCCAAAGCCAGGATGAAGCCGCCGATATCCGCCAGCGCCTGCCAGGGGTACTCCGCTTTTTCCAGCAGCGGCCGCGCCGCGGTATGGGTCAGGTCGAAAAGCTCCGCCGTTTTGATCACTTGCGCACCTCCACCAGCAGGCCCTGCTTTTCCATGGCGGCGATGATGGCGTCCACGCTCTGCTCGCACTGCTCCGGCGTGGCCGCCTCGGCCATCACCCGCAGCACCGGCTCCGTGCCGCTCTTCCTGAGCAGCACCCGGCCATTGTCCCCCAGCTCCGCCTCCGCCGCGGCCACGGCCTGCTGTACCACCGGGTCGGCCAGAGCGGCCTGCTTATCGGTGACCACCACGTTTTTCAGCACCTGGGGATAGGTCTTCACCGGCGCGGCCAGAGCGGACAGGGGCAGGTTGGTCTGGATCATCACCCGCATGAGCATGATGGCGGTGATGAGCCCGTCACCGGAGCGGGCATACTTGCGGAAAATGATGTGGCCGGACTGCTCGCCGCCGATCAGGTGGCCCTTCTCCTTCATGTTCTCATACACGTACCGGTCGCCCACGGCGGTCTTCTCGTAGCCGATGCCGATCTCGTCCAGGGCCTTGTACAGCCCCAGGTTGGACATGACCGTGGTGACCACGGTGTTGTCCGGCAGCTGGCCGTTGTCCCGCATGTGCTTGGCGCAGATGTACATGATCTTGTCGCCGTTGACCACCGCGCCCCGCTCGTCCACCGCCAGGCACCGGTCCCCGTCGCCGTCAAAGGCGAAGCCGCAGTCCACCTGGCCCTGGCGGACCAGCTCCTGGAGCTGCTCGATGTGGGTGGAGCCGCAGTGGTCGTTGATGTTGGTGCCGTCGGGCCGGTCGTTGATGACCTGCACCTTGGCCCCCAGGGCGGTGAACACGCTGCGGGCGATCATCCAGGTGCTGCCGTTGGCGCAGTCCAGCGCCACCGTGCGGTTCTCGAAGGGGCAGTCGGCGATGCTGGCCAGGCGCCCTATGTAGCGGTTGCGGCCGGAATAGAAGTCCACGGTGCAGCCGATCCGGTCCCTGACGGCGTAGGGCAGCTCCCCGGTCCGGCCGTCGATGTAGTCCTCGATGGCGTCCTGGAGGGCGTCGTCCATCTTCTCGCCGTTGCCGTTGAGCAGCTTGATGCCGTTGTCGTAATAGGGGTTGTGGCTGGCGGAGATCATCACCCCGCAGTCAAAGCCCTCGCTGCGGGTGATATAGGCCACGCAGGGGGTGGTGGTCACGTGCAGCAGATAGGCGTCCGCGCCGGAGGACACCAGTCCCGCGGCCAGGGCGTTTTCGTACATATAGCTGCTGCGGCGGGTATCCTTGCCGATGACCACCTTGGCCTTGTGATCCTGGCCGTAATACCAGCCCAGGTACCGGCCGATCTGAAAGGCGTGGACGGGGTCAAGGGCCACGTTGGCCTCGCCGCGGAAGCCGTCCGTTCCGAAATATTTTCCCATGGCGATGTGTTTCTCCTTGCTAAAGACGTTCCGCTCATAAGGCGGATCAGAGACGGCATACTAATGCCATGCTGAGTAAGATCGTATTGAATTCAGTGATCATGTATGCGCTGCTCATCCTGTTTATGCGTCTGATGGGCAAGCGGCAGCTGGGACAGCTGGAGCCGTCGGAGCTGGTGGTGACCATCCTGATCTCCGAGGTGGCCTCCGCGCCCATGGCAGATCCGGACAGGCCGCTTTCCTGCGGCATCGTGCCGGTGTTCGTGCTGTTCGCGCTGGAGCTGGCGATGAGCCTCATCATGGCCAGGAGCGTGCGCCTGCGCACCCTTTTGGCGGGCAAGCCCTCCCTGCTCATCGTCCACGGCCGCATCGACCAGCGGCAGATGCGGAAAAACCGCTTCACGCCGGACGAGCTGGCGGAGGCGCTGCGCAGCCAGGGGGCGCTGGATCTGAACCAGGTCCAGTACGCCATCCTGGAGACGGACGGGCAGCTGAACGTGATCATGGACCCGGCGGACCGGCCCGTCACCGCCGGGCAGATGGGGCTTTCAGCCGAGGACACGGGCTACCCCATGATCGTGATCAACGACGGCCGCGTCATGGGCGAGAACCTGAAGCTGCTGGGCCTGGATACGCGGTGGCTGGAAAAGCAGCTGCGCGCCCGGGACATGTCCTCGGCGAAGGATGTGTATCTGATGACCGTGGATACGGCCGGGGGCATATTCCTCTCGCCCAAGGAACGCTGACGGTCAGGTGTTTTTCGTCTTGTCCCCCAGGAGCTTGGTCAGCTCCTCCATGAAGGTATTGATGTCCTTGAACTGGCGGTAGACGCTGGCGAAGCGGACGTAGGACACCTCGTCCACGTTCTTCAGCTGCTCCATCACCATATCGCCGATCTCGGCGGTGGTGACCTCCCGCTCCAAAGCGCTCTGCAGCTCCGTCTCGATGCCGTCGGCGATGGACTCGATCTTGTCCAGGGGCACGGTCCGCTTCTCGCAGGCCCGGACCATGGAGTTGATGAGCTTGACCTTGTCGAAGGTCTGGCGGCTGCCGTCCCGCTTGACCACCACCAGGGGCATGCGCTCCACCTTCTCATAGGTGGTGAACCGCTTGGCGCACATCAGGCACTCTCTCCGGCGGCGGATGGTGCTCCCCTCATCCGCCGGACGGGAGTCGATGACCTTGCTCTCGCTGTATCCGCAATAGGGACATTTCATGTGTTTGTCCTCCTGATCTTCTTTGACGCGGCAGGTGGCCGTTGATTTACATAATTATACCACAGTCCTTGCGATATTGCCACAAAAATGTTTGCCGTTTCGCGAATTATATCGCCGTTTTGCCGTTTGTGGCGGGTTTTTCCCCCGCCCTTCCTGTTTTTTATTGAAAATCAGGCCCGCGTATTATATAATGAATTGATTTAGGGACCCCAAATTATGGGAAACCTACAGAGGGAGGCGCGAGCCATGGACCAGGCCATAGAGACCCTGCGCCGCTGGGTGGCGGAGAGCGACGATATCGTCTTTTTCGGCGGGGCCGGCGTGTCCACGGAGAGCGGCATCCCGGACTTCCGCAGCGTGGACGGGCTGTACAACCAGCAGTGGGCCTATCCCCCCGAGACCATCATCTCCCACAGCTTCTTCGAGCACGATCCGGCGGAGTTTTACCGCTTCTACCGGGCGAAGCTGGTGGTGAAGGGCGCCAAGCCCAACGCCGCCCACCTGAAGCTGGCCCAGTGGGAGCGGGAGGGAAAGCTGAAGGCGGTCATCACCCAGAACATCGACGGGCTGCACCAGGCCGCCGGCAGCAAGGAGGTGCTGGAGCTGCACGGCTCCACCCTGCGCTGCTACTGCGCCCGGTGCCGCAAGCCCTATCCGGTCAGCTTCATCAACGACGGCGAGGGCGTGCCCCGCTGCGACTGCGGCGGCATCGTCCGGCCGGACGTGGTGCTGTATGAGGAGGCCCTGGACCAGGACATCCTCCAGCGGAGCGTGATGCACATCCGCAGCGCGGATATGCTCATCATCGGCGGCACCAGCCTGGCGGTGTACCCCGCGGCGGGACTCATCAACTACTACCAGGGCCACAAGCTCGTTCTGGTGAACCGGGGCGCGACCCCCCGGGACGGCGAGGCGGATCTGATCGTCCGGGGCAACATCGGCCAGGTGTTCTCCCAGCTATGAGGCCCCAGGTCCTGGGCGTGCGGTTCGACGCTCTGACCGTGCCGGAGGCGGCAGACCGGGCGCTGGCCCTCACGGCCGCGTCCCGGAGCGCCTACCTGTGCACCCCCAACCCGGAGATCCTCTGGCTGTGCCGGAAGGATGCGGCGCTGCGCAGCGCCATTGCCGGGGCGGACATGACCCTGGCCGACGGCGCGGGCATCGTCTGGGCCGCCCGTACGCTGGGCGATCCGCTGCCCGGGAGGGCGGCGGGCTATGACACCCTGCTGGCCCTGCTGGAGCGTTTCGCGGGGCCCGTATATCTGCTGGGCGGAAAGCCCGGCGTGGCGGAGCGGGCCGGGCAGGCCATCACACGCCGCTATCCCGCCGTCGCCGTCGCCGGCTGCCGGGACGGATACTTCTCCGATCCCGCCCCCGTGGTGGCGGACATCGCCTCCTCCGGCGCGGCGCTCATCCTGGTGTGCCTGGGCTCGCCGAAGCAGGAGCTCTTCATGGCGGCGGCGAAAAACGCCCTGCCCCGGGGGCTCATGATGGGCCTGGGCGGCAGTCTGGACGTGCTGGCCGGAGACGCCCCCCGGGCGCCGGAGCGCTGGCGCGCTGCGGGCCTGGAGTGGCTGTACCGCCTCATCCGCCAGCCCTGGCGGATCGGACGGATGCCCCGTCTGGCCGGCTTCGTGGCGGCCGTGCTGGCGGAAAAGTACAAAAGACGGGGCTCATGACGAGCCCCGCGTGACAGAGATCTTGATCCGGCTTCTCCGCAGGAAATGCGGATCAGTTGCAGCCGCACCCGCAACCGCAGCCGTTGTTGTTATCGTTGCAGCCGCAGCCGCAGCCATAGCCGCCGGCCACGGAGAACAGGAGGATCAGGATGATGATGAGCCAGAGCCAGCTGTAAGAATTGTTATAGAACATGATTCTTTCCCTTTCTTCGCGCGATAGTTTCCCGCGGCCGTGCCTGCGCGGTGAGGGCCCGGCGCGTTGTCATCCGAGCCATATTATGACCGACCGCCCCCGGGCGTGACGGCAGCATAAGGAGCGTTTTCATGTCACAGAGGACACCCAACGACGAATACGATCTCTACGGCGGGCCCGATCCCCGGGACGACCGGTCCGACCTGGGGCCGGAGGAGTATGACGAGCGGTCCGACGGAGCCGACGGGGCCCATCTGACCCCGGACGCCCCCGCTCCCGCGGCCGGCCCGATAGAAGATGCGCCGGCCTCCTCCCCTGCCGCTCCCCGGCAGCGGCGGCGCGGCCGTCTTGCCTTGCGTTCCGGCGGCCGGAAGGGCCTGGCGAAGAAAAAGTCCTCCCAGCCAGACCGGGATCTGCCCACGGTGCGGGAGTCCCCCATGGTGGGGCGGGACCTGCGCCCCGGCCAGATGCTGGTATACGACTCGGAGCTGGACGAGGTGGATTACACCGACCCGGACGATCTGCCGGAGCTGCGGGACTATCTGCCGGTGCGCTTCCGCCGCTATGGCCGCAGCGGCCTGGGCGGAGGGCTCCTCTACGCGCTGTTCGTCATCAGCGTCAGCATCATCCTGGCATGCTTTGCCTGGATGTGCGCGGTGGACGTGCTGGCTCTGAACAAGGAGCCGGTCTCCTCCGCTGTCACCATCCTGCCCTATGAGCCCACCGGCGACATGCCCCTGACCGTGGAGCAGAAGGACGACGACGGCACCGTGGAGCAGGTGGAGATCAAGGTGGACATCGACCAGGCCGCCGACGCGCTGAAAAACGCCGGCATCATCGAGTACAAGTGGCTTTTCAAGATCTTCGCCGCCTTTTCCCACGCCAACATCAAGATGGACCCGGGCACCTACGACCTGGACACCTCCCTGGACTACCGGGCCCTGGTGACGAAGATGCAGTTCGGCTCCGGCGCCCAGGAGATCACCAAGATCACCTTCCCCGAGGGCTTCTCCCTGGAGCAGATCTTCACCCTTCTGGAGCAGGAGTACATCTGCAAGAAGACGGATCTGTACGACGCCTGCGCCAACTATGAGTTCGACTTCGACTTCCTGGCCGATCTGCCCTACGGCGACGAGGACCGGCTGGAGGGCTACCTGTTCCCGGACACCTACGAGTTCTATCAGGGCGAGGGCGCGTCCAACGCCATCCGCCGGTTCCTGCGCAACTTCAACAACCGCTTCACCGACGATATGCGCGCCAAGGCGGAGGCCCGTGGCCTGACCATGCGGGAGGTGCTCACCATGGCCTCCCTCATCGAGAAGGAGGCAGGCTCCACCGAGGGCGAGCGGGAGAAGATGGCCTCCGTCATCTACAACCGCCTGAACGCCGGGATGCCCCTGGGGCTGGACAGCACCATCAACTACATCAAGGGCACCAGCACCTTCGATCTGACCCAGGAGGACCTGGCCATCGACGATCCCTATAACACCTATCTCTACGCGGGCCTGCCCCCCGGGCCCATCTGCAACCCGGGCCTGGCTTCCATCCAGGCGGTCCTGGACCCGGCCAGCACCAACTACTATTACTGGTATTCCGTGGACGGCGTCAGCTCCTTCTTCTCCTCTCTCGAGGAGCAGCAGGCTTTCGCCAGCGAGCATCCCTACTGATATCATCAATCCACCACAGAGAGGTACAGCAAAAATGAAAAAGAAATTCGGCGTCAACGAACTGCGGGAGATGTTCCTGGCCTTCTTTGAGACCAAGGGCCATCTGCGTCTGCCCAGCTTCTCCCTGATCCCCCAAAACGACGCCAGCCTGTTGCTCATCAACTCCGGCATGGCCCCCATGAAGCCCTACTTCACCGGGGAGCAGGAGCCGCCCCGCCACCGGGTGTGCACCTGCCAGAAGTGCATCCGCACCGGCGACATCGAGAACATCGGCAAGACCGCCCGTCACGGCACCTACTTCGAGATGCTGGGCAACTTCTCCTTCGGCGATTACTTCAAAAAAGAGGCCATCCCCTGGGCATGGGAGTTTTTGACCAGCCCCGACTGGGTGGGCCTTGACCCGGACCGGCTCTACCCTTCCGTGTTCGCCGGCAACGAGACCACCCCCGCTGACGACGAGGCCTTCGCCATCTGGCGTGACGTGGTGGGCATCCCCCCCGAGCGCATCTATAAGTTCGGCAAGGAGGACAACTTCTGGGAGCACGGCTCCGGCCCCTGCGGCCCCTGCTCCGAGATCTACTACGACCGCGGCCCCCAGTACGGCTGCGGCAAGCCCACCTGCACCGTGGGCTGCGACTGCGACCGGTACATGGAGGTCTGGAACGTGGTCTTCTCCCAGTTCGACAACGACGGCCACGACAACTACACCGAGCTGAAGCAGAAGAACATCGACACCGGCATGGGCCTGGAGCGTCTGGCGGTGGTGTGCCAGGACGTGGACAGCCTCTTTGACGTGGACACGGTGATGAACATCACCAACGAGGTGTCCCGCCTCACCGGCGCCACCTACGGCCAGAGCCACAAGATGGACGTGTCCCTGCGTGTCATCACCGACCACATCCGCGCCTCCGTCATGATGATCTGCGACGGCGTGCTGCCCTCCAACGAGGGCCGGGGCTACGTGCTGCGCCGGCTGCTGCGCCGGGCCGCCCGCCACGGAAAGCTGCTGGGCGTGAACGAGCCCTTCCTCTACAAGATCGTGGACATGGTCATCCACGAGAACGAGGGCCACTACCCCGACCTGCGGGAGCGGCAGGATTACATCACCAAGGTCATCCGCGTGGAGGAGGAGAACTTCGCCCGCACCATCGACGGCGGCATGCGCATCTTCGGCGAGATGCTCACGGACCACAAGAGCCGGGGCGAGACGGTCTTCTCCGGCGCGGATGCCTTCAAGCTCTACGACACCTACGGCTTCCCCCTGGACCTGACGGCGGACATGGCCGACGAACAGGGCATGACCGTGGACGAGGAGGGCTTCCAGGCGCTCATGGAGGAGCAGCGCCAGCGTGCCCGGAAGGCCCGGGAGGCTCTGGGCGACCTGGGCTGGGCCGGCGTGGAGTTCGGCAAGGACGTGCCCGAGACGGTGTTCGACGGCTACGAGCACACCGCCATCAAGGGGGCGAAGGTCGTCGCCCTGGTGGTGGAGAACGAGCAGGCCGAGGAGCTGATGCCCGGCGTGGAGGGCATCGTGGTGCTGGATAAGACCCCCTTCTACGCGGAGATGGGCGGTCAGGTGGCCGACCACGGTACCATCACCGCCGGGGACGCGGTGTTCACCGTCACCGACGTACAGAAGAACAAGGGCGGCAAGTACATGCATTACGGCAAGGTCACCGCCGGCGTGCTGAAGCTGGGCGACAGCGTCACCGCCGCCATCGACGTGGAGCGGCGCCGGGCCGTCATGCGGGCCCACTCCGCCACCCACCTGCTGGACAAGGCCCTGCGCACCGTACTGGGCGAGCACGTGCACCAGGCCGGCTCCCTGGTGGAGCCGGACCGGCTGCGCTTCGACTTCACCCACTTCTCCGCCCTGACGGCCGACGAGCTGAGCCAGGTGGAGAACATGGTCAACGACGCGGTGCTGGCCGGCTACGCGGTGCACACCGACGTGCTGCCCATCGAGGAGGCCAAAAAGCGGGGCGCCATCGCCCTGTTCAGCGAAAAATACGGCGACACCGTCCGTGTGGTGGACATGGGCGAGGGCTACTCTGTGGAGTTCTGCGGCGGCACCCACCTGGACAACACCGCCAAGGTGGGCGTGTTCCGCATCGTGAGCGAGTTCTCCGTGGCCAGCGGCGTGCGGCGCATCGAGGCCGTCACCGGCAGGGCCTCCTTGGAGGGCATGCGCCGGCTCCAGGAGCGGCTGAACCAGGCGGCTGCGGTGCTGAAGGTGCGCCCCAGCGAGCTGGAGGCCCGGGCGGACGCCATCATGGCGGAGCTGCGGCAGCTGCACCAGACCGTGGAGAAGATGAAGGCCCGCCAGACCGCCGGCGAGACCGAGCGGCTGCTGTTCTCCACCCGGGAGCTGGGCGGCCTGCGGGTGCTCACCGCCGCGGTGCCTGACGCGGACGCGGCCCGTCTGCGCCAGATGGGCGACATCCTCCGGGACAAGGCCACCAACATCGTGGCCGTTCTGGCCGCCTCCACGGCGGAGAAGGTCACCTTCCTGGCGGTGTGCGGTCCCGAGGCGGTGAAGGCCGGCATCAAGGCCGGCGAGCTGGTCCGGGAGGTCTCCGCCGTCACCGGCGGCAAGGGCGGCGGCAAGCCGGAATCCGCCATGGGCGGCGGCTCCGACGTGCTCAGGACCGACAACGCCCTGGCCATCGTGGACGACTTCGTGGCGAAAAAGCTGGGACTGTAAAAAGGTCCGTCAAGAAAGGAGCTACCCCATGCTGATCCCATTTCAGGACATGAGCGAGGCAACCGTGCCCCACGCCCGCGGCGGCGAGAAGGAGCTGTTCCGCAGGTATGTGGACACCGGCGACAACCAGATCATGCTGGGCCGCCTGGAGCCCGGCGCCACCATCGGCCCCCACACCCATGAAAACGACTCCGAGACCGTGTACATCCTCTCCGGCACAGGCCGGATGCTGTACGACGGCCAGTATGAGCCCCTGGCGGCCGGCGTGTGCCACCACTGCCCCAAGGGGCACAGCCACTCCCTGGAAAACACCGGCGAGGGGGATCTGACCTTCTTCGCCGTGATCCCCAAACAGTGAGGTGACCGGGATGAACGACTGTCTTTTCTGCCGCATCGTGGCGGGGGACATCCCCTCCGCCAAGGTCTATGAGGACGAGCTGTGCTACGCCTTCCGGGACATCAACCCCCAGGCGCCCGTCCACGTGCTGGTGGTGCCCAAGGAGCACATCCCCTCCTGCGCCCAGGTGACGGCGGACAATGCCGCCCTGGTGGCCCATATCTTCACCGTCATCCCCCAGATCGCGCAGGCGGAGGGCCTGACCGGCGGCTGGCGGGTGGTGTCCAACGTGGGCGCCGACGCGGGCCAGACCGTGCCCCACCTGCACTTCCATATCCTGGGCGGCCGGCGGCTGGACGACAAGATGGCGTAAATGCGAAAGCTGGGCTGGGCGGCGCTGGGGTTTGCTGCGGCGGCGGCCCTGGCCGAGTATATCCTGCCTGTGGAGGGGCTGCCGTATCTTGCGGCAGCCCTTCTGCTGTTGTCCGGCGGCTCGCTGCTCATCCGCAGACGGTCGGTCCGCGTTCGGGCGGCGCTGTGCCTGCTGGCGGGGGCGGCGGGGCTGATCGCCTGGCAGGGCCGTTACCTGCTGCGGGTGGCCCCGGCGGAGGCCATGGCCGGCCGGACCGTCACGGTCCACGCCGTCGTCACCGGCTATCCCGAGCGCTACGACGACTATGAGCGGGTCCAGGTCCGCCTCACCGACGAGGAGCTGCCGGCGCGAAGCGCGCTGCTCTACCTCTACGAGGGCTCGCTGCCGGAGCTGGCGGCGGGCGACGAGATCCAGGCGGAGATCCGCTTCACCTCCGCCCTCATCCGCCGGGGCGAGCGCAGCCACAACTACTCCTCCCAGGGGATCGACATCCTGGGCTATATCACCCCGGAGTCCCTGACCGTCACCGGCCGGTGGGCCCACAGCTGGGTCTTCTTCCCCCAGCGGCTGAGCCAGGCGGTGAAGCAGCTGTGCGACCAGCTGTTCCCGCCAGACGCCGCCCCTTTCGTGAAGGCCCTGCTCACCGGGGACACGGTGGACCTGGAGAAGGACGTGGCGCTGTACGCCGCCATGCGCACCGCCGGGGTGCTGCACATCGTGGCGGTGAGCGGGATGCACCTGTTCGTGCTGGTGGCCTTTTTGCAGCTGCTCGTGGGCAAGGGCCGCCGGTCCGTGCTGGTGTGCCTGCCGGTGATATGGCTGTTCACGCTCATGGCCGGATTCCGCCCCAGCGTGGTCCGGGCGGCGGTGATGCAGTCCGTCTATCTGCTGGCCCCCGTGGCCGGCCGGGAGACGGACGGCGCCACCAGTCTGGGCGCGGCGCTGCTGTTGCTGCTGATCATCAACCCCATGGCCGTGGGCGGCGTGGGACTGCAGCTGAGCTTTGCATGCATGGCGGGGCTGGTGTGGCTGCTGCCCTCCCTGCTGGGCTGGATGGAGGAGCATCTGCCTATGCACCGGCGGCTGGTGGCCGCCCTGGCGGGGAACGTGGCCTGCTCGTTGGGCGCCACCGCCTTTTCCATCCCCCTGGCCGCGCTGTACTTCCACCAGATCCCCCTGCTGTCCCCTGTGGCCAACCTGCTGACCCTGTTCGTGGTGGAGGCGGTGTTCGGCGCGGGCTATGCCGTGTGCGCCTTGGGGGCGCTGATCCCCGGTCTGGGCCGTCTGGCGGCATGGGCGCTGGCATGGCCGGTGCGCTGGTGCCATGGCGTCTACCGCGCCGTGGCCGCCATCCCCTTCGCGGGGCTCTACGCCGGCTCCGCCGCCACGGCGCTGTGGCTGGCGGGACTGTACGCGCTGGGGGCGCTGTGGTTCATCCTGCGCCGGAAGGGCCGGCGGCTGCCGGCGGACGTGCCGGCGTGCGCGGCCGTCATCGGGCTGTGCGCCGTGCTGATCGCGGCGCGGCTCTCCATCCCCATCGGACAGGCGCGGCTGACCGTGCTGGACGTGGACCAGGGCCAGTGCGTGGTGCTTGCGGACCGGGACGCCGCGGTGGTGATCGACTGCGGCGGCGCGGGGATGGACAACGCCGGCGACCGGGCCGCCAACCATCTTCTCAGCGTGGGCCACACCCGGGTGGACGCGCTGATCCTGACCCACCTGCACCAGGACCACGCCAACGGCGCGCTGACGCTGCTGTGCCGGATGAAGGTGGACCGGCTGATCCTGCCCGCCGGGGCGGACGACGCGGACGGGCTTTTGGAGCCGCTGCTAGACATGGCCGCAAAGCGGGGCACGGAGGTGACCATCCTCGCCCAGGAACAGACCGCCCGCATCGGCGGGCTGACCCTGGACCTGCTGCTGCCCCAGGGCGGCGACGCCAACGAGCGGGGCATCGTGGTCCACGCGCTGGCCGCGGGACAGAGCGCCTTCATCATGGGCGACGCCGGCATGGACGCGGAGAGAAGCCTCCTTCTGGCCCGCTCGGTGCCGGACGTGGACGTTCTGGTGGCGGGCCACCACGGCTCCCGGACCGCCACCGGGACGCTGTTTCTCGCCGCCGCCGCGCCGGAGACTACCGTCATATCCGTTGGCTACAACTCCTACGGCCAGCCCGCGGAGGAGACGCTGCAGCGGCTGGCGCTGGTATGCCCCACCGTGCTACGCACGGACGAACAGGGCGATGTGACCGTCCCGCTGGGACAGGGAGAGTGACACGATGGCAGTGAAAGAAAAGATCACGCTGGATTACGGCGCCGAGATCCGAAAGCTCCGCGCGGAAGGACCCCGGTCCGTCTATATCCTCTGGGGCGAGGAGGACTATCTGCGGGACAGCTACCTGGCGGAGCTGAAGAAGCTGTGCCTGGCCGAGGGCACGGAGGCCTTCAACTACCACCGGCTCCAGGGGCCCGGTCTGGACATGGGCGCTCTGCGCCAGAGCGCGGAGGCCATGCCCTTCATGGGCGAGCGGACCGTCACCGAGATCCGGGACTTCGACGTCAACCGCCCGGGCAGCTACGATCCCGAGGCGCTGAAGGCCATCCTGGCGGACGTGCCGGAGTGGGCCACGCTGGTGTTCGTCTTCTCCCCCGGCTATTCGCCGGACAAGCGGCTGGCGGCGGTGAAGGCCATGAAAAAGGCGGGCACGGAGATCGCCTTCGTCAGCCCCGACGAGGCGGAGCTGCGCCGCTGGGTGATCCGCCGGGTGGAGAACCTGGGCAAGAAGATCGACCCCGCCACCGCCGGCCACCTCATCTGGGTGTGCGGCGGCAGGATGAACGGCCTCATCCCGGAGATCCTGAAGATCACCACCTACGTCCAGGGGGACACCGTCCGTCCCGAGCACATCGACGCCGTGGCGAAGAGGGCTCCGGAGACCACCGTCTTCAATCTGACCGACGCCCTGGGCGCGGGGGATTACGACCGCTCCGCCGCGCTGTTGGCAGACCTGCTGGCCGACCGGGACGAGACGCCCCACGGCCTGATCGCCATGATCGGCGAGCAGTTTCGCCGACTCTATGCCGCCCGTCTGGCGGCGGACACCGGCCGCGGCGCAGCCTTCATCACCGCCTGCATCCCGGAGCTGGCCGCCGGCTCCTACCCCATGCGGATGTGCCAGCGTGCCTGCGGGCGCTTTTCCGCGGCGCGCCTGGCCCGGGCCATATCCATCTGCGCCCGGTGCGATTATGCCATGAAGGACACCGGCGGCGAGCCGGAGGCGCTCTTGAAGGAGCTCATCCTGCGCCTGGCGACGGATACGCCATGATCCGGGTCCGGGAGGTCATCGTGGTAGAGGGCCGGTACGACCGGGCCGCCCTGGCCAACGCGGTGGATGCGGTCATCATCGACACCGCCGGCTTCGGCATCTTCTCCGACAGGGAGAAGCTGGCGCTGCTGCGCCGTCTGGCCCGGGCCCGGGGGCTCGTCGTGCTCACGGACAGCGACGGGGGCGGCTTTCTCATCCGGAGCTTTCTGAAAAGCGCCATCGACCCTGCCCTGGTAAAGCACGCCTACATCCCCGACGTGCCCGGCAAGGAGCGGCGAAAAAAAGCCCCCTCCAAGGAGGGGAAGCTGGGCGTGGAGGGCATGAGCCCCCAGGTGCTGGAGCAGGCCCTGCGCCGGGCGGGCGCCACCATCGACGGACAGGACGCCCCCACCGGCTGCCAGCCGCCGCTGACCAAGGCGGAGATGTACGATCTGGGCCTCGCCGGCCGGCCGAACAGCGCCGGGCGCCGGGCGGCGCTGCAAAGGGCGCTGGACCTGCCCGCGGGGCTGAGCGCCAACGCCCTGATGGAAGTGCTGAACGCCCTCATCTCCCGGGAGGAGCTGACGGCCCTTCTGGCAAAATCTGAGCGCTGACGGCTACCCTTTCGCCGCCGGGTCCTCCACTATCATCAGTCCGATCCCCGCCAGCAGCAGCACCCCCGCCGGCGTATCCGCCAATGCCTCCGCCAGGCGGTACTGCCCGTAGTTCGCCGCGCACGGCTCACCGGCGGCCAGACACAGCGCGAAGCCCGCGAACGCCATCCCGCAGCACATGAGCAGGATGATCCGCACCGCCGCGAGAGCGCCGGGCGATATCTTTTTGAAGCTATGTAGGAACCGTCTCATGGCACCATGATAGCGGTTTTACCCTATCTCTGCAAGGCACAGTTTTTGCCAGCGACGCCGGCCGGAGCACCGTCTCCGGCCGGCGTCTTTTTGTTCTTTCGGCGGTGAGATCGCAGGAAATATGCGTATGGATCAAGCGTCAAATACATGTATGTCAACGAAAAAACGAACGCGTCACATGCCCCTCCTGTTGTCAGGCGCTTAACGATCGTTTCAAACCATTTCTGCATCGTTTCCGCCATTTTTTCGTCAAATATTGTGCTTCATTACATACAATGGAATAAACATTTGTCTCTGTTTTTGTTCGATTTCTCCAACCAACTGACGCCGTGCATCGGCGCGCTGCAATTCATTTTCGGTCAGTTTCCGTAAATTTGCGTGATTTGGCACTTTACTCGCAAATTATTTCCGGACTTTGTGCGTAAAAAGAAAGCGTTCATTTTTGTTCAATAGTGAGAAAATGCGCGAAGTTGCCATAATTCGGGAATAAACATTTGAAATCTCCATCTGGACGGTTTATGATGGATACCTAAAAACTGACAGCAAGGAGTGATGTGCCAATGTTTGAAAACCTGTTCTGGGTGGGATTCGCAGGCGCCGCCATGGCCCTGGTGTTCGCCTGGTTACAGCGCAACAAGGTCATGCGCGCCTCCGAGGGCAACGCGAGGATGATCAAGCTGGCCTCCGCCATCCGGGAGGGCGCAAACGCCTACCTGAAAGCTCAGTACACCACCGTCGCCAAGGTGTTCTGCGTGGTATTCGTGATCCTGCTCATCATGGCCTTCGGTACCAACGGCAGGATGCTCCCCAAGGTCACTCCCATCGCCTACCTGACCGGCGGCATCTGGTCGGTGCTGGCGGGCTTCATCGGCATGAAGATCGCCACCAACGCCAATGGCCGCACCGCCAACGCCGCCAGCGAGAGCCTGAACAAGGGTCTGAACATCGCCTTCTCCGCCGGGTCGGTCATGGGCTTCGTGGTGGTGGGCCTGGGCCTGTTGGACATCACCATCTGGTTCTTCGTGCTGAAGTATCTGCTGCACATGGATGATCCCCACGCCATCTCCAACATCATGGTGATGAACGGCATGGGCGCCTCCTTCGTGGCGCTGTTCGCCCGTGTGGGCGGCGGCATCTACACCAAGGCCGCCGACGTGGGCGCCGACCTGGTGGGCAAGGTGGAGGCCGGCATTCCCGAGGACGATCCCCGCAACCCCGCCACCATCGCCGACAACGTGGGCGACAACGTGGGCGACGTGGCCGGCATGGGCGCGGACCTGTTCGAGAGCTATGTGGGCTCCATCGTGGCCACCTTTGCCCTGGCCGGCACGGCCCAGTACGGCTGGGCGGGCATGTTCCTGCCCCTGGCCCTGGCGGTGGTGGGCATCGTCTGCTCCCTGATCGGCTCGTTTTTGATCCGCACCAAGGAGGACGCCACCCAGATGAGCCTGCTGCGCAGTCTGCGCACCGGCACCTACACCGCCGCGATCCTCAGCGCCGTGCTGGCGGCCCCCCTGTGCTATTTTGTGCTGGGCACGGGCGCGCATTGTTGGGGCGTATACATCGCCATCCTCAGCGGCCTGATCGGCGGCTGCGCCATCGGCTACTTCACCGAGTACTATACCTCCGATAACTACAAGCCCACCCGGGATCTGGCCGCCGCCTCCGAGACCGGCACCGCCACCATCATCATC
The DNA here is from genome assembly GCA_947626345.1 of uncultured Oscillospiraceae bacterium. GTDB lineage: Bacteria > Bacillota > Clostridia > Oscillospirales > Oscillospiraceae > CAJOIG01. The sequence continues at coordinate 40,328 of CANQSF010000003.1, read as the reverse complement.
GGCGGCGTCTCTCTGGGCCTGAAGAGCACTCTGACCTCCATCCTGATCGTGGGCGCGGCGGTGCTCATCAGCTACTTCGCCGCCGGCGGCTCTACCGCCATCATGGACAGCACCGGCGCCTTCTCCGTGGCCTTCAACCAGGGCCTGTACGGCGTGGGCATCGCCGGCGTGGGCATGCTCTCCACCCTGGGCATCACCCTGGCCACCGACGCTTACGGCCCCGTGGCCGACAACGCCGGCGGCATCGCCCAGATGAGCGGTCTGCCCGAGGAGGTCCGCCAGCGCACCGACGCGCTGGACTCCCTGGGCAACACCACTGCCGCCACCGGCAAGGGCTTCGCCATCGGCTCCGCCTCCCTCACCGCCCTGGCCCTGCTGGTGGACTATGTGAACATGGCTCAGTCCAAGACCCTGGAGGCCGGCGGCGAACTGATGAACTTCACCCTCACCAGCCCCACGGTGCTGGTGGGCCTGTTCATCGGCGCTATGCTCACCTTCGTCTTCTCCGCCGAGACCATGAACGCGGTCCAGAAGGCGGCCCAGTCCATCGTGGTGGAGGTCCGCCGCCAGTTCCGGGAGATCCCCGGCATCATGGAATATAAGGCCGATCCCGACTACTCGCGGTGCGTCTCCCTGTGCACCAAGGGCGCGCTGCGCGAGATGGTGGTGCCCGCCCTGCTGGCGGTGGTGGTCCCCATCGCCACGGGCCTCATCCTTGGCCCCACCGGCGTGGTGGGCCTCTTAGGCGGCGTGTCCGTCACCGGCTTCGCCATGGCGGTGTTCATGTCCAACGCCGGCGGCGCCTGGGACAACGCCAAAAAGTACATCGAGTCCGGCAATCACGGCGGCAAGGGCTCCGAGCAGCACAAGGCCGCCGTGGTGGGCGACACAGTGGGCGACCCCTTCAAAGACACCGCCGGCCCCAGCCTGAACATCCTGATCAAGCTGTGCTCCACCGTGTCCATCATGTTCTCCGGTCTCGTGGTAGCCTACAATCTGATGCAGTATCTGTAAGCCATCTGCCGCGTGACAGGAACGCTCCGGCGAGGATATCTCGCCGGAGCGTTTTCGTATGCCAATTGACTTTTGCGCTATCTGGATGTATATAATAAGTCGATGGCCGGCCGCCCGGCGGGCCGGAATGCGGGCGCTGCGGCCACATGCAACCGCTGGTTGACAAATAGTTGGTGGCGCGCAGCCGGGTCTTTTGATAGGATAGGGACACAGGGAGGTGGGCGATACGAGTCTCGGTGAGAATATAAAACGGCGGCGGGAGGAGCTGAAGCTGTCCCAGGAATATGTTGCAGAGCAGCTGGGCGTGAGCCGCCAGGCAGTCTCAAAGTGGGAGACGGGCCAGTCGGAGCCCACGGCTGGCAATCTCGTGCTTCTGGCACAGCTCCTCGAGCTCAGTCTGTCATAGCTCGTGGAGCCGGAAAGCGCCGCCCCTGCAGCGCCTGACCGCTCGCCGGCGAGGCGGAAAAAGGCGCCAAACCCGATCCTGCAGGCCAATCTGACAAAGTGGGCCATCATCTTTCAGTCGGCATTTGCCAATGCCGCCGCCAGCCACATCTACTGGCACGCGGACTCTCCTGACTACAGCTTCGTCATCCTGCTGGATTTGCTGCTTGTGGCGGCGTGTTCAGTGTGGATGGCGTCCAATCACCGCTTTGAGCCCGACCCGGACCGGCGGCGGAAAAACGTGTACATCGAGCTGGGGTACTGCCTGGTGATCGCGGTGATCCTTGTGATCGACGCCCGCGTCGGGATGGGCCTGGTGGGCACCGCCATCTTCATCTCCGCCGCGCTGGTCTACATCCTGTACGTCAACCCGAAATACATGGGCCGCAAGCTGACCAGGTGACGGCTTTTAGCCGCTAGATAAACGAGCGCCGCACCCTGCCCGGGTGCGGCGTTTTCCTTCGTATGCTGTTTACAGGACCTCCACCGAGAAGGCCAGAGTCCTCTCCTCCCCCGGCGCCAGGGCCACCACGTGGGGTTTGTCCTCGAAGCGACCCGTCTCATCGGCGAAGGCGGCGCAGCCCTGCCAGGGCTCGATGCAGATATAGGGGGCGTTCTTCCCCGGCATGGTCCACACGCCCAGCATGGGAAACGCATGGAAATCCATCCGCAGGCCCCGGCCCGTGTCCCGGTGCACCAGGGACACGCCCCGGGAGCGCAGAGCGCTGAAGATGAGGGTATCCGCCTCGTCGAATATCCCGTGGCGCAGCGCCAGGGCGTCCGTCCCCCGCAGGTACTTTTTCGGCACGCGCCGGTCCAGCACTCCGCCCGGCCCCACGGCCGCAGAGGGCCCCTCCTCCGCCTGGTCGAACACCAACCGGTAGTCCTCGAACCGCTCCCCCGTATACAGGGGGCAGTTGAAGGCGGTGTGCCCGCCGATGCAGTACAGCATGGTCCCCGCGCCGGTGTTCTTCACCGCGTAGGCCGTCTCGAAGCCCCGCTCTGTGAGCCGGTGGGTCACCCGCAGCCGGAAGGAATAGGGGTACAGGTCCAGGGTCTCCGGGCTCTCCGTCAGCTCCAGTACCGCGAAGTCCTCCCCCCGCTGAGCCAGGGTGAATTGGGAGTTTCTGGCAAAGCCGTGGCGGGCCATGGCGTATTCCCCCTCGGGAAAGCGGACCTTTCCGTCCCGCAGGGCCCCCACGATGGGGAACAGGATGGGGTCCCGCCCGGCCCAGACCGCCGGGTCCCCCTGCCACAGGTACTCAGTCCCCTCCCCGTCCTGGAAGGAGATCAGCTCCCCGCCCTGGGTGGTCACCGTCGCCCGGAAGCGGCCGTTTTGCAGCACGGCCTCCATCTCAGCGCCCCTCCCGGCCGACGGGCTTATAATCCCGCGCCGCGGCAAACAGCGCCGGGCCGATGTGACAGTAGCCGCCGGGGTTCTTGTCCAGATACTTCTGGTGGTACTCCTCCGCTGGATAGAAGTTCTCCAGGGGCAGGCACTCCACCATCAGCGGCGCGTCGTACTGTTTCTGCAGCGCCTCCAGGGACGCGCATATCACGTCCCGCTGCCCGTCAGTGGTGTAATAGACCCCCGTGCGGTACTGCTCGCCGATGTCCCCGCCCTGGCGGTGGTAGCTGGTGGGGTCGATGGCCTTGTAGAACTGCTCCAGCAGCTCCTCCAGGCGGATCACGTCGGCGTCGTAGGTCACCTTCACCGTCTCGGCGTGGCCGGTGCCCTCATATCTCACCTGCTCATAGGTGGGATCGGCGGTGCGGCCGTTGGCATAGCCCACCTCTGTGTCCAGCACCCCGGTCAGGCAGTCGAAATACCGCTGGGCGCCCCAGAAGCAGCCCCCCGCCAGATAGATGGTCTCCCGCCTCACTTCTCCAGCACCTCCAGCACCTGGCCGATGTACATGGTGTGGGGCGCCTCGGCGGCGTAATAGGCCGCGGCCTCCTCCGCCGGCACGGCAGCCAGGTCCAGATCCTGCCGGTAGATCTTCCGGCACACCAGCGTCCGCTCGGCCTCCCGGAAGGTGACGGCCCCGTCCAGATAGGCCGGGGTGAGACCCGCAGCGGCCACCTTGTCCCCGTCCCGGCCGGAGCGGCTGCCCAGCAGGGCCAGGGCCTTTTTATACGTCTCGGGGAAGAAGCTGACGGTGAATTTGTCGTACCGGTCCAGGAACTCATGGGTGTATCGGACGGGCTTGACGTACACCGTGGCCACGGGCTTTCCCCACAGGGTGCCCAGGCCGCCCCAGCTGATGGTCATGGTGTTGAAATCCCCCTCCTGGCCGGCGGTGACCAGCGCCCACTGACGGTCGAAGACGGAAAAGGCGTTCACGTTCAGATCCATGTCGATCCTCCTTCGTATCTCTTTTTTCTCATTCTATCACGTCCCCCCGGCCGTTGCAAGGGCTCCGGGCGCGGCAAAAAGGGCGCGTCCTGCGACGCGCCCTTTTCCTATCCTGTTTTCCGGCGGCGACTCAGCCGATCATCTTGGCCACCTCGGCGGCCAGATCATCCTGACGCTTCTCGATGCCCTCGCCCTTCTCAAAGCGGATATAGCCCTTCACGGCGATAGGAGCGCCTACTTCCTTGGCGACGGCGGCCACGTGAGCGGCCACGTCCTCGCCCTCGCCCTTGACATAGGCCTGCTGCAGCAGGCAGATCTCCTTGTAGTACTTCTCGATGCCGCCCATGACGATCTTCTCGATGATGGCCTCGGGCTTCTTGGCATTCTTCGGGTCCTGCATGGCCTGGGCCAGGCGGACTTCCTTCTCGTGGGCGATGAAGGCCTCGTCCACCAGGGACTTATCCAGGTACTGGGGCCGCATGGCGCAGATCTGCATGGCCACGTCCTTGCCCAGCTCCACGGTCTGATCGGCGGTGGAGGCGGTGTCCAGGGTCACCAGCACGCCAACCTTGCCGTTCATGTGCACGTAGGGCACGTTCACGCCCTCAGCCACGCGGGCAAAGCGGCGGATCTGCATATTCTCCCGCAGGGACAGGAACACCTCGTTCTTGGCGTCGGCCACAGTGGTCTTGCCGTCCACCCACTGGCAGGCGGAAAGGGCCTCCACGTCGGCGGGGTCCTCCTTGGCGATGACCTTGGCCAGGTCCTTCACGAAGCCGGTGAACAGCTCGTTGCTGGCGACGAAGTCGCTCTCGCAGTTGACCTCCACCACCACGCCGATGCCATCGATGACGGTGGCGTAGGCCATGCCCTCGGCGGCGATGCGGCCGGCCTTCTTGCCGGCGCTGGCCAGACCTTTTTCACGCAGATAATCGACGGCCTTGTCCATATCGCCGTCGCAGGCCACCAGGGCCTTCTTGCAGTCCATCAGTCCCGCGCCGGTGCTCTGGCGCAGGTCGTTGACCATTTTCGCGGTAACAGCAGCCATTATTCCTCTTCCTCCTTAGCAGTCTCTTCCTCGGCGGCCGCGGGAGCCTCAGCCTCGGTCTCGGCGTCCTGGCCCTGACGGCCCTCCTGCACGGCGTTGGCCATGGCGTTGGAGATCAGCCGGATGGCGCGGATGGCGTCGTCGTTGCCGGGGATCACGTAGTCGATCTCATCGGGGTCGCAGTTGGTGTCCACGATGGCCACGATGGGGATGTGCAGCTTGCGGGCCTCGGCGATGGCGTTGTGCTCCTTGCGGGGGTCGATGACGAACAGCGCGCCGGGCAGCTTCTTCATGTCCTTCACGCCGCCGAGATACTTCTCCAGCTTGGCCTGCTCGCCCATGAGCTTCATGACTTCCTTCTTGGGCAGCATATCGAAGGTGCCGTCCTCGGCCATGCGCTTGAGCTGGTTGAGACGGTCCACGCGGGTGCGCATGGTCTTGAAGTTGGTGAGCATGCCGCCCAGCCAGCGGGCGTTCACGTAGTACTGGCCCACCCGGCTGGCCTCCTCGGCCACCGCGTCATGGGCCTGCTTCTTGGTGCCCACGAACAGGATGGACTGGCCGCTCTCGGCCAGCTGGCGGACGAAGGCGTAGGCCTCCTCCAGCTTCTTCGCGGTCTTCTGCAGGTCGATGATATAGATGCCGTTGCGCTCCAGGTAGATGTACTCCGCCATCTTGGGGTTCCAGCGGCGGGTCTGGTGTCCGAAGTGGACGCCGGCCTCCAGGAGCTGCTTCATCGTTACGACTGCCATTACGTTTTTTCCTCCTTATTTAATCAGTTTTTACCCTCCGGACGCCTCATCCTTGCGGCCACCCTCGCGGGACCGGGCCGTGCGTCAGCGTCCGTGCGTAATTGGCAAGCTGGAATATTATATCAGAGGGGCGTGTCTATTTCAAGGGTTTTTTCACTCAAAACCACGGTTTTTTCGGTCTTTTGCACCGGCGGATGCCGTGGTCGGACTCCACCAGGATGATATCCTCCCCGATGCGGCTGATGCACTCCCAGGGCAGCACATAGTCATCCTCCCTGCCCAGAAAGCCCAGATACCGGGCCTTCCCCGGCACGATCAGCGCCGTGATGCGCCCCTCCGGCGACTGGAACTGGGCGTCGCACACGTACCCCAGACGGCTGCCCGTGCGCACGTTGATGACCTCTTTGTAACGAAATTCCGAAAACCGGCTCAGCATATCCATCCCTCCCGTAGAGGATATGCGAGCGCTGTCGAAATGATGCCGGGAACAAGAATTTTATCGAAAATCAGTAAATTTTTATTGACATTCGGTAACGACCGCGCTATACTGTGGGCAAATCGGAGGTGATCTTCATGAAACAGAAAGAACTTTCCATCCTTCTGCGGGCCGTGGTGGTCCTGTGCTGGTGCGGCTGCGCGCTGGTGGGAGGGCTGATCGTGCCGGCCATGGCATGGGAGACGGCTAAGATGAATCCGGACCTGGCCTATCTGAAATGGCCGTGCCTGGTCTTCTTCTGGTGCGCCCTGGCGGTGGTGGTGGCCGCGCTGGTCAACGCCTATCAGATTTTCGCGGACATCGGCCGGGACCGCAGCTTCACCGTGAAAAACGCACGCCGCCTGCGGCGCATCAGCCACTTGGCCCTGGCAGATACGGTGGCGTGGCTGATCGGCACTGTCGTTCTGGCGCTGCTGGCGCCCATGCACCCCATGTTCCTGCTGGGGATGCTGGCGGTGCTGGTGGTGGGCGCAGCCTTCACCGTGGCTGCCTCCGCCCTGAGCCATCTCACCCTGAAGGCCGCAGACCTGCAGGACGAGAACGACCTGACCATCTGAGGGCAGCGCTATGATTTATGTTAACCTTGATGTGATGCTGGCCAAGCGGCACATGAGCCTGACCCAGCTGTCGGAAAAGATCGGTCTCACCATCGCCAACCTCTCCGTCCTCAAGACGGGAAAGGCCAAAGCTGTGCGGTTTTCCACCCTGGACGCCATCTGCCGGGCACTGGACTGCCAGCCGGGAGACATCCTGGAGTTCCGCGAGGGACAAAGCGATGGATGAGGAAAAGAAATCTGATATTATGGAAACCGATGCCACGCCCGCTCCGGCCTCTCCCCCTGCCCCGGAGCCGCCCCTCACCTGGCGGGACGGGACCATCCCCCTGCTGGCCCTTGGCATGGCGTGGCTCTTTTGGGCCTGCTTCGGCCTGGAGAACCTGACCTGGCCCCACCTGGGCATCCTGGCGCTGGTGTGCGCCCACTTCGCCGCGGTGCTGATCGCGCTGGGCAGGCGGGTCCATATATCCGTCGGGAGCCTTTTCTGCACGGCGGCGGCACTGGCCCTGGCCTTGAGCTGCGCGCTGTATGCGTCGGCCGAGCTGCTCCTGATGAACTGCCTCGTCATCCTGCTCACCGCCGCCACGGCCACCTTCGCCCTGTCCGGCCACCTGGAGCCGGGCCGGTCCCGGGCGCTGGGGGACGCCGTTGCCTTGAGCTTCATCGCCCTCTTCTCCCGCGTCGACCGCCCCTTCCGTTCGCTGGGGCAGCTCCGCCGGCAAAAGGGCGGGGCCGCTCTGGGCCGCGCCGCCCTGGCGGTTCTGGTCACGGTGCCGGTACTGGCGGTGGTGCTGTGGCTTTTGTCCTCCGCCGACGCGGTGTTCGGCAGCCTTCTCGATCCCCTGCGGGTGGACTTCGTGCCGGGGCGGACGATCTGGCGCATCCTGCGGATCGTGCTGGCGGCGCTGTTCATCGCCTCCGCCCTGTGCTTCATCCGGGAGGAGCCGCCCCATCGGTCGGAAAAGCCCGCCGGGGAGCGCCGGGCCGCGGCGTTTTTGCCGGTGACGGTACTGCTGGATATCGTCTACCTGGTCTTTTGCACCATCCAGCTGAAATACCTCTTCGGCGGCGCGGAGGCCGCCTCCATGGCGGGCGGCTGGGCGGAATACGCCCGGTCGGGCTTTTTCCAGCTGGCGGCGGTGGCGGCCATCGACCTGGGCCTGGTCCTTCTGGGCACGGACGGACGCCGCTTCGCCAGCCGGGGCGGAAAGCTGCTGCGGGCGGCCTTCGCCCTGCTGCTGGTCCTGACGGCGGTGATCCTCTTCTCCGCCTTCTGGCGGATGCGGCTGTACATCCTGGCCTTTGGCATGAGCATGCTGCGGCTGCTGACGCTGTGGGCCATGGCGGCGATCGCCGCGGGCATCCTCGCGGCGGGCTGGAAGCTGATCCGGCCGGCCTTCCGGGCCGTGCCGGCGGCGGGCGCCTTCGCCCTGACGCTCTGGTGCGTGATGTGCCTGGCCAACCCCTGCGGCATGGTCGCCCGGTATAACGTGAACGGCTATATGTCCGGCTCCCTCTCCCAGCTGGACGCAGACTACCTGGCCCGGCTGGGGCCGGACGTGCTCCCCGCCCTGCCGCCTTTGCAGCAGGCCGGTGCGCAGGGGCAGGACGCTTTTGACGGCATCGTCCGGCAGCTGCGGCACACCAACGCCGGCGTGCCCTGGACCCAGTGGAGCCTGAGCGGATACCGCTCCGGCCTGGACGCAGGCGGCGTGGCCCAGCCCGTCGAATTCGAGACCGGCGAGCATGGCGGCTATAAGACCATCCTGTGGGATGGCCGGACCTACGCACCCTATGGGACGCTGGCCGCGGGCCGTATCGCCCTGGGAGAAAAGCTGGGATGCCTGCGCCAGGATGAAGAGGTCATGATCTACGCCGTGGGGACCGCCGACACGGACTTCTGGCTGGCGGAGTATACGGACGAGGGCTGGATGGACGATCCGCCCCTGGTCTACCGGGCCCTGGACGCGCCGGACGATGTGCCCGTCCCCGAGGGCGTGGACAGTCTGGGATATGACATCTGGCAAAACTGAACGCGCCGTCCGGCCACAGCCGGGCGGCGTTTTTTCCCGTCTTGCAAAACCGGCGAAAGTGCGTCATAATAGGCGCGGGGAAAGGAGGCGCGCGCCATGGAGGAAGATCGCATCCCGGAAATGCCGTCAGAGCAGTCCAACACCTTCGTATACATAGACCCGCAGATGCTCCTGTCCATGGAGCGGGCCGCCCGGAAAAAGGAGCAGACCCGGCAGGAGCGGCTGGAGGCCGCCGAGGACGGGGATCTGGACGCCCAGTACCGTCTGGGCGTGGAATATCTGAACGAGGACCCGGCGGAGGGCTTTCGCTGGCTCAGCCAGTCCGCCGAGAACGGCCACATCGCCGCCATGTTCGAGCTGGGCATGTGCTATGCCGGCGGCATCGGCACGGAGCGGGACCCGGACCGGGCCGTGGAGCAGTTCACCGCCGCCGCGGACCTGGGCTTCGCGCCAGCCCAGTGCGAGCTGGGGCTGTGCTACGAGTTCGGCCGGGGCGTGGAAAAGGACCTGGACCGGGCGGCGGAGCTCTACCGCCTGGCGGCGGATCAGAACTATCCCCCGGCCCAGTGCGATCTGGGATTTTTCTATTTCCGGGGCATCGCCGTGCTCCGGGACGACGCCGAGGCGGCCCGGCTCTTCGCCGCAGCGGCGGACCGGGGCCACCCCCGGGCGCTGTTTTTGCTGGGCGTGTGCTATGAAAACGGCTATGGCCTGCCGGCGGACGAAAAAAAGGCCGTCAAGCTCTACCAGGCCGCCCGGGAAAAGGGCCATATGGAGGCCGTCTGCGCCCTGGGCGTGTGCTACGAGCGGGGCGTCGGCGTGGACACGGACCCGAAAAGGGCCGCCGGTCTCTTCGCCGAGGCCGCTGAAAAGGGGGACGCCCGGGGCCGGTATCTGCTGGGTCGGTGCTACGATCTCGGCCGCGGGGTGGAAAAGGACCTCCGCCGGGCCGTCCGCCTCTACGCTCTGGCGGCGGACCAGGGCCACGCCCCCGCCCAGTGTGAGCTGGGGCTGTGCTACGAGTCCGGCCGGGGCGTGTGGCGGGACATGAAAAAGGCCGCCCGGCTCTATCGCCTCGCCGCCGAGCAGGGCCATCCCCCTGCCCAGTGCGATCTGGGCTTCCTCTACTTCACCGGCGACGGCGTGGAGCGGGACGACCGCCAGGCGGCGGCATGGTTCGCCAAGGCCGCGGAGCAGGGATATCCCCGGGCCATGAGCCTGCTGGGGGACTGCTGCCGGCAGGGCCGGGGCGTGGAAAAGGACGACCGTCAGGCCGCCCGCTGGTTCCGCTCGGCCTATGAGCGAGGCTACCGCTCGGCGGCCTATGACCTGGGCCTGTGCTATGAGCTGGGCTGCGGCGTGGAGATGGACAAATCCCGGGCGGCGGAGCTGTACCGTGCCGATGCGGAGCGGGGCTACGCCCCCGCCCAGTGTAATCTGGGGTTCCTCTACTATCACGGCATCGGCGTGCCGGAGGACGACCGCCAAGCGGCGGCGTGGTTCGCCAAGGCCGCCGACCAGGGCAATATGCGGGCCAAGGCTCTCCTGGCCGAGTGCTGTACATACGGCCTCGGCGTCCCCCAGGACCGGGACCGGGCGCTGGTTCTCTACCGCCAGGCGGCGGACGCGGGCGTTCCCTCCGCCATATGCGGCCTGGGTCTGTGCCATGAGATGGGCTGGGGCGTGCCGGTGGACAAAGTCCGCGCCGCCGAGCTCTACCGCCGGGCTGGGGAGCTGGGCAATGCCCGGGCACAGTGCAACCTGGGTTTCCTCTACTACCGGGGCATCGGCGTGGCCGCCGACGACGTCCAGGCCGCGGCATGTTTCGCCAAGGCCGCCGACCAGAACGATCCCCGGGCCCAGTTCTATCTGGGCGAGTGCCGGGAGCGGGGCCGGGGCGTGGAGATGGACATCAACCAGGCCGCGAAGCTCTATGCCTGCTCGGCCGCTCAGGGCTATGTCCAGGCCCTGTACAGCCTGGGCCGGTGCTGCGAGCTGGGTCTGGGCGTGGAACGGGACCCGGTCCGGGCCGCAGGGCTCTACCGCCAGGCGGCGGAAAAAGGCAGTACCGCCGCCCAGTGCGCGCTGGGGCTGTGCCTTCTCAGCGGCGCAGGCACGGCGAAGGACCCGGCCCAGGCGGTGCAGTGGTTCACCAAGGCCGCGGACTGCGGCGACCCCCGTGGGCTCTATCTGCTGGGCCGCTGCCGGGAGACCGGCGCCGGGATCAAAAAGGACCGGAAGGCGGCGCTGGAGCTGTACCGCCAGGCCGCCGGCAAGGGCAGCCGCGAGGCGGAAACCGCCCTGAGGAGAAGAAAGCACTGGCCGTGAGGCCGTGATACGATACTGCCCCCGGTGCGGAGCGACCGCGCCGGGGGCAGTATCGTATACTTTTCAGAGCGGCGGGCTTTTTACACCACGCGGGAGCCGTCGATGAGCACGGCCTTCACGGTGTGGAACACCTCGAAGGGGCAGCCCTCCGTGATCACCACGTCGGCGTCCTTGCCCACCTCCAGCGAGCCCACCCGGTCGGCCACGCCGGCGTGACGGGCGGCGTTGATGGTGATGGCCTTCAGCGCGTCGAAGGGGTCCATGCCCGCCTTGACGGCCATACCCGCGCACAGGGGCAGATACTGCTGGGGGATGACGGAGTTGTCCGTGATGATGGACACGGCGCAGCCCGCCTTGGCCAGCACGCCGGGGGTCTGCCAGCTCTTATTCTGCAGCTCGAACTTGGTGGCGTGGGTGAGCGTGGGCCCCACGGCCATGGGGACGTGGGTCTGGGCCAGCTTGTCGGCGATCAGGTGCCCCTCGGTGACGTGCTCCAGGGTGATGAGCACGTCGAACTCCCGGGCGATGCGCAGCGCCGTGAAGATGTCGTTGGCCTGATGGGCGTGGGCCTTCAGGGGGATCTTCTTCTCCAGCACGGGGATCATGGCCTCCATCTTCATGTCGAACTTCGGCATTTTGGCCGCGTCCCCTCCGGCGGCGTCCTTCCGGGCCTTGTAGTCCCGGGCCTCGAACAGGGCGCGGCGCAGGATGGCGGCGGTAGACATGCGGGTGGAGTCGCACTTGTCCCGATAGCAGCGCTTGGGATTCTCGCCGAAGGCGCACTTCATGGCCACCTCCGCCTTCACGATCATGTCGTCCACGCAGTTGCCCACGGTCTTGATGGTCGTGAAGGTGCCGCCCAGCACGTTGGCGCTCCCCGGCCCGGTGCACACCGTGGTGACGCCGGCCTCCCGGGCCGCCTTCAGGCTGGGATCGACGGGGTTGATGCCGTCGATGGCCCGCAGGTGGGGGCAGCAGATGTCGTTCATCTCGTTGTAGTCGTGGCCCTCATAGCCGATGCCGGAGCCGTCCAGACCGATGTGGGAGTGGGCGTCCACAAAGCCCGGCCACACCTCCAGGCCGGACGCGTCCAGCGTCTCGCAGTCCGCCGGTGCGGCGAGGTCTTCGCCGATGGCGGCGATCTTCCCGTTCTCGATCAGGATGCCGCCCGTATACGCCTGGGGATGAACGGCGTCATGGATGTTCCCGTTTTGGATGAAAAGCATGGTGGATCTCCTCTCTTATTCTACGGCCCGCACATAGCCGGCGGGCATGATATACGCGTTGCGCGGCCGGGGTCAGAGGCTCTTGAAAAAGGCCTCCATCCGGTCCAGTCCCTCCTTCAGCTCCTCGTCGGAGTAGCAGTAGCTCATGCGCACGTACCCCTCCGTGCCGAAGTAGATGCCGGGGATCAGGCCCACGCCCGCCTCCGCCAGCAGCTTTTTGCAAAAGCTCTTGCAGTCCATGCCGAACTGGCCCACGGGGATGAACATGTAAAAGGCCCCCTCCGGCTCCTGCACCGGCAGGCCCATGGCGGTGAGCCGGCCGTACACATAGTCCCGCCGTCGCTTGAAAAGCGCACGCACGTCGGACACGTCCGTATCCAGCGCCTTGACGCAGGCCGGCTGCAGGAAGCTGGGCGCCGAGGTGACGCAGTACTGGTGGAACACCTGCAGCCGCTCCCGCAGCGGTGCATCCGCCATCAGATACCCCAGCCGCCAGCCGGTCATGGCGTAGGGCTTGGAGAAGCTCTGCACCACGATGATCCGGTCCCGCATGTCCTGATAGTCGGCGAAGGCGTAGTACTCCCCGGAGTACACCAGCTCCCGGTACACGTCGTCGCACACCACGAAGATGGGCTTGTCCTTCAGCACGTCGTGGACCGCGTCCAGGGTCTGCTTCGTGTAGATGCAGCCGGTGGGGTTGTTGGGGCTGGTGAGGATGACGGCCTTGGTCCTGTCGTTCACGGCCGCGGCCAACTCCGCCGGGTCGATCTGGAAGCGGTGATGCTCCGTGGGCAGCGCCACGGGCACGCCCCGGTTCAGCCGCACCAGGGACTCATACAGCCCGAAGGCCGGCGTGGGGATGATCACCTCGTCCCCCGGATTCAGGATCGTGGCCATGGACACGAACAGCGCCTCGGTCGCCCCGTCGGTGAGCAGGATCTCGTCGGGGGAATAGCACAGCCCGTGGGCCCTCTTTTCGTACTCGGAGATGGCCTGCAGGGTATAGGGATAGCCGTTGCCGGGGGGATAGTGGGTGTCGTTGGCGTCCAGGGCGTCCTTCACAGCCTGCTTCACATGCTCCGGGGTGTTCAGATCCGGCTCCCCCAGCGTAAAGCCAATGGCGCCGGGCGTGGCGCGCACCAGATAGGTGAACTCCCGGATGCCGGATAGCTGCTCCGCCTGGGCGGCGCTGTTGATGGTCAGTTCCATGGCTGTCACTCCTCTTTATGATTGCTCCGTCTGCACGGGTTCGATGGTCATGTATATCTGGGCGCTGCCGGTGCCGAACAGGCCGCCCGTGGCGGCCAGCACGTCCTCATAGCCCGTCCACAGGTCCGAACGGATGGCCTGGATATCGCTGTTGTAGCCCAGCACCACATAGACGCACTCGTCGTAGATCAGCTGCTGCAGCTGGCCGGCCAGGGCGTTGATCTGGTCCCGGTCGTCGGTCTGGCAGAGCTGCTGGTAGGTCTGGGTGTAGCTCTCGCTGTCCCAGCCGGTGAGGCTCTTGCTGCCCGGGCAGAACCGCATGGCGCTGGTGACGGCGTTGACGCTGCCCCGCCAGCTGAGCATGCACATGTCCCAGTCGTCCTTCGGCCCGCACACTGCGCTGACGCTGCCGTCCGTGGACTTCCAGGAGACCTGCACGCCGATGGCCTGCAGATCCTCGATGAGCACGCTGGCGGCCGTGGAGGACCAGTCGTCCTGGGAGCTGGTATACAGCCGCAGCACCAGGTCCTCCCGGTTGCCGATGAACTCCAGCGTCCCGTCGGCGTCCACGTCGGAATAGCCCAGGGAGCCCAGCGTCGCCACCGCCGCGCTGGGGTTGTAGTCCCGGGGGTTGGACACCTGGTGGAAGTATGCCGCGCCGGGGCAGGCCCACACGGTGCCGGGCCGGCTGGACTGTCCGGAGGACATGTTCAGCATCCTGGACCGGTCGGCGCAGTATTCCACCGCCTGGCGGGCGGATGTCTCCTGGAAAAGGCCGCTGCGGGTGTTGAAGGCCAGGCCCCACACCTGGCTGCCGGGCAGATAGGCCTGGACCAGCTGTACGCCGGGCACGCCCTCCAGGGTGGTCAGCTGAACGTCGGTCATGCCGATGGAGGCGTCCGCCTCCCCGTTGGCGATGGCCCGGGCCGCGCCGGCCTCGGTGGGGTAGCTCTTAAAGCGCAGCTCGCCAATCCGGGGGCTGCCGCCGAAATAGTCCTCCCGGGCCCGGAAGGTCCATGCCTCCTCCTGGGGGCCGTCGGTCTCCTGGCTCAGCACGAAGGGCCCGGAACCGATCATCTGGGCGTTGTCGAAGCCGGACAGATCGTCCCTGTGCTCGCTCCACACGCTCCTGGGCAGGATGGGCACGCCGCAATAGAGCATGTCCCCCTTCATCCGGGAGGTGGAGATCACCACGGTATACTTGTCCGGACACACCACGCCCGTGATGCCGTCCAGGCAGTCCCGGTAAAGCTTGGAGGAGCTCATGTTCTCGTAGGTGAAGCGCACGTCCTCCGCGGTGAGGGGCGTGCCATCGGAGAAGGTCACGTCGTGGCGCAGACGGACGGTCCACGTCAGCTGGTCGCTGGACAGGCTCCAGTCCTCCGCCAGGCAGCCACTGGGCGTGCCGGCGGCGTCCACCCGCCACAGCGGGTCGTAGGCCAGCAGGAAAAACTCCTCCGCGGAGCGGGCGGTGGCGGTAAAGGGGTTGAGGCTGTCCGGCGCCTCGGTCATGGCCACGCGGAAGGCGGCGCCCGTATTCAGCCGCGCCGGCTCCTGCCCGTCATCGCCGCAGCCCGCCGGCAGCAGCAGCACCGCGCACAGCAGCAGGGGCAGCGCCCGCCGCAGCCAGGCGGATCGATTCCGTTTTCTCAAGCGCCCATCGCTCTCCTTCCGGGTAAATGCTCTGCAAAGGGGCCGTGGTTGCCCACGGCCCCGGTACCAATGTGTCGATCTTGAAGATCAGTTGTTCTTCCTCTTCCGTACCACCACGATGGCGACGGCCACCGCGGCCACCACGCACACCACCAGGATGATCACATACATGCTGATGGGGGTGTTATCGCCCGTGGCGGGGGCGCCGTTGGGATTGTGGGTGGGCGCGGGCGTAGCCGTGGGCGCAGGCGTGGCCGTGGGCTCCGCAGTGGGCTCCGGAGTCGCCGTCGCGGGCACGTCGCCCTCCACGGTCACGCTGAAAACCACCGGATCGCCGGAGGTGAAGCTCACGCGGAAGGTGTAGCCGCCGTTCTGCCAGATCTGCCAGCGGCTGCCGCCGTTGATCATGGCGGGCAGCATCGTCAGCACGTTGCCCTCGACCTTATAGTCCTTGTCCAGGGTGACCTCCACCCACTTGGGCTCGCCGGTAGCGGAGTCGGTGCCGTTCTTCATCTCCAGCTTGTTGGGCGTGCGGTCACCGAAGTCGTGGGTGTACTCCCCCGTCCGGTCCCACTTCTCCGTGAAGGTGGACTCGTTGGGATCCACGGCGCTGGGCTCCACGGAGATGGCCACGGCCGCGTCCTTATAGGTGGAGCCGTCGGCGTCCTCCTCGAAGGAGAAGACCATCGTGTAGTCGTCGGGCGCCAGGCTGTCCAGATAATCCTTGCCGATCACGGCGGTCTTGTTGTCGTCGATGGTGAAATAGTTCTCGCCGGGGGTCAGGACGGTGGGGGCCGCCTGGTCAGAGGTCAGGGAGACGGTCTTGATCTTGGCGTCGGTGAAGGACACCATCAGGGTGTCGTTGCCGCCGATCTGCCACACATCGATGGTCTCGCCCTCCACGAAGCCCGGGTCCTTGTCGCTCTCGGGGGTCTGCCCAGGGGCCTTGTCCTGATACTGGGCCACAGCCGTCACGTCCGCCGTCACGGTGTAGTCGGTCTTGGCGTCATGCACCTGGCCGTCGATGAGCCAGCCGGCAAATTCCTTGCCCTCGGGGGCCTCGAAGCCGAACTCGCTGAGGATGATCTGGTTCTTGTCAGCCTCGACGGCGTTGTCCACCTTCTCGCCCTTGCCCTCGCCGGGCTCATAGGTGATGGTGAAGACCTCGGGCTCGGGCTCGTCGGTGGGCTCGGGCTCCTCAGTGGCCTCCGGCTCGTCACTGGTCTCCGGCTCGTCATCGCCGGTCTCCTGGGGGCCTACGCCGGGGTCGTCCGCCTGGGGCTCATCCCCGATGCCGGGCTCCTCCTCCGTGCCGGGCTGCTCCTGAGGACCCACGTTGGGGTCATCCACCTTCAGCTCGGACAGAGGCATGGAGACGATAGTCAGCTGATCGGAATCATCGCAGCCGATGATGGCCACGGTCTTGCCGCTCTCGCCGTCCTTCAGGTCCACCACAGCCAGCTCCTCGGCCAGCTCCTCATCCTCCGCCGCGTCCGCGGTGAGGAACATCGTCACGCCGGCCTCGGACACCGCCTTGGCGGCCTCAGGCGCGCCGATGGCGATCACATGGCCGTCGCTCTCGCTCATCAGCTGGCGGATGGTCTCCGCATCCATGTCGCCGTCCACGCCGATCAGGGTCACGATCTGCTCCACGCCGCTGGCCAGCACCGCGCGGAAGGTGGTGCTCTGCCCAGCGTACAGGGCCTCATAGGCAGGCTCCTCGTCCTCCCCCACAGGGCCGGTGACGGAGCCGGTGACCGGGCCGGTGGCCTCGGTCATCGCCATGGTCTGGGCCTCGTCCACCGTGTCGGGCTCGGCGCCCATGAACACCACGTCATAGCCGGCATGGTCCGTCTCAGACTGGCCGCCGGTCACGTCGATGACATACGTATTTTCATTGGCGCCCTTGAGCAGGCCGATATACTCCTCTTCCAGATGTCCGCCGCTGACGGCCAGGATGGAGATGCCCTCCTCCTGCGCCGTGCCGGCCGAGAAACCAAGGCTGGCGACCATGCACAGCAGGATGCCGAACACCACCAGCGTGATCCATGCTTTTCTCATATGACCGTACCTCCAGAATCCAAGAGTCGTTCGTAATCTTTTTGTTAATAATTGTTATTTCCGATCCGATACGGTTACAATTTTATCATCATTCTCTGTGATTGTCAACGAGTTGTTGCGGAATAATTTCTTTTTTTAACCATTGGCGCGCCCGGCAGCCCGTCCCCGCCGGCGCGGACGATTTTTGTTTCATTTCCGCGCCCCCTGTGGTATACTATATCACACTTCCCGCAGGGTGCGGGAGAAGAAAGAGAGGTAGACCCATGCGCATTCTTTCTCTGGTCCTGGCCGCCATCATCGCCTTTTCCGCCGGCACCGCCGGCGTGTCCGCTCCGGCGAACAGCGTCGCCGCTCTGGCAGGCACCAATTGGGAGGATCTGGAATACGAACACATCGACCCGGCCTCCTTCAACGAGCAGCTCGACCAGCTCAACGCTCTGGCGGAGTCTGACGACGCGGAGGCGGTGCTGGAGCTGTTCGATCAGCTCTATGCCCAGGTCATCCATATGAACACCATGAGCACCATGTCCTACATCAAGTATTCCGCCGACGTGACGGACGAATACTGGTCGGATGAGGATCTCTACAACGACCAACTGCTCACCGATGCGGCGGACAGCTTCTGCGAGGCCGCATACAACGTGCTCCAGGGCCCCTGCGCCGACGCGCTGACCGAGCATGTGGGCGAGGACGCGGCGGCCTATTACGCCGATTACGTCCCCCTCACCGACCGGGAGAGCGAGCTGCTGGTCCAGGAGAGCGAGCTGGTGGATCAGTACTATGAGGCCATGTCCGCCGAGGACGAGGTGGAGTATGAATACAACGGCGACGCCTGGACCTTCGATATGCTGGATGGCATTCCCGGCAGCGCCCTGGCCAACACCGACTACGACGGATATATGGAGGTCTATTACGGCCTGATGAAGGCCCTCAACGACCAGGTAGGCCCCATCTTCACCCAGCTGGTCGCCATCCGGGCCGAGATAGCCGAGATCGAGGGCTACGACAGCTACGCGGACCTGGCCTATGAGCAGAGCTTTGGACGGGATTACACCGCGGAGGAGGCGCAGCAGTTCTGCGACGCGGTCAAGAAGGAGGCCCCCGACTATTACGAGGACCTGTATTACAGCGACCTCTGGTACGCCAGGGACACCACGGAGCCCGTGATGGACGCGGAGGAGCTTCTGGAAACCTTCGGCCAGTTCGCCGGCGAGCTGGATGCGTTCACTCTGGAGCCGCTGGAATACATGGTCAGCCACGGCATGTACGACATCGCCGCCGGCGACGACCGGATGGCCGGCGCCTATACCATCTCCGTGCCGGAGCTGGGCTGCCCGTTCCTGTTCGCCGGACTGAGCGGCACCTGCGACGATCTGGACTCGCTGAGCCACGAATTCGGCCACTTCATCTATAAATATTACTATCCCGACGCCGATCCCATGACCTCAATGGACAACTTCGACCTGCTGGAGATCCACTCCACCGCTTTGGAATCGCTGTTCACCGCCTATTACGACCAGATCTACACCGAGGGCGTCACCGCCGCCAAGTTCTACGTCCTGGACCAGATGATGACGATGGTCACGGACGGGTGCATCCAAGACGAATTCCAGCGGCGCATCTACGACGATCCGGACATGACCCTGGAGGAGATAAACGAGCTGTACGCCTCCATCTGCGCCGAGTACGGCCAGTATGAGCCCATGGACGTGGATTACACCTGGGTGTACATCAACCACACCTTCGAGCAGCCCATGTACTATATCAGCTACGCCGCCTCCTGCATGGCCACCATCCAGATCTGGGAGCTCGCCCAGAAGGATTTTCAGGCCGGCGTGGACACCTGGAAGGCCGTCCTGGAGGCCACCGCCGACGGCAGCGGTTATATGACCGTGCTGCCCGCCTGCGGGCTGAAGCTGTTCACCGAGGAGGGCGCGGTCGCGGAGGTCCTCGAACCCCTGCTGGACGAGCTGGCCCGCCTGGACGCCATGGCGTAATCGCGCAAAATCACGATCCGCATCCTTTCCGAAAAAAGGATGCGGATCTTTTTTATTCTCTGTTGACGTTCGTTTGCGTAGATCAGTCGGCGTCCTTCAGCACGTCGATGTTCTGCCACAGGTACACCGCCCCGGAGACCACCGTCAGCACCGCGCACACCCACATCAGGCCATTGGCCAGCCCCTCCAGGATGCCGGCGTCCAGCGCCCGCAGGATCAGTATCGCCACCAGGGACAGGTCCTGGACCACGGTCTTCAGCTTACCCCAGATGTTGGCGGCCACCACTCTCCCCTGCTCCGCGGCGGACAGGCGGATACCGCTGACCAGAAACTCCCTGAACAGGATGATCACCACCGCCACCGGGGGGATCAGCCGCTCCGGGATCAGCACGATCATCACCGAGTAGTTGAGGATCTTGTCCGCCAGCGGGTCCATGAACTTGCCGAAGTTGGTCACCAGATTCCGGCTGCGGGCGATCCGGCCGTCGGCCATGTCCGTCAGGGACGCGGCGATGAACAGCGCCGCCGCCAGCCAGGCCCACATCGGGCCGTTCAGCAGCAGGAACACCACCATCAGCGCGGTCATCGCGATCCGGGCAATGGTCAGCTTGTTGGGCAGATTCATATCCACCAGGCCCCCCTATTCCATACGATGAGCATATTTTAGTAAAACCCGGCCCCGCTGTCAAGAGGCAAGGGGCCCCCGCCCCGCTTTACAAACGGCGGTTTTTCGCTATAATGGACCTATGGACACGACGATCACCGGGCGTTTCGCCCCCAGCCCCTCCGGGTATATGCACCTGGGCAACCTGTTGGCCATGCTGCTGGCATGGCTGGACAGCCGCGCCCTGGGCGGGCGGATGATCTTCCGGATGGAGGACTTGGACCCGGTCCGCACGAAGGAGGAATATGCCCGGGCCCTGGCCGCGGATCTGGCGTGGCTGGGCCTGGACTGGGACGAGGGCTATCCGGACCCGGCCTACCGCCAGGCCAACCGCACCGCCCTCTATGAGGACGCCTTCCACACCCTGGAGCGGATGGGGCTGGTATATCCCTGCTGGTGCAGCCGGGCCCAGCGGCTGGCTGCCGCCTCCGCCCCTCACCCCGGTGAGGCGGTCCACGACCCTGGCTGCCGCTGTGCCCATACGAGCGCCGCGGAGCGGGCCGCCCGGCTCGCCGCGGACCGTCCTCCCGCCTGGAAGGTGCGGGTGCCGGACGAGACCGTCACCGTGATCGACGGCCATTACGGCCCCTATGCCCAGAACCTGGCCCGGGAGGGCGGCGACTTCATCATCCGCCGGGCGGACGGGGTATACGCCTATCAGCTGGCGGTGAGCGTGGACGATATGCGCATGGGCGTGACCCGGGTGGTCCGGGGCCGGGACCTGCTGTCCTCCGCGCCCCGGCAGGCCTGGCTCATCCGCACCCTGGGGGGCACGCCGCCGGCCTACTGCCATCTGCCCCTTCTTACCGGCATGGAGGGCAAGCTCTCCAAGCGGCTGGGCAGTCTCAGCACCCAGCTGCTCCGGCTGGACACCACCGCCGAGGCCCTGACCGGGCAGCTGGCCTGGCTGGCCGGCCTGCTCCCCGCCCCGGAGCCCATCGCGGCCCGCCGGCTGGTGGAGCTCTTCTCCTGGGACAAGGTCCCCCGGGAGGACATCGCTGTGAACGAGACGGCCGCCGGTCTCTGAGCCGGCGGTCTCTCCTTATCAAAAATGTTCCCGGGTTATGGAAAAATCCCCCCGGGTGTGCTACAATGGTGCACACGGGAGCTTATCTCCCGGTGGACTTCCGCCGGAGGCGAGGGCCGCGCCTTCGCTCTCCGGCAGATCCCAGCAGAAAAGGAGTGGTCGATATGACGCAGACCCTTTCCCGGCGGCTGTCGTCGGGCGCATTGGACGACGGTCTCATCCGTCTGTACGGTCCGGCGCGGCTGGAGGCGGCCCGGGCCCGGTACGGACACGTGCTGGAGGGCTTTGAGCGCACCTTCTCCGGCGCGGCCGACGCCTTCTTCACCGCCCCCGGGCGCACGGAGCTGGGCGGCAACCACACCGACCATCAGCACGGCCGGGTGCTGGCCGCGGCGGTGGACCTGGACATCCTGGCCGCCGTGCGCCGGACCGACAGCGGCGTGCTGCGTGTCCAGTCGGAGGGCTATCCCGCCGTGACGGTGGAGCTGACGGACCTGGCCGTCCGGGAGGAGGAGCGCAACACCACCGCCGCCCTGATTCGGGGCGTGGCCGCACGGTTCCGGCAGCTGGGCTGCCGTTTCGACGGGACGGGCTTCGACGCCTATGTGGTGTCCGACGTGCCCGGCGGCAGCGGGCTCAGCTCTTCCGCCGCCTTCGAGGTGCTCATGGGCAACATCGTCAACGACCTGTTTTTTGACGGGCAGTGCTCCCCTGTCCGGCTGGCCCAGATCGGCCAGTGGGCGGAGAACGAGTACTTCGGCAAGCCCTGCGGGCTCATGGACCAGACCGCCAGCTCCATGGGCGGCGTGGTAGCCATCGACTTTCTGGACCCGTCTGAGCCGGTGGTGGACGCCATCGGCCTGGACCTGGAGCAGACGGGCTATGCCCTGTGCATCCTGGACTCCGGCGCAGGCCACGGGGATCTGACGGCGGAGTACGCCGCCATCACCGACGAGCTGCGCACGGTCAGCGGCTATTTCGGCAAAAAGGTGCTCCGTGATGTCGCCCCGGAGGAGTTCACCCCCGCCATCCCGGCGCTGCGGGCTCTGGCCGGGGACCGGGCGGTGCTGCGGTCCATGCACTACTTCGACGAGAACGACCGGGCCGGCGCCCAGGCGGACGCCCTGCGGGCCGGGGACTTCGACGGCTTCTTGCGCCTGGCGGCCGCGTCGGGCCTTTCCTCGGCCATGTACCTGCAAAACGTGGTGCCCACGGGCCAGACCTCGGACCAGGCGCTGATGCTCACCATCGCCCTGGCCCGCCACCTTCTGGACGGCCGGGGCGCGGTCCGCGTCCACGGCGGCGGCTTCGGCGGCACGGCCCAGGCCTTCGTCCCCAGGGACATGCTGGCCCAGTTCAAGGCCGGCGTGGAGGCGGTGCTGGGCGCGGGCTCCTGCCACGTGCTGTCCATCCGCCCGGTGGGCGGGGCGAAGCTGGCCTGACCGCTCATTCAGAAAAAAGCGTTCCGGGATATCTCCCGGAACGCTTCTGTTTTATGGGGCTCTCAGAAGATGGCGACCACAGCGCCGTCGTAGGTCTCCTCGATGTAGGACTTGACCGCGTCGGACTGCAGGGCCTGCAGCAGGGCCTGGACGGCCTCGTTGTTCTCGTTGCCCTCCTTGACGCACAGGATGTTGGCGTAGGTCTGGGCGCCGTCGCCGGAGGCATCCTCCACGGCCAGGGCGTCAGTGCCGGCGTTCAGGCCGCCCTGCAGGGCGTAGTTGCCGTTGATGACAGCCATATCAACGTCCTGCAGCACGTTGGTCAGCTGGGCAGCCTCCAGCTCCTGGATGTCCAGGTTCTTGGGATTGTCCACGATGTCGTGCTTGGTGGCGTTGGAGGAGGCGTCCACGCCGTCAGCCAGGGTGATCAGGCCCACCTGCTGGAGCAGCAGCAGCGCGCGGGTCTCGTTGGAGCCGTCGTTGGGCACGGCGATGGAGGCGCCGTCAGGCAGAGCGTCGATGCTGGCAGTCTTGCCGGCATAGATGCCGAAGGGCTCATAATGGATGGCTCCCACGCTCACCAGATGGGTGCCGTTCTCCTCGTTGAAGGTGTTCATGTAGGGGGTGTGCTGGAAGTAGTTTGCGTCGATGTCGCCGCTCTCCACGGCCTCGTTGGGCTGCACATAGTCGGTGTACTCCACGATCTCCAGGGTGATACCCTGCTCGGCCAGCACGTCCTTCACCTGCTCCAGGATCTCCGCGTGGGGCGTGGGGGAGGCGCCGACCTTGATGGTGACGGCTTCCTTCTTGGAGCCGCCGCAGCCAGCCAGGATGCTCAGGCAAAGGACCAGAGCCAGAACGAGTGCAAGTGTCTTTTTCATTTCAGTTTCTCCTTTTGATAGATGATTTGACAGGGTCCGCGATCTAGGTTCACCGGATGCGTTTGTCGCTCCGTTTGGTGATGAAGTTGCCGGTGCTCTGGAAGATCTGCACCAGGACGATGAGCAGGATGACCATGACCCACATGACCAGTTCCCGCCGGCGGTAGTAGCCGTAGTTGATGGCGATGGCGCCCAAGCCGCCGCCGCCCAGCACGCCCGCCATGGCGCCGTAGCCGAAGATGGTGATGAGCGCCACGGTCACGTTGGAGATGAGGGCGGGCTTGGCCTCCGGGAGCATCACCTTGCATACGATCTGCATAGGACTGGCGCCCATAGCCTGGGCCGCCTCGATCACCCCCTGATCCACTTCCCGGATGGATGTCTCCACCAGCCGGGCCACGAAAGGAAACGCCGCGATGGTCAGCGGCACGATGATGGCGCGGGTGCCCACGGCCGTGCCCACGAAAAACCGAGACACCGGCAGCACCACGACCAGCAGGATGAGGAACGGTACGCTCCGCAGCAGGTTGATGACCACGTTCAGCGCCTGCATCAGCACCCTGGGCAGCGGCCGGATGCCTCTCTCCTCCCCGGTCACCAGCAGCACCCCCAGGGGGATGCCGATGACGAAGGCCAGCAGCGTGGGCAGGAAGGTCATGACCAGGGTCTCGCCGATGGCCTGGACCAGGTCCTCCCGCAGGATGGACGTCAAAAGCTGCACATTTTCCTCACTGAACAAGGTCCGTCACCTCCTCCGCCGTCACGCCGGGGATATCCCGCAGATATATGAGCGCCCGGGCCGCCTCCGTCTCGTCCTGGGGCAGGCCCAGCACCATGGTGCCGAAGCTCTTGTCGCCGATGGTGCGGGTGTCGGCGCTGATGATGTTCAAAAGGATGCCCTGCTCCCGGGCCAGGGTGGAGATGATGGGCTCCCCCGACGCCGCGCCGTTGAAGGCCAGCCGCACCAGCCGGTTTTCCGGCAGCACGTGGATCTTTTCCCCGCTGGGCATCACCAGCCGGCGGCCCGCCTCGGTGCGGGGATTGGAGAAGATGTCGGACACCGCACCCTGCTCCTGGATGACGCCTTTGTCCAGGATCGCCACCCGGTCGCAGATCTGCTCCACCACCCGCATCTCGTGGGTGATGACCACCACCGTCACGCCCAGCTCCCGGTTGATCCGCTTGAGCAGCTCCAGGATGGACTGGGTGGTGGTGGGGTCCAGGGCGCTGGTGGCCTCGTCGCACAGCAGCACCTGGGGCTGGGGGTACTCCGCCAGGGCCCGGGCGATGGCGATGCGCTGCTTCTGGCCGCCGCTGAGCTGCACCGGATAGGCGTCCGCCTTGTCGGGCAGGCCCACCATCTCCAGCAGCTCCTTCGCCCGCTTCTCCCGCCAGCCCTTCTCGCCCCGCAGGCCGCTGAGCTCCAGGGGGAAGCAAATGTTCTCCAGCGCCGTGCGCTGCATGAGGAGATTGAAGCCCTGGAAGATCATGCTCATGCTGCGGCGGGCCTTTCTCAAATCCTTTTCCTTCAGCGCCGTCAGCTCCTGGCCGTTCACAGTGACCTTGCCGGCGGTGGGCCGCTCCAGAAGGTTGATGCACCGCACCAGGGTGCTCTTGCCCGCGCCGGACAGGCCGATGATGCCGAATATCTCGCCCTTTTCGATCTCCAGGTTGATGTCCTTCAGCGCCTCCACGGTGCCGTCGCCGGCGCCGAAGGTCTTGTCGAGATGCTCGATTTTGATGATCGTCTCGCCCATGCTGTCCTCTCTTCCAACAAAAATGCCGTCCCTGAACGCATCAAGGACGACATACAACTACGCCGTGGTACCACCTTGCTTCGCACATGCCTCGCGGCATATGCCTTTGAGGGTTCCATCAAACCCCTGCGCTGTCACGGGCGCTCCCGTCGCGGACTACCTATCGCCCGCGCGGCTCCAAGACCATGTTCAGCGGGCTCTCTGCGCCCCTTTTCAGCTGCCGGGGCTCTCTGGCGGCATAACCTTCCCGCGTACTCTTCTTTTCATTGCCTTTTCGTGGTATTCGATTGTGCCCCTCCGTGGAGGTTGTCGATATTATATCCTCTCGCCGGACCGTTGTCAACCGGCGAAGACGGCAAGAATCCCGCCGCCGGCCGGCGTCGTTTTTGTGTAAATTGCAAAAGAACGTCGCTTTTTCTCCGGGAAAAAACTCCTCCGGGGTCTTCTCAAAAACGGTCAACGGCGCTATGATGCCATTGACCGGCTGGTCAAAGGAGGCGCGCCATGAACGAGAGATTCTATTCCCTGCCCCCGGAAAAGCAACAGGCCATCATCGACGCGGGGTACCGGGTGTTCTCCCAGAACGCCTACAAAAACAGCCCTATGAGCGAGATCGCGGCGGAGGCCGGGATCAGCAAGAGCCTGCTGTTCCACTACTTCCGGAACAAAAAGGAGCTGTATCTGTATCTATGGGACGAGGCGGCCCGGCTGACCATCCGGGCGCTCACCGACTGCGGCTGCTACGGCCAGAAGGACCTGTTCACCAGCATGGAGCGGGGCATGCGGGCCAAGATGGAGCTGATCCGCCGGTACCCACACATGGCCGGCTTCACCATCCGGGCCTTCTATGAAAAGGACCAGGAGATCTGCTCCGCCATCCAGGCCAGCTACCACCGGTACTTCAACCTCAAGGCGGACAAGACCCGCATCGACCTGGACCCGGCCCAGTTCATCCCCGGGCTGGACGTGCCCATGATGTACCGGGAGATGTACTGGGCCTCGGAGGGGTATCTGTGGGAGATGGTCCAGCGGGGCGACGTGGACATGGAGCAGATGGAGCGGGACTTCACCGCCCTCATGGCCTTCTGGAAGAGCGTCTATCTGAGAAAGGAGTGAGGCTGTGAACGCCATCGAGATCAGGTCCCTGACCAAGTATTACGGCGCTGTCCGGGGCATCGAGGGCATCGACCTTGCCGTGGAGCAGGGGGACTTTTTCGGCTTCATCGGCCCCAACGGCGCGGGCAAGTCCACCACCATCCGCACCCTCCTCGGCCTCATCCGCCCCAGCGCCGGCACGGCGCGGGTCCTGGGTCTGGACATCCGCGCGGACCGGGAAGAGCTCCTGAGCCGGGTGGGGTATCTCCCGGCGGAGACAGCCTTTTATCCGGGCATGCTGGTGCGGGATGTGCTGAAGCTGTCCGCCGCTCTGCGCCGGCGGGACTGCCGCCGGGCGGCGGAGGAGCTCTGCAGGCGGCTTCAGCTGGACCCGGCCCGGCGGGCGGAGGAGCTCTCCCTGGGCAACCGGAAAAAGGCGGCCATCGTCTGCGCCCTGCAGCACGAGCCGGAGCTGCTCATCCTGGACGAGCCCACCGCCGGGCTGGACCCGCTGATGCAGCGGGAGTTTTTCGCCATCCTCCGGGAGCGGAACCAGGCAGGGACCACCGTGTTCCTGTCCAGCCACATCCTGTCCGAGGTCCAGCGCCACTGCGCCCACGCCGCCATGACCCGCCAAGGCGCGATCATCGCCGGCGGCACCGTGGAGTCCCTGGTCCGCGCCGGGGCCAGGCGGGTCAGCTTTCGCGGCCATGCATGCCTGGACGGGCTGGACGGCGTGCAGGACCTGCGCCGGTGGGCGGACGGCGCCGCGTTCCTCTATAGCGGCGAGACGCAGCCGCTTCTGGCGGCGCTGGCCAGTGGACAGGTCCGGGACCTGACCGTCGCCGAGCCGGACCTGGAGGATGTCTTTCTGCACTGCTATGAGGAGGGAGGCGGCGAGCCATGACCATATTCCGCCACGAGCTGCGCCAGGGCCGGGCCGCCCTGATCCTCTGGACCGCCGCCATCGGTTCCCTTCTCGCCGTCTGCGTGCTCCTGTTTCCCCAGATCCGGGGCCAGACGGAGGAAGTGGGCCGGCTGTTCGCCTCCATGGGCGGCTTCACCGCCGCCTTCGGCATGGACCGGCTGGACATCGGCACGCTCCCCGGATTTTATGCCGTGGAGTGCGGCAGTGTCCTGGGCCTGGGCGGGGCGCTCTTCGCCTCCCTGCTGGGCGTCTCGTCCCTTGCAAAGGAGGAGCGGGACCGGACGGCGGAATTCCTGCTGACCCATCCCGTGTCCCGCCGGCGCGTCGTCTGGCAGAAACTGGCCGCCCTGCTGGCGCAGATCGCCGCCATGGACGCCGCCCTTCTCGCTCTCGCCCTGGCGTCGCTGGCGCTCATCGGGGAGCCCATCCCCTGGCGGGAGATACTGCTGCTCCACGGTGCATATTTCCTCCTCCAGGTGGAGCTGGGGTGCGTCTGCTTCGGCGTCTCCGCCTTCCTCCGCCGGGGCGGTGCCGGCATGGGCATGGGCCTCGCCGCCGGGGCCTATTTTCTCGATCTGATCGCCAACATGACGGAACGGGCGTCGTTTCTCAAGTACGCGACCCCCTTCGCCTACTGTGACGGCGCGGATATCCTGACCGCCGGAAAGCTGGACGGCGGCCTGGTCGCCCTGGGCATGCTCGCCGTCTGCATCGGCGTCGCGGCGGCCGCCTGGCGGTACAGCGGAAAGGACATCCGCTGAGCCCGCCTGCGGCCCTCTCCCCTGTTCCTCGCCTGTTCGTCCGATCATGCACCCATAAAAACGCCGCCCCCGGAGTTCCGGGGGCGGTGGGTCGTTTGTTTTCGCAGGGAGGGATTTACTTGATCTTTTTCTTGTCGCCGAAGTAGTCCTTGCTCATCTTGGCGATCACGCCGGACAGCAGCAGCAGGGCGATCAGGTTGGGGATGGCCATGGCGCCGTTCAGGGTATCGGAGATATCCCACATCAGCTTGCCGGAGCCAGTGGCGCCCACGATGCAGACCAGGCAGAAGATGATCTTGTAGCCCCAGGACACATATTTGTTGTTGTGGGTCAGATAGCCCCAGCAGCGGTCACCGTAGTAGCTCCAGCTGATGCAGGTGGACAGGGCGAAGAAGATCAGGCTGACCTGGATGATCAGGCCGCCGATGGTGCCGGGCAGGATGGAGTTGAAGGCGGCCACGGCCGCGGCGCCGTTGGAGGCGTAGGTGGCCAGGGCCTCCTCGCCCAGCTCGAAGCCGGACAGCACCAGGGTCAGGCAGGTGATGGTGCAGATGATGATGGTGTCCACGAACACCTCGAACACGCCCCAGATGGCCTGCTCGCAGGGCTCCTCGGTGGAGGAGGCGGCGTGGGCGATGGGGGCGGAGCCGAGGCCGGCCTCGTTGGAGAACACGCCGCGGGCGACGCCCTGGCGCATGGCGACCATGATGGCGTAGCCGAACACGCCGCCGCCCACAGCCTTCATGCTGAAGGCGCTCTTGAAGATGGTGACGAAAGCAGTGGGGACCTGAGGCAGCTTCATGATGATGACCACGATGCCCGCCAGGATGTAGAAGATGGACATGAAGGGCACCAGGTAGGAGGTGACGGTGCCGATGCGCTTGACGCCGCCCAGGATGACGATGGCCACCACGATGGCCAGCACGATGCCGGTGATCAGGGGCTTGACGCCGAACAGGCCGCTCATGGCGCCGGCGATCTCGCTGGACTGGGCGATGTTGCCGATGCCGAAGGAGGCCAGGCCGCCCAGGATGGCGAAGATCACGGCCAGCCACTTCCAGTTCTTGCCCAGGCCGTTGCGGATGTAGTACATGGGACCGCCGGAGTAAGCGCCGTTCTCGTCCTTTTCACGGTACTTCATGGCCAGGGCGATCTCGGAGTACTTGGTGCACATGCCGAAGAATGCGGAGACCCACATCCAGAAGGCCGCGCCCGGGCCGCCTACGAACACGGCGCCGGTGACGCCGGCGATGTTACCGGTGCCCACGGTGCCCGCCAGGGCGGTGGTCATGGCCTGGAAGGGGGTCAGGTTATTGCTGTCTTTCTTTTTGTCCGTCTTCTTGAAGACGGAGCCGATCGTGTTCTTCATAATGTAGCCGAACCAGCGTACCTGGACCCATCCCGTGCGGAAGGTCAGGTAGATGCCGGTGCCCACCAGCAGGATCAGCATGATGGGGCCCCATACGAAGCCGTTGATCGCGTTGTTGACTTTCTCGATCATTTCTACCATGTTCATCTCTCCTCTTAAAATCGTGTGGTGTTGGTTGACTTTCTGCGGCACGATCCCCGGAATAAAACAAAATGAGCCTACCCGAAAAGGTACAGCTCAAACGATCCAAACAGTCCGCCCGCTGGACGACGGGCGCATATTCTGTCCTTTTGCCTGAGAGTTTGAGCGTGTTTTATGCCTTGCCCCTTCGGCCCCCGCCCCGCAGGCGGGCTTCTCCAGAATCCCATCCACCGACGGTCCCGTTGGTCCTGCCGGCTTCCTCTGGCCATATGAAGTTCAACTCCGGTCCGTGCCAGACCTTATGTGTCTAATATAACCTATATGTCTCCGATTTGCAAGCATTAGTTTTTGTAAAAACGTCACAGTTTTATAAAAATTATTTATATATTTCGTCGAAAAAACGGCCGCGGCGTCTCCGGCTGCACCCGATCCTGCGCCTCCGGCTATGCCGTTTCCCCGGCCATGCGGGCACAGGCGGCCGCCCAGTCGTCATGACCCTGTCTGGCGCAGGCCTCGGCCAGCAGCAGCCACGGTCTCGGTCCCCAGGACTCCGGCTCGGCGGCGTAGGACATGTCCCGCTCGCGGATGTCCAGCGCCCGGCGGCAGTACCGCTCGCATTCCGCCCAGCGGCCCTGCTCCGCCATGAGGTCCGCCAGCTCCACCAGCGGCTCCCGCTGCTCCGGCGCCTCGAAGGCCGCCCGCAGCAGCCACAGCTCCGCCTCCTCCCGCCGGTCCAGCCGCCGCAGGCACCGGGCGATGTACACCATGGAGGCGGCCCGCTCCGGCCGCCACACCGCCCCCGGCAGGGCCAGGTGTGTCTTGAGCGTCCCGATGGCCTTGTCCCACATGTCCCGGAACATATACTCCCGGCCCAGATAGTGCCGGTCCCGGGCGTCCTCCGGGGCCTCCCGCACCGCCAGCTCCAGCAGCGGCAGGTAGTCCCCCCTGCTCTTGGCCGGGTCCGGATGGTGCTCCAGCCGCATCCCCGGCACGGCGCAGCACACCTTGGGTACGGCGTACTCCAGCACCTCGTGCACCGGGTGGGTCCAGCGGCATATCCCGGGCCGGTGGACCTTCTCATACCAGAACTTCATCCCGTCGGAGCCGTCGGCGTTGAAGGACCAGACATATTCGTACTGGGCGGTGGTGCACTCCGGCCGCCAGGCGCTCTCCAGTGCCGCCCGCCAGCCGGGGCGGAACGTCTCGTCCAGATCGGTGCACACCAGGATGTCCCCGTCGGCCGGTACCAGCTCCAGCGACCGGTTCCTGGCCGCGTCGAACCGCCAGGGGCGGACGGCCTCCGCGGTCACGTGGGCGCCCAGCTCCTCCAGCGCCGCCGCGGTGCCGTCGGTGCTGCCCGTGTCCAGCACGTATACCCCGTCCGCCTCGGACATGGACTCCATCCACCGGGCGGCGAAGGCCCGCTCGTTCTTCGCGATGGCATAGACGTATATCCGCATAAAAAACACCCCCGCCGGTCATTGTATGCCCGGACGGGGGATGGTGTGACGATCTTTCTTACGCGCCCAGCTGCTGCTTCTGCTGGTGCTCATATTGGAGCATGTACAGCTTGAAGTACCGGCCGTGCTGGTGCAGAAGCTGCTGGTGGGTGCCCTGCTCCTGGATCTGGCCGTGGGAGAGCAGGATGATGTTGTCCGCGTGCTGGATGGTGCTGAGCCGGTGGGCCACGATGAGCATGGTGCCGATGTTCTTCATCTTCTCCAGGGAGTCCTGGATGAGGATCTCGGTCTCGGTGTCGATGTTGGCGGTGGCCTCGTCCAGGATCATCACCTCCGGCCGGTGGATGATGGTGCGGGCGAAGGAGAGCAGCTGCCGCTGGCCGGCGGAGAAGTTGTTGCCCCGCTCCCGGACTACCTCGTCCAGGCCGTCGTCCAGCCTGTCGATGAAGTGGTCGGCGTTGACGTAGCGGCAGGCCTGCCAAATCTCGTCGTCGGTGAACCGCTCCTCCCGCAGCACGATGTTGGAGCGGATGGTACCGGAGAACAGGAACACGTCCTGGAGCATCTGGCCGAAGTGCCTGCGCAGGGAGGCGATCTTGATGTGCCTGATGTCGATGCCGTCGATGAGGATCTGGCCCTTTTGGATGTCGTAGTTGCGGCAGATGAGGGACAAAATGGTGCTCTTGCCGGAGCCGGTGGAGCCCACCAGGGCCACGGTCTGCTTGGGAGCCACATGGAAGGATACGCCCTTGAGCACCCACTCGCCAGGGTTATAGGCGAACCACACGTCCTTGAATTCGATCTCCCCCTCGATGTGGTCCAGCTCGATGGCGTCCGGCTCGTCTACCAGCTCCGGCTGCATGTCGAACACGGCGAAGATCTTCTCCGCCGAGGCGAAGGCGGACTGGAGCATGTTGAACTGCTCGGCCAGCATCTGGATGGGGTCGAAGAACCGGGAGATGTAGAGATAGAAGGTGACGATGGTGCCGCTGGTGATGGTCTGGCCCAGGAAGGAGCGGTCCTCGATGACCCCCCGGCTG
This sequence comes from uncultured Oscillospiraceae bacterium, assembly GCA_947626345.1. Classification (GTDB taxonomy): domain Bacteria; phylum Bacillota; class Clostridia; order Oscillospirales; family Oscillospiraceae; genus CAJOIG01. Next base: position 8,589 of record CANQSF010000003.1, on the reverse strand, counting down.
CCCAGATAGAACAGGCACATCACCGAGGAGATGTAGAGCATATACACCATTGGCCGGAACACGCCGAACACGTACATCTGCTGCTGACGGGCCTTTTTCAGCCGGTCGCTCTTTTCCAGGAACTCGGCCATCTTCGCCTGCTCCCGGTTGAACACCTGGGTGATCTTCACGCCGGACAGGTTCTCCGACAGATAGGTGTTGATGTCGGTGGTGCAGTCCTTCACCCGGCGGAACGCCCGGCGGGTCAGCTTGCGGAAGATGACGGTGAACAGCACCAAAAACGGCATGAAGCACAGCACCATCAGCGTCAGCGCGTAGTTGAGCAGCAGCATGGCTCCCAGCACGCCAACCAGCATGAATACGTTTTTGATCATGTTCACCAGGATGTTGGTGAACATCATGGAGATGGCGTTGGTGTCGTTGGTCTCGCGGGTCACCAGCTTGCCCACGGGGATGTTGTTCAGCTGCTCGTGGGAAAGGCTCTCGATGTGGGTGAACAAATCCTGCCGCAGGGCAGATAGGATCTTCTGGCCGGTCTTCTGCAGGATGATGGACTGCAGATAGGTGCACACCATGGACACGATCAGCATCCCGGCGTACAGCCCCACCATGGCATACAGCCGCTCCAGCGGGAAGTCGTCCTTGATCAGCTCCTCGATCTGCCCGGTGAGCAGCGGGGACAGCAGGCTGTAGGCGATGGACAGCAGCATGATCACCAGCACCAGCAGAAAGCTCTTCCAATAGGGCTTGGCGTACTTGGCCAGACGGGCCATGATCTCGCCGTCCTTCATGTGCCGATCGGCGCTGTACTGCTCCTTGAGCCGCTTGACATAGCTCCACAGCAGCAGGAACAGGATCGCGAACACGCCGATGATGGCGCCCACGATCAGGATGGGAAGGTATTCACGCACTGAGACCGCCTCCTTCCTCCTCCAGCTTTTGCAGCTCCACCATATGCCGGTAGGCAGGGCAGTCATCCAGCAGCTGCTCGTGAGGTCCCACGGCCGACAGCCGGCCGTCCTCCAGATAGATGATCTTGTCCATCCGCTCGATGGTGGACACCCGGTGGGCGATGAGGATGGTGGTGCGCCCGGCCCTGGTGTTGGAAAGGTTTTCCAATATCGTCTTCTCCGTGTCCGTGTCCACGGCGGAAACCGAGTCGTCCAGGATCAGGATGGGGGCGTCCTTCATCAGCGCCCGGGCGATGGAGATGCGCTGCTTCTGGCCGCCGGAGACCGTCACGCCCCGCTCGCCCAGCACCGTCTCGTATCCCTCGCTGAAGCCCTGCACGTCCTCGTCCACGTCGGAGAGCACCCCTGCCTGCCGCACCAGGTCCATGTCCGGCGCGTCCACGGCAAAGCCGATGTTGCGGGCGATGGTATCGGAAAACAGGAAGTTATCCTGGGGCACGTAGGCGATGGCCTCCCGCACGTCGTGGATGGATACGGTATTCACGTCGTGTCCGTCCACGAAAACGGTGCCGTCCGGCACGTTGTAGGTGCGCAGCAGCAGATCCACCAGCGTGGTCTTGCCGGAGCCGGTCTTCCCCACCAGGCCCACGCTCTCGCCGGGCTCGATGGTCACGGACACGTGGGACAGCGCGTCGTATTCCCCGCCGGGATAGCGGAAGGTCAGGTCCTTGAACTCAATCTTCCCCTGCACGTCCGCCAGCCGGTCCACGCCGGGTCGGTCGGCCACGTCCTGCTCGGCGTCCAGCAGCTCGCTGATCCGCTTGAGGGAGGCCTTGCCCCGGCTGGTCATGTCGATGAGCTCGCTCACCGCCATGATGGGCCAGACGGTGGAGTTGAAGTAGCCGATGAATTCCATGAGCTGGCCGGCGTTGAAGGTGCCGCGCCAGACCAGATACCCGCCGTAGCCCAGGATGATGCAGATGACGCTCTCCACGAAGAGGGTCACCAGGATGTGCAGCAGCACCGAGGCCCGGGTGAAGTCCACGTTGGCCTTCTCGTTGAACTTATTGAGTTTCTGGAAGGCCAGCAGCTCCTTGGCCTCCTTGACGAAGGCCTTGATCACCGCGATGCCGGAGAAGCTCTCCTGGGAGAAGTCGGACAGGTCCGAGAACGCCTGCTGGCGGATGTCCCATTTCTTCATCATATACCGGCCGATCACGGCGCTGGAGGCCAGCAGCAGCGCCATGGGGATCATGGCCAGCGTGGTCATCAGCCGGTCCATCTGCCACATGCGCCAGACGGCCATGCCTCCCAGGGCCAGGGCGTCGAACAGCATGAGCAGACCGTTTCCGTAGCAGTCCTGGACCGTGTCCAGATCGTTGGTGAACAGGCTCATCAGGTTGCCCACCTTGTTCACCTGGTAAAACTGGCGGCTCAGATCCTTTGCGTGGTCGAACATCTCGTCCCGCAGATGGGCCTCCACCTTGATGGCCGCGCCGAAAAAGCAGATACGCCACAAAAAACGGCCCAGCACGATCATGAGGATGATGCCCACCATGGGCATACAGATCCGGTCCAGCAGGAAGTTCATGTCGAAGGCCACCAGCTGTCCGTCCACCAGCACCTGGCCGTCGTTGACGCCGTTGATGACCATCTGATACAGATTGGGGATCAGCAGCTGCAGATAGTCTACCGCCAGCAGCGACAGCAGGCCCAGCAGCAGCCGGCCCGCATATTTTATGTAGTATCGGTTGATGTATTTGCCCAGGATCATGGATATTCGCTCCTATGACAGTGGATATTCACACAATCGCGCATTATAGCATATCCACCCAGGAAAAACAAGGGGGGCGCCCCTGTCGGCGCCCCAAAAAATCACACTCAATATTCTATCACCTTACAGCAGGCGATGGCCATGGACCCTTTGCCGATGTGGCAGCTCACGCTCAGGGACAGCGGGTCCATCATCTCCAGCGGGTGATCCGGGAACCGCTCCTCGATCTGGGCCCGCCAGTCCGCCGCCTCCTCCTCCGTGCAGGTGTAGGCCGCCATCAGTCGCACCTTATGCCCGGCGAAGCGCTCGTTGATGTCCTTTTCCATGGCGTCCAGCATCTTCAGCCGGGCCGCCTTCATGCCCCGGACCTTGGCGAAGGCGTCCAGTTTCTCCCCCTGGATCTGCAGCACCGGCTTGATGTTCAGCACCGCTCCCAGCGCCGCGCCGGCGGGGGTGACCCGGCCGCCCTTTTTCAGATACTTCAAAGTATCTACGGTGATGTAGATGCTGGCCTGCAGCTTCTCCCGCATGAGCACATCCACGATCTGCTGGGCGCTGAGGCCGGCAGCCGCCATCTCCAGCGCGTCCAGCACCGACTGGCGCTGGGTGATGGAGATGCGCTGGTTGTCCACCACGAACACCCGCCCGGCGTAGGGCTCGTCCTCCGCCAGGGCCTCCGCCGTCTCGCAGGAGGCGGACAGGCCGCTGGACATGGGTATGTAGATCACCTGGTCATATTCCCGCAGCAGGTCGTCCCACAGCTCCATCACGTTCCCCGGCGCAGGCTGGGAGGTGAAGATGTCCGCGTCCTCCGCCAAGCGCTGGTAAAACTCGCTCTGGGTGAGGGTGATGTCCTCGAAATAGAGCTCCTCATTGATGAAAAAAGGCATGGGCAGCACCCGGATGCCCATCTGCTTGGCCTGGGCCTGGGTGATGCCGCTGTTGCTGTCGGTGGCGACGGCGATCTTGCTCATGGAACGATCCTCCCGGTGGAAATTTCCGGGTGATTATATCAGATAATAAAAGCAAGCGCAACCCTTCCTTTGCGCCCAAAGGGCCACTCTCCGAATCAGAGAGCCCATAATCTGGAAAAAAGCGGACCTTTCGCCCGCTTTTTCCTCATTCTTCCTGCCGCGGCGTATACCGCCCGGCCTTTTTCCGCTCCCGCACGCACTGGGTCAGCAGATACTCGATCTGCCCGTTCACGGAGCGGAAGTCGTCCTCCGCCCAGGCGGCCAGCTCGTTATAGAGCCCTCCGGATATGCGCAGCAGCAGCTGCTTTTTCTCGTTGGGGGACGCCATGCCGGTTTAATACAGGCTCCCGGAGTTGACGATGGGCTGAGCGTCCTTGTTGCCGCACAGCACCACCAGGAGGTTGGACACCATGGCGGCCTTGCGCTCCTCGTCCAGCTGGACCCGGCCGCTCTCGTTGAGCCGGTCCAGGGCCATCTCCACCATGCCCACGGCCCCGTCCACGATCATCTTCCGGGCGTCGATGATGGCGCTGGCCTGCTGCCGCTGGAGCATGACGGCGGCGATCTCCGGCGCGTAGGCGAGATACGTGATACGAGCCTCCAGGATCTCCAGCCCGGCCATGTCCACCTTGCCCTGGATCTCCTCGCGAATGCGCTCGGCCACCACCTCGCTGGAACCGCGGAGACTGCCCTCGTCGGCCACGCCGTCGCCGGTGGTGTCCACGTTGGGGGACACGTCGTAGGGGTAAAGGCGCACCACATTGCGAAGGGCGCTGTCCGTCTGGATGGAGAGGAATTCCACGTAGTTGTCCACGTTGAACACGGCCTTGGCGGTGTTCACGATCCGCCAGATGACCACGATGCCGATCTCCACGGGGTTGCCAAGGCAGTCGTTGATCTTCTGCTTGTTGTTGTCCAGGGTCATGACCTTCAGGCTCAGCTTCTTGCTGGGCATGGACAGGCTCTCGTCGTTCAGATTGATGCTCACGCCGCCCTCGCTCTTGCGCCGGCCGGTGGTGTTGGTGCTGCCGGTGCTGGGCTTGGTGCCTGCGGCGGGGTTCACCGCGGAGCAGAAGGGATTGACCCAGTAAAAGCCCTCGCCCTTCAATGTGCCCACATACTTGCCGAACAGCGTCAGCACCAGCGCCTCCTGGGGCTTGAGGACTTTTAAGCCGCACAGCAGTATCCACCCAAAGGCGCACCACGCGACGCACACGACGATCAGCAGGACGCTGAGCCAGTCCACGCCGCAAAAGGCCGCCGCGATGAACCCGCCGATGGCCAAAACGTACGCCGCGATGACGCCCAGCAGCACTACCATGCCATTCTTCTTGTTTCGGAGGACGATCTCCTCCACGTTCTTATTCTCCATAGGGTCTTGCCTCCTTGTTTTGTGATATCAAAATGATATCATTATGCTACTCCCCTGTCAAGCCCCTCTCCCCCCTTCGGCGCAAAAAAGCCGCTGCAAGAGCAGCGGCTTTGGAAAGGATCCGGCTTATTCCACGTTGGGCTTGATGCCCGCGGCCTTCAGCTGGGCCTGCAGGTCCCCGATCTGGGTCCGCTGGACCACATACCGGTTGCGGCTGGTCAGCTCCCCGGCCACGAACAGCACGATCAGCAGCCCGAAGCAGATGGTGGTAAAGGGGTTGGAGTGATCCACCTTGCCCCCGTCCAGCATCGCCTGGATGCTGTAGGCCATGCGGGCCACGAAATAGGGCACCGCGTAGCACACCGCGCACACCACGGCCATCAGCTTGGGGACGAAGAACCGGCGCCGGGCGGCGGGCTTTCTGAACAGCGGGAAGATCAGCGCGACGATGGATATCGCGCAGGCGCCCACCACGATGTAGGTCATGTAGGGCGCGGGCTTCCGGCAGATCTCATACAGGGAGTAGAGCGTGACGGACGCGGCGGAGTTTTCCGCGACGCCGCCGGTCACCCGGATGGACTCCAAAAACCAGAACGCGATCAGCGCGCCGTTCATGGTGATGGCGACGATGCAGAGGATCACCGTGAACACCCGCCAGGCGTTCACATAGCTCTTCCGGGGCGCGGGCATAGGCCCGGCCGGTACGGTCTGCCCGCCGGCCGCGGCGGGCTGTGCGCCGGGCACAGGCGTGCCGCAGGTGGGGCAAACCCGGGCCAGGGGATTGAGCTCATGCTTGCAATTGGGACATACCATGGTTCGGACCTCCTATTATAATATGTTACAGATTCTCTCGTTCTCCCGCTCAGAGCAGGCCGCCAAGACCGCCGGTCAGCCGGCTCATGGACTGGGCGGAGGCCTCCTCCGCCTTGCGCAGCGCCTCGTTCACCGCGGCCACCACCATGTCCTGGAGCATCTCCACGTCCTCGGGGTCCACAGCCTCGGGGTCGATGGTCAGCTCGGTCAGCTCCCGCTTGCCGCTGACGGTGGCGCTCACCGCCCCGCCGCCGGCGCTGGCGGTGTAGGTCTGCTGCTCCAGGTCCTCCTGCATCTGCATCAGGTCCCGCTGCATCTTCTGGGCCTGCTTCATCATGGCGGCCTGGTTCATGCCGCCGAAGCCGCCGCCGCGGAAATTGTTTCTGCCCATAGTCAAAACTCTCCTGTATCGTCACTCAAATTTGATATTGCCGAATCGGCTCAGGGCGTCCAGCCTCTCCATATCCGGCCGGACGGCCTGCGGCTCCGCCGCGCCCTCGGTAAAGTTCACCCGGATCTGGCGGTCGGTGATGGCGTGCAGCTGCTTCTGCATCAGCGCCATGACGGCGGGCGTGCCCAGCATCATCTTGGCGATGGGGGTGGAAAAGCGCACCGTCAGCGTGTCCCCCGCCAGGGACCCAGAGGCCTGGGTCGGCGAGCAGAGCATGGCGTAATCGCCCATGTCCATCTTTCCCCGCAGCCCGCCGATCAGCTTCTCCCAGATCCCGTCCCCGTCCTGGGCGGGGTCCGATCCGCTCCGGGTGGCCGGCGCGGGGGCGCTCTTCTCCGCCGGTGCGGGCACGGGCGCGCTGTCCTGTGCGGGAGAAAACATCCGCTCGATCTCGCTGTCAGCCGCTGTCTCGTCCGCCGGGGGCGCGTCCGCGTCCGTATACCAGGGCGGGGCGTCCTCCTCCGGGACGATCTCCTTCTCAGGCTCCGGCGCTGCCGCCGGTCTGGGCTCCGCTTTTATCTCCGGCTCATGTTCCGGTCCCGCCGCCTCTACCGGCGGCGCGGCGGCCAGGATGCCGTTTTTCAGCGCCGCCTCCAACCGGGCGACGCGGTTTTTCAAGCCCTGGATGCTGTCGCCGGTCTCCGGCACGCACAGCTCCACCAGGCACATCTCCGCCGCCCTCCTGGGGTCGGCGCCGCCGGTGTCCGCCTGGCGGATGGCACGCATGCCGTCCATGAGCCTGGCGCCGGGGATATCCCCGGCAAAGCGGCGAAGGGTCCCCGTGTCGTAGGAGCCGCTGAGCAGGGCCTCGCCCCCCCGGGGGGCCACCTGCAGCAGCAGCACGTCCCGCATCAGCCCCGCCAGCTCGTCCAGGATGCCGGCGGGCTCCTTTCCGTCCTGCCACAGCTGCGCGAACACGCGCAGCGCCCGCTCCGTATCCCCGGCGGCGATGGCCCGCAGCAGCTCCGCCGTCCGCCGGCTGCCGGCCATGCCCATAGCAGACAGCACCGCCTGCTCGTCGATGTGCTCCGCGGCGGAGCACTGGTCCAGCAGGCTCAGCGCGTCCCGCATGCCGCCGTCGGCCATCCGGGCCAGCAGCGCCGCTGCGTCCGCCGTCAGATCCATCTGCTCCCGCTCCGCCACATGGAGCAGCCGGGAGGCGATGGCGTCCGGCTCGATCCGGGTGAAGCTGTGCCGCTGGCAGCGGGACACGATGGTGGACAGGATCTTCTGGGGCGCGGTGGTGCACAGGATGAACATCACGTGCTCCGGCGGCTCCTCCAGGATCTTCAAAAGCGCGTTGAACGCCATGGACGACGACGCCAGCGAGTGGGCCTCGTCGATGATATATACCCGTTTTTTCACGCTGGCGGGCGAGAAGATCGCCTCGTCCCGCAGCGCGCGCACATCGTCCACGCCGTTGTGGGAGGCCGCGTCCAGCTCCACCACGTCCAGGATGCTCTCGTCCAGGATGCCGCGGCAGGCGGCGCACTGGTTGCAGGGGTTGCCGTCCACCGGGTGCTCGCAGTTCACCGCCCGGGCCAGGATGCGGGCGCAGGTGGTCTTGCCGGTGCCCCGGGTGCCGCTGAACAGATAGGCATGGGAAAGCCGCCCGGTCTGGACCTGGCGTTTCAGCGTAGAGGTGATATGTTCCTGGCCGACCACATCGTCAAAGGTCTGGGGCCGGTATTTTCTGTACAGTGCCTGATACATAGCCTCGCATGCCCTCGCCGCCCGGCGGCGACAGGGCCGTGAACGTTTTGCCGGCGCCCGTGCCGGGAATAATGAAAGAACTGTACACCCGCCTTTGAATACCCGACACATCCGTTACCGCGGCAGTTGACTCAGACCCAGCGACCTCACGGCACACGCTGGTTTCCGCTTAATGCTGCTCGGTTCCCCGCCTGACATGGTTCACGGGCCGGCGTTGCGCGAGACCAGGCCCTCATCGCCACTTACCGCGGTCAGACAACACATCGAATATCCGGGGGCGGGAGTTCATCCCCGCTGTAGCGGATTGCGGGTGCAGGGCACCGCTGGCTCCCCGACTAGTACAGTTCCACGGTTATTATACGCCATGGAGGGTTTTTTCGCAAGGGGGACTTTACAAATCCAGGATTTGTGTTATAATGCTTTCGCACCGCCGGGGCGCAGCGCAGCTGCCCTCCCGCCGGTCTCCATCCCGAAGCGGGAGAACAACTCAAAAGCAGCAAACACGGGGGCGTAGCTCAGCTGGGAGAACATTCGGTACGACGTTAGCGTAAAATAGTATCTCAAATGGCTACCATTCGGTT
>CANQSF010000002.1 GCA_947626345.1 uncultured Oscillospiraceae bacterium | reverse complement strand
TTACCTTTATTTGCCATTTACAGCGATAAAGCACATTTTTCGGAACGTCTTGTGCACTCCGCCGAGGCGTTCCGGCTTTTTTCCCGTCCTGACGGCCGCGGCGGGACAAAAAAATGACCTGCCGCGCCTGCGGCAGGTCATTTTTTTGTTGTAAGGACGGGCGGCTCAGGCCTCGAAGGCCCGCTCCCGGTACGCCCGCGGGGTCAGGCCCGTGCGGGCCTTGAACGCCCGGATGAAATGGCTCTGGGAGCTGAAGGCCAGAATGGCCCCGATATCCGCGCAGGACCAGCCGGAGAACTTGAGCATATTGCACGCCGCCTCGATGCGTTTATCCATCACGTAGTCCGAGACGGACCGGCCCGTCTCCCTCTTGAACAGCGTGGACAGGTAGCTCTCCGTCAGCCCCGCCTGCTCCGCCAGCGCCGGCAGGGTGATGCGCTGGTGCAGGTGCTCGTAGATGTAGTCCACGCAGGCCGCCACCGGCCGGGAGTATGGCGTCCGCTTGGGGACGGCGCGGACCTCCTTGAGGTAAAACGCAAACATCTCCCGCCGCAGCCGGCACACCTCCTCCACCGTGTCCAGCCGGTCCATCCGCTGGATGTAGAGGTCGCTGCTGTTGTAGGCCCGCTCCGGCTCCATCCCCGCCGCCATGGCCGCCCGGCAGGCCAGGGTGGCGGAGGCCACGAACAGATACTTGCAGTTGCGCACCGGATCGTCCGACACGTGCCCCGCCAGGCCGGAGGAGAATATCCGCACCGATTCCTCCACCGTCCCCGGGTCGCCGGCGCGCAGCATCTCGTACTGGCGCATGTCCTCCTCGTTGGTGTGGTGCCGCCGGCCGGTCTCCCGGTGGATGTACTCCATATAGCGCAGCTTTTTCTCGTCCACTGTCATCGCGCTCATGCCGCCGCCTCCCACGCAGTTTATAGCATGAAAATATCATAAATCGCATGAAAATGCAATAAATCCTCCTCCGTCCCTGGCATAATACGGCCATCGGAAGATCACGCGGGAGGGTAATGGGATGAAGAAAATGACCGAGGGCTCAACCGTGCGGCTCATTCTGGCCTTTGCCGTTCCCATGTTCATCGGCAACGTCTTTCAGCAGGCCTACAGCATGGTGGACACCATGATCGCGGGGCGGTTTTTGGGCGAGCAGGCCATCGCGGCCATCGGCGCCACGGCCACGCTGTACTCGCTGCTCATGAACATCGCCTGGGGCCTCAACAATGGCTACTGCGTGGTCCTGAGCCGGGAATTCGGCGCCGGGGACATGGGCAGGTTCCGCCGGTCCGTGGCGGCCATGATCGCCCTGAACGTGGGCATAGCCCTGGTGCTGACGGCCCTGTCCCTGGCGTTTTTGCGGCCCCTGATGGGCCTTCTCCGCACCCCGGAGGACATCTTCGACCAGTCTTATCTCTACATCGTCATCATCCTGGCGGGGATGATCACCACCGTGGCCTACAACGCCTGCTCCGGGTATCTGCGGGCCATGGGCAACAGCCGCACGCCGCTGGCGTTTTTGATCCTCTCCAGCCTTCTCAACATCGCGCTGGACCTTGTGTTCATCGTGGCGCTGCACATGGGCGTGGGTGGCGCGGCCCTGGCCACGGTCATCGCCCAGGGGGTGTCGGCAGTGCTGTGCGGCGGATACATCTGGAAGAACTACCGGGAGTATCTGCCGGGCCGGTCTGACCGGCGGCCGGAGCGGGCCACCGTGAGCGAGATGTTCGCCACCGGCTTTTCCATGGCCATGATGCAGGCGGTGTTCGCCCTGGGGTCCGTGATCCTGCAGCGGGCCATCAACGCCCTGGGTTCGGCGGTCATCACCGCCCACACCGCCTCCCGGCGGGTGTACGAGATGCTCATGGTCCCCATGTCCACCCTGGCCAGCGCGGACAGCACCTTTGTGGGGCAGAACTACGGCGCGGGAAAGTGCGACCGCATCGTGGAGGCCAACCGGAAGACGCTGCTGATGGAGCTGGGCTGGTCGCTGGTGTCCGTGGCCGCGTGCTGGCTGCTGGGGCGGCGGCTCATGGTGTGGCTCACGGGCACGTCCAACGAGGAGATCATCCAAAACGCCCTTCTCAATCTGCGCCTGAGCACGGCCTACTTCTTCCCCCTGGGGGCGCTTCTGGCGCTGCGCTACTCCATGCAGGCCATGGGCCACAAGGTGCTGCCGGTGCTCTCCAGCACTATAGAGCTTGTGGGCAAGATCATCTCCGCCGCGGCGCTGGCGCCGGCGCTGGGGTATCTGGGCGTGGCCGTGACGGAGCCGGTCATCTGGTGTTTATGCGCGGTATTTTTGGCGGTATTTCACGTCACCGTGGGCCGTCAAAAAGGAGACGTCCGCCCGCCGGTGACGGCGGCGCCCGCTCCTGACCACGCGCGATAAAACCACCGGGCTGGAGCATCAAAAACGATGCCCCCGCCCGGTCTTTCTCCCCGGAAAATGGAAAGTCGCCGATCTCTATCCTCAAAGATATTTGCTTGCTTCCTTTATGCTTAGACTGTCCATCTCATCCCTGTGCCTGTCGATAAAGCTTTTCACATATTTCTGATCGGTTTTTGCGTAGTCCCGCAACGCCCAGCCGATCGCTTTATTCACGAAAAACTCGCTGCTTCCAAGGTTATTTACTATTACTGTTTCCAGCAAATCCACATCCGTTTTGTCTTTCAGCCCGAGCTGATGCTCGATCGCGGTCCTTTTGAGCCATATATTTTCATCGTTGGACCACTCGATCATCAGATCCCTGACCCTTGGATCCCTCGTCCCAACATCGCCGATCACTTTGCAAAGAAAATCTATCGTATCCCACCAGGATCTTGTCGTTATATAATGTTTTATTTTTGGTATATCGTCGAAGGATACGCTTTCCTTCAAAGCGAGAAGATAATCGTAAACCAAATACTGAAATTCCCTGTGTTCGTCATCATAGCACTGGTCCAGAAAACTCCAATCTACCGCCCTTTCCTTCTTATCGGACCTGATAATATCGCGATAGACCTCCTTTCTCCTGGGCGCAGGAAGGCCATAAAAAACGAACATGTTCCTCATATACTTTGACATGGCAGCGGCATTTTCTTTGTCTTCTCTCGCCTCGAATCGCCGCTTGATCTCCAAAAATTTGTCCATATCTTCAGATCCTTTTTATACTTCCGTTCATTCGTGCAAATATCTATCCAAAAACGGGAATATATCCGTGCAGAACAGGATGCTCACGCTAAATCCAGCTTGTAATAATGGGCGTCAAACCAGGTCTCCTCTCCCCATTTTTTATAGCGCGTTTTTCTGTCCTCTGAAAAGCCAAATTTGCGAAGGAGCGCGACCGACGCAAGGTTGATATCCGCCACTTCTCCCGTGATAGACTTGCCGCCTTCTGCCTTGACCCAACGGATGATGGCGTCGACCACCTCGGTCCCCAGGCCCTCTTCCCAATGGTCCTTTGCGATGCAATACCCGATATCGAAATTCCCGTTTTTTTCGGGGAATATGCAGCAGGTACCTACGGGCGTACGATCCTCTTTCCATTCTGCGACCAGATAATATCCCTCCGGATCGTCTTCCATCTCATCGACACATTTGAGATACGCTTCGTCCATGTTCTCACGGATGGGGTCGCTCATATATTTTCCGTTTTCCCTGTCTCCCCAAAGAGATAGCGTAAAGTCTTTATCGGACTTCCGCCAGGAACGGATCGTCAATCTTGGCGTTTCCAAGTTTTCACCTAAAAGCATCGTGTTTTTCTCCCCCAGCTCGCTCTGCCGCTCTGTTTGTTCCTTTGGCCCTCATTATACCCTTGGCTTCATAAAAGCGCAAGGGCGTGGCTCCCACCGCAAACCGGCGCGGCGTTTGCGGACAGACGCACGGCGATATTTACAGTTCTACTGTGCTGATCAGCACCTCTTTAAAGAGGTTGCTCCACAGGTTCCGGCTTTTTCCGAGATACTCCGGATTCTCCTCCTTTTCATCCATGACAATCTTGGCGAGATTGGCGCCCATCTCTTCCCATACGGTAAGCGGGGACTTTTTCCAGCTGTAAACGCCATTATCGCTGTCGACGCGGACCAGCGAACGGAAAGAGCCGACAACGGGGTAGAGAATCCCTTTGGGCACAAGGTATTTCAGTTCCGCCTGAAACAGCATACTCTGCCCAACGATTGCACCGCCGTTATATTTGGAATACTTTTTGACGCCATACCTCTGATTGCAGTTTTGCACCTTCCGAGGGAACTCACACTCAACCGTCTCCCAAAGACGGAAAATATCCCCTGTAATCGGCTGCATCTTCCGGAGAATATCCTCACGCTCAGCTTTTCCCTGCGCCAAAAAACGCTTGAGACTTACCTCTTTGCCGGTATAGCTCTGAATGGGCTGACCGTCGCCGGAAATACCCTGCTGACCGCGGATGGGATAGAGGTTTTGGTTGAACATGTTGAGTATCGTGATGATCTCTCGGATATCGATCACCTGAACGCCCTCGCCAAAGTGCTGGTTCATCCGGTAGGCGACGCGCTTTTCAAAAGGAAAGGGCTCCAGGATCTCTTTGAGTACCTCAAAGCTCCGCTTCAGTTCCTCCTGGGATTTCAGATCTACTGCCACAGATGTATTGCGGGCCGCCGCCAGTTCGACAGGAGAGGAGATGCCGACGAAAAACTCCGCAAAGACATACCTCTCGTCCGGCAGCACGCCCTTCTCCCGGGCGTCAAAAATGGCCCGAAGCGTATGCCCTCCGTCGATATTGCCGTGAACATCGTCGTTGACCATCTCAACGGTCAGGGTCTCATCCCGGTTATCATATTTCACGGACTCCACCGAAAAGAGCAGCCCCCGGTTCAGTTCATGAAAATCACCGTTGTTGATCAGACTTTCTGTAATGGTTTTCGCCACGTCAGTCGTCATCTTCTGATCCCGCGGATTGGTTTTGTTCCACCCGCGCATCTCGTCGGGAATACTCGCCGTATCCAGATAGCATACGTACTTCATATGCCCTGCCGGATCCCGGTTCGGATCGCGCATAGTTCGGAACTCTCTTGCGTGCATCGTGAATTTTGGCATTTGAATAACTCCTTTCAAAAATAAAACACCTTCGCACGCAAGATACGAAGATGCAAACACCAAAGAAATACAGCAAGAGACGGATTGCAAACAACCATCTCTATAACCTGTCAATTCTGTTGTGCCCACAAATCCATATCTCGCATATGAATATTGGATGCCTCAATGACACATGCCATTAGGACTTGCGGACATTATACACTACCAGCCGGATTTGTGCAAATACTATTTGCCAATGGGTTTCAAAAATGTGGATGGAAGTTACACGCGATATATTAGAAAACCAAATCTCAGCCTACATTCTCTGCTAGAACGCCCTCTTCATAAAGCGCCTCCGGCGCGACGTCTGTATCCGCGCCGCATACCGCGATGTTCCACGAGGAATATAATATAATGATCATTCACATTTCCGTTGCAAGATAGCATAAAACCGTTCCGGCTCTTTCCCAATCCAGAACACCTGCAGTTCCTGTCACTCTTCTTCCGGCGCAGAGATGCCCCCATCCGGCAGGAGCCAGGGCGCGTTATAAGCCGAGATAAGTCGGCAGTCCCGCTCCCGGTTTTACCGGAATCGTGTGACATGCCATCAGGAGGCCGCTGGTTCTGCGCTCATATCAGGGAAGAGGAACAGCCCTTGACTGTGCCTCTTCCTTGATGTGCGTAACTTTATAGTACTTTTCGTTAAAGCTCGTGTTTTCAATGCCTTGCGGGCAGCAACACAGCGATATTCACCACATCAAACGCGTTTTCGGATGTGTATTGTTCTCTGGTTTTATGTTTCTTCAGAGAACTCCTTCCATTGTTTTCCCAACTCTGACGCCAGTCTATATACGTCCTGTTTTCCCATGTGGAGGCACTGTTCGATCTGTTCCATGGTGCACCCCGATTCCAGCATCAGGAGAAAGTCCTGTCCTTTCTGTGAAAGCTGCACCCGGAACTGCTCCCGCATGATGCGGTCCTCTGCTCTGGTTATCTCACCGCCATCATCCTCAGGAAGAAGATTGTATAAGTTAAAATCGTCCTCCGTATCCCCCAATGTCTGATCAAGAGAACGTTCCTTATACATACTCTCGTATTGACGGTTTTCCTGTATCAGTATGGTCTGCACCTGTGCTGTCAGATACTTCTCCAGTTCCCCATAGCATGGCTGATAGCTGCGTGCTGCTGCACAAAAGGCCTCTGTTGCGATGGCACGCCGCTCCGCCAGTGGAGTCGATTTTGCAATCCTGGCCACAGCATCCGGGATGATGTCCGGGTAGATCGCCATGAGCTGCTCGATATCATATTGGGGCTTCCCTTGCGTGTCCATTTGTGCGACCCGCCGGGGACAAGGCTTACCGAGCCAGCACGCTTCCGCGCTGTCGTAACGCAGCCGGAACGACAGCGGCAGTTTCAGTCCCAGGTCCATCAACTCCGCGGGCAGGTCCTCCAATACGAAAGCACCGCTGCGCGGCCAGGAAAACCCCTCCGTGCCGCCCTCCATGACAGCAAGCGTCCGCTGACTCTGGTCAAAACCGATCTGGATGCGCTCTGGCAGCTTTTCACGCAGTACCCGACCAATGTGCAATACACCGTTGGAGTTGATGGAAAGCCAGTCAGCCTTTCTTCCATCACGCTTTTTGTACCACTTGAATGTGTATCTCTTTGTTTTCATGGGGGTTCCTCCTTTTCGAATTTTCCCCATTATAATAAATCGCAAGATACTTGTCCGTATACAAATGGTATCATGAAATGCTTATGCAAAAAGCGTCACTACCGAGGTATCTGAACTCTATCATGTGAACCGGAAACCGTCGGTTCTGTGCCCGAAAAGCAAATAGCAGAGGAGACAATAGCCCCCTCTGCTATTTGGTCCGAGTGACTGGACTTGAACCAGCGGCCTGGTGGTCCCAAACCACCCGCGCTACCAACTGCGCTACACCCGGATAGGGCCGCCGCGGTCTGCGGCGGCCCCTATACTATATCTTTTTGTTCCCGGCCTGTCAATCAGTTTTCCCGCTTTTTGCCCCAGAAGAACAGCGCCACGGTGCCCGGGCCGGTATGGGCGCCGATGGTGGTGCCGATGGAGTTGATGAGCACCTTCCCGTTCAGCTTCGGGAACCGCTCCTCCACCAGCCGGGCCACCTCCCGGGCGTCCTCCAGGCAGGCGGAGTTGGAGATATAACACTTGCCGTCGTAATCCAGCCCGCCGTCGGCGCACTTTTCCATCTTGTCCACGATGGCCTGGATCACCTTCTTTTTGGTACGGATCTTCTCCCGGGGGATGAGCCGGCCCAGATTGTCCACGTTCATCAGCGGGCAGATGTTCAGCATCCCGCCGAAGACGCCGGCGGCCTTGGAGATGCGCCCGCCCCGGACGAAGAAGGTCAGGTCCGTGGAGAAGAACCAGTGGTGCAGCCGCAGCTTGTTCTCCTCGGCCCAGTCCCGCAGCGCGTCGATGTCCATGCCCTCGTCCCGCTTGTCCGCCAGCGCGTCCATCAGCAGGCCGTAGCCGGAGGAGGCGGCCAGGGAGTCCACGATGTAGATCTTCCGCTCCGGGTACCGCTCATGGGCGATGGCGGCGGCGTTCCGGGCGGAGTTAACGGTGCCGGAGATGCCGCTGGACAGGGTCAGGTGCAGGATGTCCTTGCCCTGCTCCAAAAACGGGGTGAAGTAGTCCAGGTACTCAGAGATGTTCACCTGGGCGGTCTTGGTCATGGCGCCGTCGGCCATGGCCTGATAAAACCTGTCGAAGGGCATGGACTGGCCCATGTCGTCCGGATACTCCTGGCCGTCCAGGAAGTAGTGGAAGCAGATATACCGGATATCCCGGCCGCGCAGATGCTCTACGGAGAGGTCGGCGGTGGAGCAGCAGCTCAAAACATAATCGCTCATGGTATTCCTCCTGTGGTCGATTTACCTCCGCCATCATACCCCGTCCCGTCCCCGGCAGGCAACCTACCCGGTGGAGGATGGTCCTCCAATAAAACGCCGGGACATAGAGTCGCCTCTACGTCCCGGGAAAACCGCTCTACGATATGGAGAATCCCGCCATTTTCAGCCCTTCCGCCGGCGGATGTGGAAGCACAGGAACACCAGCAGCTCCGCCGGGATCAGGATCAAAAACAGCTGCCAGGGGTTGCGCCGCAGCAGGAACAGGAACACCAGCGTCACCGCCGCCGCCACCAGCAGCATGACGATGATCATGTTGTACCGGCCCCCGTTCCAGACGGAGTTGAGCACCAGCAGCGTGACGAGGGACACGGGCACCGCGCAGGCGAAGATCAGCCACAGCAGCTCGTCCAGCACCAGCCAGGTCACCACGAACAGGATCACCGCCATGGTCCAGATGCCCACGATGGCCACCAGGGTCACCACATTGCTGCTGAAGGTGCGCTCCCCGGCCGCCGCCTTTTCCTTTTCCGCAGGGCTCTTCCAGTCGCTGTCGTCCCGGAGCAGATCGTTCACCGTCAGCCCATAGATGTCCGCCAGCCGGGTGAGCACATAGGCGTCGGGGATAGACTCGCCCCGCTCCCACTTGGAGACGGTCTTGTCGGAGTAGTTGAGCTTTTCCCCCAGCTCCGCCTGGGTCATGCCCGCGGCCTGCCGCAGCCGGATCAGGTTGCTGGCCACCACAAGCTTCAGCTCGTCCATCCTCTCGCCTCCTCTGGGGATACTTCAATTTATTTTAGCACATTCCCTCCCGCCGCGCAAGCGCCAATGGTCCCCGGCGCGCAAAAGCCTCCCGGCGGGAGGCTTTTGGATGCGGGGCTGGCTCAGGGGGCGGCGATCCCCGCCGCGCTCAGCAGCAGCTTGCCCCCCAGCAGGCACAGTATGACGCCCCCCGCGGTACGGGCGGCCCGGCGGCGGGCCCTTCCGATGCGGCTGCCAAAGAGGCTGCCCACCAGCGAGAGCGTCACCATCACCGCGCCCATGAGCCCCCCGGCCAGGGCCGGGCCCACGTCCAGGATGGCGAAGGCCGCCCCCACCGTCACCGCGTCCACGCTGGTGGCCATGGCCAGCGCCGCCATGCCCGCCAGGTCCCGCCGGCCGCCGCAGGCCGGCTCCTCCCGGCCCGCCGTGCGGACCATGTTCCCGCCCAGGGCGATGAGCACCGCCGCGGCCGCCCAGGGATAGACCGCCGCCAGGCTCTCCGGCAGGCTGGCCCCCAGGGCGTAGCCCGCCAGCAGCATGGCCACGTGAAAGCCGCTGACCAGCCCCACGATGGGCCAGACCCGCCGGCCGGCGGCCATGCCCATGCACACGGAGGCGGCGAAGCCGTCCATGGCCAGGCCCAGCACCAGGAATAACTGTTCCAATATATGCAATAAACCGACCTCCAAAACCTGTCTGTTGCAGGATATGACGGTTTTGGCGCGGATGTGAGGGGCCGGAATCGGCACTGTATGGAATTGACCCTTATAAAAATAGGTGCTATAATATGATGACAATTTGTAACCAGGCGGGACAGAGCTATGTGGCTATCGGACAAATGGCGGGATTATGAGCTGATCGACGCCTCCGGCGGGGAAAAGCTGGAGCGCTGGGGCAGCCATATCCTGCTGCGGCCGGACCCCCAGGCCATATGGTCCACGGAGCGGACCGACCCCCGTTGGCGGCGGCCGGAGGCGGCCTACCGCCGGTCCAGCGCCGGGGGCGGGGCCTGGGAAAAAAACAGCCTGCCCCCCTCCTGGCAGATACGCTACGGCGCGCTCACCTTCCAGGTCAAGCCCATGAACTTCAAGCACACCGGCCTGTTTCCCGAGCAGGCCGCCAACTGGGACTGGGCCATGGAGAAGATCCGCGCTGCCCACCGGCCCATCCGGGTGCTGAACCTGTTCGCCTACACCGGGGCCGCCACGGTGGCGTGCCTGGCCGCCGGGGCGGAGGTGTGCCACGTGGACGCGGCCAAGGGCATGGTGGCTTGGGCCAAGGAGAACGCCGCCGCCTCCGGCGTGGCGGACCGGCCGGTGCGCTGGATCGTGGACGACTGCGCCAAGTTCTGCCAGCGGGAGCTGCGCCGGGGAAAGCGCTACGACGCCATCATCATGGACCCGCCCTCCTACGGCCGTGGCCCCGGCGGCGAGGTGTGGCGGCTGGAGGACGACCTGTGGCCATTCGTCACGTCGGTGGCGCCGCTTTTGAGCGACGAGCCGCTGTTCGTGCTCATCAACTCCTATACCACGGGGCTCGCCCCCTCGGTGCTCACCTACATCGCCGAGAGCGTCTTCACCCGGCGCTTCGGCGGCCGCTCCGACGCCCAGGAGCTGGGCCTGCGGGCCACCGCCTCCGGCCTGGTCCTCCCCTGCGGGGCCAGCTGCCGCTGGGAAAAATAGCCCGGCACACACCGCTTATGGCCCCCTTGTGAAAGGGGAAGGGGACCGCGCAGAGCGCCACCCACCTCTCGGAGCCTCCCCTGTGTAAGGGGAGGTGCCGAGCGAAGCGAGGCGGAGGGGTTGATTTGATAGAGTGCTGCGTCTAACAAGGCTGGTCTAAAGAATCAATCCCCCAGTCACCGCCTAAAGGCGGCGACAGCCCCCTTTACACAAGGGGGCCGCCATAAAGTATTGATATTGATTTGGTTAAGGCATCACTTATGGACCCTGTCATCCACATCGAAAATATATCCTACACCTACCCCGAGGCGGAGCGGCCGGCCCTGGACGGGGTCAGTCTGGACCTTTTCCCCGGCGTCTTCACGGCTGTGCTGGGGGCCAACGGCAGCGGCAAGTCCACCCTGGCCAAGCACCTGAACGCCATCCTGGTCCCCACCGCCGGGCGGGTGACCGTGGACAGGATGGACACCGCCGACGAGGCGTATCTCATCCCCATCCGCCGGCGGGTGGGCATGGTGTTCCAAAACCCAGACAACCAGATCGTGGCCAACGTGGTGGAGGACGACGTGGCCTTCGCCCCGGAGAACCTGGGGGTGGAGCCGGCGGAGATCCGCCGCCGGGTGGACGCGGCGCTCACACAGGTGGGCATGTACGATTTTCGCCTGCACGCGCCCCATCTCCTCTCCGGCGGGCAGAAGCAGCGGGTGGCCATCGCCGGCGTGCTGGCCATGGAGCCGGAGGTGCTGGTGCTGGACGAGCCCACCGCCATGCTGGACCCCCGGGGCCGGCGGGAGGTGCTGGCCGCGGTAGAGGGCCTGTGCCGGGGCCGGGGCATCACCGTGGTGCTGATCACCCACCACATGGACGAGGCCGCCCGGGCGGACCGGGTTCTGGTCATGGACGCCGGCCGCATCGCCATGGACGGCACGCCCCGGGAGATCTTCCCCCGGGCGGAGCAGCTGCGCGCGCTGGGACTGGACGTGCCGGAGACCGCCGCATTGCTGGCCCGGCTGAACGCCGCCGGGATGCACCTGGCTGCCGACGCCCTCTCCCCGGAGGAGTGCGCCGATGTGATAAAGGAGGCCCTATGCCGCTGATCGAACTGCGGGGCCTGACCCATGTATACAGCCAGGGCACGCCCTTTGAAAAGACCGCCATCGACCGGCTGGACCTGACCGTCGAGGCCGGCGGCGTGGTGGGCCTCATCGGCCACACAGGCAGCGGGAAATCCACCCTGATCAGCCACCTGAACGCCCTCTTGAAACCCACGGAGGGCACGGTGCTGCTGGATGGGGAGGACGTGTTCGCCTCCAAGGCCTCCATCCGCGCCGCCCGGTTCCGGGTGGGCGTGGTGTTCCAATACCCGGAGTACCAGCTGTTCGAGGAGACCGTGTACGCGGACATCGCCTACGGGCCGAAGAACCTGAAGCTGGAAAAGGACGAGATCGACCGGCGGGTGCGCCAGGCCGCCGCCTTCGTGGGCCTGGATGACGCCGTGCTGGACCGATCCCCCCTGGAGCTGTCCGGCGGGCAGAAGCGCCGGACCGCCATCGCCGGGGTGCTGGCCATGGAGCCGGAGCTGCTGGTGCTGGACGAGCCCACCGCCGGGCTGGACCCGGCGGGCCGGGAGGATCTGCTGGAAAAGCTCTTCGCCTGGCGGCGGGCCCGGCAGGCCACCGTGCTGCTGGTGACCCACGACATGTCCATCGCCGCCCGGTGCGACCGGCTTCTGGTCATGTCCCAGGGCCGCATCCTCATGGACGGGGCCCCGGCGGATATCTTCGCCCGGGGCGATGAGCTGACAGCGGTGGGCCTGGACCTGCCGGCGCCGGCCCATATCGCGGCGCTGCTGCGCCAGCGGGGCGTGGCTCTCCCCCCGGGGATCTACACCGCCGCCCAGCTCACCGACGCCATCCTGGCCCTGTGGCGGAAGGGGGGCGCGCCATGCTGAAGGACATCACCCTGGGCCAGTACTTCCCCGGGGATACGGTAGTCCACCGGCTGGACCCCCGCACCAAGCTGCTGCTGACGGTGGTATACATCGCGGCGCTGTTCATGGTGGGCTCCTGGGGCGGTTATGCGCTGGTGTTCGCCGCCCTGGCGGCGGTGACGGCCCTGGCCAAGATACGCCCGAAGGCCCTTTTGAAGGGGCTGAAGCCCCTGGTGTTCATCATCGTGCTCACGGCGATACTGAACCTCTTCTTCACCGCCGGGGACGACGTCCTCTTCCGCTGGAAGTTCATCAAGATCACCTACACCGGCCTGGACCGGGCTGTGGCCATGGTGCTGCGGGTGCTGCTGCTGGTGTCGGGCACCTTCCTGCTCACCTACACCACCTCCCCCCTGGCCATCACCGACGGTCTGGAGCGGCTGATGAGCCCGCTGAACCGGCTGCACGTGCCGGTATATGAGCTGAGCCTGATGATGTGCATCGCCCTGCGGTTCATCCCCACCCTCATCGAGGAGACGGACCGGATCATGTCCGCCCAGAAGGCTCGGGGGGCCGATCTGGAGACGGGCACCCTGCCTGAGCGGGCCAGGGCCCTGCTGCCGCTGCTGATCCCCCTGTTCATCTCCTCGTTCCGGCGGGCGGATGAGCTGGCGCTGGCCATGGAGTGCCGCTGCTACAACGGCGGCCAGGGCCGCACCCGCATGAAGCAGCTGCACATGGCCGGCCGGGACGCCATCGCCTTCGTCCTGGGGGCGGCGCTGGTGGCCGGCATCCTGATCCTGCGGAGGCTGGGGATATGAGGAACATCGCCCTGCGCCTGTCCTATCTGGGCACGGCCTATCACGGCTGGCAGACCCAGGCGGGCCTGCCCACGGTCCAGCAGACCCTGGAGCGGGCCGTGGAGAAGACCGTGGGAGAGCGCGTGCACGTCACCGGCTGCGGCCGCACCGACGCGGGGGTCCACGCCCTGGCCTACTGCGCCAACTTCCGGGCCGACTGCGCCATCCCCGCCGACCGCATCCCCCTGGCCCTGAACAGCCGCCTTCCCGCGGACATCGCCGTATCCGCCGCCGTGGACGCGCCCGAGGACTTCAACGCCATCGGCTCCTGCATCCAAAAGGAATACATCTACCGCATCCACAACAGCCGCATCCGGGACCCCTTCCTGGACGACCGGGCCTGCTTCTGGCCCGCGCCCCTGGACGCGGAAGTCATGGACGCGGCGGCCGCCGCCTTCGTGGGCCGGCACGACTTCGCCGCCGTGCGCAGCGTGGGCACCCAGACCAGGACCACCGTCCGCACGGTGCACTGGTGCCGGGCGGAGCGGGACGGGGAGCTGATCACCGTCACCGTGTGCGCGGACGGGTTCCTCTACAACATGGTCCGGGCCATCGTGGGCACCCTGGTATACGCCTCCGACGGCAAGCTGGCCCCGGCGGATATCCCGACGCTGCTGGAGCGGGGCGACCGGCGGCTCACCGGCCCCACCATGCCGCCCCAGGGGCTTTATATGCACCGGGTGTGGTACGACGGCGCCGTGGGGGCCATGATGGAAAACAGCGGTATGGACATCTATTGACCAGTTGTGATAAAATATATAGTTGCAATATCATGCATCCCGTTTACCAAAATGAAACGGAGAGTTTCCTTTTGGTAAAGCACTTCTACCAAGGGGACAGCCCATGGCCAGCAAGCATCTGAAAAAATCGGATACCGCCCCCAAGGGAGCCCACCAAGCCCCGGAGGAGGCCACGGCCACGGCCCAGGCCCCGGAGAAGAAAAAGCCCGTCGCTTTCCGGCGGGAGCGGCTCCGGGACGAGGACGGCCAGTTCAGCCAGCGGGACGCGGTGGGGGCGCTGATCGCCCTGGTGGCCGCGGTGGTGCTGTTCGCCGCCACGCTGGTCATATGGCTGTACCGGGACAGCTTCTCCCCGGACAACATGATCCTGTCCGCCGACACCGCCGCCGTGGCCACGGACGAATACGTCTTCGACGCCGGCTCGGGCCAGGCATTCGCCGCGGCGGGCAACGGCCTGGCGGTGGCCAACGCCGCGGGACTGGAGCTGCTGGACGGCGACGGCACCCCCGTCACCAGCATGCTGATGCAGATGGAGAACCCCGCCGCGGCGGGCTGCGAGAACTTCGCCGTGTTCTACGATCTGGGGGGCACCCGCCTGGCGGTGGCCTGGTTCGACGGCACTGTCCAGGAGCTGGATGTGCCCGGGGCGATCCTGTCGGCCACCGTGTCCGAGACGGGCTACATCGCCCTGACCACCGAGAGCCGGGGCTACCGGGCTCTGGTGACGGTGTACGACCCCTCCCTGGAGGTCATATACCAGTGGTATTCCTCCTCCGCCTGGGTCATCAGCGGCGCCGTCTCCCCCGACGGGCGGCAGCTGGCGGTGCTCAGCTATACCGCCAGCGGCAGCGAGGTGCGGTTTTTCGACCTGTCCCAGGGGGGCGTGCAGGCGGAGGCAGCCTTCTCCGTGGAGAACACCGTCCTGCTGGACGTGCACTGGTTCTCCGCCAACCGGCTGTGCACCCTGTCCAGCGAGCAGATGTTCTTCTTCGACGCCGACGGCCAGTGGGAGAACACCTACTCCTTCGCCGGCCAGTACCTGGTGGGCTACTCCTTCGACGGCGCCAACTGCGCCGCCCTGGCCCTGAGCCCCTATCGGGCGGGCACCACCGCCACCCTGGTGAGCCTGGACCCGGCGGGCACCGTGCTGGGCACGGCGGAGATGAACAGCGGCATCGTCTGCCTCACCGCCCGGGATCTGGAGATCCTGGTCCTGGCCGCCGACGGCGCCACGCTCTACAACAGCTCCCTCACGGAGAAGGGCCGGCTCACCGGCCTGCCCGGTTTCAAATACGCCATGCTCCGCGCCCGGGGCGAGGCGCTGCTCATCGCCGCCAACTACGCGGAGGTCTACCAGTTCTGATCCGCCGTCCGCCAACCACTTCACATCTTTCAGAGGTAGCGTGCTATGACTGTCAATACCATCATCAACCTGGTCCTGATCGCCATCCTGGTCATATGCGCCTGGCAGGGCTACAAAAAGGGCATCATCCTGGGAATTATCGAGGTGCTGGTGATAATACTATCTCTATACGGCGCCCAGCTGCTGTCGGACACC
Organism: uncultured Oscillospiraceae bacterium; assembly: GCA_947626345.1. GTDB lineage: Bacteria > Bacillota > Clostridia > Oscillospirales > Oscillospiraceae > CAJOIG01. The sequence goes on along the minus strand of CANQSF010000002.1, from coordinate 130,405 downwards.
TACTCCTATGAGGTCATCCCGGTGCTGAAGCCCTTCGTCAGCGGCTATCTGGAGGCCCAGGTGGAGGAGAACACCTATCTGGCCTTCGGCTATGAGGAGGACCCCGTCACCGGCCGGTTCGACACGCCCTATTCCGCCACGGATCTGCTCGTCTCCCAGCCGGACATGCGGCAGACGGTCATCTCTGAGACCTATAAGGGCCTGGGGATCTATGACAGCATGACCCAGTCCCTGACGGCCCGGACCCTGGAGTACTCCCAGGAGAACAACGCCTCCGTGGCCTCCTCGGTGGTCACCGTCGCCTGTCAGTCCGTCACCTGGTACGGGGCGTTCCTGCTGGCGTTCATCATCCTGTTCGCCATCATGTCGGTGATCGTGAACCTGCCCAACCTGAGCTTCAAGATCCCCTATGTGGGCATCGTCAACGACATCGGCGGCGTGATCATCGGCCTGTTCGTGGGGGCGCTGTTCTGCTCGGTGGTGGTCTGGGTGTTCCAGTTCGCCGGTCTGATCCTGCCGGAGCAGACGCTGCGGGCCACGGGCCTGGCGTCCTACTTCCTGGATAAGAACCTGCTGGCCAGCTACATATCTCTGTGATCTCGATAAGGAGGCATCCATGCGGCCTACTCTGTGTGCCCGCTGCCATAAGAATATGGCGGTGATCTTCATCACGAAAATCGAAAACAACCAGTCCCGCAACGAGGGCCTCTGCCTGGCCTGCGCCCGGGAGCTGCATATCAAGCCGGTAGACGACATCATCTCCAAGATGGGGCTGACCGACGAGGATCTGGAGAACCTCTCCGGCGAGATGACCAGCGCCCTGGGCGGCGCCGAGGGCATCGAGAGCCTGATGGGCATCGAGCCCTCTGACGGGGACGACGATTCCGACCAGGGCAAGACCGCCACCTTCCCCTTCCTGAACCGGCTGTTCGGCGGCCAGGACCAGGGCGGCGGGGACGGCGGGGCCTCCCCCGGACCCGGGCCCGGCCAGAGCGCGCCCGCGCCCGACCGCCGGGGCGGGAAGAAAAAGTTCCTGGAAAATTACTGCATCAGCCTGACCCAGCGGGCCCGGGAGGGCAAGCTGGACAGGATGATCGGCCGGGCGGAGGAGCTGGAGCGGGTCATCCAGATCCTGAACCGCCGGCAGAAGAACAACCCCTGTCTCATCGGCGAGCCCGGCGTGGGCAAGACCGCCATCGCCGAGGGCCTGGCCCAGCGCATCGCCGCCGACCAGGTGCCCTACAAGCTGCGGGACAAGGAGGTCTATCTGCTGGACCTGACGGCCCTGGTGGCCGGCACCCAGTTCCGGGGCCAGTTTGAAAGCCGCATGAAGGGGCTGATCGACGAGATCCGCCGGCAGGGCAACGTGATCCTGGTCATCGACGAGGTACACAACATCGTGGGCGCCGGGGACGCCGAGGGCAGCATGAACGCCGCCAACATCCTCAAGCCCGCCCTGAGCCGGGGGGAGATCCAGGTCATCGGCGCCACCACCTTCAACGAATACCGCAAGTACATCGAAAAGGACGCCGCCCTGGAGCGGCGGTTCCAGCCGGTCACCGTGGCGGAGCCCTCCATCGCCGACAGCGTGGAGATCCTCAAGGGCGTGCGCCGGTATTACGAGGACTTCCACGGCGTGGACATCTCCGACGAGATGTGCCGGCTGGCGGTGACCCTCTCCGAGCGGTACATCACCGACCGGTACCTGCCGGACAAGGCCATCGACCTGTTGGACGAGGCCTGCTCCGACGTGGACCTGAAGAACATGGACACCGCCCGCCGCCTGGAGCTGGAGAAGGAGAACGCCGATCTGGACAAGGAGCGGGAGATGCTCCTGGCCGCCGAGACCGACAACTTCGAGCGCCTGGCCCAGATCCGCTCCCGGCAGATGCAGATCTCCGACGAGCTCACCGGTCTGAAGGCCAAGGGCCGGCCGGCCCTGACCGCGGCCAACCTGGCCCGGATCATCGAGCTGTGGACCAAGATCCCCGCTTCCAACATCACCGACGACGAGTTCGAGCGGCTGGGCGAGCTGAACGCCCGGCTGAAAAAGCACATCATCGGCCAGGACGAGGCCGTGGACGCGGTCTGCGCCGCCATCAAGCGCAGCCGGGTGGGCCTGCAGGCCAAGCGCAAGCCCTGCTCGTTCATCTTCGTGGGCAGCACCGGCGTGGGCAAGACGGAGCTGGTCAAGCAGCTGGCCATGGACCTGTTCTCCGCGCCGGAGAGCCTGATCCGGCTGGACATGTCGGAGTTCATGGAGAAGTTCTCCGTCTCCCGCATCATCGGCTCGCCCCCGGGCTACGTGGGCTACGACGAGGCCGGCCAGCTCACCGAGAAGATCCGCCGCCGGCCCTACAGCGTGGTGCTGTTCGATGAGATCGAAAAGGCCCATCCCGACGTGATGAACATCCTGCTGCAGATATTGGACGACGGGCGCATCACCGATGCCCAGGGCCGGACGGTGAACTTTGAGAACACCGTGCTCATCATGACCACCAACGCCGGCTCCGACCGGCAGGTGGGGGGCCTGGGCTTCGGCCAGTCCCTGGGGGACATGGGCCGGGAGAAGGCCCTGAAGGCGCTGAAGGACTTTTTGCGGCCGGAATTCATCAACCGTGTGGACGAGATCGTCTACTTCCAGCCCCTCAGCGAGGAGACCTTCCGGGGCATCGCCGCGCTGATCCTGGGCGAGCTGAAGGACGTGATGGCGGAAAAGAAGATCGACTTCGGCTGGGACGACGCCGTGGTGGACTACCTGGTGGAAAAGAGCTACTCTGTGGCCTACGGCGCCCGGAACCTGCGCCGGCAGATCCAGAAGGACATCGAGGACGCCATCGCCGCCGAGATCATCGACAAGCGCCGCGGCCAGGTCCACGCCATCTCCGTGTCCGCCGCAGACGGACAGATCGTCATCGCGGCGGTATAAACACAATGCAAAGCCTCCCCTGTGTAAGGGGAGGTGCCGAGCGGAGCGAGGCGGAGGGGTTGTTGCCAGTCTTGGAGGACATCCCAGCTTGGCAACAATCCCCCAGACTCCGGCTGACGCCGGAGCCAGCCCCCTTTACACAAGGGGGCCTTTATTTTTGCAGAAAGAGTATACATACATGAAACAAAAAGACTTTTCCGCCCATCCGCTGAAGCTGTTCGCCAGCTACTATAAGCCCCATATCCGGCTGTTCGCCCTGGACATGTTCTGCGCCCTCGTCGCCTGCGTGGCGGACCTGATCTTCCCCTACGCCACCCGCTATACCCTCAACACCCTGCTGCCGGACCGGCTGTTCGGGCTGTTCTTCGCCGTCATGGCCATCCTGGCAGGGGCGTATATCGTCAAGGCGGTGTGCAAATACGTCATCACCTACCTGGGCCACCTGATGGGCGTGCGGATCGAGGCGGACATGCGCACCGACATCCTCACCCACATCCAGACCCTGTCCTTCTCCTACTTCGACCACAACCGCACCGGCGTGATCATGAGCCGGATCACCAACGACCTGTTCTCCATCACGGAGCTGAGCCACCACGGGCCGGAGAACCTGATGACCAGCCTGGTGACCATCCTGGGCGCCTTCGCCATTTTGTGCACCATCTGCTGGCCCCTGGCCTGCATCATATTGGCGGTGGTGCCGCTGTTCATCGCCTTCACCGTCCACTGGAACGGCCGGATGGACCAGGCCAGCGCCGAGGTCAAGCAGAACATGGCGGAGATCAACGCCTCCATCGAGTCGGGCATCTCCGGCATCCGCACCGCCAAGGCCTTCGCCAACGAGGACGCCGAGGCCGACAAGTTCCGCTCCGCCAACGACCGGTTCAAAAACGCCAAGAAAAACTGGTACAAGGTCATGGGCATCTACCACTCCGGCATCGACTCCACCATGAGCCTGATGCAGGTGCTCACCATCGCCGCCGGCGGGTTCTTCATCATGCGGGACAAGATGGATTATGTCGACCTCATCACCTTCTCCCTGTATGTGTCCACCTTCGTGCGGCCCATCACCCAGCTGGCGGATTTCATCGAGACCTTCACCGACGGCATGACCGGCTTCAAGCGGTTCCGGGAGGTGATGAACACCGGCGCGGAGATCCAGGATAAGCCGGACGCCATGGAGTTGACGGACGTGAAGGGGGACGTGGCCTATCGGGACGTGTCCTTCTCCTACTCCGACGGCGTGCCCGTGCTGGAGCACGTCAGCTTCACCCTGCCCCACGGCAGGAGCCTGGCGGTGGTGGGTCCCTCCGGCGGCGGGAAGACAACATTATGTCAACTTCTTCCCCGGTTCTACGACGTGACTGGCGGCTCCGTCACCCTGGACGGGCACGACGTGCGGGACGTGACCCAGCGGAGCCTGCACCGGGCCATCGGCATCATCCAGCAGGACGTGTTCGTGTTCGCCGACACCATCCGGGAGAACATCCGCTACGGCCGGCCGGGCGCCACCGACGCGGAGATCGTGGCCGCCGCCGTCCGGGCGGAGATCCACGAGGAGATCATGGCCATGCCCGACGGCTACGACACCTTCGTGGGCGAGCGGGGCGTGATGCTCTCCGGCGGACAGAAGCAGCGCCTCTCCATCGCCCGGGTGTTTTTGAAAAACCCGCCGGTGCTCATCCTGGACGAGGCCACCAGCGCCCTAGACAGCGTCACCGAGCAGCGCATCCAGGCCTCCCTGGACCAGCTGGCCCAGGGCCGCACCAGCATCATCATCGCCCACCGGCTCAGCACCGTGAAGAACGCGGACATGATCGCCGTGGTGGAGGATGAGCACATCGTGGAGCTGGGCCCCCGGGAGGAGCTCATCGCCAGGGACGGGGCCTTCGCCCGGCTGTGGAAGGCCCAGGATCTGAGCTTGGAGTGAGCGATATGGCGCGGATCGATCTTGACCGGGCCGCCGGCATGCTGGCGGCGGCGGAGGAGGATGTGCTCATCGTCACCCACGTCCGCCCGGACGGGGACACCGCCGGCAGCGGCTGCGCCCTGTGCCTGGGGCTGCGGGCGCTGGGAAAGCGGGCCTATCTGGCCGCCAACCCGCCCTCCATGGCCCGGTATGACAAGTACATGACCCCCTATTTCGCCCCGGCGGGGTCCGTCCCCGGCTTCATCGCGGCTGTGGACACCCCCGGTCCGGCCCAGTTCCCGCCCGGATGGGCCCATCTGGCGGAGCGGACCGACCTGGCCGTGGATCACCACGGCACCAACAGCGGCTACGCCCGCCACACCTATCTGGAGGCGGACAGCGCCGCCACCGGCGAGCTGGTGTATCTCCTCCTGGAGCGGCTGGGCGTATCCCTGACGGCGGACATGGCCGAGGCGCTGTACGCCGCCCTGGCCACCGACACCAACTGCTTCCGCACCCCGGGCACCACCGGCCGGACGCTGCGGATCGCCGCAGCGCTGCGGGACGCCGGCTTCGACGCCGCCGGGCTGACCCGCCGGCTGTTCGAGACCCGCTCCGCCGCCCGGCTGCGGCTGGAGAGCGCCCTGTTCGGCGCCATGCGCTTTCCACGGCCGGGAGTATGCGTCATGGTCCTGCCCCTGCGTACCGTCCTGGACGCCGGCGCCGGGGAGGACGACATGGACAAGCTGTCCACCCTCGCCACGGTCCCGGAGGGGACCCGGGCGGGACTGCTGCTGCGGCAGCTGCCGGAGGGGACGTGGAAGGTCTCGCTGCGCACCGACGGCTCCGTCCACGCCGGCCATATCCTGACCGTGCTGGGCGGGGGCGGCCACGCCGACGCCGCCGGGGCGGTGACGGCTCTGCCGCCGGACCAGATCGAGGCGGTCGTCCTGGAGAACCTGGGACGCGCTGGCCTCTGACGGGGTTTTCGCGGACGAACGTCCGCCGATGGCGGACAACGTTCCACAATTTTATACATCTGCCAAAATCCGGCGGAGCTGGAAGGTTTTTTTCTCAAAATTTATCCAAAAAGCCCTTGACGAATCACGAAAAGTGTGTTTAGATATGAATGACAGGAATTGGAAGAAACCTTTCTTCCCGTTCCCTTGGATCAGCCGCCGGCCACGCCCCTGTATATGGGCCTCCTTTGTGTAACTCCCCTTTCTCCTCTTGATGCTTTCTCATACAGGAAACTCCTTTCCAACTTCAAAGCGCGCAGGGGTGTGGCTTTTATAAAAGACGAAAAAGGACTGCTCAGGCAGTCCTTTTTCGTCTTCTGTTTTCCCTGGCTTTACAGCCGCAGCACCGCCAGAGCGGACGTCACGCTCCCGGCGTGGCCCACAGTGATGCCGGCGGCGGTGACGCCCAGGGCGGCGCAGTCGGCAAAGCTCATCCCCGCGGCCAGACCGGCGGTGAGGGCGGCGGTCATGCTGTCGCCGGCGCCGGTGGCGTCCACCACGTCGGTGTGCACCGACGGCTGGGGAAAGATCCGGTCCCCCTCCCCGCAGATCACGCCGCCGGGGCCGATGGAGACCACCGCCCGCTTCACCCCCGCGTCCAGCAGGGCGCGGATGCACTCCTCCGGGCTGTCCCGGCCGGTGAGGGCCCGGGCCTCCTGGATGTTGGCCTTGAGCACATGCAGCCGGCCCAGCACGCTCTTCAGCCGGCCGCACTTGGCCACGGACACCCCGTCCGCCACCAGGGGGACGGTGAGCTGCTCGGCCAGCAGCGAGAGCGTCTCCGCCGGGAGATTGGCCTCCATCACCACCGCGTCGCACTGCTCCAGCGCCGGCAGGCAGGAGGCGGCGAAGGACCGGCCGATCTGCCGGCACAGGCGCATATCGTTCACCGCCGAGGATACATCTCCGTTTTCGTCGCAGATGTACACATAGCGGTTGTTGGAGGCGTCCTCCCAGCGGCAGCCGGAGATGTCCACGCAGTAGCGCTCGCTCTCCGCGCGGATGGTCCCGGCGTGCTCGTCCCGGCCCAGCAGGGAGTAGAAGGACGTATCCGCCCCCAGCAGGGCGCAGTTGCGGGCGATGTTCCAGCCCACGCCCCCCAGGGTGATGCGGACCTTTCCCGTGATGGAGTCGCCCCTCGCCAGGGGCCCGTCCGCCAGCGCGCCGATATCCACGTTCAGCGCGCCGATAACACCGACTTTCTTTTTCGCCTCATCCATGGTATGATTGTACCGCCATATCCTGTTTTTGCTAGGAGAATACCAATGACGATAGAAAATGTCAAGACCTTTTTGGAAAAAAATGGACTACTGGACAGGCTGCACGAATTTGAGGCCTCCACCGCCACGGTGGAGCTGGCCGCCCAACAGCTGGGCGTGGACCCGGACCAGATCGCCAAGACCCTCAGCTTTTACCGCGGCGAGGGCGCGGTGCTGGTGGTGGCCGCCGGCAGCCGCCGGATCGACAACCACAAGTTCAAGGAGCACTTCGGCTGCAAGGGGCGGATGCTGGTCCGGGAGGACGTGGAGCGGCTCACCGGCTACGCGGCCGGGGGCGTGTGCCCCTTCCTGGCGCCGGCGGACGTGCCGGTGTGGCTGGACGTGAGCCTCAGGGACCATGAGACGGTCTATCCCGCCGCCGGCAATGCCCACAGCGGCGTGGCCCTGTCCCCGGAGGAGCTGGAAGGGCTGACCGCCCCCGCCGGCTGGTGCGACGTGTGCAAGCCTCTGGAGGTAGCGGGATGAAGATATACTGGGAGCTTTTCATCACCTTTTTCCGCATGGGCGCCATCACCTTCGGCGGCGGCTACGCCATGCTGCCCATCCTCCAGCGGGAGGTGGTAGACGGCAAGGGCTGGTGCACCAACGAGGAGCTGACGGACTATTACGCCATCGGCCAGTGCACCCCCGGCATCATCGCCGTGAACACCGCCACCTTCATCGGCTTCAAGCAAAAGGGCGTAGCCGGCGCCATCGTGGCCACCTACGGGGTGGTGGCACCCAGCTTCATCGTCATCGGCGTCATCGCGGCGCTGCTGCAAAATTTCGCCAGTTACGCCATTGTCCAGAACGCCTTCGCCGGCATCCGGGTGGCGGTGACGGTGCTGATCCTCAACGCGGTGGTGAAGCTGTTAAAGTCCTCCGTGGTGGATAAGCTCACCGCCTGCGTGTTTTTGGCGGTGGCGCTGGCGGCCTTTTTCCTGGACCTGTCGCCGGTGCTGTTCGTGCTCATCGCCGGGGCGCTGGGCATCGCGGCCAAGGTGCTGTGGAAGGGGGCGGCGAAGAAATGACATACCTGCTTCTCTTCTGGGAGTTTTTCAAGACCGGGCTGTTCGCCGTGGGCGGCGGATTGGCCACGCTGCCGTTTTTGTACGACATGGGCGCGCGCACCGGCTGGTTCACCGCCCACCAGGTGGCGGACATGCTGGCGGTCAGCGAGTCCACCCCCGGCCCCATCGGCATCAACATGGCCGTGTACACCGGCTACACCACCGCCGGCATCCTGGGCAGCCTGTGCGCCCTGGTGGGCATCGTCACCCCCAGCATCATCGTCATCATTCTCATCGCGGCGGCCCTGAAGGCCTTCCGGGACAACAAATACGTCAACGGCGCCTTTTACGGCATCCGCCCCGCCTCCACGGGGCTGATCGCCGCCGCCGGGCTCACCGTGGCCATCGGCTCGCTGCTGCGCACCGACGCCTGGACCGGCTGGGACCGGTTCTGGACGGTGCTGGACTGGAAGGCGTGGCTGCTGGCGGCGGTCATCTTCGCCGTGAGCAGGCTGTTCAAGAAGCTCCACCCGGCCTTTCTCATCCTCATCGGCGCCGTGGCCGGGGCGCTGTTCCGCTTTGCCGGGGCCTGAGCCCCCCTGTCCCGGAGACGCAGCCCCTTGCCGGTTGCGTTTCCGGGATTTTGTGCTATAATATAATAGCTATAAAATATCAGTATGATTCCGCTCACTGCGAGGTTTTTCATGGCCAGTCTCTCCCGGGACAGGAAAATCGCGATCCGCTCCGCTCTCGCCGTCTCGCTGGCCTCCGCCGCCGGGACGCTGGCGGTGCTGGGGATCGTATACGCTCTGCGGGGCGTGTGGCCCTTCGGCGGGGACAACGTGGCCTACGTGGACACCGCCCAGTTCTATGTGCCCGGCTACTACCGGCTGTGGGACGTGCTCCACGGCCGGGCCGCCATGCAGAACAGCTGGTACGCCGGTCTGGCCGAGGGTCTCAGCGCCAGCTGGAAGACGGTGCTCAGTCCCGCCAGCTGGGTGTTTTTGCTGGTGAGCCGGGACCATATACTGGAGGGGCTGAGCCTGTATCTGGCGGCAAAGCTGGCCATCGTGGCCCTGGCCGCGGGGCTGGCCCTCTCCCTGCGGTTTCCCGGCGCGCCCCGGCGCAACGTCCTCTGGGCGATGGCGTATACCTTCTGCGGCTTCACGCTGCAGTACTACGCCAACTTCTCCTGGCTGGACGCGGCGGCGGCCTTTCCCCTGCTGCTGTGCGGCCTGGAGCGGCTGCTGCGCCGGGGGCGGTGCGGCCTTTACATCGGCTGCTACGTCTTTTTCCTCTACCTGAGCGTGTATTACGCCTACATGGCGACGCTGTATATCCTGTTGTTCTCCCTGGGATATATCCTCCTGCTCCTGCCCCGGGAGCAGCGGGGGGACCGGGCCTTCCGGCTGGGACTGGCCACCGCGGCGGCCCTGGGGATCGGGGCCTGCTTTTTTGTCTCCAGCTCCACGGGGCTGGCCTCCACCTCCCGGTTCGAGAGCAACATGGACTCCGGGCTGCTGGACGGCATGCTGACCTGGGACACCGCCAACATCCGCCACACGGTGCTGATGCTGCTGGGCATGAGCCCGGCGGCCGCCGTGCTGCTGCGGGCCCGGCGGAGCGCCGGAAAGAGCGCCCGGCGGTTCGCCCTGTGGATGGCGGCGGTGTTCGCCGTGCCCATGGTGTTCACCAACGTGGACACGGTCTGGCACTTCGGCCAGTATAACTTCTTCCCCATGCGCTACGGCTATATGCTGCCGGCCACGGCCATCGGCCTGGCGGCCGCGGCGCTGGAAAAGGGACTGCCGCCTGTGAAAGACCGCTCCCGGGCCCTGGATTGGGCGAGGGCGATCTTCTTTGCGGCAGCATTGCTCTTGCTGCTGCCCAAGCTGACGGCCCTCTACCAGCAGTATGGCTCCGTGTTCCTCACCGCCCTGGGGCGGGCGGGACTGCTCCGCTGGCTGGTGATGTTCGCCCTGGCGGGGGTCGCCTTCACGGCGCTGTACGGGCTGCTGCTGCGGGCGGACGGCCGGCGGGCGGCCTGGGCCATGGCGGGGCTGATGGTCCTGCAGATGGGCGTGAACGCCCTGGGCTTCATCGCCCCGGAGGACGGCCATACATACACCAACGAATACGACCCGTCCTACATCGAGACGGCGGATGGGCTCTATGGATATTTTCAGGACCTGGACCTGTCCCCCCTGTCCCGGGTGAAGAACGCCGACTCCAGCCTCAACGCGGGCTACGCCCCCATCGCCGGAGTCAGCGCCCTGTCCAGCGTGGACTCCACCGCCTCCGCCACCCGGCTGGGAGTGTTTCGCCAGCTGGGCTACACGGTGAACTACTTCCGCACCCTGGACGTGGGTGGGACGGTGTTCACCGACATGCTGCTGGGGGTGGACCGGGCCCTCACCGCCCTGCCGCCGGATGAAGACCTCTACCGGCCCGGGGACACGGCGGCGGGGATGTATATCTCCGACTGCCTCTATCCCGGCGTCATCGGCCTGCAATATCCCGCCGGCGCGCTGGACGGCTACTTCGACTGCGAGGACCTTGCCCAGCGGCTCAACTGCCTGTACCGGGCCTTCACCGGCTCCGGCGAAACCGCGGCGGCGGACCTCTCCCCCGCCGAACTCGCCGTCTCCGGGCAGGGCCTGCGGGCCTACCGCTTCACCTGCACCCTGGACGCGCCAGCGTTCCTGTATCTGGCGGCGGACGGGGCGGTCATGAACATCGCCGTGGACGGCGAGCCGGTGGCGGTGCCGTCCTATCTGAACCTGGAAAACACCGTCTATCCCGCGGCCTTCAACGCGGGGCTGCTCTGCCTGGGGCTGGCCCCGGCGGGGGACGTCACCGTCAGCTTCTCCTCCGCCCTGGAGCTGGCGGCGGAGGACATCCATGTGACGGCGGTGGACCAGGCCGCCATGGCCGCCTTCCCCGCCGACGCCCGCCGGGACCCGGACATGACCCTGCAGGCCGGCGAGGCGGAGCTGACCGTGACGGTCACCGCCGACGAGGAGGGCATGGCGCTGTTCCTGCCCATGACCTGCAACATGTGGCGCTGCCAGGTGAACGGCGCGGAGACGGAGCTGCTCCGCCCGCTGGACACCCTGATCGGCGTGCCCCTGGAAAAGGGGGAGAACACCATCCGGCTCTGGCGGCCCGCTAGGTGGGTCGCCCCCAAGCGGGGCCTGGCGGTGTCGGCGGCGGCGCTGGCCCTGTGTCTGGCCTGGCACATCCTCCGCCGGCGGCTCTGCCCGGCGGGCAGGGAGCTTCCCTCCTGGGCCGGAAAGACGGCCCTGGGCCTTTTCTGCGCCGCGGCCGCGGCCTGCATCCTGTTCGTGTACGCCGCCCCTCTGGCCCTGCTCATCGCCCGGGGCACGGTGATCTGGCCCTGATCAAAAGGAGATCGATTATGAGCACCATCCTCGTCACCGGCGGCGCCGGCTTCATCGGCGCCAACTTCGTCTACTATCTGCTGGAGCGCTACCCCTCTGACCGGGTGGTGTGCGTGGACAGCCTGACCTACGCCGGCAATCTGTCCACCCTGGAGCGGGCCCTGGCCGACCCCCGGTTCGTCTTTTACAAACAGGACATCCGGGACCGGGCGGGCATCGACGCCGTCTTCGAGGCGGAAAAGCCCGACGCGGTGGTGAATTTCGCCGCGGAGAGCCACGTGGACCGGTCCATCGAGTCGCCGGAGATCTTCCTGGAGACCAACATCCTGGGGGCCCAGGTGATGATGGACGCCTGCCTGGCCCACGGCAACGTGCGCTTCCACCAGGTGTCCACCGACGAGGTATACGGGGACCTGCCCCTGGACCGGCCGGACCTACTGTTCACCGAGGACACCCCCCTGCACACCTCCAGCCCCTACTCCGCCTCCAAGGCGGCGGCGGACCTGCTGACCCAGGCATACTGCCGCACCTACGGCCTGGCGGCCACCATCAGCCGCTGCTCCAACAACTACGGCCCCTATCAGTTCCCGGAGAAGTTCATCCCCCTGCTCATCGCCAACTGCCTGGCGGACAAGCCCCTGCCGGTGTACGGAAAGGGCCTGAACGTGCGGGACTGGCTGTATGTGACCGACCACTGCCGGGCCGTGGACCTGATCCTGCGCCGGGGCCGGATCGGCCAGGTGTACAACATCGGCGGCCACAACGAGATGCGCAACATCGACATCGCCCGGCTTATCTGCCGCGCCCTGGGCAAGCCGGAGAGCCTCATCACCTACGTGACCGACCGGAAGGGCCACGACCTGCGCTACGCCATCGACCCGGAGAAGATCCACGGCGAGCTGGGCTGGCTGCCGGAGACGGCTTTTGCCGACGGCATCCGCGCCACCGTGGACTGGTACCTGGCCCACCGCCCTTGGTGGGAGGCCATCGTCTCCGGCGAATACAGAGATTACTACGAGCGGATGTACAATGACCGCTGATCCCACTCTTCGGAGGAACGCCATGATCCCTTTCAACATCCCCCCCTACACCGGCCGTGAGGACGCCTACGTCCTGGAGGCCATCCACTCCCATAAAATATGCGGCGACGGGGCCTTCACCAAAAAGTGCCACGAATGGCTCCAGGCCCGGACGGGCGCGGCGCGGGCCTTTCTGACCACCAGCGGCACCCACGCGCTGGATATGGCGGCGCTGCTGTGCCGGCTGGAGCCCGGGGACGAGGTGATACTGCCCTCGTTCACCTTCTCCTCCACCGCCAACGCCTTCGTGCTGGCCGGGGCGACGCCTGTGTTCGTGGACATCCGGCCGGACACCATGAACATCGATGAAAAGCGCATCGAGGACGCCATCACCGACCGGACCCGTGTCATCTGCGTGATGCACTACGCCGGGGTGGCCTGCGAGATGGACGCCATCATGGATATCGCCCGCCGCCACGGCCTTCTGGTGGTGGAGGACGCCGCCCAGGCGGTCATGTCCACCTATAAGGGCCGGCCTCTGGGGAACGTGGGCGACTACGGCTGCTACAGCTTCCACGAGACGAAAAACTACTCCATGGGCGAGGGCGGGGCCATCCTCCTGCGCGAGGACGATCCCCGGGCGGAGATCATCCGGGAGAAGGGCACCAACCGGGCCCGGCTGCTCCGGGGCCAGGTGGACAAGTACACCTGGGAGGACCTGGGCTCCAGCTATCTGCCCAGCGAGCTGAACGCGGCCTATCTCTACGGCCAGCTGGAGATGGCGGAGGAGATCAACGCCGCCCGGCTGCACAGCTGGCAGCTCTATCGGCAGGGGCTGGCTCCCCTGCATGAGGCGGGGGCCATCGACTGGCAGACCATCCCCGACGGCTGCGTCCACAACGGCCACATGTTCTATATCAAGGCCCGGAACATCGCCCAGCGCACCGCCCTCATCGCCCACCTGCGGGCCAACGGCGTCCAGGCCGTGTTCCACTATGTGCCCCTACACTCCGCCACGGCGGGACTGCGCTTCGGCCGGTTCCACGGGGAGGATAAATACACCACCGCCGAGAGCGAGCGGCTGCTGCGCCTGCCCATGTACTACGGTCTGGCTGACAGCGACGTGGAGCGGGTGGTGGACCTGATCGCCGCCTTTTACCGGGAGGCCCGGCGGTGAGCCGTGCCGGCGGACGGGAAGGCCGGCTCGCCGCCGTCCCGGGCGCGCTGCTGGCCGCGGCGGCCCTGTTCCTGCTGGCGGAGAGCGCCGTCGCCCGGCGGGCGGGGGCCGATCTGTTCCTGCCATGGGCGGAGGGGGCCTTCCTGCCCGGGCGGACGGCCCGGATGGCCGGGGCGCTGGCGCTGTGCCTGATCCTGGGCCTCACCGGCCCGGGGCGAAAGCTCCTGGACCGGGCGGACGCCGCTCTGGAAAAGGACCGGTACCGCTGGCTGGCCGCGGCGGCGCTGACGGGGCTCTTCTTCCTGTGGACCTTCCGCGTCACCGTCGTCCGCTTCATGACCAGCGACGAGGTGGGCATCCTCAAGAGCATCCGCTCTGTGGCCGAAAAAGGGCTCCGGGGCGGGGCCAACACCTTCTCCCACGTGCTGTTCTGCGGGCTCATCGGCTCGCTGTACGCCATAGACGCCGACTTCTGGTGGTATACCCTTTACCACCTGACGGCCATCTTCTTCAGCCTGACCGCCATCGGCCGGTGCATCTTCCTGCTGGCCGGCAGGACCGGCGGCCGGACGCTGATCCGGGGCGCGGCGGCGCACGGGCTGCTGTGCGTGGGGCTGGGCCTGTATACGCTGACAGAGCTCTCCTTCACCGTCACCCCCGCCGTGGCGGGCTCCGCGGCCACGGCGCTGCTGCTGTGCCGGGACCGGACCCAGACCCGGGCGGGCCGGGCGGCGTCCGACGCCGCCGCCGTGGTGCTGATGACCCTATGCATCCTTCAGCGCCGGCAGACCGGGCAGTGCCTGCTGTGCTTTTTCGCCCTGGCGGCCGCCTACCAGGTCCTCCGCGCCCTCCGGCTCTCCGGGGCCGGCAGATCCCGGCAGATCCTGGCCGCCGCCGCGCTGCTCCTGGCCGTGGGGGCCATCTACGGGGGCAGCCGTCTTATCACCAGCGACAGCGCCCTGGCCAGGGACAAGAGCTTTTCCAAGGCGGAGAACGCCCGCTCCCTCGTGGTGGACTACCTCATCCAGGACATGACCCCGGAGGATTTCGAGCAGGCAGGCATCCCGCCGGAGCTGGGCACCCTGCTGCGGGGCTGGTATTTCATGGACCCGCGGATCAACACCCAGACCTTCCGGGACCTGGCCCAGGCATATTACGCCCGCACGGGAGAGCAGACCGACGCCCAGTCCGGCGGCGCCGGGTCTTTGGGCGGCGCCGTCCAGACCCTGGTCCGACAGGTGACGGGCGACGCCTATATGGGCCGGCTGACCCTGAGCTTTCTCTGCCTGACCGCCCTGGCCTGTCTCTTGGCCCTCACCGGCGGCCGCCGGTGGCCGGAGCTTTTGTGCGCGCTGGCCGCGGCGGGCGGCGCACTGATCCTGCTGCTGTACCTGGTGATGGGCGGCCGGTTCCCCCTGCGGGTGTTCCTGGTGGTCATGGCGCCCGCCTGCGTCACGGCGCTGCTCATGGCCCTGGCCGGAGCGGAGGCGGGAGCACCGCCGGCCGGCGCTCCCGGCGGACGCACCGCCCTCCGGGCGGTGGCATGCCTTTTCTGCGCGGGCGCGGCGCTGGGCGCGCTGGCCGGGGCACTGGCCGTGCCCAACGTGCTGGACACCGCCACGGCGGAGGACCTGTTCGGCGAGCAGCGCGCCACCGAGGACTACGCCAACGCCCATCCGGACACGCTGTTCATCACCAACATGTACGAGCAGAACCTGGACCCCTTCCACGACGCCCGCTATCCCGGCAACATAGACCTGTGGGGCGACGGGGGCGACACCGCCCGCACCGAGGGGCGGCTGTACGCCGACGCCTTTTTCCGGGACGACGTACAGTTCATGTACCGCAGCTCCAGCACGGTGGTGAGCCTGATGCAGTATCTGACGCTGGAAAACGGCCCTGTGCAGGCCCTGAGCCAGGCCCAGCTCACCCAGGACATCTTCGTCGCCACCATCTCCCAGGTCCGGCCGGAGGCGGAGGACTATACCGGCTGGTACGAATGCAACGGCATGACCTATTACTTTGAGGACGGCCAGGCCGTCACCGGCCAGCGCGTCATCGACGGCACGGCCTGTACCTTCGCCCCCGCCGGGGCCGCTGCCCGGGTGGCCGTATCCCCCGGCCCGGAGGGTCTGGTCTATTCCACCGACGCTTACAGTCTCACATCCCCGGAGGAGCATCCATGAAAAAAGTCGCCATTCTCCAGTCCAACTACATCCCCTGGAAGGGGTATTTCGACATCATCGGCCTGGTGGATGAGTTCATCCTCTACGACGATATGCAGTATACCCGCCGGGACTGGCGCAACCGCAACCAGATCAAGACCGCGGGCGGCCTGCAGTGGCTGACCATCCCCGTGGACAGCAAGGGCAAGTTCTTCCAGAAGATCAACGAGACCCGCGTCACCGGCGGCGGCTGGGCCGCCGACCACTGGAAGGCCATCCGCTACTGCTACGCCAAGGCCCCCTATTTCAAGACCTATGAGCCGCTTTTCGCCTCGCTCTATGAGCGGGCCGCCGGAATGGAGCTGCTCAGCCATATCAACCACCTGTTCCTCACGGAGATCTGCGCCCTGCTGGGCATCGGCACGAAGATCACCTGGTCCAGCGACTATCCCCTGGCCGACGGCAAGACCGAGCGGCTGGCGGCGCTGGTGAAGTCTGCCGGCGGGGACTGGTACCTGTCCGGCCCGGCGGCGAAGGACTACATCGTGGATCAGGTGTTCGACGACGCCGGCGTCCAGCTGCGCTATATGGATTACGCCGGCTATCCGGAATACCCCCAGCTCCACGGACCCTTTACCCACAACGTGAGCATCCTGGACCTGCTGTTCATGACCGGCCCGGATGCGCCCCAATACATGAAGTTCCCCCAAAAGGAGGCAATGGGATGAAAAAACTCATGGTCCTGGGCGCCAGCGCCCCCCAGGTGCGGCTGATCCAGGCCGCCAAGGGCCTGGGATACCGCACCGTCGTGTGCAGCATCCCGGGCGACTATCCCGGCTTCGCCGCCGCAGACGAGGCCGCTTACGCGGACATCTCCGATCCGGAGGCCGTGCTGGCCGCCGCCCGGGCCCACGCCGTGGACGGCATCGCCACCTGCTGTCTGGACACCGGCGTGCGGGCGCTGGGCTACGCCTGCGAGCGGCTGGGCCTGGTGGGGCTCAGCGAGGCCGCCGCCGTCTGCTCGGCGGACAAGTGGAGCATGAAAAACGCCTTCATGGCCGCCGGGGTCAACACCGCCCGCTTCGCCCGGGTCACGGACGAGGCCTCCCTGGCCCAGGCGCTGGAGAGCCTTCAGCTGCCCGTGATCATCAAGGCGGTGGACCTGCAGGGCAGTCTGGGCATCTACATCTGCCGGACCCGTGAGGACGCCTTCGCCAACATCCACAAGACCATGGCCAAGACGAAAAAGGACTTCTGCATCGTGGAGGAGTTCATCGAGGGCAACGAGCTGGGCGCCCAGGCCTTCGTCTGGCAGGGCAAGGTGCTGTTCGTGCTGCCCCACGGGGACAATACCTACATGAGCGGCACCAACGTGCCCATCGGCCACTACGCCCCCCTGGACGCGCCGGCGGAGATGCTGGCCGCGGTGGAGGAGCAGGTGCGCAAGGCGATCGCCGCCATCGGGCTGGACAACTGCGCGGTGAATCTGGACCTGATCGAGAAGGACGGCAAGATCTACATCATCGAGCTGACCGGCCGGGCGGGGGCCACCTGCCTGCCGGAGACCGTGAGCATCTACTACGGCATGAACTATTACGAGATGATCGCCGCCATGGCCGCCGGGGACGACCCCGCCGCCATCTTCGAGCGCCGGACGGACGGCCACGTGGCCAACGCCTCCCGGATGCTCCTGTCGGAGAAGTCCGGCACGGTGAAGCGCATCATCGACGGCGTGACGCGGGACGGGAGCGTGTACGACCTGTCCCTGGTGGTGAAGCCGGGCGACCGGGTGGAGAAGTTCACCAACGCCAAGGACCGCCTGGGCCAGGTGATCGTCCAGGGGCCCACCACCCAGTGGTGCTTCGAGCGCATCGACCAGATCCTGGACCAGTTCGTCATCGAGGTCGGCTGATCCATCCTCAAGGAGGTGAGGGAAATGATGACCGTATCCGTCGCCATCCCCTGTTATAAGTCCGCCCGGACCATCGTTCCCGTGGTGGACGAGCTGCGTCGGGTGTTCGCCGCCCGGCCGGAATACGACTACCAGATCATCCTGGTCAACGACTACCCGGAGGACGACACCTTCGACGTGATCGAGTCCATCTGCCGGCAGGACCGGAAGGTGGTGGGGGTGAACCTGTCCCGGAACTTCGGCCAGACCGTGGCCAAGATGGCCGCCCTGCCCTATGTGAAGGGGGAGGTGCTGGTCTACATGGACGACGACGGCCAGCATCCGGCGGACCAGATCTTCCGCCTGGTGGAGAAGGTGCAGGAGGGGTACGACGTGGTGTACGCCCGCTTTCCCCACAAGCGCCACAGCGCCTTCAAGCGCTTCACCAGCTGGCTCAACGGCAAGGTGCTGGAGCTCAACGGCACCAAGCCCAAGGGCATCACCCTTTCCAGCTACTACGCCCTAGGGCCCACCGCCATCGCGGCCCTGCGCCGCTACAAGAGCCCCTTCCCCTCCATGGGCGGATACCTGGCCCACGTGGCCCGGCGGTACGCCAACGTGGAGATGGAGCACCGGGACCGGCTGGAGGGCCAGTCCAACTACACCCTGCGAAAAATGCTGGGCCTGTGGCTCACCGGCTTCACCAACTTCTCCACCGTGCCCCTGCGGTTCGCGGTGGTGCTGGGCACGCTCTTTGCCGGGGTGGGCTTTCTCGCCGCCGTGGTGGTGGTCATCCGCAAGATCCTGGACCCCTCCATCGCCGCGGGCTTCACCACCAGCATCGCCCTGCAGCTGGGCATCGGCGGCATGATCATGCTGCTGCTGGGCCTGTGCGGGGAGTACATCGGCCGGATCTATATGACCGTGAGCAACATGCCCCAGTATGAGGTCCGCCGGACCGTGAACACCGGCGAGGAGGAGGACGGTCATGGGCAGTAAGCTGCGGCCGCTGTACGACAGGCTCTATATCGGCGGGGAGACCCTGCTGCTGGCCCTGGAGGGCTGGCGGGACGGCCGCCGGGACGCCAAAAAGCTGCCGGCCCGGGAGGGCGCGGCGGACTATTACAAAAACGCCGTGCGCCCCTATTGGCGCCAGTTCCGGGTCCGGACGCCCGGGGCGTTCTGGTTCCGGCTGTACTGCAACGGCCACCGGCCGGAGAGCCCCCGGTACATCCCGGACTACCTCTGGTACCGGCGGATCGTGCCCCACTACAACAACCTGATCTTCGCCAAGGCCCTGCAGGACAAGTGCATGCACGGGGTGCTGTTCCCCGACATGCGCCGGCCGGTGACGGTGGTCAAGCGCATGGCGGGGGTGTTCTACACCGACGATTTCCAGCTGCTGTCCTTCGAGCAGGCAGTGGCCCGCTTTTCCGGCCACGGCCGGGTCATCGTCAAGCCCTCCGTGGGAAGCGGCCAGGGCCACGGCATCCGCTTTTTCGACAGCGACGCCATGACGGCCGACGAGATCGGCGCCCTCTTCCGCCAGTACGGCCGGGACTTCATCGTCCAGGAGAAGATGGAGCAGCACCCGGACCTGGCCCGGCTGAACCCCGGGTCCCTGAACACCGTGCGGCTGATCACCTTCCTGCACGACGGGCAGGTGGATCTGCTGGCCGCCATCCTGCGGGTGGGCGGCTCCGCCAGCGAGGTGGACAACACCTCCCAGGGGGGCTTCAAGGCCACGGTGCTGCCCGACGGCCGCCTGGCGGACCAGGGCATGAACAACCACTACCAATACGCGGACACCTATGAAAACGGCATCCCCTTCTCCTCCGTGACCGTGCCCTGCTACGACAGGATCGTGGCCGCGGTGAAGGAGCATGCCGCCAGGATGGCCCACTTCCGTCTCATCGGCTGGGACATCGCCGTCGCGCCGGACGGGGAGCCCGTGCTGGTGGAGTATAACGTCATCCCCGCCCAGGCCCACGCCTCCAACGGGCCCCTGTTCGGGGAGCTGACGGACCAGGTGCTGGCCGAGGTGTTCGGCCGGCGCAGCTGAGGGAGGAGAGCGCTATGTCCATCGTGGAAAAGGCCCGGGGCGCGGGCCAGGCCATCGTGAAGGTCTGCCCGCCGGCGGCGTATCTGCTCATCCCCCCCATGCGCCTGGCGGACCGGCTCCAGGGCGGCACCCTGCACCAGCACATGGAGGAGAACATCGAGCTGTACCTCACCGAGGCGCAGCGCGCCGACACCGCCGCCATGCGCCGCACGCGCCGGGATATGTGGTACTGCGCCATCCGGTATCTGTGCGCCTTCAACGAGTATTTCATGTTCCGCTTCCCCCGGCTGAACCACCGGGGCCGCGCCCAGTTCGTCACGGAGCTGCAAAAGGAGGAGGCCTACCGGCAGGTGGGCACGCCGGAGACCTGGGACACGCTGCAGAACAAGTGGAGGTGCTACCAGAGATTCCGGCCCTATTACCGCCGGGACGCCATCCTGGCGGGGGCCGGGCTGGAGGCGGAGACCTTCTTCGCCTTTTTGGACAAGCACCCCCGCTTCATCGCCAAGCCCCTCACCGACGCCTGCGGCCACGGGGTGTTCCTCTGCGACGCCGGGTCGGACGGCCGCAGCCGCCAGGAGCTCCTGGACTGGTTCCGGGGCCAGGACGTGATCCTGGAGGAGCTCATCGACCAGTGCGCCGACATGGCCCGGCTCCATCCCGGCTCGGTGAACACCGTCCGGTGCGCCACGTTTTATAAAGACGGCCGGGTGGACATCCTCTTCACCTTCCTGCGGATGGGCCGCAGCGGCAGCCTGGTGGACAACGCCGGCGCCGGCGGCTATGTGGCCAGCGTGGACGTGGACACCGGCATCCTCACCACCCCCGGGGTGACGGAGTCGCTGCAGACCGCCATCATCCATCCGGACACCGGCGTGCAGATCATCGGCTGGCAGGTCCCCCGCTGGGAGGAGATGAAGGCTCTGGCCCGGGAGATGAGCCTGACCTTCCCGGAGCAGCCCTACATCAGCTGGGACTTCGCCCTCACCGACCAGGGCTGGGTCTGCGTGGAGGGCAACCACGCCGGCCAGTTCGTCTGCCCCCAGTTCACCACCCAGCACGGCATCCGGGACCGGCTGCGGCCCTACTTCGACCTGTGAGGGATCCGGCCATGGCTCCCTTTTTTTCCGTAGTGGTGCCGGTCTACAAGGTGGAGGAATTCCTCCGGCCCTGCGTGGACAGCATCCTGGCCCAGAGCTTTGCAGACTTTGAACTCATATTGGTGGACGACGGCTCCCCCGACGGCTGCGGCGCACTGTGCGACGGCTATGCCGCCGCCGACCGGCGGGTCCGGGTGATCCACCAGGCCAACGCCGGCCTGGCCCGGGCCCGGAAGGCGGGCCTGGACGCCGCCCGGGCGGATTATGTGGGCTTCGTGGACAGCGACGACTGGGTGGACCCGGACTGGCTGGCCATCGTGCGCAAAGCCCTGGAGGCGGGGAACTGGCCCGACATGGTGCTGTTCGACCACCGGCGGGACACCGATCTGCCCCCCGTGCCCATCCACCTGCAGCCCGGGTATTACGACAAAGCCCGCCTGGAGCGGGAGGTATACCCCTATATGCTGTGGGACGCCCGGCAGCGCCCCTTTGGCTCCCAGCTGCTGCCGGCCTATATCCCCCTGCGGATCGCCCGGCGGCAGCTGCTGCTGGATCACTACGTATCCGACGAGGTACATCTGCCCCTCTTCGAGGACATGGCCATGGCCTACGAGTGCCTTTACTACGCCGGGAGCCTCTGGTTCTGCCCGGAGCGGCTGTACACCTACCGGGTGCGGGAGACCTCCCTTTTGCACGCCTACCGGCCGGATTTTTACCGGGAGATCCAGATGTGCTTTCGCTACATCCGCTCCCGGCTGGGGGGAAAGGACGCCGCCCTGGACCGGCAGATCAACGGCGCCTATCTGCGCAAGGTGCTGGTGGGCATGACCGCCGACGCCCGCAAATGGGGCAGCGGCGCCGCCGCCCACACCGCCGCGGCCCTGAAGGAGACCGGCATCGTGCAGGAGCTCTCCTTCGGGGGGCTCCCCTGGGACATGAAGCTGTTTCTGCTGCTGCTCAAATGCCGCATGATCCGGCTGGCCACGCTGGCCGTGAAGACCCGGTCCTGACCGGAAAGGAGGCCCCATGGCCAAGGTATCCGTCATCATCCCCATCTACAAGGCGGAGGCGTATCTGCGCCAGTGCCTGGACAGCGTGTCGCAGCAGACGCTGACGGAGCTGGAGATCATCGCCGTGGACGACGGCTCCCCCGACGGCTGCGGCGTCATATGCGACGAGTACGCCCGGCAGGACCGGCGCTTTCGTGTCCTGCACCGGGAAAACGGCGGCGTGGTGGCCGCCCTGCTCACGGGACTGGAGGCCGCCCGGGCGGATTACGTGGGCTTCGTGGACGCGGACGACTGGATCGATCCGGGGTACTTCCAGTGCCTGTATGAGGCCGCCCTGGCCACCGGGGCGGACATGGTCCAGGCGGAGCGGATCGAGGAGCGGGACCCGCCCATGGCCCTGCTCCAGCCGGAGACGAAGCTCTACGAGAGCCCGGCCCAGCTGCAGGCGCTGACCCGGGCCTACTTCACCCAGTACCTTTACGACCCCTTCCGCCGGCCCATCACCTTCTCCCGGTGCGACAAGCTCTACCGCCGGGCGCTGGTGAAGGCCGATCTGGGCCTGCTGGACAACCGGCTGTATCTGGCGGAGGACACGGTGTTCAACGCCGCCGTCCTGCCGGACTGCAAAAAGGTGGCCGTGCTCAGCGGCACCCCCAAGTACCACTACCGCATCCTCCCCGGCTCCAACTCCCACCGGTACGACCCCCGGGAGATGAGCCGCCTGGCCCGGCTGCGGGAGACGCTGCTGCGCATCGCCCAGGTCAAGGGGACCGATCCGGCGCTGCCGGAGCTGTACATCGGCCACGCGGTCTATTACCGGGCCTATACCGCCGCCGTGCAGCCGGACACGGACCCGGCCGCCGTCAAGGCCCAGATCCGCTCGCTCTTGAAGAGCGTGCCGCCGGAGCTGATCAGCCGGTACGCCGCCTCCCGGGGCGGCGCGGTCATCCGCCTGTGCTGCGCCCTGCTCCGGTCCGGCGCCGTGGGCCCCTTCATCCGCCTGGCCCGGCTGAACGAGTCGCGAAAAAAGCCCTGAACCTCATATAGAAAGACCGGGGAGCCTCCGCTCCCCGGTCCCGTATCGTCCGCCTGGCAAGGCCCGGCCTCACCTCAAAAAGGAGATGAAGTCCCGCCTTGTCAGCGCATAATCTATCGAGGTCTGCATCACGCCGCGCGCGTCCTCCCAGGCGTTCACGTTCGTCCTCACCTTTTGGAAGCCGAGACGCTCATAGACATGCTGCGCCCGGGCGTTGTTGGCGTTCGTATCCAGCACGATCTTTTCATATCCCCGCTCGTTGAACAGCCCGTCGATGAAAAGGCTCAGAATGATCTTTCCCAGCCCTCTGTTCTGGTAGGCGGCGTCGCAGATCTTTATGCCGATCTCGCAGGTCCCGTCCCCCAGATCGCGGTAGTTCATCTCCCCTATGGCGGCGTCCTCAAAGCATATGATATGCGTCCGGCCGGTCTCGTCGCTCTCCCTGATGAGCTGGGCCTCCACCTCGGAGACCGTGGTGCCCACGCCATCGGGAAAGCCGGCGTGGGCCATCACTGCTCCGTCGTTCCACCAGCTGCAAAGCTGTAGGGCGTCCTCTTTTTTCGCGCTGCGGATGGATATCCCGTTATATTCTCGCTGCATATAATACCTTTCTCATAAAAATGTTCGCTATGTTCGCCGTCCCGGCAGTGCCGGGGCGGCGGTCTTTCATTTCTCCCACCAGCGGTCCAGATAGGACCGGTCCATAAAGTACCACAACCAGTTTTTTCATTTTCCTCTATCTCCTTTATTGTATTTTTGCTGCATACTTTTGAAAACAAAAAGTGCGCAGCCCGGAGCTGCGCACCTGTAAAAACGCATGCTCCGATTGCTGCCACGCAAATCGTCGGTATCCCCAAAGGGCACGAAGTTGAGCCACGTCTTTACCGAAGTAAGCGTGCCCCAGAAGATACCCGATATACAATTTGCGTGGCATCATCAGTATAACACACATATATTTGCTTTACAAGCGTCTTTATTCGCTCCCGCTCTGGCGGGCATAAACCAAGCTCCGCGCCTTTTCCAAAAGAAAGGACGCGGAACTCGCTGAAACGTTCGCCGCCACGGCAGTGCCGGGGCGGCGATCTGTCATTTCTCCCACCAGCGGTCCAGATAGGACCGGTCCATGCTGAACCAAGCCACCGGGTGGCCTGGGGAGCGCTCCTCCGGCGGGGGCGGCTGCATATAGTCGCCGTACAGCACCGTGAGATACTCGTCCGTGCCCGCCGGGCAGGGGATCATCATGTCCTCAAAGGGCAGCTCCACCGTCTGGCGCACGCACCGGCTGGGATAGAGCACCCACCCCAGGCACTCGTTGGCCCAGGGGGCGTCGTCGATGCTCAGCCGCCCGATCAGCGCGTCCCGCTTCCGGCTGGCCCAGCTGTAGTCCATCCAAAGCCGCAGGGGGCTCATCAGCACATAGCGCACCTTCTGCCCCACCGTGACGGTGTCGGACCAGCGGGCCCGCAGAAAGCCGTTCAGCCGCTTCAAAAACCGCAGCTGCCGGTCCAGCCTGTCCCGCTCCGGGCCCGGATCGGGGTAGCCGTCGTAGCAGAAGATGTCCAGGAAGATCCCCGTGTACGCGTCGGTCCGGCCCACCAGCGGCGCCTCCACGAAGGTGGTGCGCCGGTCGTGGACCTTCAGGATGGAGTGGGCCGGGTGGCGGATGCGGTCATAGTCCTGCACCGCCAGATGTTCCGGCAGCTCCTTCGGCGCGATGCGGCGGAACCGCTCGAAATCCTCCCGGGGCATGGCGATGTCCACATCGTCGTCCCAGGGGATGAAGCCCTGGTGGCGCACCGCCCCCAGGCAGGTGCCCCCGTCCGCCCACCAGCGCAGGCCGTGGCGCCTGCACAGGGCGGCGACCTCCTTGAGGATCTCCAGCTCACGCCGCTGGACCGCTCTGACATCCACATCCATGCTCCGTCCTCCTCACTGCGCCCCGCCGGTCCGGCTGCGGACCAGCGCCAGCAGACGCCGCCGGTCGGCGCTGTTCAGCAGCACCACAAAGCTTATGGCCAGCCCCGCCACGCCGGTGACGGCGCACTCGGCGATCAGGCCGATCCAGCCGGTGGCGGCGATGAAGTGCCGGGCCGCCCAGCCCACCGCCATGACCATGGCCGTCACCGGCAGGCACTTCAGCGCCGGGACGTAAAAGGTGGTCCACTTCATCTTCATCATCCTGGCCACGTACAGCGGCACGAAGGTGAGATAGCCCACCCCCGTGACCACGGAGCTGACGCCCACGATGATCAGGATCCTGGCCCGCTCGGCGGTCACCACATGCAGCGCCGCGAACACGATGACGAGGGTGATCACGGACAGGCTGATCTGGTAGAGCGCCTCGTCCTTCAGCCGGTTGGTCACGTAAAAGGCGTTGAGCAGCCCCGCCATGGAGTAGGACAGGGGCGTCGCCACCATGGCCGCCACGGCGATGATCCGCAGCAGCTCGCCGTTCTGGCCCGGGGACCACAGGTCGAAGAAAGTGTCCGCGAAGAAGAACACGCAGGCCAGGGGGATGCAGGCGATCATGCCCAGCAGCTTCACCGAGAACACCAGCTTCTCCCGGATGTCCTCCATGTCCCCCTTGGCGTAGCTGATGTTCAGCTGGGGCAGGAAGGCGTAGGAGATGGCGTTGAAGGCGGAGTTGATGAGGATGGGCAGGTTCTTGGCGATGGAGACCGAGCCCATGGCGTCGGCGCTCACCATCAGGTTGGAGATCAGCAGGTCCAGCCCGTTGAGCAGGATCTGGCTCAGCTGCAGGATGCTGTTCCAGATGCCCGCGCTGAGAAGCTCTTTGATTCGGGCCATGCGGAAGTAGGACCGGCGGATGCGCACCTGGGGCAGCAGCCGGCGGGTGAAGCGGTAGCTGACCACCGTCCGGTAGACATAGCAGACCACCGCCGTCACGCCCAGATAGTACACATGGGGCGGCAGGAACCGGAACGCCAGCAGCAGCATGCCCGCCCGCAGAAGCTCCGAGATGGTATAGCGGCTGTACTCCAGATCCAGCCGGTCGTGGACGTAGGTGGCGCTGTTGAGGTTGTAGGTGACCACGCCCAGCAAAAACTGCAGGAAGATCAGCCCCCACAGCAGCTGCACGTCCCCCACGATGCCCGCCGGCACGTTGAGGAGCTTGTCCAGATACGCCACCACCAGCACCGCCGGCACCGCCAGCACCGCCGCGATCAGGGCGTTGGCGAACAGCAGGGACGTGAAATACTGGTTGGCGGTCTCATAGTCCTCCCGGTGGACGCTGATGGTGATGAACCGGGAGGCCATGGCGTTGAGGGCCGTGACCATGATCTGGGCGTAGCTGCTGAAGTTGTTGGCCAGGCCCACGAAGCCGTAGGCCTCCCGGCCCAGCTTGGACAACAAATAAGGCGTCAGGAAGAAGCTGCTGAGGGACATGACCGCAAAATAGACGATCTGCGCCGCCATATTGATGAACAGCTGCTGATCCCGGGTCCGTTCGGTCCTCATAGCGCTTCTCCTCTGCCGCCGTGGCGCGCTCCCGCGCCGGTGATGTGTGCCGGGGACGGGCCTGTCCCCCTTAGAAAGGCCGCCGCTTCCCGGGGGAAGCGGCGGCGTTCATGCTTATGCTCAGTATACCCCCATGATGATCTCCTGCCCGTCGGGATAGCGGAGGGTGGTGACGGTGAAGCCGTCATAGCGGAGCTGTCCGTCCTCCGCCCCGCCGTCCGGGGCGATGCAGCTGGCGGCATAGTAGGTGCTGCCCGGCTCGCCGATCTGTTCGATCAGCTGGGAGACGTCCTGGCCCACCAGGCTCAGGGCCAGCTGGGCCTCCTCGCTGGTGAGGTCGGAGCCGCCGGACAGGTCGGCGTCGGGGGCCTTGTTGTCGTCCGCGGCCACCATATCGCCGCCGCTCTCCTCCCCGGCGGGAGGCGCGGTCACAGAGGGCATCTCGGTGGGCTGGCCGGCGTCGGCCTTGGGCTCGTTGCCGCCGGAGCCGCAGGCACACAGGGTCAATACCATACAAAGCGCAATGAGCAGCGCTGCGTATCTTTTCATGATAGATCTCCTTTGCATATGCTGTCCGATGGGTTTGGTTTACACAATATCCGTTATATTATACCCGATACGCCATAGCGTGTCAAGTTTTCCCGCTCCCGGGACATCTTGTCCCGGCGGGGAAGATTTGCTATAATAGGGATGCTCCCGCTCCCGCCTGTCCCCGGGGCGGGCGGAGACTATCGCTTCCGGAGGGCCGCCCATGAACAGCAAGGCAAAACGATCCCGGGTCCTGGCGGCGTCATTCCTGCTGCCGACAGGACTGATGACGCTGGTGTTCGCCCTGGGCGGGATCTGTCCCTTCGGCAGCCGGAGCTTGGGCGTGCTGGACATGTCCCAGCAGTACGCGGCGTTCCTCTACTCCCTGCGTGACGTGCTCGCCGGCCGGGCCAGCGCGCTGTACATGCCCGGCATGGCCCTGGGTGGCAACATGATGGGCGTGATCACCTACTATCTGGCCAGCCCCTTGGACGCGCTGACCTGCCTGTTCCCCCGGGAGCGGATGCTGGAGGCGGTGAGCGCGCTGTACATCCTGCGGGTGGGGCTGTGCGGGCTGACCATGGCGGTCTACTGCGGCCAGCGCCGGGGCTACGGCTGGCGGATCCTGATCCCCGCGGCGGCCTATGGCATGACGGGGTACATGTGCGCCTACGCCATCAACTACCTGTGGCAGGACTGCGTGATCCTGCTTCCCGTCGTGGCGCTGGGCATCTCCCGGCTGGCGGAGGGCCGGGGCAGGTGGACCTACATCCTGAGCCTGGCGGCGGCGCTGGTCTGCAACTTTTACACCGGCTATATCCTGTGCCTTTTTTCGGTGCTGTTCTTCCTGGCGGAGCTGCTGGCCGGGACCCGTCCCGCCCGGGGCAGCGTGCCGGGCCGGCTGGGGGCCTTCGCCCTGGCCAGTCTGGCGGCGGGGGCGCTGGCGGCGGGGACGCTGCTGCCCGCGGCCATGTCCCTGATGGGAGGCAAGGCGGGCCTCGGTCTGGAGGCGTTCACCCTCACGGCCAAGTTCGATCCCCGCGCCCTCTTCTCCAAGCTGTTCCCCGGGGCCTTCAACTACGAGGAGCTGACCCCTGTGGGCCTGCCCAACATCTTCTGCGGCACGGTGACGGTGGGACTGGCGGGGATGTATCTGCTGAACAGGACGGCGCCCCTGCGCCGGCGGCTGGCCATGGCGGGGCTGACGGCGGTGATCGGGCTGTCCTTCCTCATCTCGGCGGCGGACCTGGTCTGGCACGGCATGAACGTGCCCACCTGGTACAATTACCGCTACAGCTTCCTTTTCAGCTTCCTTCTCATCGCCGGGGCGGACGGGGCCCTGGCCGGCCTGCGGCAGGGCGCACGGCCCTGGCATCTGCTGCTGATCCCGGCGCTGACGGCGCTCAGCGCGGCCCTGGCCTTCATCGGCCGGACGTACCCCTTCATCGACGCCTCCGTCGTCCCGGGCACCGTCGCCCTCTCGGCGGCCTGCGCCGGAGCGCTGTATCTCATCCTGCGGCCGGGCCAGGGCCGGCATGCCGCGGCCGTGGCCGCGGCGCTGCTGGTGGTGCTCCACGCCGCGGAGCTGGGCCAGAACGCCGCCGAGACCTTCTCCCAGCTCACCGCCAGCTCCGCCGATCCGGCCCAGTGGGCGGCCTACGTCACGGACAAGGCCGCGGCCCTGGCATACGCGGACACCGACGGGCAGCTCATCCGCACGGAGAGCCCGGACAGCTTCGCCATGGACCGGTGCGAGAGCATGCTCTTCGGCTACGACGGGCTGACCCACTATGGCTCCACCCTGCCCCAGAAGAACCTGGACTTTCTGGCCCGGCTGGGCCTGAACCGATATAAGGACCTCTTCGCCCTGTACGGCCCCGGCGTCACCGCCGCGGCGGACAGCTTCCTCAGCGTGGGCTTCGTCACCGCCGCGGATATGACCAAGCCCTACGAGGCCCTGGGCTCCGCCGGGGCCTATACCACCTGGCGGGACCCCTGGGCCCTGCCCCTGGGCTGGACGGCAGACGCCGCCATGGCCCGGCCGGTGGAGGGGGCGGACTGCTTTACCTATCTGGACGGGCTGTTCGCCGCCGCGGCCCCGGAGGTGGGCCGGGCCATCTTCACCGCCGGGACGGTGCTCTCCCTGGACACGGAGGCTCTGGCGGACGCCGGCGGCGGCCGCTACGAGCTGGCGGACGGCGCATCCTCCGGCTCCGTGACCTACACCGTGGAGGCGGCGGCGGACGGCCCCCTGTACGGCCAGTTCCATCTGGAGGACTTCCCCGGCGTCACGGTGTTCGTGAACGACCGCTTCTGCGCCCTTTACGGCACCGCCCAGATGAACGGCAGCCTGTATCTGGGCGACTTCGCCGCCGGGGAGCGGGTGACCGTCCGGCTCCAGGCCGGCTCCGCCATGACCCTCACAGGGGCCGCCTTCGCCACGGAGTCCGCCCAGACGCTGGCCGCCTACCGGGAGGCCATCGCCCCGGGGGACTGCCCGCTGACCAAGCTCTCCGGCAGCCACTACACCGGCCGCTTCACCACCGGGGAGGGGGACGAGCTGCTGGTGCTCACCCTGCCCTGGGACGGGGCGTGGCGGATCAGCCTGGACGGGGAGCGGGTGCAGCCGGAGCAGATCCAGGACTGCCTCACTGCCATCCCCGTCTCGCCGGGCAGCCACACCCTGGACATGCGCTACGTCTCCCCCGGGCTCATCCCCGGCGGGTGTATCAGCGCCCTGGCCGCCGCCGTCTGTATGGGGACGGCGCTCCGGCAGCGGCGCAAAAAGGACCGGACGGCGTGAGCCGTCCGGCCTTTTTATTTTTATAGACGCTTACTGGATGGGCACCAGCATCCCGTGCAGCAAAAACCGCGGGTCGCTGTAGCCGGAGGAGTAATCGCAGGTGGACAGGGTGATCAGCTGGTACTCCGTGGTGACGCGGGCGTTGGTCCGGAAGAAGGAATGGGATGTGATGTTGTCTAGGTAGTTCTGATACTCGCTGTCGCTGGCGAAGTAGGTGGGGAAGTTGTTCAGCGTGGACTCCACGATGTGGGCGGCGATCAGCTCCACCCGGTAATTCTGCCAGGGCGTCAGATAGTACATCGTGGGGTGGTCGCTGTAATAGGACTGATCCACGTATTTCATGATGGGGGCGAACATGGAGCCGTCCTTCATGTTGTGGCCGTAGATGAGGAAGTTGCTGTAGGTCGCGCCCACGGAGACGTTGGTGTCGGCGAAGAGGCTGCCGGCGGTGTTGGGCTGTTTGTCCCAGCCCCGGTGCAGGTAATAGCTGTTGTCGCTGGTCTGCATCACCGGATAGCTGATGTTGCCGGCGTCGTACAGCCACCCCACGATGTCGCTGTTTTTCTCCCGCAGCAGGTCCCAGTCCACCTGGATGGGCACCTCCGAGCGGACGGGGGTCTCCGGCTGGCCGGGGTCCGGCGTGACGTCCGGCGGGGTGGTGACGTCCGGCTCCGCCAGGGAGGAGATGGCCGCGTCGGCCAGCTCGTTATAGGCGGTGCGGTCCCGGTGGTAGTTGAGCATGATCCCCGCCAGCTTTCCGCCGGCGAAGAGTATCCCGCCCACCAGCACCACCACCAGCAGGATCAGGGGAAGGTTCTGCTTGGACAGCCACCTGCTCCGGCGGCGGCGCCGCCGATAGGACGGAGGCTCCACCTCCACCCGGCGGGGACGCCGGGGCGCGGGCTCCTCCCACGGATCGCGGACCGGCTCCTGGGCAGGGCGGGCGCGTCGTGGCGGCTGCTCCTGGGCGGGCCGGGCGCGCCGTGGCGCTTGCTCCTGGGCAGGCCGGGTGGCGCGCCGGGGCGCGGGCTCCTCCGCGGGCCGGGCACGCCGGCTCACCGGCTCCTCCCGACTGTCGCGGGCCGGCTCGCGGGACGCCTGCCGGCGGGGCTGCCGTGCCGGCTGCTCCTCCGGTCCAGGGCGAAGATGCCGTCCTCCCTCTGCCATCGCTGCGCCTCCTATCCCATCTCCCCCAGGGGGAAAGTGCGTTATATCTGCTTCTAGTCAGTATACCACGGCTGCGGCCGTTTTGCAATCGCCTGTGTCCGTTCCATCCTATGCGCCGCCGGGCAGACCCGTCCCGCGGCACAGAAAAGGATCAGGGCCCGGCCATTCTGCCGGGCCCTGATCCCTGGATCGCTCTCCGGCGGACCGGGTCCTGGGCGCGCTTACTCCGCGGCCGGGCCCTTGAAGGCGCCGATCACGTACAGCACCGGCAGGATCAGCTCCAGCAGCGCGGGCACGATGGCGGACTTCAGGTCCAGGGTGGTGAACAGCGAGCTGACGGAGCCGATGACGCCAAGCACCAGGATGATGATGCCCAGCACCTTGGCCCCGCGGAACTTGCCCTTCACGCCCACGATGCCGGCGGCCAGGCTCAGAGCGCTGCCCGCCAGGAGCAGGACGCCCAGCGAACCGCCTACCGCCAGGCCCACGCCAAGGCTCTCCGAGGCCGCGCCCAGCACGGCTCCGCCCAGGATGGCGACCAGCAGGCCCAGCAGGATGCCCAGGGCGCTGACGATGATATACACGATGCTGACGACCTTCAAAAGAGTATTGGGCTTCATTTTTGTCCCTCCTTATGATTTGGCTGTTCCATAGTTTTTGTTATTCCTGTGACAGTTTACCATTATCCACGGGCGATTGCAACCTTTTTCCGCATGGCCCGCCTTTACAAAGCCCTCGCGAGATGATACAATACTCACTTGGAGATCAATACGGGAGGACGAGCCATGGAAACCATCACCAAAGCCATCGCCTATGTGGGCGTGGACGACAAGAACATCGACCTGTTTGAGAGCCAGTACCATGTGCCCAACGGTATGGCCTACAATTCCTATATCATTTTCGACGAGAAGATCGCCGTCATGGACACGGTGGACCCCCGGGGCGCTGTCCAGTGGCTGGAAAACGTCACCGAGGCCCTGGCCGGCAAGACGCCGGACTATCTGGTGATCCACCACATGGAGCCGGACCACGCCGGGTCCATCCAGCTGCTGGCGGAGCGGTACCCCGACATGAAGCTGGTGGGCAATAAAAAGACCTTCACCCTGCTGGGCCAGTTCTTCCCCGGCCTGCCCCTGCCGGAGGACCGGCTGGTGACCGTGGGCGAGGGCAGCACCCTCTCCCTGGGCAGCCACAGCCTCACCTTCTTCCTGGCCCCCATGGTCCACTGGCCGGAGGCCATGGTGAGCTTCGAATCCAGCGAGGGCGTGCTCTTCTCCGCCGACGCCTTTGGCAAGTTCGGCGTGCGCCACGCCGACGAGGACTGGACCTGCGAGGCCCGGCGGTATTACTTCAATATCGTGGGCAAGTACGGCGGCCCGGTCCAGACCCTTCTCAAGAAGCTGGCCGGCGCGGACGTGAAGATCATCTGCCCGCTGCACGGGCCCATCCTCACCGAAAACCTGGGCTTCTATATCGGCAAGTACCAGCTGTGGAGCAGCTACCAGCCGGAGGACGAGGGCGTCACCATCGCCTGCGCCTCCATCCACGGCCACACCCTCCACGCGGCGAAGGTGCTGGCGGAGATCCTGGAGAAGAAGGGCGCGAAGAAGGTCTCCCTGTTCGATCTGAGCCGGGACGACATGGCCGAGGCCGTGGAGGACGCCTTCCGCTACGGCAAGCTGATCCTGGCCGCCGCCAGCTACGACGCCGGCGTGTTCCCGCCCATGGACGACTTCCTCCACCACCTGGCCGCCAAGGCCTACCAGAACCGGACGGTGGGCTATGTGCAGAACGGCTCCTGGGCCCCCTCCGCCGCCAAGACCATGAAGGCGGTGGTGGACACCATGAAAAACATCACTCAGGTGGAGCCGGTGGTCACCATCACCTCCGCCCTGAAGGATGCCGATATCCCCGCCCTGGAGGCCCTGGCCGACGCCATCCTGGCGTAAAGCTCTGCTGACCCCTTCCGCCGCCCACGCCGGGCGGCGGAAATTTTTTGCGCTCCCTATTGACATAGCCGTTATAGCTGTATATACTGTATATGAACAGTTCAAAGTGAGGACCCGTCATGACCATCTTCATCGACAACCGGAGCGGCGCGCCGATCTATGAGCAGATCTACGCCCAGCTCAAGGCGCAGATCATCAGCGGCGCGCTGGGGGAGGACGAACTTCTTCCCTCCATCCGCAATCTGGCCAAGGACCTGCGCATCAGCGTCATCACCACCAAGCGCGCCTACGACGAGCTGGAGCGGGAGGGCTTCATCTACACCGTAGCGGGCAAGGGGTGCTTCGTGGCGCCGAAAAACACGGAGCTTCTGCGGGAGGAGAATTTGAAAAGGATCGAGTCCCTCCTGGCGGAGGCGTCCCGTCTGGCCGCCACCTGCGGCCTGACGAAACAAGACATTCTGGACATGATACAGATCATGGAGGAGGGCGACGAGACATGAACGCCATCGAGACAAGAGGACTGACCAAGCGCTATGAGGGCTTTACCCTGGACGGGCTGGACCTGACCCTGCCCGCCGGGTGCATCATGGGCCTGGTGGGAGAGAACGGCGCCGGCAAGAGCACCACCATCCGGCTGCTGCTGGGCCTGACGAAGCCGGACGCCGGCTCCGCCACGGTGCTGGGCACGCCCATCGGGCCGGATATGCGCCAGGCCAAGCAGGACATCGGCGTGGTGCTGGACGACGTGGGCTACCCCGCCGGGCTGAAGGCCGGGCAGATCGGAAAGATCATGGCCGCGGCCTATGAAAACTGGGACCGGGCGCTCTTTGAAAAATACCTGCGGGACCTGGACATCCCCACGGACAAGAAATTCTCCGCTCTGAGCCGGGGCAACAAGATGAAGCTGGGCATCGCCGCGGCCATGAGCCACGACGCCAAGCTGCTCATCCTGGACGAGCCCACCGGCGGGCTGGACCCGGTGGTGCGGGACGAGGTGGTAGACCTTTTCAGCGACTTCACCCGGGACCCGGGCCGGTCTATCCTCATAAGCTCCCACATCGTCAGCGACCTGGAGAAGCTGTGCGACTACATCGCGTTTCTCCATAAGGGGAAGCTGCTGCTGTGCCGGGAGAAGGACCAGCTGCTGGAGCAGTACGGCCTGGTCCAATGCACCGCCGAGGAGCTGGCGAAATTGGCCCCCGGGGCGGTGCTGGGCAAGCGGGAGACGCCCTACCACGTGGAGGCGCTGGTGGTCCGGGACGCGCTGCCGGCGGGCATGGAGGTCCATCCGGTCACCATCGAGGAGCTGTTCGTGATGCTGGTAAAGGAGGATATGCAATGAAAGCGCTGCTTTTGGCCGATCTGTATCAGACGTGGATTAACTGCAAGTTCTATCTGCTGTTCGTAGCGGTGGCCGCCGTGGTGACCGTGGCCACCGGCGGGTCAGACGAGAACAATATGGGCTCGTTCATGTCCGTGTATTCCATGGTCATGTGCTCCATGATGGGCATGAGCCTGGTGCAGCTGGACGAGGCCAGCCACTGGAACATCTACTCCCAGGCCCTGCCCGCCACCCGCAAGGACCAGGTGAGCAGCAAGTACGCCGTCACCCTCATCTGCTTCGGCGTGGTGCTGGCGCTGTTCGCGGTGATATTCGTGACGCTGGCCCTGCTGGGCCGCATGCTCTGGGTCCAGGCGGGGGTCCAGCTGGCGATATTGGCGGTGCTGGGCCTGCTGGCCCCGGCCTTCAGCATGCCGGCCATGTTCCGCTGGGGCAGCAACAAGGGCCGGGTCATCTTCCTGGCCGTTATCATCGCCGTGGGTTTCGGCGCGGGCTTTTTCTTCAGCACCTTCCCCTTCGACTCGTTCAGCCTGCCCTCTATTCCTGTCCCCGTTCTGATCGCCCTGGCAGCGATCATCCCCGTGGCCCTGTTCATCGGCAGCTGGTTTCTGGCCGTGCGCTGGTACGAAAACCGGGACCTGTAACAGCCCGGCGGGCTATGGCGCCTCCCGTCAACACATAAAATGCCCCCCTTGTCAAAGGGGGGTGGCCCGCAGGCCGGAGGGATTGTTGTCGGAGCAAGTACGACCTCTCCGCCTCCCGTCAGCGCATACAAAGCCCCCCTTGTTAAAGGGGGGTGGCCCGCAGGCCGGGGGGGATCGTCGTCGGAATAAGCGATCCCCCAGTCACCGCCTAGCGGCGGCGACAGCCCCCTTTCACAAGGGGGCCTGCAAGGTCGGGAACAACAAAAAAGCCCGGTGCGAACGCACCGGGCTTTTGCTGTCTGTCGTTATTTCGCGTACTCCACGGCCTTGGTCTCCCGCAGCACATGGACTTTGATCTGGCCGGGGTAGGTCAGCTCCTCCTCGATCTTCTTGGCGATGTCCCGGGCCAGGAGGGTCATCTGGTCCTCGCTGACCTGGTCGGGCTTGACCATGATCCGGATCTCCCGGCCGGCCTGGATGGCGTAGCAAGAGTCGATGCCCGGGAAGGACATGGACACCTCCTCCAGCTTTTCCAGGCGCTTGACGTAGTTTTCGATGTTCTCCCGCCGGGCGCCGGGGCGGCTGGCGGAGATGGCGTCGGCGGCCTGGACGATACAGGCGATGACCGTCTGGGGCTCCACATCCCCGTGGTGGGCGTGGATGGCGTGGATGACCTCGGGGGACTCCTTGTACTTCTTGGCGATGTCCACGCCGATGGTCACATGGCTGCCCTCCACCTCGTGGTCGATGCTCTTGCCGATGTCGTGCAGCAGGCCCGCCCGCTTGGCGGTGGCGATGTCCACGCCCAGCTCCGCGGCGATGAGCCCGGAGATGTGGGCCACCTCGATGGAGTGGCTGAGCACGTTCTGGCCGTAGCTGGTGCGGTACTTCTGCCGGCCCAGGAGCTTTATAAGCTCCGGGTGCAGGCCGTGCACGCCGGTCTCGAACACGGCGCGCTCGCCCTCGGCCTTGATGGTGGCGTTGACCTCCTTCTGGGCTTTGGCGATCATCTCCTCGATGCGGGCCGGGTGGATGCGTCCGTCCGCGATGAGCTTCTCCAAAGCCAGCCGGGCCACCTCGCGGCGGACCGGGTCGAAGCAGGAGACCGTGATGGCCTCCGGTGTGTCGTCGATGATCAGGTCCACGCCGGTCAGGTTCTCGATGGAGCGGATGTTCCGCCCCTCCCGGCCGATGATGCGGCCCTTCATCTCGTCGTTGGGCAGGCTCACCACGCTGACGGTGACCTCGCTGGCGTGGTCGGCGGCGCAGCGCTGGATGGCCAGGGCGATGACCTCCCGGGCCCGCTGATCCGCCTCCTCCTTGAACTGGGCCTCGATCTCCCGGACCTTCACGGCCTGTTCGTGGGTCACCTCGCTGGCCAGCGAGTCGATGAGCAGCTGTTTTGCCTCCTCGGCGCTGTAGCCGGAGATGCGCTCCAGCACCTCCAGCTGGCTGTTTTTCAGCTTTTGGATCTCCTCCTGCTGGGCCTCCACCTCGGAGATCTTCTTGGTGAGAAGTTCGTTTTTCCGGTCGATGGCGTCGGTCTTCTTGTCCAGGTGTTCTTCCTTCTGCTGCAAGCGGTGCTCCTGCTTGGAGAGCTCCGCTCTTCTCTCCTTGACCTCGCGCTCGTACTCCGAGCGGTTTTTGTGTATCTCTTCCTTTGCCTCCACGAGAGCTTCGCGCTTTTTGCTCTCGCCTGACTTTATGGCCTCATTGAGGATCCTCTTCGCTTCCTCCTCTGCCGAGCCGATCTCCCGCTCGCCCACACGCTTGCGGTAGACCATGCCCCCGCCGAAGCCCAGGGCAACGCCCGCCAGGATCAGAATGATCTCTAACCATATTGGCATTCTAAGTATACACACCTCCTATTCCTACGATCTCTTCACATACGGCGGGTATCAAGCACCCCATCCGGTAAATCAAGGACGCAACAGCGGGGAAAGCATCCAATGACCCCACTGTAACTAATTAATTTTAGTTCGATAATGTTTTTATGTCAAGTACAAAATGAAACCTTTTCCAAAAAAATGAACGCCCCGGCGGGCCGGAGCCCTGCGGGACGGGACGAAAAACGGGACGGCGCGGCCGTCCCGTTTTTGTATGTGTTTTTCAGCCCTTCCGGAAGCGGGCCAAAAAGTCCTTCGTCTGCTGCATCTGCGGCTTTTCCAGCACGTCCGCCGGCGCGCCCTGCTCGCAGATGACCCCCTCCGACATGTACACCACCTGGGTGGACACGTCCCGGGCGAAGGCCATCTCATGGGTGACCACTAGCATGGTCATGCCTCCCGCCGCCAGGTCCTGCATGACGGCCAGCACCTCCCCCACCATCTCCGGGTCCAGGGCGCTGGTGGGCTCGTCGAACAGCAGCACCTCCGGCCCCATGGCCAGGGCCCGGGCGATGGCCACCCGCTGCTTCTGGCCGCCGGAGAGCTGCCGGGGCTTGGCGTTGATGTAGGGCGCCATGCCCACCCGCTGCAGATGGCGCAGGGCGTTGTCCTTCGCCTCCGCCTTGCTCTTTTTCAGCACCTTTACCTGGCCGCGGACGCAGTTTTCCAGCACGGTCATGTTGGCGAACAGGTTGAAGGACTGGAACACCATCCCCACGTGGGAGCGGTACTCCGGGGCGTTGACGCCCTTGCCGGTCACGTCCTTGCCGTGGAAGAGGATCTCCCCGCTGGTGGGGATCTCCAGCAGATTGATGCACCGCAGCAGGGTGCTCTTGCCGGAGCCGGAGGCGCCGATGATGGCGGTCACGTCCCCCTTGGAGACGGTGAAGTCGATGTCGCGCAGCACCTCATGGGAGCCGAAGCTCTTCGACAGGTGACGTATCTCCAGGATCATATCCGCCATATCACCGGTCCCCCTTTGGCCTGCCGTATTTCAGCTCCTGCCGTACTTTTTCCCGGTATTCCGGGTTGCGCTCGTCGAAGGGCGTGCCCCGGTCCGGGTGGTTGTAGGTGCCGGCGGCCATGACCAGCTGGTCCTCGCTGACCAGCTCGTAGTTGTCGGAGCCGTCCAGCCGCTTCTCCAGTGCCCGCAGCAGGAACGAGGCGATCAGCGTCATGGTCAGGTAGCCCACCATCTCGATGGCGGCGGAGGGGAAGTAGAGGTTGTTCACGCCGGTGATGTACTGGTGGAAGGCGAAAAACTCCGTGAAGGAGATGATGAACATGACGGAGGTGTCCTTGATGTTGATGATGAAGTTGTTGCCGATCTGGGGGATGATGTTGCGGAAGGCCTGGGGCAGGATCACGTTCACCATGGTCTGGAAGTGGTTCATGCCGATGGCCATGGCCCCCTCGGTCTGGCCCGGGTCCACGGAGATGATGCCGCCCCGGACGGACTCGGCCATGTAGGCGCCGGTGTTGATGGACACCACCAGGATGGCCGCCGCCCACACGCTGCTGAAGCGCAGGGCGTTGTTGGAAAAGTAGGGCAGGCCGTAGTAGATGAACACCGCCTGCAGCACCATGGGGGTGCCCCGGAAGATCTCCACGTAGGCCCGGACGATGAACCGGATGACCTTCAGCAGCACCCGCTTGGGCAAGGGGTCGTTTTTGGAGCAGGGGATGGTGTTCAGGATGCCGCACACCAGGCCGATGACCACGCCGATGGCCGTGGCCACCACCGCCAGGATCAGGGTGTTCTTCACGCCGTTGAGATAGGAGCCCCAGTACTTGCCCCACAGCCGGCCGATGTCGTAGATCAGTTTGGAAAACACGTTCATATAACGGACTGTCCTTTCAGCGGGATGCCCCTCCCCCGGCGGGAGCCGGGGAAGGGGCCGTCAGGTCGCCGGGGATAAGTCACACCTCGGGCTGGATGGCGATGGCCGCCCCCATGAGGGTGTCGAAGTCCTCGGAGGTATAGTCGGCCAGAACGGTGTTGATGGCGTCCAGCAGCTCAGTGTTGCCCTTGCGCACGGAGATGCCGATGTTCACGTTCTCGGCCCGCTCCGCCTCATCGGCGAACTGGAAGTCCCCGTCGGTGCCGGAGAAGTTCAGGATGACCAGCTGATCGTTCTTGGCCACGGCGGCCAGGGCGGTGGGCATATCGGTGCAGACAAAGTCCACGGTGCCGGTCTCCAGCTGCATGATCATGGCCGGGGCGGTCTCCGCAGGGGGCAGGATCTCCGCGTCCTGGATCTGGGGCAGGCAGGTGTCATACCAGATGGTGCCGGACTGGCTGGTGCAGGTGCCGCCGGCCAGGTCCGCGATGGAGGTGGCGGAGGCGAACTCGCTGTCCTTGGTGGTCAGGCACACGATGGTGGCGTAGATGTAGGGGCCCGCCATGTCCACCTCGGCCATGCGGTCGGCGGTCATGGACTGGCCGGCGATGTTGGCGTCCATGGTCTGGGACTGGACAGCCGGGGTCAGGGACGCCCAGGCGCTGGAGACCACCTCCAGCTCCCAGCCGTAGGCCTCGCAGATGCGCTTGGCCATCATCACGTCATAGCCGTTGGCGTAGGAGCCGTCCACATTGGAGATGGGCACGGCGCCGTAGGAGTCGTCGGGCTGGGTCCAGTTGTAGGGGGCGTAGGCGCACTCCATGCCCACGGTGAACACGCCGTCCTCCAGGCCGGGGATGGCGCTGGTGTCCACGCCGGTGAGGTCGGGCACGGGGGGGATGGCGGCCAGGGCCTCATCCAGGGCGGCCTGGGCCTCGTCGTTGGTCTGGGCGGCGCCGCTGCCGCCGCAGGCGGTCAGGGCCAGCACCATCAGCAGTGCCATCACAAGAGCAGTCAGTCTTCTCATTTTCTTCGTTTCTCCTTTTCTTGCTCAAAAGTTTTTTTCGCAAGAAAAATGGATCGCTTTGTCAAGCGATCCACGGAAGTTCGGATTACGCCCATGCGGGCTTCCATCGGCCATGACAGCGCTCCACAAAAACTTGTGACAGTCCGGCGGATGTTCTCCGACGGCCCAGCGAAGGGGGAGCAGACACTTCCCATCCGCTTCGGCGGCGTTCCCTTTCCCGTGTCCGGCTGTCTGGCCCTGGACGGCGGTACTGATGAAAACCGCGCCTCTGTTCAGCGATTCATTTTTCAAGCGTGCACATCATACCATCCCGCCCCGGCTCTGTCAACCGTCCGGGAAAAGATTTGTCACAATGGCATAAGATGCGCCGGGACTTTCTCGATTTGGTTTGGTAAATCAACACAGCTCACAGCAGGTATTTTATGCCCCACAGCAGCCCCACCCCGGGCGGGCCCAGCACGGCGGACACCGCCGCCGTCAGCCCGTTCAGGCCCACGCCCAGGCCCTTCAGCGCCCCCAGGGCGTTGGCGGTCAGCAGCGCCGCCAGCCCCGCCAGGGCGTTCAGCGCCCACGCCGCCCACAGCCGCTTCGTCTCCCGGGCGCACGCCAGGGCCATCCGGATCAGCCACAGCCCCGCCGTCACGAACAGGGCCTTCAGGACACAGTCAGGCATCATGGGACACGCTCCTTTCCATAAATTGTATTTGCGCCGGAGCGGTTTTAGACGTATACTATGGCCAGAGAGAGAACACGCGCGATCCGCTTGGCGGGGGCTGACGCCCCCGCCTTGATTTTTTTTATAACTATGGTATAATGCGCCTATAATGGTCAATTATGTCCACCGGACAACAAGATATTGAATGCAGAAGCGAGGAAACCATGGCAAAGGCAAAGAAGGAGATATACGGCAACGAATCCATCAGCCAGCTGAAGGGGGCGGACCGGGTGCGCAAGCGCCCCGGGGTCATCTTCGGCTCCGACGGGCTGGAGGGCTGTGAGCACTCGGTGTTCGAGATCCTGTCCAACTCCATCGACGAGGCCCGGGCGGGCTACGGCGATGTGATCACCGTCACCCGGTTCGAGGACCGGTCCATCCAGGTGGAGGACTTCGGCCGGGGCTGCCCGGTGGATTTCAACCCGGCGGAGGGCCGGTATAACTGGGAGCTGGTGTACTGCGAGCTGTACGCCGGCGGCAAGTATGAAAACGAGGAGGGGGAGAGCTACGAGTACTCCCTGGGCCTGAACGGGCTGGGCGCCTGCGCCACCCAGTACGCCTCCGAATACATGGACGTGACCGTCTGGCGGGACGGCACCCGGTACGATCTGCACTTTGAAAAGGGCGAGATCGTGGGGGCGCTGAAAAAGTCCCCCATGGACCGGAAAAAGACCGGCACCACCCACCGGTGGAAGCCGGACCTGGCGGTGTTCACGGACACGGACATCCCGGAGGAGTGGTTCCGCCAGACCCTGCGCCGGCAGGCGGTGGTGAACGCCGGCGTCACCTTCCGGCTGCGCATCCAGCACGGCAGCAAGTTCGAGACCACCGACTACGTGTACGAGCAGGGCATATTGGACTACGTCACTGAGACCGCCGGGGAGAACACCCTCACCGCGCCGGTGTTCATCGAGGCGGAGCGCCGGGGCAGGGACCGGCCGGACAAGCCGGAGTACAAGGTGAAGCTGTCCGCGGCGTTCTGCTTCTCCAACCGGGTGAATCTGCTGGAATACTACCACAACTCCTCCTGGCTGGAGCACGGCGGCGCGCCGGACAAGGCGGCGAAGCTGGGCTTCGTCTACGCCGTGGACGCCTACATCAAGAAGATCGGCAAGTACCAGAAAAACGAGTCGAAGATCTCCTTCCAGGACGTGCAGGACTGTCTGGTGCTGGTGACCAGCTGTTTCTCCACCCAGACCAGCTATGAGAACCAGACGAAAAAGGCCATCAACAACCGGTTCATCCAGGAGGCCATGACCGACTTCTTCAAGCAGAAGCTGGAGATCTGGTGCATCGAGCACAAGGCCGAGGCGGACAGGATGGCCGAGCAGGTGCTCATCAACAAGCGCAGCCGGGAGCAGGCAGAGCGCCAGCGGCTGAACATCAAGAAAAAGCTCACCGGCTCCATGGACATCGTCAGCCGGGTGGAGAAATTCGTGGACTGCCGCAGCCGGGACGCGGGCCGGCGGGAGCTGTACATCGTGGAGGGCGACAGCGCCCTGGGCTCCTGCAAGATGGGCCGGGACGCGGAATTCCAGGGCATCATGCCCGTGCGGGGCAAGATCCTCAACTGCCTGAAGGCCGATTATACGCGTATCTTCAAAAGCGACATCATCACCGACCTATTGAAGGTGCTGGGCTGCGGCGTAGAGGTGGAAAAGCA
This sequence comes from uncultured Oscillospiraceae bacterium, assembly GCA_947626345.1. Taxonomy (GTDB): domain Bacteria; phylum Bacillota; class Clostridia; order Oscillospirales; family Oscillospiraceae; genus CAJOIG01. Next base: position 88,376 of record CANQSF010000002.1, on the reverse strand, counting down.
CGGCAAGGACCTGAACAGCTTCGATCTGGCCAACCTGCGCTGGAACAAGGTGGTCATCTGCACCGACGCGGACGTGGACGGCTTCCAGATCCGCACCCTGATCCTCACCATGCTGTGGCGGCTGACCCCCACCCTCATCCGGGAGGGGTATGTGTACATCGCCGAGTCGCCCCTGTACGAGATCACCTGCCGGGAGAAGACCTGGTACGCCTACTCCGACGGGGAGAAGAACAAGATCGTGGAGGATCTGGGCAAGGCGAAGTTCGCCGTCAACCGCTCCAAGGGCCTGGGCGAGAACTCCGCGGAGATGATGTGGCTGACCACCATGAACCCCCAGACCCGGCGGCTGATCCGGGTGATGCCGGAGGACGCGGAGCGCACCGCCTACTGGTTCGAGCTGTTCGAGGGCAACGACCTGGAGGGGCGTAAGAACCACATCGCCCAGGAGGGATATAAATTCCTCGAGCTGGCGGATATATCGTAAGAGGTGACACATGGCACGCAAAGCGAAAGACAACGAACCAAAAAAGCGGGGCGAGGACCCCAACGTGATGGGCCTGCGGGGCGAGGTCATCGACCAGCCCATCACCCACACCCTGGAGCAGAACTTCATGCCCTACGCCATGAGCGTCATCGTCTCCCGGGCCATCCCGGAGATCGACGGGTTCAAGCCCAGCCACAGAAAGCTGCTGTACTGCATGTACCGCATGGGGCTCCTCAACGGCGCCCGGACCAAGAGCGCCAACATCGTGGGCCAGACCATGCACTATAACCCCCACGGGGACGCGGCCATCTACGAGACCATGGTCCGCCTGACTGCGGACAACCAGGCCCTGAACGCCCCCTTCGTGGACTCCAAGGGCAACTTCGGCAAGGTGTACAGCCGGGATATGGCCTACGCCGCCAGCCGGTACACCGAGGCCAAGCTGGCCCCCATCTGCGCGGAGCTGTTCCGGGACATCGACAAGGACACGGTGGACTTCGTGCCCAACTACGATAACTCCACCACCGAGCCCACGCTGCTGCCCACCAGCTTCCCCAACGTGCTGGTCAGCGCCAATCTGGGCATCGCCGTGGGCATGGCCAGCCAGATCTGCGGCTTCAACCTGGCGGAGGTATGCCAGACCACCATCGAGCTTCTGAAAAACCCCGACCATGAGATCCTCTCCACCATGCCTGCCCCGGACTTCCCCACCGGCGGCGAGATCGTCTACGACGCCGGGCAGATGGCGGAGATCTACCGCACCGGCCGTGGCTCCTTCCCCGTCCGGGCCCGGTGGCGCTACGTGGAAAAGGAGCACATCATCGAGGTCTACGAGATCCCCTACACCACCACGGTGGAGGCCATCCTGGACAAGTGCCGGGACCTGGTGAAGGACGGGAAGATCAAAGAGATCGCCGACATGCGGGACGAGACGGACCTGGGCGGGCTGAAGCTGGCCATCGACGTGAAGCGGGGCACGGACCCGGAAAAGCTCATGGCAAAGCTGTTCCGCCTCACGCCCCTGCAGGACAGCTACCCCTGCAACTTCAACATCCTCATCGCCGGCTCCCCCCAGGTGCTGGGGGTGGGCGAGATCCTCACCGAGTGGATCGCCTGGCGCACCGAGTGCGTCCGGCGGCGGGTGTGGTTCGACATGTCCCGGAAAAAGGAGAAGCTCCACCTGCTGGAGGGCCTGAAGGCCATCCTGCTGGACATCGACCGGGCCATCGCCATCATCCGGGAGACGGAGACCGAGGCGGAGGTGGTGCCCAACCTGATGATCGGCTTCGGCATCGACCAGGTCCAGGCCGAGTTCGTGGCGGAGATCAAACTGCGCAACATCAACCGGGAGTACATCCTCAAGCGCACCGAGGAGACCGCCGCCCTGGCCGACGAGATCCGGGATCTGGAGGACATCCTCTCCTCCAAGCGGCGGCTGCGCTCCATCATCACCGACGAGCTGAAAGCGGTGATGAAGAAATACCCCTCCCCCCGGCGGACGGGCATCGTGTACGCCCGGGAGATCGAGCAGTTCGACGACGGCCCCGACGCCGCGGAGGACTACCCGGTGCACCTGTTTTTGTCCCGGCACGGGTACTTCAAGAAGATCACTCCCCAGTCCCTGCGCATGAGCGGCGAGCAGAAATACAAGGAGGACGACGGCCTGGGCTGGTACTGGGAGGCGTCCAACTCCGCGGAGCTGCTGCTTTTCACCGATAAGCAGCAGGCTTACAAGCTGCGGGCGGCGGACGTGAAGGAGACAAAGGCCAGCGCCCTGGGGGACTATCTGCCCGGGCTGCTGGGCTTCGACGAGGGGGAGAGCCTGGCCGCGGCGGTGCTGTGTGGGGACTATTCCGGCACCATTTTGCTGTTTTTCCAAAACGGCAAATGCGCCCGGCTGCCCCTGGCGGCCTACGCCACCAAGACCAACCGGAAAAAGCTCACCGGCGCTTGCTCCGACAAGAGCCCCTTGGCCGCGCTGCTGCCCCTGGAGGGGGAGCAGGAGATCGCCGTCACCTCCGCCGAGGGCCGGTGCGTGGTGTTCTCCTCGGCGCTGCTGGCCCCCAAGACCAGCCGCACCACCCAGGGGGTGCAGGTGATGACCGTGAAAAAGCACCCGGTGGTCCGGGCCGCCCTTCTGGCGGACACCCCCATCCGGAACCAGGCCCGCTATCGGGTCCGCTCCCTTCCCGCCGCCGGCGCGAAGCTCACCGACGCCGACCGGGGAGAGGAGCAGATGACATTCATTTGAGAATTCCCGTTTGGGGAGGGAGGTCAACGTGAAGCCAAAGCAAGCAAGAAAGCTCAGAGATACACTGCTGATCGTCGGGTTTGTGGTGATGCTCCTGGGATATTTACACAAAGCGTTTCTTATCGCCGGCGTCTGCATCGCCTGCTCCTGCCTGATTCCCCATTTCTTATTTTACAGATGCCCTCATTGCGGGAAACTTTTGGGGAACAATGTGTGGGAGTTTTGCCAGCATTGCGGAGAACGTATTGACGATTGACAGTTTCCCCTTTGCCGCGGCAAAGCCGCTCCTTTTAGGGCCTCCCCTGTCAAGGGGAGGTGGGCCGCCGAAAGGCGGCTCGGAGGGGTTGCTGATGTGTTGCCAACGCTGCAATCCCCCAGTCACCGCCTAAAGGCGGCGACAGCCCCCTTTCACAAGGGGGCCTTCGATAGTGTGATCTATATTCTATTCTTCGCCGCTGCGGCGGCGTGTTTTGCGAGGCTGTTACCATTGGATAAACTGAAAGCATTTTTAAAGACCGACGGCCGGGCCGTGGCCATGACGCTGCTGGGCTGTGTGCTGACGGGCGTCAGCTTCTCCTTCTTCACCTACCCCAACTCCATCGTCTCCGGCGGGCTGACCGGCATCGCCCAGATCCTCAATCTGCTCACCGGCCTGCCGGTGGGCACCATGGTCATCGCCATGAACGTGCCGCTGTTCGCCGTGGCCTGGAAGCAGTTCGGCCTGCGGTTCATCATCTACTCCCTCATCGGCATGGTGGGCTGCAACGTGGCCATCGACCTGTTCGCCCTGTTCGCCTGGCCCCTGACGGAGGACATCCTCCTGGCGGCGGTATACGGCGGGCTTTTGAAGGGCCTGGGCTACGGCATCATCTTCGCCGAGGGCGGCACCTCCGGCGGCACGGACATCCTGTCCCGGATGCTCCGGCGCAAGTACGCCTACATCCAGCTGGGCACCATATCCATGGCCCTGGACGCCACGGTGGTGGTGGCCTTCGCCCTCATCTTCCGGCGGGCAGACGCGGCCATGTACACCATCATCACCATGTTCGTGTCCAGCCGCATGGTGAATCTGGTGCTGTACGGCACGGCCAACTCCAGCGTGTGCTACATCGTCACCGTCCATCCCCACCACATATCCCGGGCCATCGGCGAAAAGCTCCGCCGGGGCGCCACGCTCCTCAAGGGCGAGGGGGCCTACAGCGGCCAGGAGCGGGACGTGGTGCTGTGCGCCGTCAAGCGCCACCAGATCCCCACCCTGAAAAAGATCGTCTCGGAGATCGACGGCCACGCCTTCGTGATCGTCACCCAATCCCACGAGGTATTCGGCAAGAACTTCCAGAATATCGAAAAAACAGACTGATGAAGGAGGCACGACCATGGAAAAGATCTTGGAAAACCTGCGCAAAAACGGCTTCACGGTCACTGAGTTCGCCACCAAGGAGGCGGCGGCGGACTATCTGGCGGAGAGCATCCGCGGCAAGACCGTGGGCATGGGCGGCAGCATGACCCTGGGCGCCCTGAACGTATACGACCGGCTGGCGGCGGCCAACACCGTCTTCTGGCACCAGGTCACCCCCGGCGACGAGGTGAGCGTCCAGGCGGACAACGCCCAGGTGTACATCACCAGCGCCAACGCCATCAGCGAGGAGGGCTACATCCTGAACATCGACGGCCGGGGCAACCGGGTGGGCGGCACGCTGATGAAAAAGGAGCGGGTGCTCTTCGTGGTGGGCGAGAACAAGCTGTCCGGCCCCTTCCCCCAGGCTTTGGAGCGGGCCCGGAACGTGGCCGCCCCCCTGAACGCCAAGCGGCTGAACAAAAAGACCCCCTGCGCCGTGGACGGGGCATGCCACGACTGCGCCAGCCCGGACCGGATCTGCCGGGCGCTGGTGGTGCTGTGGGGCAAGCCCATGTGGTGCGGGGAGGCGGAGGTCCTGCTGATCCATGAGGATCTGGGATATTAAGCGGGCCGCGGCCGGCCTGGCCTGCGCGGCGCTGTGCCTGGCGCTGGCCGGGTGCGCGGCGGTGTTCGACCGCAGCTACTCCGTCAGCCAGCCCTACGAGGCCTCCGCAAGCCAGGAGGAGCCCGTGGGGACGGCCACCGACTCCATCACCAGCTACGCCGCCCTGCGCCGGGCCATCATGGCGCTGGTGTCGGAGCACACCGAGTCGGCGCAGCTGCAGTTCGCCAACTACGACGGGGACCTGCACCAGGACATATCCACCGCCTGCTGGGAGGTGAAGTCCTCCACGCCCCTGGGGGCCTTCGCCGTGGATTACATCAGCTATGATCTGAGCCGCATCGTCAGCTACTACCAGGCGGAGGTGAACATCGCCTACAAGCGCTCCGCCGCCCAGGTGGGGGCGCTGGAGAACGCCCTGTCCTCCTCCGTGCTGTCCCAGCGGCTGGACAGCGCCCTGCGCCGAGGGGACACCTATCTGGCGCTGCAGATCGCCGACGGCTCCGCCACCGCGGACACCATTCGCGCCGACGTGGCCAAGGCGTATTACGCCGACCCGCTGGCCTGCCCGGTGCTGCCGGAGGTGGAGGTGGGCCTCTACCCGGAGACCGGCGTCAGCCGCATCGCGGAGGTGAGCCTCAACTACGCCCTGGAGCCCGGGCAGCTGGCCCAGCGGCGGCAGGAGCTGGCGGCGGCCGTGGACGTCCTGGCGGCCCAGGAGAGGGACGACGTCCCGGAGGGCCGGGAGAGCGCCGGGCCCCTCTACGCCATGTATACCTATCTGGCCGAGAACTGCCTGCCGGACGCCCAGGCCGGGTCCACCGCCTGGGACGCCCTCACCGCCGGCACCGCCGACAGCGAGGGCATCGCCCTGGCCCTGAAGGCCGGCTGCGACCGGCTGGGGGTGGAGTGTCTGGTGGTGAGCGGGCGGCTGGACGGCGAGGACCACTTCTGGAACATCGTCACCCTGGACGGGGCCAGCTACCACGTGGACGCGTCCGGCGGCGAGCCGGAGGTGTTCCTGGCCGGGGACGGCCAGCTCTGGGGCCTGTACTGGTGGGACACCAGCCAGTATCCCGCCTGTCCGTCGGACTACTATTTCTTCGGCGGGCCGGAGCCCTCCCCGGAGCCGGAGGAGATCCCGGAGCAGGAGGATACCCAGGAGCCGGAGGACGTCCCGGGATCGGAGGACGTCCAGGAGCCGGAAAACTGAGAGCGGCTTTTGGGTTTTTTAACCCACTTTTAATCTCCCTTCCATAGGCTTTTAAGCCGGGCGTGATATCCTTCGGGCAGATAAAGACAAGGAGGTATCGTCATGGAACGATATGAGATGGCGGAGCTTCTCAGCAAAAAGGCCGGGGTCTCCCTGGAGGAGGCCAAGACGGCCCTGGAGGAGAACAACTGGGACCTGCTGGACGCCATGGTGGCCCTGGAGCGGGCCCACAAGACCGCCGGCACCGGCCCCTCCGTGCACATGGAGACGGAGGCGGCCCCGTCCTACACCAGCCCGATCAAGCCGGTGAAGAACGTCAGCGGCAAGACAAAGCGCGAGCCCTTTTTCACCAATGGCTTCGCCACGCTGTGGGAGTACATCAAGAAGCTGTTCCGCATCAGCCTGGACAACGACTTCGTGGTGATCCGCAAGGACAAGCAGCTGCTGGCCGTGCCGGTGCTGGTGATGGTGGTGCTGCTGTTCGCCAGCTTCGGTCTGATGCTGGTGGTGCTGATCGCGGGGCTGTTCTGCGGCTGCCAGTACCGGTTCGAGGGCCGGCAGCTGGGCCGGGACTCCATCAACGACGCCATGGGCAAGGCCAGCGACATCGCCGAGGACATCAAGGAGTCCTTCCGGGGCGACGGCCAGGACGGCCCGCAGGAGTGACCCATCATCCGGGGACGGCTTCCGTCCCCTTTTTTATGGAAGGAAGGTGACCGGCCATGGCCGTGAACATCCTGATCGTGGAGGACGAGGGGGCCATCGCCCGGTTCCTGGAGCTGGAGCTGACCCATGAGGGCTATACCGTGGCGAAGGCCTCCGACGGCCGCTCCGGCCTGGATATGGCCCTGAACGGGGCCTACGATCTCATCCTGCTGGACGTGATGCTCCCGGGCCTCAACGGCCTGGAGGTGCTGCGCCGGCTCCGGGCGGAGTCGGACGTGCCCGTCATATTGCTCACCGCCCGGGACGCGGTGATGGACAAGGTCAGCGGCCTGGACATGGGGGCCAACGACTACATCACCAAGCCCTTCTCCATCGAGGAGCTCCTGGCCCGCATCCGGGCGGCGCTCCGCTCCGGCGCGGCGGAAAAGCGGCCGGCGGCCTTGCGCTGGGGCAGGCTCACCCTGGACCCGGCCCGGCACACCGCCGTCTACGGCCAGGAGCCCCTGCAGCTGACCTACAAGGAATTCGCGCTGCTGCAGACTCTTCTGGAAAACCGGGACATCGTCCAGACGCGGGACATGCTGATGGAGAAGGTCTGGGGCTATGACTACGCCGGGGAGACCAACGTGGTGGACGTGTACGTGCGCTATCTGCGCCAGAAGATCGACGCCGCCTTCGGCGTGAAGCTGATCACCACCGTCCGGGGCATGGGCTATGTGATCAAGGGGGACGGGCCATGAAGAAAAATCGCGGCCGCACCACCTCCATCGCCCGGAAGATCGCCTGGCGGTTCCAGTGGGGGAAGCTGTGGCGCATCCTGTGGCAGACCGTGGCGCTGTTCTGCGTGTGTACGGTAGTTTGGTGCGCGGCCGCCGCCCAGGCGGCGGGCACGGACCTGTCCCACCAGAACTGGTCTCTCCAGCTGGGACAGGCCAGCGACAGCCTGCACACCGTCTCCGAAGCGGTGCTCAACGTGGTATTGGTGGACCCGCTTCATGCCGTGAACATGCTCCGATACGGCTGGTGGAACCCCTACGAAGACGATGTGATCTTCCACGCGGGGGACGCCACGGTCCAGATGGGCGGGTTCCTGTTCTGGCTGGGCTTCGCCCTGGAGTGCCTGGCCGCCCTGCGGCTCACGTGGTGGCTTCTCAGCTGCCTGTGGGCCACCCGGCGCATCCGCAAATATCTGCGGCCCATCGACGACATCGCCCAGGTGACGGAGAGCATCTCCTCCCACGGCTTCGACGAGGGCAAGTTCCACTCCCTCCAGGAGGCCATCGACCATCTGAACGGGGCCTCCCCCGACGAGCTGCTGCACATCGGCGACGACGACCTCAGCGGCCTGGAGACGGCGGTGAACAACCTGATCGTGCGCATGCACAACGGCTACCGCCAGCAGGTGCGGTTCGTGGACGACGCCAGCCACGAGCTGCGCACGCCCATCGCCGTGATCCAGGGCTACGCCGACATGCTGGCCCGGTGGGGCGCTACCGACGAGAAGGTGCTGGGCGAGTCCATCCGGGCCATCCAGAACGAGGCGGCCCACATGAAGACCCTGGTGGAGCAGCTGCTGTTTCTGGCCCGGGGCGACGCCGGCCGCCAGGAGCTGAAACTGATATCCCTGGACCTGTCCACCCTGGTGCGGGAGGTGTGGGAGGAGAGCCGCATGATCGACGGCCTGCACGAGTACGCCCTGGAGGCAGAAGCGCCGGTGACGGTCCGGGCCGACGAGGCCATGCTGAAGCAGGCGGTGCGCATCCTGGTGGACAACGCCTGCAAATACTCCTCCGTCTACACCCGCATCACCCTCCGGGCCTACCGGGACGGGCAGATGGCCTGCGTGGACGTGCAGGACAACGGCATCGGCATCGCCCCGGCGGACGCGCCCAGGATCTTCGACCGGTTCTTCCGGTCCGACGCCGCCCGCAAGGTGGACGACAAGGGCAGCGGCCTGGGCCTGGCCATCGCCCGGTGGATCGTGGACCGCCACGGCGGCCGCTTCCAGGTCCGCTCCTACGAGGGCGTGGGCACCCGCATGACCATCCTCCTGCCCCCGGCCCCCGCCGGGACGGGGACGTTAAACAAGTCTTAAGGTTCCTTAATGAAGGCTTAAGAAACAATTTCATGAAAATGGTTTATACTGCCCTTGGACGGGCGGTATGGACCTGTATCTTTACCCTTCCCTTTACCGCCGTCTTTACCTCCTGTCTTTATCATTCGGAGCTAGGATCAACGCGGAAAGGGGGAGAACAATGTCTTCCGTCGATCTCATCCGTATCCTTCTGCTGGCGCTGGCCGGCCTGGTGGGCCTGGCCTACGCCTATCAGACGATCTATCTCTTCCTGCCCCGGCTGGCAAAAAAGGGCGCTGCCGTGCAGGACAGGCCCGGCGGGCTGGATTACGCCGTGCTCATCGCCGCCCGCAACGAGGAGGCGGTGATCCCCTATCTGCTGGACAGCATCGCCGCCCAGGACTACACCGGCGGGCGGCTGGACGCCTTCGTGATCGCCGACAACTGCACCGACGGCACCGCCGCCGCGGCCCGCGCCCGGGGCGCGACAGTCTACCGGCGCTCCGACCGGTCCCGGATCGGCAAGGGCTACGCCCTGCAGGCCCTGCTGGGCCACATGCGCCGGGAGGGCCGGCTGGACGATTACGACGTCTTCCTCGTCTTCGACGCGGACAACCTGCTGCGGCCCGACTATGTGTCCCAGATGGACCGGACCTTCGGCGCGGGCTACCAGGCCGCCTGCGGCTACCGCAACAGCAAGAACTTCATGACCAACTGGATCACCGCCGGCTACGGCCTCTGGTACGCCCACGACAGCGCCCACTTCAACGCCTCCCGCATGGCCCTGGGCGTCACCTCCATCGTCACCGGCACCGGCTTCGGCTTCACCCGGTCCCTGCTGGACCGCTGGGGCGGCGTGTGGCCCTTCACCGGGCTGACCGAGGACATGGAATTCGACACCTGGTGCGCCCTGAACGACGTCCAGGTGGCCTACTGCCCCGGGGCCATGGTCTACGACGAGCAGGTGTCCGGCTTTGCCCAGTCCTGGCGTCAGCGGACCCGCTGGATCCAGGGCAGCATCCAGATCGGCCGCCGGCAGGGAGCGGAGCTGCTGGCCGGGCTGGTCCGGCCGGGCCCTGCGAAGCGGCGCTGGGTCTGCTTTGAGAACATGTCGGTGAACGTGTTCGGCTACGCCCTGGCGGTGGCGGCCAACCTGTGCACGGCTGCGGCCGCGCTGCTGGCCGGCGGGCCCCACGCGGCCCTCACCGCGGCGCTGACGCCCCTGGCGGCCCTGTACGGGAACCTGTTTCTCGTGGGCGCGGTGACCATGCTCCAGGAGCGGCGGAACATCCCCGGCGGGGCGCTGCGCAAGGCGTGGGCCTGCGTCACCTTCCCGCTGTTCATGTTCACGTTCCTGCCCGTGGGGATCTGGGCGTTCCTCTCCCGGCCCCAGTGGAAGCCCATCCGCCACACCGTGGCGGTGGGGCTGGACAAGGTGCCCACCGGCGCAGGCCGGCCGTGACGAAAATGTAAGTCTACTGTAACCAAAAGAGATTGCGCGGGCCGGACATTTTTGATAAACTGTTAACAGACTGCGGTCCGTCCCGGACCCTGTCCGAAGGAGACCCGCCATGAAGCTGCGCGCCGCTGTGGAAAAGCTCATCCCGTCCTATGGCATCCGGCCGCTGGCCGGGGCCCTGGCGCTGCAGATGGCGGTCTACTGGGGGGCCAGGCTCATCGCCGGCTCCTGGCGGCACTATGACATGACCACGGCGCTGGACCTGGCGGTGCCGGTGCTGCCCTGGACGGCGGTGATCTACTTCGGGTCCTACCTCTACTGGGCGGCGGGCTATATCCTGGCGGTGCGCCGGAGAGAGGCGGGCGCATGGCGGTTCCTGGCGGCGGACGCGCTGGGCAAGGTCATATGCTTCGCGGTGTTTTTGCTGCTGCCCACCACCAACGTCCGGCCCGCCATCCCGGCGGGGGATCCCTTCGGATGGCTGCTGGCGCTCCTATACGGCGCGGACGCGCCGGACAACCTGTTCCCGTCCCTGCACTGCTTTTGCAGCTGGCTTTGCTGGGCGGACGTCCGGGGACAGCGGGACGTGCCGGCGGGCTACCGGGCGTTCGCCCTGCTCTTCACCCTGGCCGTGGCCGCCTCCACCCTGACCACCCGGCAGCATGTGCTCGCGGACGTGGCGGCCGGCTTCGCCCTGGCGGAGCTGTGCTGGCAGACGGCGGGCCGCACGTCCCTGGCCCGGCGATACGAGAGGCTCTGGGGGGCGTAGCCCCCGGCGACGAGAGAGGCGGTGCGCCGATGCAAAAAAACTGGAAAAAGATCGTCGGCGACGGGCTGCTCTTTCTGGGCCTGCTGGCCCTGACGGTATACGCCGTCTTCCACGGGGCGGACGTGGGCGCGGTGCGCCAGGCCATCCAGTCCTGCGACTGGCGGTGGCTGATCCCGGCGGTGGGCTGCGTGGCGGTGTTCATCGGCGGCGAGAGCGTGATCATCCGGCTGCTGCTGCGCTCCGGCGGGTACCGGCTGGGGGCATGGCGGTGCTTTCTCGTGTCCTCGGCGGGCTTTTTCTTCTCCGCGGTGACCCCCTCTGCCGGGGGCGGACAGCCCATGCAGGCCTATTTCCTCAACCGGGAGAAGGTGCCTGTGCCGGTGGCCGCCGTCACCCTGCTGGCCGTCACCATCACCTACAAGATGGTGCTGATCGTCACGAGCCTGGCCCTGATCCTCTTCCGGTACGACTTTCTGCTGGACCACTTCGGGGATTTCATCTTCCTGTTCTGGGGCGGGCTGATCATCACCGCCAGCTTCACGGCCTTCCTGCTGATGCTGGTGTTCCACCCCCACATGGCCCGGAAGCTGTGCGACGGGTGCCTGCGCCTGCTGGAAAAGCTCCGCATCCTGCGCCGCAGCCAGTCCCGGCGGGACAAGCTGCTGGCGGCCATGGACACGTACCACGAGACGGCCGCCTACTTCAAGACCCACATGGGCCTCATGGCGCTGGTGCAGCTGATCACCTTCGCCCAGCGCTACGCCCTGTTCACGGTGCCCTGGCTGGTATACCGGGCCCTCGGCCTGACCGGATGGGGCTGGCTCACCATCGCCGTGCTCCAGGCGGCTATCCAGGCGGCGGCGGACATGCTCCCCCTGCCCGGGGGCATGGGCGTGACGGAGGCCATGTTCCTGGCGGTCTTCGGCCCCGTGTTCGGCTCTCTCACCCTGCCGGCCATGGTGCTGAGCCGGGGAACGGATTTTTACTGCCGGCTGCTGATATCGGCCGTGTTCACCGCCCTGGCGGCGCTGCTGCTGGGCCGGCGGGATAGCAAAGGAAACGAGGCGACGACATGATCGGTGTTTTTGATTATACGGTCATCCTCACATACATGAGCCTGATCACCTCCGTGTGCGGCATTTTCTGCGCCTGCTCCGGCCACATCCGCTGGGCGCTGGCCTGTCTGGCCATGTCCGGGCTGATGGACGCCTTCGACGGGAAGATCGCCCGCACGAAAAAGGACCGCACCGACCTGGAGAAGGCCTTCGGCGTGCAGCTGGACTCCCTGTGCGACATCGTCTGCTTCGGGGTGTTGCCGGCGGTCATCTGCTACTTTCTGGGGATGCACACCCTGGCGGGCATGGCCATCCTGGCGCTGTACGTGCTGGCGGGGCTGATCCGCCTGGCCTGGTTCAACGTCACCGCCGAGACCGGGGCGCCCCGCAGCGACGGCAAGAAATACTATCAAGGCATGCCCATCACCTCCATCGCGGCGATCCTGCCCGTGTTCTACGCCGTCGGGACGCTGGCCCCCGGCGTCTTTCTGGTGGGACTGCCTGTGATCATGCTGGCGACGGCAGTGCTGTTCGTGCTCCGGTTCCGCTTCCGCAAGCCCTCCAACAAAGAGCTGATGCTGCTCATCGGCTTCGTGGCCCTGGTGATCCTGTACATCCTGGCCTGCCACCTGTGGGGCGTGGACACCCCCTGGCACTGGGTGCTGCGGCTGGTGCGCCGGAAATGACGGCGCTGGGTCTTTTATACGGCACGGCCCCGGGGCGTCTGCTGCTCCGGGGCCTGACCCGTCCCTGGTTCTCCCGTCTGGGCGGGCGCGTCATGGACAGCCGCCTGTCCGCCCTGGCGGTGCCCGGCTTCATCCGGCGGCATCACATCGACATGGACGGCTGCGTGAAGGACCGCTTTTCCAGCTTCAACGACTTCTTCACCCGCGCCCTGGTCCCCGCCGCCCGGCCCGTGGATCCGGGCCCGGACGCGCTCGTCAGCCCCTGCGACGGCCGGCTCTCCCTCTGGCCCATCCGGCCGGACGGCCGGTTCCCCGTGAAGGGGACGGCCTACACCCTTGCGGGGCTTCTGCGGGACGAGGCGCTGGCGGCGCAGTTCGCCGGGGGGACGCTGTGGCTTTTCCGGCTGTGCCCGGAAGATTACCACCGGTACATCTGGCCGGCGGACGGGGTCCCCGGGCCGGCGGTGCGCATCCCGGGCCTGTACCACACCGTCCAGCCCCAGGAAAAGGGCCAGCGGCCCGTCTACCACGAGAACACCCGGGAATACCGCCTGCTGGACACCGCCTTCGGCGCGCTGCTTATCATGGAGGTGGGGGCCATGCTGGTGGGCCGGATCGAGAACCTGCCCGTCACGGGGCCGGTGGTGCGCGGACAGGAGAAGGGGTACTTCGCCTTCGGCGGCTCCACCGTGATCCTCATCACGAAAAAGGACGCCGTCCTTCCGGACGGGCCCTTCGCCGCCGCGGACGGGGAGGAGCTCTTCGTCCGCCAGGGCCAGCGGGTGGGGACAGTCACAGCCACAAAATAGAACCTTTTGACAATCCCCCAGACTCCGGCTAACGCCGGAGCCAGCCCCCTTTACACAAGGGGGCCTGAGAGGAAGGGAACCCCCATGCCCCCCTTGTTGAAAGGGGGGTGGGTCGGCCATCGGCCGAGCCGGGGGGATCGGCCTGTAACGTGACAGCGATCCCCCAGTCTCGTCGTCGCGGCGTCCGCTAAGCTCCGTCGGCGCAAGCGCCGGCATCCGCCCGCTCCCGCGCTCCTCCTCTCCCCACGGGACCCGCTTCGCTGGGCTCCCGCGGGGACCCCATCGCGCTGCCAGGCCCCTTTACACAAGGGGGCCATTTTAATAGAAAAGGCGCGCTGCGAATGCAGCGCGCCCACCTTTTGTTTTTGCCTTTGGAGTGATCTCCGCCGAAATCACGCCTTGGCCTTGTTCTTCATCTGCTTGGAGAAGGTGCTGACGCCCTCGACGATCAGGAACACGGCCAGCACGACCATCGCCAGAGCGATGATCAGCATGAACCAGTCGCCCCAGACGGTGCCCGCGATGCAGGCAGTGATGAGGGACTTGATCCGGATGACCAGGAAGGTCAGGGTGGCGATCAGCATGAAGATCATGGGGATGAAGAACATCTTGTTGTTCTTGCCGATGTTGCCCAGCCAGGCAGCCACGGCCATCAGAGCCAGGCCGGCCAGCAGCTGGTTGGCAGCGCCGAACAGACCCCAGATCGCGGTCAGGCTCATGCCGCCCAGCAGGCAGCCCACAACGACCATGAACACGGTGCCGGTCAGGGGGTGAGCCAGGAACTTCCGGACGCCGGTGGCGTCCTTCCAGGTGGCCTCGCCGTCCTTCAGGAACAGCTCGGTGAACATGAACCGGCTCAGACGAGTGCCGGTGTCCAGGCTGGTCAGGGCGAACACGGACACGGCCAGGGTCAGCAGCGTGTAGACCACGTTGTAGACATGGCTGGCGGTATCCAGGCTGAACATGGAGGCGATGCCGGTGGCGAAGGCCACGGCGGGGGAGCCGAACTTACCATCAACGTAATCCTGGAAGACCATGCCAACGGCGATCAGGGACACGACGCCCAGAGCGGACTCGATGAGCATGGAGCCGTAGCCGATGGCCTTGGCGTCCTTCTCGTTGGCCAGCTGCTTGGAGGAGGTGCCGGTGGAGATCAGGGAGTGGAAGCCGGAGCAGGCGCCGCAGGCCACGGTGATGAACAGGGCCGGGAACAGGCCGCCCACGCTGGTGTTCCAGCTGGTGAAGGCGGGCAGCTCGAAGGTAGCGGTCTTGTCGCCGGTGAAGGCGGAGAAGAAGATACCGATGACAGCCACGGCCATCATGGCGTACAGCAGGAAGCTGGACAGATAGTCACGGGGCTGGAGCATGATCCACACGGGGATCAGGGAGGCCACAGCGATGTACACGCCGATCAGGATGATCCAGGTGGTACGGCCCATGGCCAGGCCGCAGTTCAGGCCGACGATCAGGGCCACGATGATGCCAACGATGCCGATGATGGTGGCGGGGCCGGTCTTCATGCCGCCCTTGTTGGTCAGCATGCCGTAGATGATGGCCAGGACGATGAACAGCACGGACACCATAGCGGTGGTCTCGTTGCCGGTCACGGCGTCGCCGGTGGTGAAGCCAGCGGCCTGAGAAGCGAAGGTGCCGGCCACGACGTTCACGAAGGAGGCGATGACCATGATGAGCACCAGCAGCGCGAACAGCAGGAACAGCTTCTGGGCACGCTTGCCCATGGAGGTCTTGATGATCTCGCCGACAGACTTGCCCTCGTTACGGACGGAGGCAAACAGAGAACCGAAGTCCTGCAGACCGCCGAAGAAGATACCGCCAATGACGCACCACAGGAAAACGGGCAGCCAGCCGAAAACGGAGGCCTGGATGGGTCCATTGATGGGGCCAGCGCCCGCAATGGACGAGAAGTGGTGACCCATCAGAACGGCGGGCTTGGCGGCGACGTAGTCCACGCCGTCTTCCATCTCCACCGCCGGGGTCTTTCTGCTGGGGTCAACGCCCCACTGCTTTGCCAGCCAGGAGCCATATGTAACATAGCCGATGACCAGCAAAACGATCGCCGCGAGGATGATCAGTACTGCAATCATGATAACTCTCTCCTACCTTTGATTTGATATATTGCGAAAGAGCTTCTTCAGGTCCTTGCCCAGGCGGTTATAGACAAGCTCCCCGGAAGAGGTCTCTAAAGCAATCGCGCGATAACTGCTCCAGCCCTGGAGACTGTGTTTGTAGCTCTTGGAACGGCGGGACTTTTTCACCGTCTGCTTGGCCTCCGCCGTCATCTGCCCCGCCAGGACGACCAGCGTGATGTCGGAGTTGCGGTGGGCGTTGTGGGGCTTCACATGGGCCAGGCCCCGCTCCCAGGCGGTCTGCTCCAGGGCGGCGGCCTGCTCCGCGTCCAGTTCGTCCACGGCGGCGAAATATACGTACTCGTGGGAGTCCGCCTCGGAGATGCGGGCGCTCTTCACCAGCACATAGGTCTCGCCATGGGAGTGGAACCGGGCCTCCGCGGCGAAGGGCGCCTCCACGTCCTCCCGGATCACGTCGTAATAGCGGACATAGGAGCGGAGGATCAGATCAAGAGCTTCTGTGGGCGTCATAAATGTTACCTGTATTTACCAATTTAGCTGTTTCAAGCGATAAAGTCCCCTGAATCATAGTCATTTTAGCGCTATCGTTCCGATTTTTCAAGCCTTTTTTCACAAAATCCCGCAGGATATGGTCTTTTTCCTCGCGCATTTTTTAACAAAAACGCGCGGGATACGGTCCCTTCCGGGGTCACTGCGCCGCCGGCGCCTGCTGCGGGCGGCCGAACTCCGCCTCCGGGACCCGCTGCTTCAGCTCATCCATGAGGATCTGGGCGGCCTTTTTCCCGGGCAGCTGGATCTGGGCCAGCTCCTGGTCGTTCTCGCCGCAGACCACCAGGTTCTCGATCTCGAAATCTCCCTTGCCGCAGCACAGCTTGGCCGGCACGGCCAGCACCCGCCGGAACATCCGGTGGATGGAGTGATAGGGGATGTAGTAGGTCTTGAGCCCGGCCCGGAAGAACAGGCGCAGCTCGCCCAGCTTGACCTTTCCGATCTCCCGGGCGGTCTTATACTCGCTGTCCAGCTGCTTTTCGTCCACCTGGACGTCGTCGATGAGAGGATAAAAATGCATAGCGGTCTCCTTTCTCGTATTCCGCGGCCCTCGGCCGGTCAGATGCTCAGCTCTTCCTGCCCCACACGCCGGAGGCGAACAGGGTGATCACCGGGAAGATCTCCAGCCGGCCCAGCAGCATGCACAGGCTCAGCACCAGCTTGGACGCCCCGCTCCAGATGCTGAAGTTCCCGGTGGGGCCCACCAGCGCCAGGCCCGGCCCGATGTTGGACAGGCAGCTGATCACGCTGGTGAAGGTGGTCTCCAGATCGAAGCCCTCCACGCTCAGCAGCAGGAACGCTCCCAGGGCGATGAGGGTATAGAGCATATAAAACACCATGGTGTTGTGGATGGCGTCGGCCTCCAGGGGCTCTCCGTCCAGGGAGACCCGGCTCACCGAGCGGGGGAACAGCATCTTTTTGATCTCGCTCCAGATGGCCTTGCCCAGGATCACCAGCCGGGCCACCTTGGTGCCGCCGCCGGTGCTGCCGGCGCAGGCGCCCATGAGCATGAGCAGCACCAGCAGGCCCCGGGAATAGCTGGGCCACAGGTCGAAGTCCGCCGTGGCGAAGCCGGTGGTGGTGATGATGCTGGACACCTGGAAGAAGGAGTAGCGCAGGGCGTGGAGCACGCCGCCGTAGAGGTGGGCGATGTTCAGCGCGATGGTCACCGTGGACGCAGCGATCACCAGCAGATAGACCCCCAGCTCCTGGCTCTTCAGCCCCTTCAGGGAGCGCTTGACCAGCACGATGTAATACAGGTTGAAGTTGATGCCGAACAGCATCATGAACACGCCCACCACGATATCCACGTAGGCGCTGTCGTAGGCGCCGATGCTGGCGTTGCGCACGCCGAAGCCGCCGGTACCGGCGGTGCCGAAGGCGGTGGTCAGCGCGTCGAACAGGCTCAGCCCGCCCACCAGCAGCAGCACCACCTCCACCAGTGTCATGACCAGGTAGATGACGTACAGCACCCGGGCGGTGTCCCGCATCTTGGGCACCAGCTTGCCCTTCACCGGGCCGGGCACCTCCGCCCGCAGCAGGTGCATGGAGTGCTCGTCGTCGGTGGGAAGGACGGCCATCATGAACACCAGCACGCCCATGCCGCCCACGAAGTGGGAGAAGCTGCGCCAGAACAGCACCCCCTTGGGCACCGGTTCCACCTCCGGCAGCACGCTGGCCCCGGTGGTGGTAAAGCCGGAGATGATCTCGAACAGGGCGCTGATGTAGTTGGGGATGGCTCCGGAGAACACGAAGGGCAGCGCCCCGAACAGGGAGATGACCAGCCAGCTCAGGGCCACGGACACGAACCCCTCCCGGGGATGGAGGGCGCCGGTGTGCTTCCGCCCGGGCAGATACAGCGCCACCGCCCCCGCCAGGCACAGCGCGACCGTCCAGACGAAGGGCAGCACGTTCTCCCGGTAGATCCCCGCCACCGCCAGGGGCAGCAGCAGCAGTCCCGCCTCGATGGCCAGGATGCGGCTGAGGATACTTGAAATGATCCGGTAATTCACGGCCCGTTACCCTCTCAGTATGTCTTCCAGACGGGTCATGCCCCGTTTGGTGGTCACGGCCAGCACGCTGTCCCCGGCCCAGATCTCGTCGCTGCCGCCGGGGATGATGCACTTGCCGTCCCGGATGATGGCCGCCACCAGCACGTCCTTGCGGGTGGGCATATCCTTCAGCGCCACGCCTACGCAGGGGCTGGACACCCCCGCCCGGAACTCCAGCATCTCCAGCTTTCCGTCCAGGATGCGCCGCAGCTGCTCCACGCCGCTGGCGCCCACGGCGTTGTCCATGCTGCGCACGTACTGCAGCACCTGCTGGGCGGTGATGACCCGGGGCTGCACCGGCTCCTCCAGGCCGAAGGACTCGGCCAGGGGCACCAGATGCTCCTCGTTCACCTTGGCCACCGCCTTCTCCACGCCCACCTGGCGGGCATAGGCCCCCAGGATGATGTTCACCTCGTCGGTGCCGGTGACGGTGACCAGCGCGTCCATGCCCCGCAGGCCCTCCTCCTCCAGGATGTCGGGCCGGGAGGCGTCGCAGCACAGCACCTCCGCCTTGGGCAGCAGGTCCTTGATGTGGCGGCATTTGCCCTCGTTCTGCTCGGCGATGGTCACCCGGATGCCCATGCTGAGCAGCTGCCGGGCCAGGTACACGCCCACGTGGCCGCCGCCCACGATCATCACGTTCCGGGCGGATTTTTTGAAGATGGCCATGGACCGGAAGAAGGCGTGGATGTGCTTGGGCGCACCCACCACGTTCACGCTGTCCCCCGGCTGGAAGACGAAGTCGCCCCCGGGGATCACCACCTGCTCGCCCCGGCGGACGGCGCAGATCAGCGTGCCGCGGTCGAAGCGGGTGTGGAAGTTCTTCAGCTCCATGCCGCACAGGGGGTTGTCCTCCTTCAGCCGGAACTCCACCAGCTCCGCCTGGCCCTTGGCGAAGGGCTCCACCTTGGCGGCGGAGGGGAAGCGCAGCACACGGCTGATCTCCCGGGCGGCGTCGTGCTCCGGGTTGATGGTCATGGACAGGCCCAGCTCGTCCCGCAGCAGCATCACCGCGTTATAGTGGTCCTGCTGGCGGACGCGGGCGATGGTGTGGCCCGTGCCCAGCTTGCGGGCCATCATGCAGCAGAGGATGTTGGCCTCGTCCGAGTTGGTGGCGGCGATGAGCAGATCCGCCTTGTCCGCCCCCGCCAGGCGCAGCAGCTCGATGTCCACCGGCCCGGTGATGGAGATGGCGTCCAGGGTGGTGTTCACCAGGGTGGTCCGCTCCTGGTTCTGGTCGATGACCGTCACGTCATGGCCCTCCCGGGCCAGATACTGGGTCAGGGTGAAGCCGATCTTCCCCGCGCCCACAATGATGATGTTCATAGCTCCTCCCGAAAAAAGCCATTTCCCGCCATTTTGAAAACAGCTACATATTATCACCGCGGTCAAATTCCGTCAAGGGCGCTTGTGGACCGGGGCAAAACATGCTATACTGCCCTCGGCACATTCATCCCGCAAGGAGGGCGCTTATGAAAAACAAAGGGACCGTCCAGGCGCTGTGCCTGGCGCTGACGCTGTTGCTGCTGGCCGGATGCGGCGGCGGCATCGACCAGTACGAGCAGGACGCCGCCGCCACGGACGCGGCCTCCGAGCCCACCGCCACCGCGGAGCCGGAGCCCACCGCCACCGCCGCCCCCGGCCTGGGCTACGCCGCCTATGAGCCGGATATGGTGGTGGCCGTATGCGACGGGCAGGACATCACCTGGCGGGAGTATTACTACTGGCTGAACTATTACGCCGGCTACATCGATTATATGACCGCCATGGGCTCGCCCTGGTCCGGCTGGGACGGCCACGACTACGATCTCACCGCCACCAACGCCCAGCTGGTCGTCTCCTCCGCCGCCGACAGCATGCTCCAGCTGCACGCCGTGTCCGCCCTGGCCCGGGAAGAGGACATGGCCCTGGACGACGCCGATCTGCAGGCCATCCAGGACACCTACGACAACGCCGCCGACAGCTACGGCGACCAGAACGGCCAGTGCTCCCAGCAGGAGGCCGACGATTACGCCGCCTATCTGGAGGAGCAGTTCGTGGACAGGGCGCTGTTCGACTTCATCACCGGGGCGGACATCCTGGCGGACAAGCTGTTCACCGCCCTCTACGGCCAGGACGGGGCGGACATGCCCGACGAGGACGTGCTGGCCTGGGCGGACAGCCAGGGCGTGATGGCCTGCAAGCACATCCTGCTCATGACCGTGGATCAGGC
This sequence comes from uncultured Oscillospiraceae bacterium, assembly GCA_947626345.1. GTDB lineage: Bacteria > Bacillota > Clostridia > Oscillospirales > Oscillospiraceae > CAJOIG01. The sequence continues at coordinate 68,029 of CANQSF010000002.1, read as the reverse complement.
CACCGGCCAGCCCTTGGAGGACGAGGTCCTGGCCGAGAAGCAGGCCCGGGCGGAAGCGCTTTATCAGCAGCTGGCCGCCGTGGAGGACGACCCCGAGGCGCTGGAGGCGCTGTTCGACGAGCTGATGAACGCCAACTCCGAGGACACGGGCCTGGCCGCCTATCCCGACGGATACATCTTCACCCCCGGGGTGATGGTGCAGGAGTTCGAGTCCACCACCCAGTCCCTGGAGGAGTACGGCCTGGCCCAGCCGGTCCAGTCCAGCTACGGCTGGCACATCATCCTGCGGCTGCCCGTGGACCCCGACGGCACCTGCACCTCCGCCTCCGGCGGCGCGCCGCTGCGGGCCAGCGCCGCCAACGCCGCTTTCGCCGCCCGGCTGAGCGCGGCTGCGGAGCAGTGCGCCGTGCAGTGGACGGAGGGCATGGATCAGCCCGACCTCACCCTCATCTTCGGCCAGTGAGTATTCAGAGAAAAGCGCCCCGGCGGAACGTGTTCCGCCGGGGCGCTTCGCATTGCCCTCACTTTTTCTTCCGCTTGCGGTTGAGATACACATCCAGATCCTCCTTGACGTTGTCCGGGATCTGGCGGGCCACCGGGCAGCGGGCGGCGTTCCCCATCCTGTCGGCGAAGGCGGCGATGAAATCCACGTCCGCCTGCATCCGCTCCGCCAGCACCAGCGCCGCGGTGTCGTAGCTGTTGTGGATGGTGGCGGTATTGTTCGGCGCCAGCCGGGCGAAGGACACCGCCGGCACGCCCTTGTCCGCCAGGGGGGTGGAGTCGCTGGAGTAGACCCCCTGCCGGGCCTCCATGCCCCAGCCCAGCTCCGAGGCCATATATTCGATGTAGTGGACCAGCTTCTCCTCGCCGGTGACGCAGGCGATGAACTTGCCCATCACGGAGCCGATCATGTCCAGGTTGATGTTCAGCGCGCAGTTTTTCAGCTCCTCCTCGTGGGCGGCGGCGTAGGCCTTGGAGCCCAGCAGGCCCCGCTCCTCGCTGCCGCACCAGCAAAAGCGCATCCCGTAGCGGTGGGGCGCGCCGGCGAACCGCTCCGCCAGGGCCAGCAGCCCCGCGCTGCCGGTCATGTTGTCGTAGGCCCCCTGGGAGAGGCTGGTGGAGTCGTAGTGGGCGGTGAAGAGAATATAGCCCTCCCCCTGGCTGGGCAGGTCCAGCACCACGTTCTGGCTGGTCCCCTCGCGCTCGTCCTGCTCCAGGGCGATCCGCGCCGTGCCGCCCCCGGCCCGGACCAGCTGGATGGCGTCCTTGGCGTTGATGTTCACGCCGGGGATCTTCCGGCCCTGGCTGACGTAGCTGCGCAGCTCCCGCCGGTCGATGTCCCGGTCCGTATAGTTGGCGTTGCCGTCGTAGGTGACGAAGCCCACCGCGCCGTTTTCCAGCAGGTCCTGATAGATCCAGTAGCCCAGATAGCCGTCCAGCAGCACGATCTTCCCCCGGCAGGCGGCCAGGGAGCAGGGATCGGTGTTGGGCAGATACAGCAGCGGCGCCTCCACGCTGCCGCTGCCGGCGCAGAGATAGCCCTTGCAGGGCACCGGACGGCCGTCCACGGTAAAGCTGGCCGCGGCCATGTCCGCCATGGGCACGGCGAAGCTCTCCAGCGCCGCCTCCCGGCCCGTCAGCTCCCGGCATTTGTCCGCGATATACCGGGCGCAGCGTTTCTCCTCCTCGCTGCCGCCGGTGCGCACGTACGCCGTGTCGGCGAAGATCTCCATGAGCTTTTCGTTCGTCATGTTCCCATCCTCCTTTTCATTTCACGGCCCGATAGCCCGTGACCCGCTCCAGGGGCTCGCCGTCCAGATTGATGGCGCCGGGCCGGTCAAGGGTGACGGATATGTCCCGGCCGAAGCGCACGTCGCACTGGGGGATTCCCTCGTGGGCGCCCCGGAGCACCTTGGGCAGCTTCACCAGGGCCGTCAGCCGGCCCAGGCCGTGGAGCACCACGCAGCACAGCTCGTCCCCGGTCCGGTCCTGCCGGGGGGCCAGCATCTGCCCGCCGCCCACGTAACGGCCGTTGAACACCGACGCCACCCACACCCGCTCGTAGCTTCTGCTCTCCCCGTCCACGGTGACGGTGGCGTTGGCCGCGTGATAGTCCCGGAAGATCAGCCGCAGGGCCAGGGCGATGTAATTCACCGGCCGGCCCAGCCGGGCCTTCTCCTGCTCGCCCAGCTCGCACACCTGCCCGTCCAGGCCGAGGCTGACGTTGTTCAAAAAGCGGCGGCGGCCGCCGGGGACCTCCACGGACGGCAGGTTGCCGATGTAGTCGTTGAGCAGGGCCGTCTGCTCCCCGCTCTCGCCCAGCACGTCCCGCAGAAAGTCGTTGCCCGTGCCCATGCGCCACACCTTGACCGGCACGGCGGGCACCGCCCCGTCCAGGTCGTTGATCAGATGGTGGAGCGTGCCGTCCCCGCCGCAGAGGATCACCTCGTCCCCGGCGGGCAGGCCCATGAGGAACGTCTTGGCGTCCAGCTCCGTCAGGTCCAGCATCCGGGGCTCCCCGCCGCCGGACGCCTTCAAGGCCGCGGTCACCTGGTCCAGCCCCTCCGTGCCGTGGTTGTTGTTGGCTTTCGGATTATAAAGGATATATGTCATGGCTCGCCTCCGTCTTTCGTCGGATCGTTCGACCAATTATACCCCATCGATCCCCCATTCGTAAAGAGCGATTTGCCCCCGGGGCCGATCTGTGCTATACTGACCGCATCGCAGTCATCATATTTCTGCGAAGGCCGAGAGGAGGGATGGCCATGCGCGCCGGCTTTTCCAGCGACGGATACATCATCGACCAGGATCAATTCTCCGCGTACCGCTACCGGGGCATGCCCTCCAGCGTGAACGGCTGCGGCTGGGTGGCCGCCTACGACCTGCTCCGGGCCCAGGGGAAGGACGTGCCCTTCGAGACCGTCCACCGGGAGATGAACGCCCTCTTTCCTTTGCAGATCCCCGGCCCCACCCCGGTGCGCAAGCTGATGCGCTATCTGCGCCGGCACGGAAAATACCGCCTCACCTATGGCCGGGCCGCCAGTCTGCGGGCCGCGGGACAGGCCCCCGCCGGCATCCTCCGCTACTGGGAGGGGGACACCCCGCACTTCGTGCCCTTCCTGCGGCTGGCGGACGGCCGGTACCGGTTCCTGAACGTGAACGACGGCCAGGAGGACATCGTGCGCACCATGGAGGATTTCTTTGAAAAGCACTGCGTGCGCCCGCTGGTGCGGGTCGTCACGCCGGCGGATTAGCTGTCCGTTTTATGGGACGCACATCCCGCTATCCTATACTTGCCGGGCGGGACCCGGACAACAAAATGGGAGGCGGACGGCATGCGCGGTTATTTCACGGCGTCGGGCTTTTACGGATTGGTGGACGGGCGGTATATGCTCTTTTCCAGCGAGTCGGAGTATTACGAATACATGGAGGCCGCGGGAGAAGAGGAGGCCTCTTGACAAACTGTTTCCCTATGGCTATAATAAGCAGCGCTGATCACAGACCAATCGCATACCGGGCAGTTCGTGACCATCCTGCCCCGCTCCGGAGACGGCGTGAAAACAAAACTACGGCGAAGGAGACAGATCTCGGGGCGCGGTAGCGCCCCGTTTTTTTGCCTCCGGGAAGGAAAATCGAATGAATGAGCTGATCCTGGCCGGCTCCGTGGTGTTCATCTTCGGAGCGGTCCTGCTGGCCTATCGACTGTTTGGCGATACGGGCCTTTACGCCATGACGGTGACCGTCACCATCCTGGCCAACATCGAGGTGCTGATCCTGGTGGCGGCCTTCGGCATGGAGCAGACCCTGGGCAACGTGCTGTTCGCGGCCACGTTCCTCATCACCGACATCCTCAGCGAGAACAGCGGCAAGAAGGCGGCCAACCGGGCAGTGTTCCTGGGCATATTCGCGTCGGTGTTCTTCGCTCTGCTCACCGCCAGCTGGATGCTCTACGCGCCGGCGGCCAGCGACTGGGCCATGCCCTCCATCCGGGCCATCTTCTCCACCACGCCCCGGCTGGTGCTGGCCAGCATGACCGTCTACGCGGTCAGCCAGCTGCTGGACGTGTGGCTTTACCACAAGTGGTGGGACTTTACGGACAAAAAATTCGGCAGCCACCGGAAGTTCCTGTGGCTGCGCAACAACGGCTCCACCCTCATCAGCCAGCTGGTGAACACGGTGCTGTTCAACCTGGCGGCCTTCGCGGGGGTGGAGGGCTACACCCCCTCCCTGCTGGCCAGCATCATCCTGGCGGGCTACGCCATCTATGTGGTGACCAGCCTGCTGGATACGCCGGTGGTCTATCTGGCCCGGCGCATCCACGACAAAAAGGCAAAAGCCGCCCTGTAAGATCACATTACAGAGCGTGGCCGGCGGACCGCCGGGCAGGTTTTCTGCCCGGCGGTTTTTTGTTTTTCCCGCGGCTGCAGGAACTGCGAGACGGACCATCCCCCGCCCCGGTATGACGGGCTGTATCAAGCCGGCCCTTGAAGATGGGGCGGCGGCGCGTTATAATACCGGCAGAAGGAGGCGTCGGCATGGAGGAGAAAAAGACCACGGCGCTGTATCGGGCCATCCGATGGCTGGTGAAGGCGTTCTATCCGAAGATGGAGGTGGTGGGCGCGGAGCATCTGCCGGAGGGCCCGGCCATCATCGTGGGCAACCACACCCAGATGAACGGCCCCATCGCGGGGGAGCTTTATTTCCCCGGCCCCCATTACATCTGGTGCGCGGGGCAGATGATGGAGCTGAAGGAGGTGCCGGATTACGCCTTTGAGGACTTCTGGTCCTTCAAGCCCTGGTACAGCCGCTGGTTTTACCGCATCGCCAGCTATGCCATCGCGCCGCTGAGCGTGTGCATCTTCAACAACGCCCACACCGTGCCCGTGTACCACGACACCCGCATCCTCACCACCTTCCGCGCCACCGAGAAGCTGCTGGAGGCGGGGGCGCGGGTCATCATCTACCCCGAGTACAACAAGCGCTACAACAACATCCTCTACGATTTCCACGACAAGTTCGTGGACGCGGCCCGGATCTATTATAAAAAGACGGGCCGGCAGATCCCCTTCGTGCCCATGTACATCGCCCCCAGGCTGCGGCAGATGGTGCTGGGCGAGCCCATCTATTTCGACGGCGAGAGCTCCATCGTCCGGGAGCGGGCGCGGATATGCGCCGGGCTCATGGACCGCATCACGGCCATGGCCGCCGCCCTGCCGCCCCACACGGTGGTGCCCTACCGCAACATCCCCAAGCGGGATTATCCCAAGAACACACCGATCGAGGTATACGCCGATGATGAAGCCCCCGGCCGTTGATTACCGGCAATTCCGCCTGTCCAGGATAAACGAGCCCCGGTTCTCCCACGCCAAGCTGCTGTTGGGCTGGGTGGGATATTTCACCCTGTATTTCCTGACGGAGAACCTGATCCCGGCGGAGCGGTGCCACCCGGTGCACTGCGCGCTGGACGACCTGATCCCCTTCAACGAGGGCTTTCTGGTCTTTTACGCCGGCTGGTACGTGCTGGTGGTGGGCTCGCTGGCCTATACGTTTTTTTACGACACGGACAGCTTCCGCCGCATCCAAAGCTACATCATCATCACCCAGGTGGTGGCCATGGCGGCATACATCCTCTGGCCCACCCGGCAGGACCTGCGCCCGGCGGTGTTCCCCCGGGAAAACGCCTTCACATGGCTGCTGGGCGTCATCTATTCCTTCGACACCAACACCGGGGTGTGCCCGTCCCTGCACGTGGCCTACTCCATGGGCATATTGTCCACATTTTTAAAGAAAAAGACCGTCCCAAAGGGCGCGAAGGCCCTTTTGACGGTCTTTGTGATAGGCGTGTGCGTGTCGGTGTGCTTCGTCAAGCAGCACTCGGCGGTGGACGTGTTCGCGGCGCTGCCGGTGTGCCTGCTGGCGGAGTACCTGGTGTTCCGCCGGGGCTGGGGACAGAAGGTCTAGTCCCGGCCGGCCTGCTTTTTGGCCCGCTGGTTGGTGTTGATGGTGCCCCGGTACACCACCAGCCGGCAGAAGAGAAATTCCAGCACGAAGTTGGCGATCATGGTCAGGGCCAGCACCAGATAATCCGGCCAGCCGGCCTTGGTGAGCGCGTCCCCCCACCAGGTGGACAGGGGCGTGAACACGCAGTAAAAGCCGAACACCTTCGCCATGGCCACCGGCACGTTGGCGGCGGATTTGAAAGTGTAGCTCCGGTTCAGGGTGAAGTTCCACAGCACCGACAGCGTCAGCGCGATGAGATAGGCCGGCCAGTAGGGCAGATCCGTCAGCTCGTGCAGCAGCGCGAAGGTCACCGCCTGGATCACGCCGGCGGAGATGGAGAAGAGGGTGAACTTCACCGCCTGCAGGGCGTTCTCCTTTTTGCTCAGCTTCTCGGCCGGGGTCTTCGGCAGGCTGTCCTTCCCACTCCCGTCCGGCCGCAGATAGATGGCGTACAGCAGCGCACCCAGGCCCGCGCCGCCCAGGAGGTTGCCCAGCGTCACGGGCAGGAGGTTCTTGACCAGGAAGGCCCCGATCCCCAGGGCGCCCGGGTCCGCGCCGTACTGCCGGGCCGCCAGCAGCCCCGCCGGGATGTAGAACATGTTGGCGATGGAGTGCTCGAAGCCGCAGACCACGAACAGCATGATGGGCAGATAGAGCGCCAGCACCTTGCCTGCCGCGTCCTTGGCGGCCATGCTCATCCACACCGCCGTGCACACCAGCATGTTGCACAGCGCGCCCCGCAGCACCGCCTGGCCGAAGGAGAGGGCCACCTTGGCCTGGGCCGCGGCGATGAGGGTCTCATAGGCGCCGTCGAAGGCGCCCGCCCACACGCTCAGCGCCGCCACCGCCGCCGCGCCCACGAAATTGCCTATGTACACCACCGCCCAGGCCAGCAGCAGCTGCCCGGCGGTGATCTTTTTTGCCAGCAGGGAGATGACCATCAGGTTGTTGCCGGTGAACAGCTCGCTGCCCGCCAGGACTACCATGGCCAGCCCCGCCGGGAAGATGCAGGCCCCCGCCAGCTTTCCCGCCTGGGCGGTGCCGATGACCGAGCCCACCCCCGCCAGGGCGATGAACGCCCCCGCCAGCACCGCCAGCAGGAACATCCGTCCCTTTGCCATGGCGGCTTTGCCCGCGCCGGTGTCGATGTAGCCGGCCGCCGTCTGTTTCGGTGTATTCATGGTCCCTCCTGAGAAAGTTCTTGCGCTTTGCCTGTTTGTGCTGTAATATGTGCCATATTGTATCACGAACGAGCATAATTTGTCTACGGAAACGAGGAAACGCCATGGGATATCCTGATCTCACCGTGAACGGCGCCGGCCATCTCCTCCTCGGGGGAGCGGACGCCCTGGACCTGGCGGCGGAATACGGCACGCCGCTCTACGTACTGGACGAGGAGCTGGTCCGCGCCCGGATGGGCCTTTACGCCGCCGCCATGCGGGAATACTTCCCCGCCGGCAGCCGGCCTTTATACGCCAGCAAGGCCCTTTGCTGCAAGGAGCTCTGCCGCTGGGCGGGCCAGGAGGGTCTGGGCCTGGACGTGGTCTCCGCCGGGGAGCTGTACACCACCCTGGCGGCGGGGGCGGACCCGGAGAGCCTGTGCTTTCACGGCAACGCCAAGACGGAGGACGCCGTCCGGTACGCCGTCGAAAGCGGCGTGGGGCTCATCGCCGCCGACGGGACCCAGGAGCTGGAGCGCATCGACCGCGTGGCGGCGGCCCTGGGCGTGCGGCAAAAGGTGCTGCTGCGGGTGACGCCGGACATCGACCCCCACACCTTCAAGGCGGTGAACACCGGGGTGGTGGACGTGAAGTTCGGCGTGCCCATCCCCACGGGCCAGGCACTGGAGGCCGCAAAGCTGGCCCTGGGTCTGGAGCACATCTCCCTGGAGGGCTTCCACTGCCACATCGGCTCCCAGGTGTTCGACGCCGGCCCCTTCCGCCTGGAGGCGGAGGTGATGGCGGCGTTCCTCGGCCAGGTGCGCCGGGAGACGGGCTTCATCGCCCGGACGCTGAACCTGGGCGGCGGCTTCGCCGTGGCCTATACGCCGGAGGACCCCCGGCCCGATCTGGCGGGGATGCTCCGGGACACCGGCCGGCGGCTGGGCGAGCTGTTCGCCGGGATGGAGTACCCCGCCCCCGCCATCCTGCTGGAGCCGGGGCGCAGCATCGTGGGCGACGCGGGCACGACGCTGTACACCGTGCAGAACGTGAAATCCGTCCCCGGGGGCAGCACCTACGTGGCCCTGGACGGCGGCATGACCGACAACCCCCGCTACGCCCTGTACGGCGCGCGGTACGCCGCCGCCGTGGCGGACCGGGCGGGGCAGCCCAAGGACGCGGCGGTGACCCTGGCGGGCTGCTGCTGCGAGAGCGGCGACCTCATCGGCGAGAACGTCCCCCTGCAAAGACCCCGGGCCGGGGATACGGTGGCGGTCTTCGTCACCGGCGCGTACAACTATTCCATGGCCTCCAACTATAACCGGGTCCCCCGGCCGCCCATCGCGGCCGTCCGGGGCGGGACCGGCCGGCTCATCGTCCGGCGGGAGACGCCGGAGGACCTGATCCGATACGATCTGTGAGGGGAAGGACGATGTACACGGTGGCTGTGGCCGGGCTGCCCGGCCGCACGGACAACTATACCGCCGCCCTGCGCCGGGCGGGCATGGACAGCGTCGTGACCCTGGATGCGTCGCGGGCGGCCCGGTGCGACGGGCTGCTGCTGCCCGGCGGCGGGGACATCCACCCGTCCCGGTTCGGCCAGGAGAATGCCGGCTCCCGGGACATCGACGAGGCGCTGGACCAGGCCCAGCTGGCCGTCCTGGACGCCTTCGTCCGGGAGGAAAAGCCGGTGCTGGGCATCTGCCGGGGCCACCAGCTGGTGAACGTGTATTTCGGCGGCGACCTCATCCAGGACCTGCCCACCGCCTCCGATCACATGGCTCGGGAGCGCGTGGACAGCGTCCACCCCGTCCGGGTGGAGCCGGGCACGGCGCTGTACGGCCTGTACGGCCCGGACGCCGCCGTCAACAGCTCCCACCACCAGGGCCTGGGCCGGCTGGGGGCCGGCCTGCGGGCGGCGGCCTTCGCCCCGGACGGGGTGATCGAGGCGGCGGAGCACCGCCGGCTGCCCATCCTCGCCGTCCAGTTCCACCCAGAGCGGATGGTCCCGGGCCGGGACCGGCCGGCCACGGCGGAGGGCGCGCCGGTGTTCGCGCTGTTTCGCCGGATGCTCGGGGGCAGATAAAAAAGCCGCGGACAGCCGTCCGCGGCTTTTTTGTCCCCGCCTGCCGGAGATCACACTGCCTCCAGGTCCTCCCGGCTCCGAAGGCGCTGGGCGATGAAGTCCTGCACGCTGTCCCGGGCGATGCCCAGGGCCACGGCCAGCTCGCCGTAGAGCAGGTTCTCCGCCCGCTCCATATACCGGCGGTCCACCGCGCCGAACTTCAGCTTCTTCTGCTCCCGCTCCATCTTCTTGCGGTAGGTGGACATGGTCAGCCGCAGCAGGCTGAGGCAGTCGTGCCCCTCCATGGCGGTCTTGTAATGGTTTTCCAGCTGCTGGAGGTTCTGGTTGTAATAGACCTCCGGCTGGATGGATGGGATCTGATCGATGAGGTCCATGGCCTCATCCCGTGAGATGACCGGCCGGGTGAACACCTTGTCGTTGTCCACCGGCGTCGTGATGGTGCCCGTCTGATACAGGGGAGAGAGGATATAATACATCCGTTCCGGCTCCGTCCGCCCCGCTTTTCTGGACACCACATCCGTGACCCGGCACACGCCTGTGCCGCCGTAGAGAATGAGATCGCCGATCTGGTACAAAAAAGCCACACTCCTTGATCCGGCCGCCCTCCGCGGCCCTTTGAGACACGTTACACGCCTACTTTTCCATGTATATTGTACCACTTTTTTCCTGAAAATGTAAGCGGCTTTTGCCGAACGGCGTCGATTCTAAAAATAAGATAATGTGGCCCCCTCCTGAGAGGGGGCTTTTGTAAATCTTTGCCAGCTTGTCAGCCGCAAAGGGCTCAGCAAGCGATCTTTCCAGGGGTCTTTCGACCAAAAGTCCACACTCAGAAAAGGCGTGGGCAGGGCCCCGCCGGCGCGTCCCCCCGGCCGGGCGCGCGGCCGTCGCCAGGCAGTCCCATTTGAAATGGTCTGCCCGATGTGTTATGATGCAGCATGGCTTGACAGAGACGAATGGATTTAAAAAAGGGGGGAGATCTATGTGGCGATATACAAGGAGAAACGGAAGAGCCGTATTTTGCTTTGGGCTGTCCAATTTGCTTGCCGCTGTTTCGTCCATTCTCCTGGCCTACCTGCTGGGGGCGTTTACGGACGCCGCCATGGGCGGCCTGCAAACGGGTCTTCTGACATTGGCGGTCGTCACCCTGCTGTATATCCTCTTGGATACGTTTTTGAATTTCCTGATGGACTATACAAGGGAGCGGGCGGTCCATCAGATCGGCAGGTCGCTTCGCGCAGACGTGGTCCGGCGGATCGAGAGCCTCTCCAACGAGGAGAAACGGCAGCATGAGGACAGCTACTATCTGTCGCTGATCGACCATGACATCCCCGCCGTAGAGCAGGATTATTTCGGATCGCTGGGCGCCATCTATTTTCAGATCTGCTGCTTTGGTATCGCGATATTTTCCGCCATAAGGATCCAGCCGGTCATGACGGTGATCATGCTTTTCATCAGCATCATTCCCGTCATATTCCCAAAATTATCGGAAAAACCGCTGCAAAAAGCGAAAACGGAAGAGCAGGCGGCCAAAAAGGCCCATCTGCATATCGTCACGCAGATCCTGAACGGGTATTCTTTTTTGCGGGTATTCAACAGCTTTTCCGGGATCGATCAAGAATACGACCGGGAGAACGATCGGCTTTTCCAAAAGAAAAAACAGTTCAGCAAGATGAACGCGCTCCTTTACGCGGGGGCGTTCGGCGCCGGGAACCTGGTGTTTTTATGCGCGTGGGTCGTTGGCATCTTCTTCATCGCAAAGCGATATATAACCTTGCCGGAGCTCATCGTATTCTCGAACCTGATGACTTTTGTCGCAGGACCGATACAGATCATCAGCGAGCGGTACACCTCCGTCGTCGCGGCGTCCGCCGTGTGCCATAAGCTCACAGCGTTTTTGGATGATACCGCGGCAGAGGAGGACGGCTGGGGCGAAAACACGCTGGCTGATGTGGATGAGATCGCGCTGCGGGACGTCTCCGTCCGAAACAATGAAAAGCCGGTATTGCGCGGCGTGGACCTGACGATCCGGCGAGGCGAGCGGATCGCGGTCCTGGGAGAGAGCGGTTCGGGAAAATCCACGTTGATCCGTTATCTCACCGCCCTGACGAGCGGCACCGGCGCGTACCTGGTAAATGGGCTCCCGGTCCGGTCCTATGCTTACCGGGACTTCAGAAGGAACGTCTCGCTATTGGAGCAGCGGTCCTTTGTCTTCGATGCGTCGATCAGGGACAACCTGACGATGTTCGACGACCGATATGCAGATCAGGAAAAGCTCACAAGGGTCTTATCGGACGTGGGGCTCGGTCAATGGTACAGCGGGCAAAAGGACGCACTGGATACGCGCATCGGAACAGAGGAGACGGGGATGTCCGGCGGCGAGGAGCGGCGCCTGAATCTGGGCCGCGCGCTGGTGAGAAATGCCGGCGTTTTGATCTTGGACGAGCCCACAACGGGCCTGGACGCGGAGACAAGACGCTTTGTCGAGAAGAAGATCACGGATATGCGCTGCGGCATCTTGATCGCGGCCATCCATGAGTACTCCCCGGCGTTTTTGGAGACCTTTGACCGGGTGTTCGTCGTAAAAGACGGCCAGGTCCGCGAAAAAGCTGCGGAATGATTTTGCCGGTCCTCATTTCACGGACTGACAAAACAGGGACATGACAGCCCATCGGCGTGTCATGTCCCTGTCTGTTTTGCGTCTGCCTTCTTCCGGCCGGCCGCGCCCAGCGCGGGGCGTCAGTTCCCATTCGAGGCGGGCTCCCGCCCCCTCGAGCTCCCCCTGCGGAACGATCAGTACCCGTTGGGGTTATTACTTTGCCATCTCCACGAGTCGGCGCACATGTCCTCCACCGTCCGGGTGGCCTTCCAGCCCAGGACCCGCTCCGCCTTGGACGGATCGGCGTACACGCTGGCCAGGTCTCCGGCTCGCCGGGGGCCGATCTCGTAGGGGATCTTCACGCCGGAGGCACGCTCGAAGGCGTGGACCAGTTCCAGCACGCTGACGCCGTGGCCGGTACCCAGGTTGAACACCTCCGTCCCGGTGTGATCCAGGGCGTATTCCAGGGCCTTCACGTGGCCGTCCGCCAGGTCCATCACATGGATGTAGTCCCGCACGCCGGTGCCGTCGGGGGTGTCGTAGTCGTTGCCGAACACGTTCAGGTGGGGCAGACGGCCCACCGCCACCTGGGTGATATAGGGCATCAGGTTGTTGGGGATGCCGGAGGGGTTCTCCCCGATGCGGCCGCTGGGATGGGCGCCCACGGGGTTGAAATACCGCAGCAGCACCACGCTCATGTCCGGGTCCGCCTTGGCCGCGCCGGCGGCGATCTGCTCGATCATGAACTTGGTCCAGCCGTAGGGGTTGGTGCAGCCGCCGGTCTCGCTCTGCTCCGTATAGGGCACGGCGGCCTTGGCACCATAGACCGTGGCGGAGGAGGAGAAGATGAACCGCTTGCAGCCGGCCTCGGCCATGCACTCCAGCAGGGTCAGAGTGGTGTCCAGGTTGTTGCGGTAGTATTTCAGGGGCTTGGCCACGCTCTCGCCCACCGCCTTGAAGCCGGCGAAGTGGATCACCGCGGCGGGCCTGGTCTCGGCGAAGATCCGCTCCATGGCGGCCTTGTCCGCCACGTCCGCCTCATACAGGGGCATCTTCTTTCCCGCCAGCTCCTCGCAGCGGCGCACCGCCTCGGGGGAGGAGTTGGAGAAGTCGTCCACGATGGCCACGTCGTACCCGGCCTGGGCCAGGGCGATGGCGGTGTGGGAGCCGATGTATCCGGCCGCGCCGGTGAGCAGTATGGTCATATTACAGGCCTCCTAGCCTCGCAGAGTTCGCCGCAGCCGCGGCGAATAAAGTCGGATATGATTTCCGGGGGCGTGTACCTCGGAAATCATACTTTGCGGCCTGCAAACGTGCGAGCATAGCGAGTGCGCTGCAGCAGGCCGAAGCCTTCTCGTTTGAAAGGAGCGCCGCTCCTTTCAAACGACTCAGCAGACGGGTGTCACCCAGCCGTAGGGGTCGGCGATCTTGCCCCACTGGATGCCGGTGAGGGTGTCGTACAGCTTCTGGGTCACGGGGCCGATCTTGCCGCCGTTGATGGTGTAATCCTGCTCCTGGTAGAAGATCTCGCCGATGGGGCTGACCACCGCGGCGGTGCCGGAGCCCCAGGCCTCCTCCAGCGCGCCGGAGCCGGCGGCCGCGATCAGCTCGTCGATGGAGATGTTCCGCTCCTCCACCTCATAGCCCCACTCCTTCAAAAGCTGGATGCAGCTTCTGCGGGTGACGCCGGGCAGGACGGAGCCGCTTTCCAGAGAGGGGGTGACGATCTTGCCCGCCAGCTTGAACATCACGTTCATGGAGCCCACCTCTTCGATGTACTTCTGCTCCACGCCGTCCAGCCACAGCACCTGGGAGAAGCCCTTCTTCTCCGCCAGCTCGCTGGCGTGGAGGCTGGCGGCGTAGTTGCCGCCGCACTTGGCGAAGCCGGTGCCGCCCCGGACGGCCCGCACCTCGCGGCTCTCGATGGCGATGCGCACCGGGTTGATGCCCTCGGGATAATAGCTGCCCACCGGGCAGGTGATGATGCCGAAGATATAGGTGGAGGAGGCGTGCACGCCCAGCTTCGGGTCGGTGGCGATCACGTAGGGGCGGATGTACAGGCTGGTGTCCGGCGCGGAGGGGACCCAGTCCTTGTCCACCTCTACCAGGGCCTTGATGGCCTGCAGATAGTCCTCCTCCGGGATCTGGGGCACGCACAGCTTCTCGCAGGAGCGGGCCATGCGGCGGATGTTCTCCAGGGGCCGGAACAGCTGGATATGGCCGTCGGCGGTGCGGTAGGCCTTCATGCCCTCGAACACCTCCTGGGCGTAGTGCAGCACCATGGCGGAGGGCTCCAGGGTCAGGGGGCCGTAGGGTACGATCCGCGCGTCGTGCCAGCCCGCGCTCCTGTCATAGTCCATCAGGAACATGTGGTCGGAGAAATAGGTGCCGAAGGGGATGTTGTTGGGGTCCGGCTGCTTGCGCGGCGCCGTCGTCTTGGTGATCTTGATCTCCATATATGTGTTTCCTCCTGCCGCTATGGCCGTATATGTTCAGCGAGTATCGCCGTTATTTGAAGTAATATTATAGTCCCATTTTCCCTTGTCCGCAAGTGGGCAGGCTCCAGTTCGGCAAAAGAATTTCCGCCGGGATGAAAAACTTCTTCGATATTTTGTAACTTTTCTCTAGGAATCCCGTAACAAATGTGATACAATGATAAAGATAGGAAAAAAAGTTACAGGAGAGGTGATGGCACGATGCCCCGCTGCAAACGGCTGACGGCGCTGGTCCTGGCGTCGGTCATCGCCCTCTCCTGCGCCGGATGCATGAGCGGGAGCGTGGAGGAACTGTACTCCCTGCCCCAGATGAGCGAGGAGTACATCCAGCTCCAGGAGCTGATCGGCCAGCGCCTGGACGAGGGCGACACCTACGCCGCCCCCACCGGCGGCAGCAACCGCCAGTCCGTCCAGCTCCGGGATCTGGACGGGGACGGGGTGCCGGAGGCCCTGGCCTTCCTGGCCGACAGGTCCCATACCCCCCTGGTGTGCATCTACCGGCGCAGCCCGGAGGGGGAGTTCTACCACGACGCCATCCTCCCCGGAGAGGGCTCCGCCGTGGCGCGGGTGGATTACGCCGACCTGAACGGCGACGGCGCCTCCGAGCTGATCCTCGCCTGGCAGGGCGCGGGGGATCTGCGGCTGCTGAGCGTATACTCCCTGGGCAGCCCGGACAGCGCCAGCCAAGAGTGCATCTTCTCCGCCGGCTGCGCGGATTTCGTGGTCACCGACCTGGACGGCAACGGCGTGCAGGACCTGCTGGCCCTGCAGACCGGCGCCAACGGCGGCAGCCTGGCCATGTACGATCTGGAGGACCGCGACGAGGCCGCGTCCGCCGCCACCATCTCCCTGTCCGCCGGCGTCACCGGCCTGCGCCGGGCCGTGCCGGGGACGCTCTCGGACGGCACGGCGGCCCTGTTCGTGGAGAGCGACCTGGCCGGCAGCGGCCTGGTGACGGACGTGTTCGTGTGTGACGGCGGGCAGCTGAAGAACCTGGCCATGTCCGCCCTGGGCCGCAGCGGCCTGCTCCGGCCCGACGGGCTCTATGCCGCGGACGTCAACGGGGACGGCGCCCTGGAGGTGCCGGCCGGCTCCGGGGAGCGGCTCACCTGGTACAGCCTGAACGCCGCCGGGGACCAGACCCCCGCCGCCTCGTCCTATTATGACTCCCAGGGCGGGTGGTACCTGATCCTGACGGGCATCCTGGAGGAGGGCCTGACCGTGGAGCGCCACGGCGCGGGCGGCGAGGAGCCCGCCGCGGCCTTCATCGTGGCGGGGGACGGCTCCGCCCCCCAGCGCACCGTATTGGCCATATACGCCCTGTCCGGTCCCAACCGGCAGGACCGGGCGGAGGTGGACGGCCGGTTCATCCTCCGGCAGGAGGAGAACACCGTCTACGCCGCACAGCTCCTCACGGACGAGCTGTCCCGGGAGGACATCCTGAACAATTTCTACATCACATACGACCAGTGGCAGCTGGGCGACCTGTGACAAGGAGGCAGCAGCAATGAAAAAAGTTTTGGTCCTGGAGGACGAATCCAGCATCCGCAGCTTCGTGGTCATCAACCTCAAGCGCTCCGGCTACGAGCCCATCGAGGCGGAGACCGGCGAGCAGGCCCTGGAGCAGCTGAAGCAGAACCCGGACATCAAGGTGGCCCTGCTGGACGTGATGCTGCCGGACATCGACGGCTTCGAGGTCTGCCGGCGCATCCGCGCGTCCGACTCGAAGATCGGCATCATCATGCTCACCGCCAAGGCCCAGGAGATGGACAAGGTGACCGGGCTGATGACCGGCGCGGACGACTATGTGACCAAGCCCTTCTCCCCCGCGGAGCTCACCGCCCGCATCGACGCGCTGTTCCGCCGCACCGGTGCGGAGGAGCCGGAGGCCGACAAGGGCGAGCTGCGCCACGGTCCCTTCCGGCTGAACACCCGCAACCGGACCCTGGAGAAAAACGGCGAGCGCATCAAGCTGACCCAGATCGAGTACTCCATCATGAAGCTGTTCATGGATAACCCCGGCCGGGCCCTCAGCCGCGAGGACATCCTCAACGCCGTCTGGGGCCGGGACTACTTCGGGGAGCTGAAGATCGTGGACGTGAACATCCGCCGCCTGCGCATCAAGATCGAGGACAACTCCACCATCCCCACCTATATAACGACTGTCTGGGGATACGGCTACAAGTGGGGGTTTTAAACCCCACACCTTATTGAAGCCTCCCCTGTGCAAGGGGAGGTGCCGAGCAACAGCGAGGCGGAGGGGTTGTGACGATCCCTCAGTCACCGCCTGACGGCGGCGACAGCTCCCTTTAACAAGGGAGCCTCCATTTTGTGTCGCTTGCGGCGACTGATACGAGTGAGGCATCTATGGGCAAGATCCTTGGAAAAGCGCATCTCCGGGGGCTGAAGAGCCGCTGGCTGCGTTCCGGTATCCTGCTGACCATCGCCATCGTGGTGCTGTTCACCCTGGCCTTCTCCCTGGGCGCCCGCAGCTACTACTACAGCGCCGTGCGCACCGGCATGACCGCCAAAGCCCAGTCCGCCTCCAACTTCTTCACCGGCTACATCTCCCGCACCTACAGCCAGTATTACCAGAGCGCCTACCGCTACACCGAGAGCTTCGAGGACAAGGACCGGCTGGAGCTGCAGTTCATCAACACCCGGGGCATCGTGGAGGTGTCCAGCTACGGCATCTCCGCCGGCACCCAGCCCGGCTCCCCGGACGTGCGCGCCGCCCTGGAGGAGCGGCAGATGGGGACCTGGCACGGCCGGCGCAGCGGCACCGGCGAGCCCATCATGGCCGTGTCCGCGCCGCTGATCAGCCCCGACGGGGCGGTGATCGGCGCCATGCGGTACGTGACCAGCCTGCGCCTGGTGAACCGGCAGATCGCCGTGGTGTCCGCCGCGGCGGCGGGGGTGGGACTGCTGGTGATCCTGGCGGTGATCCTGTGCAACCTCTACGCGGTCCGGACGGTCACCGAGCCGCTGGTGGAGCTGACCGCCCTGGCCCGGCGCATCGCCGAGGGCAGCTACGGCATCCAGGCCCAGAAAAAATACGACGACGAGATCGGCGACCTGACCGACGCCATCAACGAGATGAGCGCCAAGATCGGCGAGTCAGAGCGGACCCAGACCCAGTTCATCTCCACCGTCTCCCACGAGCTGCGCACCCCCCTCACCGCCATCACCGGCTGGGCGGAGACCCTGGCCTACGACGACTCCATCTCTGAGGACGCCCAGCGGGGCATCGCCATCATCTCCAAGGAGTCCGGCCGGCTGACCAAGATGGTGGAGGAGCTGCTGGAATTCACCCGCATCCAGGACGGCCGGTTCAACCTGAACGTGGAGACCCTGGACGTGGCCAGCGAGCTGGAGGAGGCCATCTATACATACGGCAACCTGATGAAGCAGGAGGGCATGAACGTGGAATACACCCCCCCGGAGGAGGACATCCCTCCGGTGCTGGGGGACGGCTCCCGGCTCAAACAGGTGTTTTTGAACATCATGGACAACGCCGCCAAGTACGGCCGGGCCGCCGGGCGCATCCTGGTGACCATCGGCGCCGCCGGCGGCTGGGTCATCGTCCGGTTCCGGGACTTCGGCCCCGGCATCCCCCCGGAGGAGCTCCCCTTCGTGAAGAAGAAGTTCTATAAGGGCAGCGGCAAGGAGCGGGGCAGCGGCATCGGCCTGTCCGTCTGCGACGAGATCGTCACCCGCCACAAGGGGAAGCTGGAGCTGGAAAACGCCACCGACGGCCGCACCGGCCTGGTCGTGACGGTCATGCTGCCCGTGATGAAAGAGGAAGATCTGACGATCTAGTACCTATCTCGCCTCCCCTGTGTAAGGGGAGGTGGGCGCCGCAGAGCGGCGCTCGGAGGGGTTGTTACCGCGCAGCTTGTTCCGACGACAATCCCCCAGACTCCGGCTGACGCCGGAGCCAGCCCCCTTTCACAAAGGGGCCGCCAAGCTGTTGCGAGGCGATGCCTCGCCGATTCCAAAGAAAGGCTCAACAATGGCAAAGCAATCCCAAAACGATCAAAGCTGCGGCTTTCGCACGTCCATCGGCGGGCAGGCCCTCATCGAGGGCATCCTCATGCGGGGCGTGGACAAGCAGTCCATCGTCATCCGCTCCCCCCAGGGTGAGCTCGTCACCAAGGTGGAGCCGCTGCATATGCTCAAGGAAAAGCACCCCATCTGCGGCTGGCCCCTGATCCGCGGCGTGGTGAACTTCGTGGACAGCATGGCCCACGGCATGAAGGCCATCACCTACTCCTCCCAGTTCCTGCCCGAGGAGGAGCAGGAGGAGCCCTCCAAGCTGGACATGTGGATCGAGAAGCATTTCAGCTCGGAGAAGGCGGAAAAGCTGATCATCGCCCTGGCGGTGGTGCTGGGCCTGGCGCTGGCGGTGGGACTGTTCATCTTCCTGCCCACGGCGCTGGTGGGGCTGATCCCCGGCCTGCGCCACGGCCACGACGGGCTGCGCACCCTATTGGAGGGCGTGCTGAAGCTGGCCATCTTCCTGGGCTATATGGCCGCGGTGAGCCGCATGAAGGAGATGCGCCGGATGTGGCGCTACCACGGCGCGGAGCACAAGACCATCTACTGCTACGAGCACGGCCGGGACCTGACGGTGGACAACGTGCGCACCGAGAGCCGGTTCCATCCCCGCTGCGGCACCAGCTTCATGCTGGTGGTGATCATCCTGAGCGTGTTCGTGTTCGTGATCGCCAACGCCTTCCTGCACGTGGACAACGTGTTTTTGCGGATGCTGGTGAAGCTCATCCTGCTGCCGGTGGTGGTGGCGCTGAGCTATGAGCTGAACCGGTGGCTGGGCCGGCACGATGATCTGGCCGTCTCCCGCATCCTGTCCTGGCCCGGCCGGATGCTCCAGCATCTGACCACCCAGGAGCCGGACGACGGCATGATGGAGGTGGCCATCACCGCGCTGAAGCTGGTCATCCCCGATAAAAAAGGGACCGATACCTGGTAAAACGCACTGTCTAAGACCTCCCCTGTGCGAGGGGAGGGGCCGCCAACGGCGGCCGGAGGGGTTGTTACCGCGCAGCTGGACCTGCACGACAATCCCCCAGTCACCGCCTAAAGGCGGCGACAGCCCCCTTTCACAAGGGGGCCGACGATATGGTATCGCCTGGGGCGATATAGAGAAATGGGATAAGGTAATGGCTAAAACGTACAACGACATCTACATCCAGGCGCGCAAGCGTCTGAAGGACGCGGGCATCGAGGCGCACAGCCTGGAGGCCCGGCTGATCGTCAGCCAGGCGGCGGGCAAGACCATGGAAAAGCTGATGCAGGATCTGAACCTGTACGCCTCCGACGAGTTCGCCGACCGGGTGCAGGCCATGGTGGACCGGCGGCTGACCGGCGAGCCGGTGGCCTACATCACCGGCCAGTGGGAGTTTTACGGCGTGCCCCTGGACATCACCCGGGACGTGCTCATCCCCCGGTCGGACACGGAGCTGCTGGTCCAGGCGGCCATCGCCCTGTTCCAGGGCCGCAACGGCACCCCCCGCATCCTGGACCTGTGCGCCGGCTCCGGCTGCGTGGGCGTGGCCATGGGCGCTCACATGCCCGGCGCGAAGATCGTCATGGTGGACAATAGCCCCCGGGCCCTCAGCCTGTGCCGGCAGAACATCCGCAAAAACGGCCTGGAGGTGCGGGTGCTGTGCGTGGAGGCGGACGTGACGAAAAAGCCCCCCATGCTGCTGGGCACCTTCGATCTGGTCACCTGCAACGCCCCCTATATCCCCACGGCGGAGCTGGAGACCCTGGATCCCTCCGTGAAGGACTATGAGCCCATCCAGGCCCTGGACGGCGGCGAGGACGGCCTGGACGTGATCCGGCCGGTGATCCGCCTGTGGAAGACCGTGCTGCGGGACAACGGCGTGCTCATGCTGGAGATCGGCGAGGGCCAGGCCCCCGCCGTGACCGAGCTGCTCACCCAGGCGGGCTTTGCCGCCGTCCGCGCGCTGAAGGACCCCGCCGGTACCGACCGGGTCATCGTGGCCCGGCTCCGGACCCGCTGAACAATCCGGTCCGCCTCCCGTCATGAGGCGGCACGACAGCTTTCCCCGGGAAAGAGAGAGGAGTATCTGACATGGCAGCGAAGAAAACGGCGCCCCCTGCTCCCGTGAGCCAGGCGGCGGACAAGAAAAAAGCCCTGGAGACGGCGCTGGCCCAGATCGAGAAGAATTACGGCAAGGGCGCCATCATGCGCCTGGGCGAGGACATCCCCGTGAACGTGGAGAGCATCTCCACCGGCTCCCTGGGGCTGGACCTGGCCCTGGGCATCGGCGGCGTGCCCCGGGGACGCATCGTGGAGATCTACGGCCCCGAGGCCAGCGGCAAGACCACCCTGGCCCTGCACCTGGTGGCCTCCGCCCAGAAGGGCGGCGGCGAGGTGGCCTACATCGACGTGGAGCACGCCCTGGAGCCGGCCTATGCCCGGGCCCTGGGGGTGGATATCGACAACCTGCTCATCTCCCAGCCGGACACCGCCGAGCAGGCCCTGCAGATCACCGAGGCGCTGGTCCGCTCCGGGGCCATCGACGTGATCGTGGTGGACTCGGTGGCGGCGCTGCTGCCCCGCAGCGAGCTGGAGGGCGAGATGGGCGACTCCACCGTGGGCGTGCTGGCCCGGCTCATGAGCCAGGCCCTGCGGAAGCTGGCGGGCATCGTGTCCAAGACCAACTGCATCGTGGTGTTCATCAACCAGCTCCGGGAGAAGATCGGCGTGATGTACGGCAACCCCGAGACCACCCCCGGCGGCCGGGCCCTGAAATACTACTCCAGCGTGCGGCTGGACGTGCGCCGGGTGGAGACCCTCAAGTCCGGCGACGAGATGATCGGCAACCGCACCCGGGTGAAGATCGTCAAGAACAAGGTGGCGCCCCCCTTCAAGGAGGCCCAGTTCGACATCATCTACGGCGAGGGCATCTCCAAGGTGGGCGAGATCATCGACCTGGGCGTGCGGCTGGACCTGATCGAGAAGGCCGGCGCCTGGTTCACCGTCTGCGGCGAGCGCATCCAGGGCCGGGACGCCGTGCGGGATTACCTGTTGGAGAACCCGGACAAGGCCGACGAGCTGGAGCAGCAGATCCGCGCCAACGCCCACAAGCTCATGAGCCCCCAGGCCTTGAAGGCCGCCAAGGCCGCCGGCCGGGCCGTGGACGTGTCCGCGGAAGATTTTGACGACGGACCTGAAAATTAAGTACCTCTAAGCCTCCCCTGTGTAAGGGGAGGTGGGCCGCCGAATATGGGGCCCCCAAAAGGCACGCCTGCCTTTTGGGGAGAGGAGGAGCCGCTGGCTATTCGGGGTTTGCCGCTTGCGGCAAATCACGACCTAGCCATGCGAGCTTCGACGAGGCGGAGGGGTCGTTACAATCCCCCAGACTCCGGCTGACGCCGTAGCCAGCCCCCTTTCACAAGGGGCCTTCGACAAGGTATTTTCTATGGACGAGCAGAAAAAACACACCGTCCGGTCGGTGATGAACGATCCGGCCGGGGAGCTGGAGCCGCCGAAAAAGACGCCCCAGACCCCCCTGGAGCAGGCGAAAAAATGGGCGCTGGAGTACTTAAAGCGCCCCCATTCCGAGAAGGAGCTGCGGGATAAGCTGCGCCAGAAGGGCGCCGGCGAGGCGGACATCGACGCCGTGACCGCCCTGTGCGTGGATTACGGCTTCGTCAACGACGCCGAATATGCCGGCATGATCGTGCGTCACTACGCCGCGGCGGGCTACGGCCCTGGCCGGGTGCGCACGGAGCTGAGCCGCCGAGGGGTACCCAAGGAGCTGTGGGACGACGCCCTGTCCCAGCTGGACGGGCAGGATGACGCCATCGACCGGCTGCTGGCGGCCCGGCTGCGGGGGAAGGACCCCGCCGACCGCAAGGAGCGGGACAAGGCCGCGGCAGCCCTCTACCGCCGTGGCTATTCCTGGGACGACATCCGCGCCGCTCTGCGCCGCTACGGCGCGGACGACGGGGAATAAGCCTCATATCCCCCTGCGATAACAGCAATCCCCCAGTCAGCGCTTCGCGCTGCCAGCCCCCTTTGACAAGGGGGCCTGAGAGGAAGGAGATCCCAAAGCCCCCCTTGTGAAAGGGGGTGCCGAGTAAAACGAGGCGGAAGGGTCGTCGTACCCTGGAAAACAATCCCCCAGTCAGCGCTTTGCGCTGCCAGCCCCCTCTGACAAGGGGGCCTTCAACAAGGTACATTCCATATGAAGATCCACTTCACCGCGCTTGGCTGCGCGAAGAATCTCATAGACTCCGAACAGATGCTGGCGCTGATACAGGCCGCCGGCCACACCATCGTGTCCGATCCCGCCCAGGCGGACGCCGCGGTGGTGAATACCTGCGCCTTCATCGAGGCGGCCCAGCAGGAGGCCATCGACGCCATATTGGAGCTGGCCCAGCTGAAAAAGACCGGGTCCCTCCAGCGGCTGGTGGTCACCGGATGCCTGCCCCAGCGGTACCAGGGGGATATCCTCACGGAGATCCCGGAGATCGACGCGGTGCTGGGCGTGGGCAGCTTTCCCGACATCGTGGCCGCCCTGGAGACGCCGGAGCGCCACTATGCCCGCTTCGCGGACAAGAACGCGCCCCTTCCCGAGCTGGACCGGACGGTGACCACCGGCCCGGGCTGGGCCTATCTGAAGATCGCCGACGGGTGCGACAACCGCTGCGCCTACTGCGTCATCCCCTCCATCCGGGGAAAATACCGCTCCCGGCCCATGGACGCCATCCTGGCCGAGGCGAATACCCTGGCCGCGGACGGGGTGAAGGAGCTCATTCTGGTGGCCCAGGACGTGACGGCCTACGGCCATGACTTCCGCAACGGCACCACCCTGTGTACCCTGCTGCGGGAACTGGTGCAGGTGGACGGCATAGAATGGATACGGCTGCACTACCTCTACCCCCACGAGATCACGGCCGAGCTCATCGACCTGATCGCCGCCGAGCCCAAGATCGTGAAGTATCTGGACATCCCCATCCAGCACGTCAACGACGCCATCCTGCGCCGGATGCGCCGGCCGGAGACGAAGCAGGACATCCGCGCGCTCTTTGAGACGCTGCGGGATCTCATTCCCTGGGCGGAGATCCGCACCAGCCTGATCGTGGGCCTGCCCGGCGAGGGGGAGGCGGAATTTGCCGAGCTCATGGACTTCCTCCGGGAGCAGCAGCTTCCCCGGGTAGGGGCGTTCGTGTTCTCCCCCCAGGAGGGCACCGCGGCGGCGGAAATGCCCGACCGATGTAGCCAGGAGGAGGCGGAGCGCCGCCGGGACGCGGTCATGGCCCTGCAGGACCGCATCATGGAGGCGTACAACGACCGGCACATAGGCATGACGTTCAAGGTCCTGTGCGAGGGCCGGGACGAGGACGGCCGCTGGGTCGGCCGCACCTACGGCGACTCCCCGGAGGTGGACAGCCAGGTCCTCTTCACCGGCGACGCCGCAGCCGGGCAGTTCGCCTGGGTGCACATCGACGGCCAGGAGGACGGCTTCCTCACGGGGCACGCCGTAATAATAAACGATAAAGGATCAAGGGATCGTTTCCTGTATGTTTGACTATCTCAGAGAGACCGTACACGCCTACCAGGCCCGGGACCCGGCGGCCCGCAGCGCCCTGGAGGTGTATCTGCTGTACCCGGGCGTGAAGGCGGTGCTGCGCCACCGCCGGGCCCACTGGTGCTGGACCCACAACCTGAAATTCCTGGGCCGGGCCATCTCCCAGCGCACCCGAAAAAAGACCGGCATCGAGATCCACCCCGGCGCGAAGATCGGCCGGCGGCTGGTGATCGACCACGGCATGGGCGTGGTCATCGGCGAGACGGCGGAGGTGGGCGACGACGTGCTGCTGTACCAGGGGGTGACCCTGGGCGGCACCGGCAAGGACCAGGGCAAGCGCCACCCCACCATCGGCAACAACGTGCTCATCGGCTCCGGCGCCAAGGTGCTGGGCCCCTTTAAGGTGGGGGACAACAGCCGCATCGCCGCCGGCGCGGTGGTGCTCAGCGAGGTGCCCCCCGATTCCACCGCCGTGGGCGTGCCCGCCCACATCACCCGCATCGCCGGCGAGCGGACCGACTTCGCCGCCCGGGTGGACCAGATCAGCGTATCCGACCCGGTGGCCCAGGAGCTGTGCGCCCTGCGCAGCCGCGTCATCCAGCTGGAAAAGCAGCTTGCCAAGGAGAAGGAGAATTGACCTATGCGCTTTTATAACGACCTGACCATGCAAAAGGAGGACTTCGTCCCCATCGAGGAGGGCAAGGTCCGGATGTACAGCTGCGGCCCCACGGTGTACAACTACATCCACGTGGGCAACGCCCGGCCCATCATCATGTTCGACGTGCTGCGCCGGTATCTGGAATACCGGGGCTATGAGGTGACCTTCGTGCAGAACTTCACCGACGTGGACGACAAGATCATCAAAAAGGCCAACGAGGAGGGCGTGGCCGCCTCCGACGTGGCGGAAAAATACATCGCCGAGTACTGGCACGACGCCCACGCCCTGGGGGTGCACGACGCCACCGTCCACCCCAAGGCCACCGAGAACATCCCCCAGATCATCGACATCGTCCAGACCCTCATGGACAAGGGCTACGCCTACGAGGCCAACGGGGACGTGTACTACCGGACCCTGAAGTTCCGGGATTACGGCAAGCTGAGCCACCAGAACCTGGACGATCTGATGAACGGCGCCCGGGTGGAGATCAACGACGGCAAGGAAAATCCCATGGACTTTGCCCTGTGGAAGGCCGCCAAGCCCGGCGAGCCCGCCTGGCAGTCCCCCTGGGGCATGGGCCGGCCCGGCTGGCACATCGAGTGCTCCGCCATGTCCAACCGGTATCTGGGCAAGACCATCGACATCCACACCGGCGGCAAGGACCTGGTGTTCCCCCACCATGAGAACGAGATCGCCCAGTCCGAGGCCGCCAACGGCGTGCCCTTCGTCCACTACTGGCTGCACAACGGCTTCATCAACGTGGACAACCAGAAGATGTCCAAGTCCCTTGGAAACTTCTTCACCGTCCGGGAGGCCGCCGGCGTCTACGGCTACGACTGCATCCGCATGTTCATGCTCATGAGCCACTACCGCTCCCCCCTGAACTACTCCGTGGACATCCTGGTCCAGACCCAGGCCGCCCTGGACCGGCTGAAGACCGCCAAGGAGAACCTGGACTTCTTCGCCAAGAGCGGCCGGGACGGGGACCTCTCCCCAGAGGACGCCGCCTTCGTCCAGGGGCTGGACAAATACCGCCAGCGGTTCGTCGAGGTGATGGACGACGACTTCAACACCGCCGACGCGGTGTCCGTCATCTTCGAGCTGGCCCGGGAGATCAACACCGCCGTCTCCCCCGCCGCCGACCCTTCCAAGGCCCTGGCCGCCGCCTGCCGGGACGTCTTTTTGGAGCTGTGCGACGTGCTGGGCATCCCCTTCGGCGCCCAGGAGGATCTGGACGCGGAGATCGAGGAGAAGATCGCCGCCCGTCAGGCCGCCCGCAAGGCCAAGAACTGGGCCGAGGCCGACCGCATCCGGGACGAGCTGAAGGCCGCCGGCATCATCCTGGAGGACACCCCCCAGGGCGTCAAGTGGCATAAAGCGTAAAAACGACATTTTCACCCCACCTCTGCCCTCCGGCAGAGGTGTTTTTTTGACCTTTTCCCCCACTTTTCCGCAATTTTAGTTGACTTTCCCCTGTTTTTGTGATAAATTGTCTTATATCGTAACCAAAATGTAACTTTTTGCGAACGGCAGGTGAAGGCGATGCGGGAACGGGAAATGGACCCGGTATCCTCTCTGGTGGGATATCTGCACGAGACCACGCCCCGCCAGGCGGTAAAGCTGGCGCGGGAGCTGTGCGGGCAGTTGGAGGGCGAGCCGGACAGCTTTCACGGCGGCGTGTGGCCGGGGAACGTGACGCTGGACCTGGAGGGGGCCGCCCTGCTGGGCCGGCCGCTGAACCTCTCCGTCCGGGAGCGCTCCGCCACCCAGGCGGAGTATACGGCGCCGGAGTTCTTCTGGTCCGGCGAGCGCTCCGCCGCCGCGGACGTATACACCGTGGGGCTGATGCTCTACGCCGGATGCGCCGGCGGCCGGCTGCCCTTCCAGCCCCGGGACCGGGAGCCCTCCCCCCAGGACCGGGCCGACGCCATGCGCCGGCGGATGAAGGGCGAGCCCGTCGCCGCCCCGTCGGGGATCAGCCCGGAGCTGAAACGGGTGATCGAAAAGGCCCTGGCCTATGAGCCCGAGGACCGGTACATCACCGCCCGGGAGATGCTCACCGCCCTGAACGGGACCGAGGAGGCCCGGCAGGACCCGAAGCTGGCGGCGGCCGCCAACTCCGCGGCCATGGCGGGAGCGGCGGAGATCCTCTTCGCCCCCCAGGAGCCGGAGCCCGATCTGGCGCACATCCTGGACGACATCGATCTGGACGATATCCTCGCGGACACCGCGGAAGAGCCCGCTCCTGCGGAGCCTGCGGAAGAGCTCGTCCCCGAAGAGCCTATACCAGAAGAGATCATCCCTGAAGGACCTGTTCCAGAAGAGATCCCTCCGGAGGAGACTGCCCCTGAAGAAGCTGACTTCGACGTATCCGCCCCTGAAGGACACATACCGACAGAGGACGTTCCCGCAGACCAGCACTCCGCGGAGCCCATCCTGGCGGAGGCCGTCTCTCCCCCGGAGCCGCTGCCGGAGGCGGATGCCGGCTGGCAAAAGGAGGCTGCGCCCGCCGCTGCCGCGGCCGCGGCCATCCCCCAGGCGGAGGGCGTCATGGACGCCCCGCCGCAGCCCGCTCCGCCGGCGGCGGACACGCCCCGGCCGGAATACCGGGTACAGAAGCATTTTGAGAAGACCGCGCCCGCCCGGGCGAAGAAGAAAAAGAAGCGCCGCTCTCCGGCCCCCTTCCTGTGGGGCGCGGCGGCCCTGGCCATCCTGGCGGGGGCGGGATACCTCATCCTGGGGACCGGCGGCGGCAAGCAGGAGCTCTCCGCTCCCTTCCCCACCCAGAGCGCGGCCGCCGACGGCCGGCAGCCTGGCTCGTCCCCCGCGGTGATCGTCCCCCAGCCCGACCGGACCGAGGTCCCGGAGGACACGCCGCTGCCGGATGAGACGCCGCCCGTCCAGGACAGCCCTCTCCCCCAGAATACCCTCGCGCCGGAGACGGCCTTCGCCCCGGCGGTCCAGCCCTCCCCGGTGATCCCCGCCGTGCCCACGGCCCCGCTAGGCGGCGGCACGGGCAGCGCCGGCGGCTATATCGGCGGCACGGGCAGCAGCGCTGGCAGCAGCTACACCGTCACCCCGGCGGACGACACGGTGTACATCACCGGCGTGGGCGTGAACGTCCGCTCCGGCCCGGGCACCGGCTATCCCATCATCGGCACGGTGAGCACCGGCGACGCGCTGCGCCGCACCGGCATATCCGGCAGCTGGAGCCAGGTACAGTTCAAGTCCGTCACCGGCTTCGTCTCCAACGCCTACGCCACCGCCCAGGCGCCGGCCACCGCCGTCCCCGCCCCCACGGAGGAGCCCGCTCCCTCCCCCGGGCCGGTCTATACGGTCACGGTGGAGGATCTGACCTACGCCCAGGCGAAAGAGGCGGCGGAGGCTTATGGCGGCCTGGCCGTGGTCCGGACCGGCGAGGAGCTGGCGGCCCTGACCGAGGCCCTGGACAAGACGGTGGACTATGTCTGGCTGGGCCTGGAATACGACGCCGAAGCCGGCTGGCAGTGGGCGGACGGCACGGCCATCGCCGGGGACGATCCCCTCTGGTCCCAGACCCCCGCTCCCGATCAGGATGGGGCGCTGCTGGCCCGCACGGAGGGCGGCTGGCGGCTCATGCCCCTGCGTCTGGCGGACTTCGATCCCGCCGACGAGGCATACGCCGGACGGCTGGCATACGCCGCGGCGGGATGATCCGGCGTCGAAAACGGTCTGATCCCGGCGAGGACTTAAGGGTCCATTCATCATTTGTTTACAAATAGTTGCAAATTTATTCACCAATGCGCCGCCGGGATGCGGTATGATGAGACCGTCCCAAGGGAGAGAGCCGATGCTCCCGAGGGAAGGACACGTGAGCATGATCGTTTGACACTTTTCATTTTTCACTCCTCTCTTCTTTGTTGCAGGGCCGGCCACCTTCGGGTGGCCGGCTTTGTACGTTTGCCCTCCGGGCAAACGTACAAAGCCGATTTTCTTTTCGAGGCGGGCTCCCGCCCCTTGAGCAAATCCACAAAGCCGTTGTCCTTTTCCCCCGAAATGTGATATCATACCGGACGAGGTGACGGACCATGCAAAAGAACATCCCGCCCTTCGAGGGCTTTCCCGCCGATCTGCCCGACTTTCTGTGGGGACTCGGCTTCAACAACGAGCGGCCCTGGTTCAACGCCCACCGGGAGGATTTTGAGCGGTGCCTGAACACGCCCATCCACGCCCTGGCGGAGGATGTGAAGGCGGCCATGGACCATCGGCACCCCGGCCTGGCCCCGGCGCTGCACGTCTCCCGCATCTGGCGGGACGCCCGGCGGCTGTTCGGCCGCGGGCCCTTCAAGGAGCACATGTGGTTCTCCCTGGGCGTGTCCGGGGAGATCTATACCCCCACGCCCCAGTTCTGGTTCGGCATCGACGCCAAGAGCTGGGAGGCAGGCATGGGCTGCTGGAACATGTCCGGCGACATGCTGGCGCTGTGGCGCAGGAGCATCGATCTGGCGCCCCAGCGGCTGGAGGCCATCGTCCGCCCTCTGGAGCGGCGGCAGGATCTGGGCCGCTACTGGCAGGTATACAAAAAGCCCAAGGGCGACCCGGGACCGGCGCTGTACGACTGGTACAACGCCCGGTCCGTGGAGCTGGGCAAGACCGTGTGGTTCGACCCCGCCCCGCCGGGAAAGGAGCTGCTGGAGCAGGTGCTGGATGTCTACGAGGCGCTGACGCCTCTGTACCGGTACCTGCTGGAGCTGGGCACGGGTTGACAATCCGGGGGCGGAACGGTATAATCCTTTTAGGAATCAATCCTAAAAGGAGGGAGCGCCATGACCCGTCAGCGGGAGCTGATCTACGGCATCGTCTCCGCCGCGCCGGAGCACCGGACGGCCGAGGAGATCTATGACCTGGCCCGGGCGCAGATGCCCTCCCTGGCCCGGGGGACCGTGTACCGGAACCTGGGGCTGCTGGTCCGGGAGGGCCTGATCCGGAAGCTGGAGATGCCGGAGGCCCCCGCCCGGTACGACCGGGAGCCGGGGCCGCACCCCCACCTGGTCTGTCAGCGGTGCGGACGGGTGGAGGATCTGGCGACGCCGGAGGCGCTGCTGGCGTCCATCCAGGCGGACCTGCCGGGGCCCATCACCGGATATGACCTGAAGCTGTATCATATCTGCCCCGCCTGCCGGGGCAGCGGAAAGGATGGCGTATGATGAACAAGACGTTGGAGGACATCAGGACCCGGCGGTCCATCCGCCGGTATAAGCCGGACCCGGTGCGGAAGGAGGATCTGGACGCGGTGCTGGAGGCCGGCGTCTGGGCGCCCACGGCCATGAACGGCCAGCGGATCCGCATCGTGGCGGTGACGGACAAGGCTGTCCGGGACCAGCTCAGCC
Source organism: uncultured Oscillospiraceae bacterium (assembly GCA_947626345.1). Classification (GTDB taxonomy): domain Bacteria; phylum Bacillota; class Clostridia; order Oscillospirales; family Oscillospiraceae; genus CAJOIG01. The sequence continues at coordinate 38,078 of CANQSF010000002.1, read as the reverse complement.
GGATGAACGCCCAGGTGCTGGGGTCGGACAGCGACCCCTTTTACGGCGCGCCGGCGGTGTGCGTGGTGTTCGGGGACGGCTCCTGGGTCAACGGCGACCGGGACGGCAGCCTGGTCATGGGCAACATGATGCTGGCGGCCCACGCCGTGGGTCTGGGCTCCTGCTGGATCAACCGGGCGGACGCCATGTTCGCCACCGAGGAGGGCAAGGCCCTGATGGCGAAATGGGGCGTGCCGGAGGGCTATACCGGCGTGGGCAACTGCATCCTGGGCTATCCCGACCAGGACCCCGCTCCCAAGCCCCGGCAGGAGGGCATCGTGATCCGCGTGGAGTGATATTTCGGCCCATCCGCTCCATACTATGCATACAGGCCGCCCGGTCGGGCGGCCTTTTTTTGAAAGGAGGCCCGCCATGGAAGGACGCGCATGGGAAAAGCTGCGCGCGGCGGCGGACCGGTTCGGCCGGTCGGATCTCTGGATGTATGCCGCCAGCGGGACCTATTACCTGTTCTTTTCCCTGGGGCCGCTGGCGGTGGTGATCCTGGCGCTGCTGCCCTGGCTGGGCATCTCCCAGGAGGAGCTGACCCAGACGCTGCTCCACTTCGCCCCCGGGCCCTTCCGGGAGATGATGGGCTCGCTGGCGGCGGACATCTACACCGGCTCGCCGGTGGCGCTGCTGGCCGGCCTGGCGGTGGAGCTGTGGTCGGCGGGGAAATTCTTCGGCCTGCTCATGCGGTGCGTGAGCCGGATCTACGACGGCGAGGAGCACGGCGGCTTTCTGCGCCGGCGGCTCATGGGGTCGGTGTACACCGCGGCGGTGATCGCGCTGACCCTGGGCAACCTGGCGCTGCTGCTGGGCGGCGAGCGGTGGCTCGTCTCCGCCGGGTACGTGTCCCGGGACGCGGGGCTGTGGTCCATCGCGCTGCGCTGCCGGGGGCTGGTGTTCTTCCTGGCGGTGACGGGGCTGAATGCCTTGCTGTTCCGTACCGTGCCCCGGCGGGAGCTCACCTTCAAGGGCCAGCTCCCGGGGGCGGCCTTCGCCGCGGCGTCCTGGCTGGCCTTCTCCCGGGTCTACTCCTGGGCGGTGGACCGGTTCCGGTTTTTCAGCATCTACGGCGGGCTGGCCATCGTGATCCTGTCCCTGTTTTGGATCTACTGCTCGCTGTATCTGCTGTTCCTGGGCGCATGGCTGAACGCCCTGCGCGCGGCGCCGGCGGACGGCTCGCCCCCTGTTGCCCAATGAAAAATGGCAGACACAGACGTGTCTGCCATTTTTTCTTTCCCGCGGCGTCACCGGACGGCCACGTCCTCCACGTCGCACACAAGCTCGCCGTCCCGCTCGTCCACCACCAGCGTGGCCCCGGCGGGGATGTCCCCGGAGAGGATCCTCCGGGCGATGAGGGTCTCGGCGGCGGATTGCAGGTACCGCTTGAGAGGTCTTGCGCCGTACACCGGATCGTACCCCCGGTCGATGATGAGCGCCGTGGCGCTGTCGGTAAAGCGCAGGCCCAGGTCCTTCTCCGCAAGGCGCTGGCGCAGCCCGTCGGTGAGGATGGCGATGATGCCGGTGAGATTGGCCTTCGTCAGGGGCTTGAAGAACACCGTCTCGTCCAGCCGGTTCAAAAACTCCGGCCGGAAGGCCTTCTGCAGCTCCCCCAGCACGGCGGCGCGGGCCTGGGGGGTGATGTCCCCGTCCGGGCCGATGCCGTCCAGCAGATAGGGGCTTCCCAGGTTGGAGGTGAGGATGATGACGGTGTTTTTAAAGTCCACCGTCCGGCCCTGGCTGTCGGTGATGCGCCCGTCGTCCAGCACCTGCAAGAGGATGTTGAACACGTCCGGGTGGGCCTTTTCGATCTCGTCGAACAGCACCACGCTGTAGGGCCGGCGGCGCACCGCCTCGGTGAGCTGACCTCCCTCGTCATAGCCCACGTACCCCGGAGGGGCGCCGATGAGCCGGGAGACGGAGAACTTCTCCATGTACTCGGTCATGTCGATGCGCACCATGCTCTTCTCGTCGTCGAAGAGGGCCTGGGCCAGACTCTTGGCAAGCTCCGTCTTGCCCACGCCGGTGGGGCCCAGGAAGAGGAACGACCCGATGGGCCTGTTGGGGTCTGCGATGCCCGCCCGGGAGCGGAGGATGGCCTCGGTGACCAGCCGCACCGCCTCGTCCTGGCCCACCACGCGCTGGTGGAGGATGTCCTCCATGTGCAGCAGCTTCTCCCGCTCGCCCTCCATGAGCTTGGCCACGGGGATGCCCGTCCAGCGGGCCACGATGCCGGCGATCTCTTCCTCAGTCACCGCGTCCTGCACAAGGCCGCCGCCCTTTTTCGGCGCGGCCTCCGCCTCCGCCAGCTTTTTCTGCAGGGCGGGGATGGTCTCGTACTTGAGCCTTGCGGCCTTTTCATACTCGTAGCTCTGCTGGGCCCGCTCCATATCGGCGGTCTGCCGCTCGATCTCGGCCTTCAGGCCCTTCACCGCGTCCACGTCCGCCTTCTCCGCCTCCCAGCGGGCGGTCATGGCGGCGTAATCCTCCTTGGCGGCGGCCAGCTCCTCCCGCAGCTTCTCCAGCCGGTCGGCGCTGAGCCGGTCCGTCTCCTTTTTGAGGGCCGTCTCCTCGATCTCCATCTGCATGATCTTCCGCCGGGCGTCGTCCAGCTCTGAGGGCATGGAGTCGATCTCCGTGCGGATGAGGGCGCATGCCTCGTCCACCAGGTCGATGGCCTTGTCCGGCAGAAACCGATCGGAGATGTACCGGTCGGACAGCGTCGCCGCCGCCACCAGCGCCGCGTCGTGGATGCGCACGCCGTGGTAGATCTCGTACCGCTCCCGGATGCCACGGAGGATGGAGATGGTATCCTCCACCGTGGGCTCGGAGACCATGACGGGCTGGAAGCGCCGCTCCAGGGCCGCGTCCTTTTCGATGTACTTGCGGTACTCGTCCAGGGTGGTTGCGCCGATGCAGTGCAGCTGGCCCCGGGCCAGCATGGGCTTTAAGAGATTGCCCGCGTCCATGCTGCCCTCGGTCTTGCCGGCGCCCACGATGGTGTGCAGCTCGTCGATGAACAGCAGGATCTTCCCCTCGCTTTTCGCGATCTCCTCCAGCACGGCCTTCAGCCGCTCCTCGAACTCGCCCCGGTACTTGGCCCCGGCCACCAGGGCCCCCATGTCCAGGCTGAACACGGTCTTGTCCTTCAGCCCCTCGGGCACGTCCCCCCGGACGATGCGCTGGGCCAGGCCCTCGGCGATGGCGGTCTTGCCCACGCCCGGCTCGCCGATGAGCACCGGGTTATTTTTCGTCTTGCGGGACAGGATGCGGATCACGTTTCGGATCTCCGTGTCCCGGCCGATCACCGGGTCCAGCTCGTTGTCCCGCGCCCGCTGGACCAGGTCGGTGCCGTATTTCTCCAGCGCGCCGTAGGTGTCCTCCGGGCTGTCGGTGGTCACGTGGCCGGTCTTCACCTTGGCAAGCTCCGCGGTGAAGGCGTCCTTGGTGATGTTATACTGCCGTAGGATGTCCCGGATGGCGGCCGTGGGGTGGGCGAAGATGCCCAGCATCAGGTGCTCCACGGACACGTACTCGTCCTTGAGCTGCGCCGCCACCTTCTGGGCAAAGTCGATGACCTTGCCGAACTCGTTGGAGGGGTACACGCTCTGGGCCCCCTGGACCTTGGGCAGCCGCTCGATGGCCCCGTCCAGGGCGGACAGGACGCCGTCGCAGTCCACGCCCATCTTCCCCAGCAGGCTGGGGATGAGGCCGCCGTCCGCGTCGATGAGGGCGTACAGCAGATGCTCGGGCGTGACGTACTGGTTGTCGTTCTCCCGGGCCATGGCCGTGGCGGCGTTGATGGTCTCTATGGTCTTCTGTGTCAGCTTATCGCTGTTCATATATGGTCACTTCCTTTTCGATACTTCTTTATTGCCTCCCCTGTGTAAGGGGAGGGGGACCGTGCGCAGCACGGTGGAGGGGTTGTTACTGCGGATGACAATCCCTCAGTCAGCGCTTCGCGCTGACAGCTCCCTTTGCACAAGGGAGCCATAAATGGTGCGCCTTTGGCGCGAATCAACCCCTTGCACAGGGGAGGCTTTTGGAGGAAATATCACAAAATGATGTTGCCCTCGTGGAGCCAGCGGATATACTCTGCCTCCACGTCCCCGGCGGCGAGGCTCCCGGCCAGGCAGCCCTTCATCAGCCGGTCGAACAGCCGCACGTAGGCGCTGATGGCCCCGGCCACATCGGCGCTGGAATAGTCCCGCCGCCCGGGCAGGGCGATGGTGCGGGTGAACCGGCCGGGGTAAAGGGCGTACTCCACCGGCACGGGGTGATAGGGGGCCACCAGCTCGTCCTCGATCTGCTTCCACAGGCGGAAGAACTGCCCCATGGCGTCCAGCAGCTCCTGGGACTGGGTGCGGAACACCACGCTCAGCTCCCCCAGGGAGTCCTCACGGTCCCGGTAGAGCTCCACGGAGTACTTTACCGTGGGCCGGTAGCGGTACTGCAGGCTGGACTTCACGCTCATGGTCATGGAGTTGGGCGTGATGAAGGGGACCAGGGACCGGTCCGCGTCCAGCAGCTCGCTGATCTGCCGGAAGATGTCCTGCACCCGGCGCTCCGGCGTCACCAGGTCGGTGTACTCGGCCAGGATCTGGTTCACCAGGGCGGAGCGGTTGGTTCCCATCCGGTGGGCCAGATCGTCCACCGCCCGGACCACGTCGTCTGAGAGCATCAGGCTGTACAGGGTCTTTTTCATATCTCTCACCTCGCTGATAATGTTACACCGGTATATTAACTTTGTCAAGCGATTTATATAAATTTTGCAAACATTTTTCTTTTTCCTTGCGCTTTTCCCCGGCCCATGATACACTTTGACCATCTGAAAACGATCTGAGGTGAGAAGATGATCTCTGCTTCCTGCTGACAGCTTTGGCATGACGGGAACGAAATATCCCGGCGGCGCGAGCCGCCCTGTCGTCATGCCGGCCTGCGGGAGCGGAACATCTTTTCAACTGACATACAGGCATGGCTTCGCCATGCCCTCCGTCGGCTGTGGGAGCGCTTCCCGCGGCCGATCTTGATTTTTAAGGAGGGCATGACCTATGTCATTGATCGACGTTTCCGATCTCACCTTCGCCTACGACGGCGGGTACGACTACATTTTCCAAAACGTCAGCTTCCAGATCGACACGGACTGGCGTCTGGGCTTCACGGGCCGCAACGGCCGGGGCAAGACCACCTTTTTGAAGCTACTCATGGGGGAATACGACTACCAGGGGACCATCTCCGCGTCCGTGGACTTTGAGTACTTCCCCTACCCGGTGCCTGACCCGCAGGCGGACACCGCCGACGTGCTGGCCGGCGTCTGTCCCGACGCGCCGGCGTGGAAGCTGCGGCGGGAGCTGGGAAAGCTGGCGGTGGACGAGGGCGTCTTATACCGCCCCTTCGCCACCCTCTCCAACGGGGAGCGGACCAAGGCGCTGCTGGCCGCCATGTTTCTGCGGGAGAACGCCTTTCTGCTCATCGACGAGCCCACCAACCACCTGGACATGCGGGGCCGGGCGCTGGTGAGCGCGTACCTGGCCCAGCAAAAGGGCTACATCCTGGTCAGCCACGACCGGGCGTTTTTGGACGGGTGCGTGGACCACATCCTGTCCATCAACCGGGCGGACATCCAGGTGTGCCGGGGAAATTTCTCCACCTGGTGGGCCAACAAGCAGGCCCAGGACCGGCTGGAGACCGAGCAGAACGACCGGCTGAAAAAGGAGATCAAGCGCCTCAAGGCCGCCGCCCGCCAGCGGGCGGAGTGGTCCGACCGGGTGGAGTCCACTAAGATCGGCCAGGGCCCCTGCGACCGGGGCTTCATCGGCCACCAGGCCGCCCGGATGATGCAGCGGTCCAAGGCCATCGAGACCCGCCGGGAGCGGGCGGTGGAGGAGAAGTCCAAGCTTCTCAAAAACATCGACACGGCGGAGGAGCTAAAGCTGGATCAGCCGGTATACCGCAGTCCTCGGCTGGCGTATCTGAAGGACGTGGCGGTGGACTACGGCGCCGGGCCCGTGTGCCCGCCGGTGAGCTTCACATTGGAGCGTGGGGACCGGGTGGCCCTGCTGGGGGCCAACGGCGCTGGCAAGAGCAGCGTTTTGAAGCTCCTCTGCGGGGAGGATATCCCCCACACCGGGCAGGTGGAGGTGGGCGGCGGCCTGGTCATATCCTACGTGCCACAGGACACGGGGGACCTGGCCGGGAGCCTGACCGGATACGCGGAGCGGTGCGGCGTGGACGTGAGCCTCTTTCTCGCCATCCTGCGGAAGCTGGACTTTGAGCGGAGCCAGTTTGAAAAGGACATGGCCGCCTTCTCCGCCGGGCAGAAAAAGAAGGTCCTCCTGGCCCGGAGCCTGTGCGAGAGGGCCCATCTGCTGGTGTGGGACGAGCCGCTCAACTACATCGACCTCATCAGCCGCATGCAGATCGAGGAGCTGCTGCTGCGGGCGAGGCCCACGCTCCTGGTGGTGGAGCACGACCGGGCCTTCTGCGAGAGGGTGGCCACCAGGACGGTGGAGCTGTAAAAAAACACCGCAAGACGAAAAAACGGACGGCATGGCGCTCGCCATGCCGTCCGTTCCTTATGGGCTTTTTCAGTCCAGGCCCCGCTCCTTTTTCAGGATGCGGATGTCGCTGCCCACGAAGGGGAGGAGCTGATACTCCCCCTCCAGCCGGGACATGATCTGGGGCGTGTACCGCTCCTGCATCTGGGCGGCGGTCAGGTTGGTGCTGATGATCGTCTTCCGCCCGGCGGTCAGCCGGCCGTTGATGAGGGTGTACAGCGCGCTCCTGGTGAACTCCGTCACCATCTCCGTGCCCAGATCGTCCAGGATGAGCAGGTCGCACTCCATCATCCGCCGCACCTGGGCGGCCGCCCGGTCATGGGCGTCCCCCTCCCGGGCGAAGTGCTCCCGCTCGAAGGCGTCCAGGACGGCCGCCGCCGTCTCATACACCACAGAGGGGCCCTGCCGGGCCACCTCCCGGGCGATGCAGGCGGACAGGAAGGTCTTGCCCAGCCCCGGGCCGCCCCGGAGCAGAAGGTTTTTCGACTCCCGGCCCCGGAAGTTCAGCGCGTAGTCGTAGCAGATGCCGAACACGGTCTCCATGTGGGTGCGGGGGGATACGCCGGAGGCCGGGTCGGGCCGGTCGTCATACAGGCCCAGATCGAAGGTGCCAAAGCTCTCGCTGCCCAGCTTCAGCAGGGCGGACAGGTCCTTTGCCTGGGCCTGGTCGTAGAGCTTTTTCAGGCAGGCGCACATCCGCCCCTGCACATAGCCGGTGTCCCGGCACTTGGGGCAGTCCCATGCGCCGTCCAGATACTCCACGGGCCAGCCGTGCTCCACCAGCAGCTCCGCCCGCCGGGCCTGCAGCTCCAGGCTCTCCCGGCGCAGCGCGTCCATCTGCCCGTTCCCGCCGGACATGGCCGCGGCCGCGGCCTGGCCCACCAGCGCGGCGATGCGCCGGTCCAGCTGCCGCACCTCCGGCACACGGGCGTAGACCTCCTCATGGCGGCGGCGGTCCGTCTGCACGGCGCGGCGGCGGATATCCTCTTTTTCCTGCCTGGCCATGGCCAGCAGCTTCCCGTCCATGAAAATCCCTCTCTGTCAGCCGTTTCTGATCTTTTCCCGCAGCCGGCGCAGCCGCTCCAGCTCCTGGGCGTCGGTGGCGGCGGAGACGGCCGTCTGCCGGGCGGTCCTGCCGCCGCTTTTGCGGTCGCCCTTTTCGATCTCCGGGACGGTGTGCAGGCCCTTGCCGTGCCAGGAGCGGACGATGGAGTCCATATACTTCCACTTCAGCGAGCCGGTGTTGGTGACGGTCCGGTCCGCGGCCAGGGCCAGGGCCTCGGGCCCGAAGCCCAGCTCGATCCAGGCGTTGATATACTTCCGCTCTGTGGCCGTCAGGTCCCGTCCCCGGATGCCCAGGGACTGCTGGATCTGGCCCGTGAGGCTCTTGCGCCGGTCCAGCTCCTCCAGCCATGCCTCCGCCTGCTCATAGGTGACGATCTCCCGGTCGAACCAGCTGTACGCCTCCTTCTCGATGGCGGCGAAGCCCAGGGGCCGGCTGGCGCCGTAGCGCTCGTCGTGCTCCTGGCGGCAGTGGTGGACCAGCAGCATGATCACCTCTGGAGGCAGGGCCAGATCGTCGTAGATGCCGAACAGCTTCTTCAGATCCGTGGAGCTGAGGTGCCGGCCCAGGGTGGCCTGGGTCTCCTCCACCAGGGCCTGGAAGGCCGGGTCCGACTGGCTGCGGCGCACCACGTCCGCCGCCTGGTACTCGGGGATCTCCCGGGCGGGGCGGACGTCGCTCCCCCCGGCGTCCAAAAGGCCCATCCGCTCCAGGCGCAGGGCCACGGCCCGCACCGCCCGCACGGACAGCCGCAGCGCGCCGGCGGCCTGCTCCTCGTCCAGCACGCCGCCGCTCTTCACCAGGTACAGATATAAAAGCGCCGCGTCCCCGTCGCCGGCCTCCAGCAGCCGGTCCGCGTCCCGCTGGGGCACCGCCAGAAGGCGGGGGCTGTTCAGTTTCAGTTTCGCTTCGTCCATGGGAGGCGTCCTTCTCTTTGGCGTGTGATCGGGGGAGCGCGAATGGTGTTCAGTGGTATAATAGCGCTTACGCGCCATCATGCCATGTCGCGCAGTCCCGGCGTCAGCCGGGAGCGCGACCGGTATTCAGTGGTATAATAGCGCTTACGCGCTATTATAGCATCTGCGGCAAAAAGATACAAGTTTTGCTTAAAAGCCCGGGACATGCTATACTGTCTGTGAAAAGGAGGCGGCGCACATGTCGAATACAGTGGATCTGCACGTCCACACCACGGCGTCGGACGGCACATATACGCCCCGGGAGGTGGTGGCCCTGGCCCGGGAGATCGGCCTGGCGGCCATCGCGGTGACGGACCACGACACGGTGGCGGGCCTGGCGGAGGCCATGGCGGCCGGAGCGGAGCTGGGGGTACAGGTGATCCCCGGCATCGAGCTTGCCGCGGCATATGAGGGGCAGGAGGTGCACATCCTGGGTCTTTTCGTCGATCCCGGGGCCGCCTCCCTGTCGGAGGCGGCGGCAGCGGCCGTCCGGGACCGGGACCAGCGCAACCAGGCCATCGTCCTGGCCCTGGCGGCGGACGGCTTCCCCATCGACTGGGACGGCCTGACGGCGGCCTTCCCCGGCTCTGTGCTGGGCCGGCCCCACATCGCCCAGTTTTTGGCCGAGCGCGGCCTGGCCCCCTCGGCGGCGGATGCATACGCCCGCTGGCTGGACAAGGGCAGGCCCTATTACCGGGCCCGGCGGTGGATGGCTCTGGACCGGGCGATCGCCGCCATCCGGGACGCCGGGGGCCTGGCGGTCGTCGCCCACCCGCTGCAGTACGGCTGGCGGGGCCAGGAGCTGGAGGCGTTCGTCCGCACCTGCGCCGGGACGGGCTGCCGGGCCATGGAGTGCATCTACTCCGGCTACGGCCCGGAGGAGAACGCCCTGCTCCTGGCGCTGGCGGAGCGATACGGCCTGACTCCCTCCGGCGGCAGCGACTTTCACGGCAGCCGGAAGCCCCGCATCCGCCTGGGTCTGGGCATAGACGGAGAGGTGGCGGTGCCGGCGGACTGGCTGGAGCTGCTGCGCCGGGCGGCGAAATTTTAAGTTTTTGTAAAGGCTGGCTGAAATTGGGTTTTTCTCTTGTTTTGTCCGACATTTGTGTTTATAATGTAATGGATTATACGGTTTTCCGGCCGGCCGCCGCAGGCCGGATGAACGAGGAGATTTATGCTGCAGATTCTTGCGCCAGCCGGGAGCATGGAGGCGGTGATCGCCGCCGTGCAGAGCGGAGCGGACACGGTCTATATCGGCGAGGGTCTCACCGCCGCGGGCAAGGGGGAACGGCCCCTGGACCGGGACGGTCTGGCCCAGAGCATCCGTTACTGCCGGGTGCGCGGCTGTCTGGCCGCGGTGGCCGTGGAGGCGCTGTATACGGATGAGAGCCTGGCCCGTGGCCTGGAGCTGGCGCTGTTCGCCGTCCGGGAGGGGGCGGGGGCGCTGGTGGTCCGGGATATCGGCATGATCTCCGCGCTGCGCCAGGCGCTGCCGGACGTCCCCCTGTGGGGCGGCATGCGGCTGGGCCTGTGCAATGCGGACAGCGTGGCGGCCGCCGCCGCCATGGGCCTGAGCCAGGTGACGCTGGCGCCGGAGCTGAGCGCCGAGCAGATCGCCGCCATCGCCAAGGACTCCCCCATCCCCGTGGCCGTGTGCGTCCACGGGCCGGTGTGCGTGGCCCACGGGGGCCGCTGCTACATAGGGGCCATGGCCCACGAGCACCGGGGAGACGGATGCCTGCGCTGCGAGCAGCCCTGCCGGGGACGGTTCTCCCTGGGCGGCCGGATGGACGAGCGGCCCCTCTCCATGGCGGACGTGTGTCTGGCGGACCACCTGGAGGAGCTGGAGGCCGCCGGCGTGGCCTGCGCCGTGATCGAGGGTCGGGGCCGCCGGCCGGAGTACGTGGCCTATGCCACCCGGCTCTACGCCCGGGCGGCGCGGGAAAAGCTGCTCCCCTCCCCGGAGGAGCGGGACTATCTGCTGCGGGCATTCGGGGCCACCGGCCTGTCCGACGGGTACTATACCGGCCAGACGGGGCCGGCCATGTTCGCGCCCCCGCCGGAGGCCGACCGGGTCCCGTCCAAATTCTACACAGAGCTGCGCCGCAGCTATATGAACGGCGAGCTGCGCCGGGTGCCGGTGAAGTTCTACGCGGTGCTGGAGGCGGGCAAGCCCGCCCTGTTCGCCGCGGAGGACGAGCTGGGCCACCGGGCTGTATATAAGGGCTTCGAGCCCATCGATCTGGGCCGTCAGGGCATCTCCGCCGGCCGCGTCCGGGAGATCCTCCGGCGCACCGGCGGCACGCCCTTCCACTGCACGGAGGTCAACTGCTCCGTCGCCCCGGGGCTGGATTACCCCGACGAGGCGGTGGAGGAGGCCCGCCGGGAGCTGCTGGTCAGGATCGGCGAGCAGAACCGGGAGCCGGTGGCCGTGCGCGTGGGCCAGCGTCCCGACCGGCCCCAGGACCAGACGCCGCCGGGGCCGCCGAAGCTGATCCTGCAGGTCTCCTCCGAGAACCAGCTGACCGAGGAGCTGGCCGCCACGGGGCCGGACCTGCTGTACGTGCCGGCGGAGGTGCTGGCGGCGGGGGCCCAGGGCGTGGAGCATTTCCGCTCCCGGGGCACCCAGATCGCGGCGGTGCTGCCGCCGGTGCTGAGCCAGGCGGAGATGCCGGTGCTGGAGGAGCTGCTGGCCGCCCTGCGGACCCTGGGCATACGCCAGGTGGTGGCGGGGAGCATGGGACTGCTGCCCGCGGCCCGGCGGGCGGGCATGACCGTGCGGGGGGATCTGGCCCTGAACGTGGCCAACTCCCTGACCCTGGACCGGCTGGGCCGGGCCGGGTTCGCCTCGGTGACCGTCTCCTGCGAGATGACCGCCCGGCAGATCGCCGCCATGACCCGCTCCGCCCCCACCGAGATGGTGGTCTACGGCCGCGTGCCGGTGATGGTCACCGACCACTGCCTGATCCGCAACAGCGCCGGCCGCTGCGCCTGCGCCACCCCCACCAGCATGAGCGACGCCTTCGGCGGCGTGTATCCGGTGACGAAGGAGTTCGGCTGCCGGAACACGGTCTACGACAGCCGGAAGATCTTCCTGGCCGACCGGCCGGAGGTCTATGCCGACGCGGGCCTGTGGGGCCTGCGGCTTCTGTTCACCACCGAGAGCCCCCGGGAGTGCGTGAACGTGACGGAGCGGTACAAGGGGAAAAACGATTACGTTCCCATCAACGCCAGCCGGGGCGCCTACCAGAAAGGAGCTCTATGGAACTGATATTGGCCTCGGCCTCCCCCCGGAGGCAGGAGCTCATGGGATATTTCGGCCTGCCTTTCACCGTCGTCCCCGCCCCGGGGCCGGAGGAGCCGCCCAAGGAGGCGGAGGGGGAAGCGGGCCGGACGGCCTGGTACCTGTCCCTGGAAAAGGCCCGCCAAGTGGCCCGGGCCCACCCCGAGGCGCTGGTGATCGGCGCGGACACGGTGGTGGGGATCAACGGCCAGATATTGGGCAAGCCCCGGGACGAGGCCGACGCCCGGCGGATGCTGCGGATGCTCTCCGGCCGGGAGCATCAGGTGTACACCGGCGTGAGCCTGGTGCGGTACGGCGTGTATCCGACTGTCCCCTTCTATAACGACACCCGCCTGGCGATGACCCGGGTGTTCTTCCGGGAGATGACCGACGCCGAGATCGACGCCTATGTGGCCACCGGCGAGCCCATGGACAAGGCCGGGGCCTACGGCTATCAGGGCCGGGCGGGGCTTTTCGTGGAGCGGATCGAGGGGGACTACTACAACGTGGTGGGCCTTCCCCTGTGCCTTTTGGGAACGATGCTTTCTAAAGCGGGAGTTAAGCTGCCTTGAAGCAATACATCAAAAAATACGGCCCGCGGATCGGCGCGGCCGTCATGGCCGTGGTGCTGATCGCCGCCATAGCGGCGGCGCTGCTGAAGGGCCGGGCCGGGCTGCTGGCCAACGTGACCGGGTCCCTGTCCAGTGCGGTGGGCCAGGCCGCCTCCTCCGCCGCCGAGTGGATCGAGGGCATCTACGGCTATATCTACGAATACGATCAGCTGGTGGCGGAGAACAACGCCCTCCGGGCCCAGCTGGCCGAGGCCCAGCAGTCCATCATCAGCGCCAACGAGTTCGAGGAGGAGAACGTCCGGCTGCGGGAGCTGCTCAACTTCGCGCAGCGGCACACCGACTACGTGCTGGAATCCGCCAAGATCACCGAGTGGTCCAGCTCCAACTGGGAGAGCACCTTCCGCATCTCCAAGGGCTCTGACAACGCCACCAACCCCATCGAGGTGGGCGACTGCGTCATCACCGAGTACGGGGCCCTGGTGGGCCAGATCATCGAGCTGGGGGACAGCTGGTGCACCGTGCGCACCGTGGTGGACTCCGGCATCGACGTAGGCGCCCTGGTGGGCGAGGCCGGCGCGGTGGGCATGTGCGTGGGCGAGTTCTCGCTGATGCAGCAAAACGAGCTGCGCCTGACCTACCTGTCCGAGAACGCCCAGCTGGTGGAGGGCGAGGCGGTGCTCACCTCCGGCCGAGGCTCCATCCCCCAGGGACTGATCATCGGCTATATCAGCGCCGTGCTCAGCGAGGGCAACGGCCAGACCATCTACGGCGTGGTGGAGCCCGCCTGCGACCTGGGCAGTCTGACCCAGGTGTTCGTCATCACCGACTTCACCATTCAGGAGTAAGGCCATGCTGCTCGATCTGATCGACCTTTCCAAGCTGCGGCGGTCCATCGCCTACGGGCTGATGCTGGTGGTGCTGTTCGTGCTCCAGGACATGGTGCTGGTCCGGATACCGGTGCTGGGCGTGCGCCCCATGCTGGTGCCGTCGGCGGTGGTGGCGGTGGGCCTGTTCGAGGGCGGCCTCTGGGGCGGCATGGTGGGCCTTGTGGCGGGGATCTTCTCCGACATCGCCTATGCCAACAGCGTGGCGCTGTTCACGGTGCTGCTGCCCACCGCCGGATTTTTCACCGGCGTGCTGGGAAAATATATGCTCCACAAGGGTCTCGTGTCCTTCATCGCGCTGTCCCTGCTGACCCTGGCGGTCATCGCCCTGTGCCAGATGTTCCCGTTCCTGTTTTTCCTGGACGAGGACGTGCGCGCCTTCCGGGCGGCCCTGCTGGGCAGCGGGGGTGACTGGCCCGTCTGGCGGACGGGCCTGATCCAGGTCCTCTACAGCCTGATCCTGGGCATGGTCGTATATGTCCCCTGCAAGCTGATCGCCTCCCGGCCCATGGGCCGGTGACGGCGGCAGAAAGGAACCCACATGAGAAAGCTCATCAGTCCCGGGCGGCTGGCCTTCCTGGGCATGGTCCTGGTGGCGGTGCTGGCGCTGTTTTTCGTCACCCTCTACCAGCTGCAGATCAAGGGCGGGAACCAGGCATACCTGGAGTCCACCGAATCCATCTCCACCGAGGAGGCCATCATCGCCGCCCGGGGGAACATGATGGACCGGTACGGCCGGCTGCTGGTGTCCAACCGCAACTGCAACAACCTGCTCATCAACGAGAACGAGCTGTTCTACGCCGGCCTGGACAACAACGAGATCAACGCCGACATCCTGCGCATGTGCCAAATCATCGAGGCCAACGGCGACAGCTACAACGACGAGCTGCCCATCACCGCCTCCACCCCCTGGGAGTTCACGGACATGTCCGCCACCCAGCGGCTGCTGATGGACGCCTGGCTGAAGGCCAACAAGCTGGACGAGGACGCCTCCGCCGTGGAGGTCATGGCCGAGATGCGCACCCGCTACGGCATCGACGGCAACTACTCCGCCGCTGAGATGCGCGTCATCGCCGCCATCCGCTACGCGGTGAACGTGCGCTACGACATCGCCACCGCGGACTATATCTTCGCTCAGGACGTGAACATCAGCACCATCACCTCCCTCATGGAGGCGGACCTTCCCGGCGTGGACGTGCAGGTGGGCTATGTCCGCGAGTACAACACCTCCTACGCCCCCCACATCCTGGGCTACACCGGCCTGATGAGCGCGGAGGAGTATGAGACCTACAAGGACAAGGGCTATCCCCTGAACGCCACGGTGGGCAAATCCGGCGCGGAGGCCGCCTTCGAGGACCTGCTCCACGGCACCGACGGTCTGGCCTGGCTGACCAGCACCAGCGAGGGCGTGGTCACCAGCACCGTCTATGAAAAGGTCCCCCAGCCGGGCAACAACATCTACCTGACCCTGGACATCGAGCTGCAGGGCGCCGGCGAGACCGCCCTGGCCACCTATATCACCAACACCAACGCCCAGACCGAGGTCACCAACGCCCAGCACCGGGCGGCGGGAGAGCTGGACCAGCTGCGGGACCTGATCGAGGGCGGTTCCCTGGTGGTCATCGACGTGAAGACCGGCGAGCCGCTGTGCATCGCCACCTACCCCACCTACAACCTGGATACCTTCCTGCAGGACTTCTCGGTCCTGAATGAGGACGAGAGCCGGCCCATGCTGAACCGTGCCCTCCAGGGCCTGTACTCTCCCGGCTCCACCTTCAAGCCCTGCATGGCCCTGGCGGCCCTGGCGGAGGGCTTCATCGACAAGGACACGGAGTTCGTCTGCACCGGCGTCTACGAGAAATACAAGGACGCGGGCTACGCCCCCGGCTGCACCGCGCGGCACGGGGCCCTCACCGTGGACAAGGCGCTGACCTACAGCTGCAACTTCTTCTTCTACTCCACGGGCGACCTGATCACCATCAAGAACATCGACAAGTACGCCGCCATGCTGGGGCTGGGCGAGCCCACGGGCATCGAGCTGTACGAGGAGGTGGGCCAGGTAGCCTCCCCCGAGTACAAGGCGTGGCGCTACGAGGGCCGGCGGGAGGCCAGCTGGTTCGCCGCCGACACCATCCAGGCCTCCATCGGCCAGGGCTTCACCCTGGTGACCCCCATCCAGCTGGCCCGGTACTGCGCGGCCATCGCCAACTCCGGCACCACCTACAGCTGCTCCATCCTCAAGTCCGCCTCCAGCTACGATTACTCCGAGAGCGTTTACGAGCGGGAGCCGGAGGTGATCGATCAGATCCAGACCACCCAGGAGACCTGGGATCTGATCCACTCGGGGATGCGGGGCGCCGTGACGGAAGGCACCGCCCGGATCCCCTTCGCCGGCTTCGCCTATACCGTGGCCGCCAAGACCGGCACCACCGAGACCGGCTTCGGCACCAACGACGCCTTCTTCATCTGCTATGCCCCCTATGAGGACCCGGAGATCGCGGTGGCCGTGGCCCTGGAGAACGGCGCCGTGGGCGCGAACCTGGCCACCATGGCCCGGGAAGTGCTGCAGTATTACTTCGACTTCAAGACCAGCACCCAGCAGACCGAAAACGAGCTGACGCTCCTGCAATAAAACGAACGAACAAATCCGGGCTGCCGGGACCCCGTCCCGGCCGGCCACTCTATAGATCGGAGACTGTCTATGAATATCGCATTGATGGCACACGACGGAAAGAAAGAGCTGATGGTGCAGTTCTGCATCGCCTACTGCGGGATCCTTGCGGAGCACAACATCGTCGCTACCAACGCCACCGGCAAGCTGGTCAGCGAGGCCACGGGCCTGCCCATCGAGCTGTACATGGGCGCCGCCCAGGGCGGCGTGCAGCAGATCGGCGCCCGCATCGCCTACAACGAGATCGACCTGGTGCTGTTCTTCGCCGACCCCTATCACCCGGAGCTGTTCGGCCCGGTGAACGAGATCGCCCTGCTGTGCGCCAACCACAACATCCCCTTCGCCTCCAACATGGCCACGGCGGAGGTGCTCATCCAGGGCCTGCGCCGGGGCGACTTCGCCTGGCGCGACATCGTCAACCCCAAGACGAGAAGATGACCGACTGAGCGCGCAGACGGCGGCCGGAGCCCGGCCGCCGCTTCATGCCGCTGTCTTTATCCCCAATGACACGAGGAGCGACTATGGAACGTATCAAGCCCCGGACCCTGTCCGGGTTCATGGAGCTGCTGCCCGCCTCCCAGGCCCAGATGAACGCGGTGCTGGACGCGCTGCGCCGGACCTATGAGCTGTACGGCTTCACCGCCATCGACACCCCCGCCGTGGAGTCGGCCCAGATCCTGCTGGCCAAGGGCGGCGGCGAGACAGAAAAGCAGATCTACCGCTTCACCAAGGGCGACAGCGACCTGGCCCTGCGGTTCGATCTGACGGTCCCCCTGGCCAAATATGTGGCCATGAACTACGGCCAGCTCACCTTCCCCTTCCGCCGGTATCAGATCGGCAAGGTCTACCGGGGGGAGCGGGCCCAGCGGGGCCGGTTCCGGGAATTCTATCAGGCCGACATCGACGTGATCGGCGACGGCGAGCTGGACATCGCCAACGACGCGGAGATGCCCGCCGTCATCTGCCAGGCCCTGCGGAGCCTGGGCATCCGGCGGTTCTGCATCCGCATCAACAACCGCAAGATCCTCAACGGCCTGTTCGCCCTGCTGGGCGTGGGAGAGCAGGCCGCCGCCGTGCTGGGCACGGTGGACAAGCTGGAGAAGATCGGCCGGGAAAAGGTGGCCGCCATCCTCACGGAGCTGGGCATGACGCCGGAAAAGGCGGCGGAGCTTCTGGACATACTGGCGTCCGGCGATCCCATGGCCACGCTGGAGGCGCTGGCCGGGAAAAACGAGACCCTGGACGCCGGCCTGGCGGAACTGAAGGCCGTGACGGCGCTGCTGCCGGGCCTGGGGGTGCCGGACGAGGCGTGGCGGGTGGACCTGACCATCGCCCGGGGACTGGACTACTACACCGGCACGGTGTATGAGACCCAGCTGCTGGACCACCCGGAGGTGGGGAGCATCTGCTCCGGCGGCCGGTACGACGACCTGGCCGGGTACTACACGGACAAAAAGCTGCCCGGGGTGGGCCTGTCCATCGGCGTGACCCGGCTGTTCTACATCCTGCAGGAGCAGGGCCTTTTGAGCGACGAGCTGCCCACCGCCCCCTGCGACGCGCTGGTGATCCCACTGGGGGAGGAGCTGGATTACGCCGTGCGCTGCGCCGCGGCGCTGCGGGCCGGCGGGGTCCGCACCCAGGTCTATACTGAGAAGAAAAAGACAAAGGCGAAGTTCGCCTATGCCGATAAGCTGGCCGTCCCCTACGCCGTGGTGGTGGGGGAGAGCGAGCGGGAGGCCGGGACCGTAGGTCTGAAGGACCTGCGCTCCGGCGGCCAGGTGACCGTGTCCTGCCAGGAGGCGGCCGCCCTTATCCGGGAGAATTTGAAAGAGCCGGTCAAACCGGTGAAGGAGAACGAAACATGACACAAATGCGCACCCATACCTGCAATGAGCTGCGGCTGGAGAACGCCGGGCAGAAGGTGAAGATCGTCGGCTGGCTGGAGAACGTCCGGGTGGTGAGCTCCGCCCTGGCCTTCGCGGTGATCCGGGACTTTTACGGCACCACCCAGGTGGTGGCCGAGACCGATGACATGGTCCGGGCCTTCCGGGCCATCTCCAAAGAAAGCACCGTCTCTGTGACCGGCACGGTCCGGGAGCGGGACAGCAAGAACCCCAAGCTCCCCACCGGCGACATCGAGATCGTCCCCGAGACGGTCCAGGTGCTGGGCCGCTGCCAGTATAACGAGCTGCCCTTCGAGATCAACCGCAGCCGCCAGGCCGACGAGGCCATCCGCCTGAAATACCGGTACCTGGATCTGCGCAACCCGGAGGTAAAAAAGAACATCATCCTGCGGTGCAACGTGGTGGCAGCCCTGCGCAGCGCCATGATCGACCACGGCTTCCTGGAGATCACCACCCCCATCCTGACGGCCTCCAGCCCGGAGGGCGCCCGGGATTACCTGGTGCCGGCCCGGAAGCACCCGGGCAAGTTCTATGCCCTGCCCCAGGCCCCCCAACAGTTCAAGCAGCTGCTCATGACCTCCGGCTTCGACCGGTACTTCCAGATCGCCCCCTGCTTCCGGGACGAGGACGCCCGGGGCGACCGGTCCCCCGGCGAGTTCTATCAGCTGGATATGGAGATGGCCTTCGCCGGCCAGGAGGACGTGTTCGCCGTCATCGAGGACGTGCTGCCGCCGGTGTTCGCCAAGTACGGCATCTATGATATCGCCTCCCAGCCCCCCTTCCGGCGCATCCGCTACAATGACGCGCTGGACACCTACGGCACCGACAAGCCGGACCTGCGCATCGACCTGACGCTGCGGGACATGACCGCCCTGGCGAAGAGCACCGATTTCGCCCCCTTCCAGGAGGCGGCCATGGTGAAGCTGGTGCCCTGCACCGGCGCGGAGCTGACCCGCAAGCAGATCGACAAGCTCTGCGACGACGTGGCCGTCCAGGCGGGCCAGAAGCCCTACTGGGTGCGCATGGATGACACGGGCGCCCTGGTGGGCGGCGTGGCCAAGTTCTTCGCCGGTCACGAGGATGCGCTCAAGGAGCTGGGCATGGCCCCCGGCAGCCTGGGCCTCATCGCCGCCGGCACGGCGGACGCCGCCCGCAAGACCGCGGGCGTGGCCCTGAAGATGCTGGGCGCGGCTGTGCCCGGCCATATGGACGAGAAGCGCTATGAGTTCTGCTGGATCGTGGACTTCCCCATGTTCGAGATTGGCGAGGAGTCCGGCCAGCTGGAGTTCTGCCACAACCCCTTCTCCATGCCCAACGGTGGCCTGGAGATCCTGGAAAAGGCGGAAAAGGGCGAGGTGGACCCCCTGGACATCTACGCCTATCAGTACGACCTGGTGTGCAACGGCGTGGAGCTTTCTTCCGGCGCGGTGCGCAACCACGACCCGGAGATCATGGTCAAGGCATTCGAGATGGTGGGCCTGGGCGAGGCCGACGTGAAGAGCAAGTTCCCGGCCATGTACAACGCCTTCTGCTACGGCGCGCCCCCCCACGCGGGCATCGCCCCGGGCGTGGACCGGATGGTGATGCTGCTGGCCGGCGAGGCCTCCATCCGGGAGATCATCCCCTTCCCCATGAACAAGAACGCCCAGGACGTGATGATGGGCGCCCCCTCCGCCGTGGAGCAAAAGCAGCTGGACGAGCTGCATATCGCGATCGTAGGCACGGAGGAATAACACCCCCGCGCCGCAAGGCGCACACCGCTTTGAAAGCCTCCCCTGTGTAAGGGGAGGTGGCCGCCAAAAGCGGCCGGAGGGGTTGTAACAATCCCTCAGTCACCGCCTGACGGCGGTGACTGCTCCCTTTGCACAAGGGAGCCTTCCATAATGTCGCCCTTCGGACATTTGAGATGAAAAGAGGTAGCCCCATGTACGCACGCATCCGTTCCCTTGGCATCAAAGGAATAGGCGGGTATGAGGTGGAGCTGGAGGTGTCCATCTCCTCCGGGCTGCCCCGGCTGGACATGGTGGGCCTGCCCGACGCCGCCGTGAAGGAGGCCGCCGACCGGGTCCGGGCCGCCATCAAGCACAACGGCTGGGACTTCCCGGTCAGCCGCATCACGGTGAATCTGGCCCCGGCGGACACGAAAAAGGCCGGCACGGTCTATGACCTGCCGGTGCTGCTGGGGATCCTGGCGGCCACGGGCCAGTGCAAGGCCCCCCGGCCGGAGGACATGTTTTTTGGCGAGCTGTCCCTGACGGGACAGCTCCGGCCTGTTTCCGGGGCTCTTCCCATGGCGCTGGCGGCGGAGGCCGCCGGGGCCAGGCGGCTGTTCGTGCCCCGGGACAACGCCGCTGAGGCGGCTTTCGCCCAGGGACTGCAGGTATACCCGGTGGAGAACGTCCGCCAGCTCACGGCCTTCCTGGCGGGAGAGCGGGAGATGGAGCCCGCCGCCCCCGGCGTCATCGATCCGGACAGCGCACCTGTGCCGGATTTCGCCGAGGTGAAGGGCCAGGAGAACGTCAAGCGGGCCCTGGAGGTGGCCGCCGCCGGGGGACACAACGTGCTCATGGTGGGCCCGCCGGGAGCGGGCAAATCCATGCTGGCCAAGCGCCTGCCCGGCATCCTGCCGGACATGGACCGGGAGGAGGCCCTGCGCACCACGGCCATCTGGTCCGTGGCGGGGCTCACCACGGCGGAGAACCCCGTGGTGGTCCGCCGGCCCTTCCGGGCTCCCAACCAGACCGCCTCTCGCCAGGCCCTGGCCGGCGGGGCGGACCTGCGGCCGGGGGAGATGAGCCTGGCCCACAACGGGGTGCTGTTCCTGGACGAGCTGCCGGAATTCCACCGGGACGTGATCGACCTGCTGCGCCAGCCCCTGGAGGAGGGGGAGGTCACCGTCTCCCGGGCCAGCGGCACCGTCACCTATCCCAGCCGGTTCATGCTGGTGTGCGCCATGAACCCCTGCCGCTGCGGCTGGTACGGCCACCCCTCCGGCCGGTGCCGGTGCACGGAGCGGTCCGTCCGGGAGTACCAGGGCAAGATCTCCGGCCCGCTGCTGGACCGGATCGACATCATGGTGGAGGTCCCGGCTCTGGAATACGAGGAGCTGGAGGCCCGCCCCGGCGGGGAGAGCTCCGCCGCCATCAAGGAGCGGGTGGACGCCGCCCGCGCCGCCCAGCGGGAGCGGTTCGCGGGCACTGCCGTGCTGGAGAACGCCCGGATGGGCCCGGCGGAGATGGAGGCCTTCTGCGGCCTGGACCCGGAGGGCTCCGCCCTGATGAAGGGGGCCTACGAGGCCCTGGGCCTCACCGCCCGCAGCTATGACCGCATCCTCCGGGTGGCCCGGACCATCGCGGACCTGGACGGCGCGGAGCGCATCCAGGCCATGCACCTGGCCGAGGCCATCCAATACCGTACATTCCAGTTGAAGTGAGTTTGTGATATGACCGATATGATCCTTCTCAAGGAGGGCGAGGTGGTCCTCAAGGGCCTGAACAAGCGCTCCTTTGAGCAGAAGCTGCTCTCCAACATCCGCCGGCGCCTGAAGCGCTTCGGCCGCTTCGAGGTGATCGCTCACCAGTCCATCATCTACGTGGAGCCCCAGAGCGAGGACTGCGACGTGGACGGGGCCTTCCGGGCCCTGCGGCAGGTGTTCGGCATCATGACCATGACCCGGGCCGCCGCCTGCGAGAAGACGCCGGAGGCCATCCTGGCCAAGGCCAAGGAATATCTCCACGACGAACTGGCCTCCGCACGCACCTTCAAGGTGGAGTCCCGCCGGGGGGACAAGAGCTTCCCCATGACCAGCGTGCAGCTGAGCCAGTACGTGGGCGGGGAGCTGAACGACGCGTTCTCTAACCTGACTGCGGACATGCACCAGCCCGAATTCACCGTCCACCTGGAGGTGCGGGACCGGGCGGCCTACGTCCACGGCGCGCCCATCGAGGCCGCCGGCGGCCTGCCCGTGGGCACCGCCGGGGCGGCGGTGACGCTGCTCTCCGGCGGCATCGACAGCCCCGTGTCCACCTGGATGATGGCCAAGCGGGGCATGCGGCTGATCCCGGTGCACTTTTTCTCCTTCCCCTACACCTCGGAGCTGGCCAAGCAGAAGGTGCTGGACCTGGCGAAGCTGCTGGTGCCCTGGTGCGGGCGGATGAACCTGCAGATCGTGCCCTTCACCCACATCCAGGAGGAAATCAGGGACAAGTGCCCGGAGGACTACTTCACCCTCATCATGCGCCGGATGATGATGCGCATCGCCTGCGCCGTGGCGGAGGACAATAAATGCGGCGCCATCGTCACCGGGGAGAGCCTGGGCCAGGTGGCCAGCCAGACCATGGAGGCCATGGCCGCCACCGAGGACTGCGCCGACCGGCCGGTGCTGCGGCCCCTGGTGGGCATGGACAAAAAGGAGGTCATCGCCGTCGCCGAGCGCATCGGCACCTTTGCCACCTCCATCCTGCCCTACGAGGACTGCTGCACCGTGTTCACCCCCCGGCACCCCTGCACCCACCCCAAGATCAAAAAGGTCCGGGAGGCGGAATCCGCCCTGGACGTGGACGCGCTGGTGGCCGAGGCGGTCGCCGGCATCGAATTCGTGAAGATAGGATACTGATAAAATGGTGAAGGATTTTGACGCGAAGCTGAATGAATACGCCCACCTTCTGGTGGAGATCGGCATGAACGTACAGCCCGGGCAGACGGCGCGGATCAACGCGCCGGTGGCGTGCGCGCCCCTGGCAAGGATGTGCGCGGCGGCCTGCTACGACTGCGGCGCCCGGGAGGTGATCGTGGACTGGCACGACGACTTCATCGAGCGGGAGAAGTACCTGCGGGCGGACGAGGCGGTGTTTTTCCAGTACCCGGCCTATATGAAGGCGAAATGGGACTGGCTGCTGGAGAAAAAAGCGCCCAACCTGGCCATCATCGGCGAGGACCCGGAGCTTCTCAAGGGCGCGGACCCCAAGCGCATCCAGGCCTGGCAGCGGGCGGCCGGCGAGGGCAACCGGGCGTACTATGACGCCATGACCGCCAGCCGCTTCCAGTGGTCCATCGGCGCCTATCCCGTCCCCGCCTGGGCGGCGAAGGCCTTCCCGGAGCTGCCTGAGGCCGATGCCATGGACGCGCTGTGGGACGCCATCTTCGACGTCTGCCGCATCACCGGCGACGGCAAGGCCGTACAGCGCTGGCGGGAGCACATCGCCACCGTGGCCCGGCGCTGTGAGGCGCTGAACGGCTATGACTTCAAGAGCCTGCACTATACGAACTCCCTGGGCACCGACCTGACCATCCAGCTGCCCGAGAACCACGTCTGGCAGGGCGGCAGCGAGGCCAGCGCCGACGGGATCGAGTTCGTGGCCAACATGCCCACCGAGGAGATCTTCACCGCCCCCCAGTGGGACGGGGTGGACGGCCGGGTGTATGCGGCCCTGCCCCTGGCTCTGGACGGGAATCTGGTGACAGACTTTTATCTGGACTTTCAGGGCGGCCGCATCGTGGACGTGCACGCGGCCCAGGGGGAGGACATCCTGCGCCACTCCATCGAGCTGGACGAGGGCTCCCACTATCTGGGGGAGGTGGCCCTGGTGCCCTACGACAGCCCCATCCGCCGCAAGGGCATCCTGTTTTACGAGACGCTGTTCGACGAGAACGCCTCCTGCCACCTGGCCTTCGGCTCCTCCTATCCCACCTGCGTCAAGGGCGGGGCGGACATGACTGAGGAGCAGCAGAAGGCCGCGGGCCTGAATCAGTCCATCAACCACGTGGACTTCATGGTGGGCACGGCGGACCTTTCTATCACGGGCCTCACCCGCGGCGGGGAGGAAGTGCCCGTGTTCGTGAACGGCAACTTTGCGTTTTGAGCATTGAAAGCCTCCCCTGTGCAAGGGGAGGTGGGCGCCGCTCGCGGCGCTCGGAGGGGTTGTTACTGCGCAGCAGGACCGACATGACAATCCCTCAGTCTCCGGCTGACGCCGGAGCCAGCCCCCTTTGCACAAGGGGGCCGTCGATATAGTATCGCCTACGGCGATAAAAAGCCCCGTTACACAAGGGGGCCATCAAGAGGTAGGAGAGATACCATGAACTGTGAGATCCTTTGCGTGGGCACGGAGCTGCTGCTGGGCAACACCGTCAACACCAACGCCGCCGACCTGAGCGATCTGCTCTCCGGGCTGGGGGTGAACGTCTACTGGCACACGGTGGTGGGGGACAACCCCGCCCGCCTGGCCGAGGCGGTGGACATCGCCAAGGGCCGGGCCGATCTGATCATCACCACCGGCGGGCTGGGCCCCACCTACGACGATCTGACGAAGAACGTGCTGGCGGAGCGCTTCGGCCGGAAGATGGAGTACCACCCCGAGGAGGGGGAGGCCCTGAAGGCTTGGTTCGCCAAAAACACCTCCATCCGGTTCACGCAAAACAACATGCAGCAGGCATACCTGCCGGAGCGATGCACAGTGCTGCACAATGACTGGGGCACCGCGCCGGGCTGCGCCTTCGAGGAGGGCGGGGTGCACGTGATCATGCTGCCCGGCCCGCCCAACGAGTGCATCCCTATGTTCCAGCACCGGGCCGTGCCCTACATCAAGAGCCTCTCCGACGAGACCATCTTCTCCCACCAGATCCGGGTGTTCGGCATGGGCGAGAGCGCCGTGGAGGACCGGCTGCGTGCGCGGATGGAGCAGATGGCCAACCCCACCCTGGCCACCTATGCCAAGGTGGGCGAGGTGATGCTCCGGGTCACCGCCAAGGCCCACGACGAGGCGGCAGCGGAGGCGCTGTGCGCCCCGGTGGTGGATATGGTCCGCTCCGAGCTGGGAGACGTGGTCTACGGCGTGGACGTGGACAGCCTGGAGGCGCTGTGCCTGGAGCTTTTGAAGGAGCGGGGCGTCACCTTCGCCGCGGCGGAGAGCCTCACCGGCGGGCTCATCGGCGCCCGGTTCACCGCCCTGCCCGGCGCGTCGGCGGTCTTCAAGGGCGGCGCGGTGACCTACTGCAACGAGGTGAAGGCCGCCATGCTGGCCATCGACCGGGCCATGATCGAGGAAAAGGGCGCGGTGTCCTATGAGACCGCCGCCGCCATGGCCAAAGGCGTCCGCCTGGCCGCCGGCGCGGACATCGGCCTGTCCGCCACGGGCCTGGCCGGCCCGGACGGGGACGGCGTTCATCCCGTGGGCACCGTGTTCGTGGGCCTGGCGGACGGGGAAAACGTCTGGGTCCGCCAGCTGCGCCTGGGCACCCGCCGGCAGCGGGTGCGGGCGCTGGCCGCCAACCACGCCTTCGACATGCTCCGCCGGTACCTCCAGGGCCTGCCCATCGCGGACTGACGCTGGCCCGATTAGGCCCCGCCCGGCACATCGGATATAAACGCACCGCCTCCCCGGATGGGGAGGCGGTCATTTTTTATGCCGCGGGAGCGGCGGAGCCGAACTGGTTCATGCCGGGCTGGAGGGTGAAGGCGTCGGTCAGCTCGCCGGCCGCCTGGTCCTGCTGTCCGCCCCAGGGGCCGAAGCCGCCGTCGGGCATCTCAGGCTGTTCGCCGTCCGGCATTTCGGACCATTCGCCGTCGGGCATCTCGGGCCATTCGCCCTCAGGCATTTCAGGCCGCTCACCCTCGGGCATTTGCGGCTGTTCGCCGTCGGGCGCTTCGGGCCGCTCACCCTCGGGCATTTGCGGCTGTTCGCCGTCGGGCATCTCGGGCTGTTCGCCGTCGGGCGCTTCGGGCGGCTCCTCCTGCCGGTCGCCCCCGGCCATCTGGGGGCCGAACCCGCCGGGCATCCTGCCGCCCATGCCCCCACCGCCGGGGACGGCCTGGACCGGCGTGCCGTCGGCATAGAGGGCGTATCCCTCCCCCGCCGTCAGGGCGGGGCCGGTCATGAGCAGATAGGTGTGGTCGTTCTCCGCCGTGAAGGTCATCAACTCGCTCCCGTCCGACCCGGTCAGGGCGTAGCGCGTCCCGCCGGACTGCCGCCGGGCGAAGGAGAACAGGGCGCAGCACGGGTCCGAGACGGTGATGGGGTCCAGCATATTGCCGGTGGCGATCACCGTGCCGCCGTTGAGGCAGATGGCCTCCTCCGCGTCGATGCCCCCGTCGCCGCTGTTGGAGCAGGCCTGGGCGATGACGGTGCCGCCGTTGATGACCAGCCAGCCGTTGGAGTCGATGCCGTCCCCCTCGCCGGTGTCGCCGGACACCCGGATGGAGACGCTGCCGCCGTTGACGGTCACCACGGAGACGTTGTCCTCGTTGCAGTTGATGCCGTCGTTGCCGGAGACGATGTTGATGACACCGCCGTCGATGGCCAGGTGCATCTCCGTGTCCAGGCCCTCGTTCTCGGCGGTGATGTTCAACACGCCGGTGCCGGCCTCGCCGCCGGAGACGGTCATGCTCATCTTGGAGTAGAAGGCCCCGTCGTATTTGTGCAGCTTCTTGCTGTCGGTGACGGCGGTGCCCGCCTCGTTCAGGGTATAGGACTTGTAGATCCGGGCCACATAGGAGCCGTCGATATTATTCTCCGTGCCGTCGGCGATCACCACCCGGGCCCCGGCGGCCGCCAGATCCGGCGCGTCGCCCTGGTCGCCCGCCTGGTCGCACTCATATACGTTATAGAAGATCACCGCCGGGGCCACAGAGCACGTCACGTCCAGCCCGTTCAGCACCAGCGTGACCACCGCGTCCGGGTCCTCCTTGGCGTCCTCCCCCAGGTCCACCGCGATCTGTCCGCGGCTCATGGACCCGGACAGGATATATGTCCCCGGCGCGGCGATGTGCACCACGGTGTGCTCCGCCGCCTCCTCGGCGGTGTGCTCATCCGCCGCCGTGCCCTCGCCGTAGGTGAAGTCGCGGCCGGCCTCGTAATAGACGATGTCATGGGCGGTATAGACCGCCCCCTCCGGGCCGGCGCCGGCGCTCTCGCCGTCCACCAGCACGCCGTCGTCGCTGACCTGGACGGTCACGGCCCCGGCCACGGCGGCATCGCCGCTCTCCGGCGCGGCCGTCTCCGGCGCATCGCTCTCCGGCGCGTCGGTCGCCTGTGCGGCGCTCTCCGCCGTCTCCGCCGGGTCCTTCAGATCCCCCTGGGCGCAGCCCGTCAGCAGCAGCGCCGCCAGCAGGGCGCAGAACAGTTTTTTCCCTCGCATCGGTCGTCCTCCCATTTTGGAATGCACCCACTATACCCGGGAAAAATGAACAGTTCTCCGGTTTCCTGTGGCAAAAATGTGAATTCTCTCACCGCATGGCCTCGAAAAACGACCGCAGCACCGCCGCGCACTCCCCGGCCAGCACCCCGCCGTACACGGCGGGCCGGTGGCCGTAGCGCTCCTCGAACAGGTTGATCACGCTGCCGCAGGAGCCGGTCCGGGGCTCCTTCGCCCCGTACACCACCGTGGGGATGCGGGCGTTGATCACCGCCCCGGCGCACATGGGGCAGGGCTCCAGCGTCACATACAGGGCGCACCCGTCCAGCCGCCAGGAGCCCACCGCGGCGCAGGCGGCCTCGATGGCCTCGATCTCCGCGTGGCGGACGGCGTTTTTCCGCTCCTCCCGCCGGTTCCGGCCCCGGCCGATCACCCGTCCGGCCCCGTCCGCGATGACGCACCCCACCGGCACGTCCCCCGCCGCCGCGGCCGCCCGGGCCTCCTCCAGCGCCAGGCGCATATAGTCCTCCCGCTCCATCTGCCTCACCTCCCGGCCATTATGCCACATCCGCGGCGGGAAAATAGTTACAAAAGTTCTCTATAAATTACAATTTGGTGTTGCAGATCCGCCTCTCAGCTGTTTTATTATATATAGAACCCACAGCAAGGAGGTCAGATATGCCGCCTTCCGTCTTGACCCAGGACCAGACAGACGCCCAGGAGTTCATGGTGGGGCTGTACGAGCAGTACCGCCGGCTGATGTTCTCCACGGCGCGAAAATATACCGCCGACCCCCAGGAGTCCGAGGAGATCGTCCAGGACGCGCTGGTGAAGCTGGTGGAGAATGTGGACACCATGCGCCGGGTGGAGCGTTGCGTTTTGCCCGCCATGATTGTTATCATAGTTAGAAACACGGCCATCAACCACCTCAAGCACATGAACGTGGTGCGCCGTCACCGGGCGGAGCTGCCGGAGGAGCAGGACGAGCCCAGCGGCGGCCCGTCCATGGACGAACTGATGGTCCGGGAGGAGCAGCTGGACGCCCTACGCCGGGTATGGCCCCGGCTGTCGGAGGCCGATCAGCTGCTGCTCAGCGGCCGGTACATCCTGGGTCTGGACGACCGGGAGCTGGCCCGGCTGGCCGGATGCAAGCCCGGCAGCGTGCGGATGAAACTGACCAGGGCCCGCAGGAACGCCCTGCGGGAGATGAAAAAGGAGCGGTGCATCGATGACGAATCGGAACAGACCGACAATTGATCCGGAGGACGCCCTGCTCCAAAGCCTGATGACCCAGGTGGTGGGCCAGGAGGGGGCGGCCCTGGACGGAGCGCTGGACACGCTGGGGTCGGACCCGGCCGCCGCGCCGCCGGAGGGGGCGGACGGCCGCTGCCGGGAGACCATCCGCCGGGCGCTGGCCCAGCGGGACCGGCGCAGGGCCGTGGGAAAGCTCCGCCGCCGCGCGGTACAGGGGCTGATCCTGGCGGCGGTGGTGCTGAGCCTTCTCACCGCCGTATACGCCAGCAGCGAGGGCTTCGCCCGCAGCCGGCCCCATCTGGCGGTGGTCCGGGACGGACCGAACGCCCGGTGGCAGTTCTCCGCCGGGGAGGCGGCCCTGCCCGCGGACCAGCGGGTGGACAAGGTGTTCGACCCGGACAACGCCCCGGAGGGCTACTCCCTGATCCAGTTCCACTCCCTGCCCGGGATGCTGGTGGCCCTGTACGGCGGCGGCCAGGGCAGCACCGTGGAGCTGGACCTGACGGTGATCCAGCCGGAGGAGAGCTACGCCATGTACGTGGGCTCCCCCGAGGCGGGTGAACAGACCTATGTGAACGGGGCGTACGCCCTGCTGACCAAGGACGAGGAAAGGATGAGCCTGGCCTGGGCCGACGAGGCCCGGGGGCTGTGGGTCAACATCATCTCCCAGGGAATGGACCGGGAGGCGCTGATGACCTACGCCGAAAAACTATTCGACCAGTAAAGGAGGAAACAGATGAAGAAAAAATGGCTGAGCGCCCTGTTGGCGGCGCTGATGATCCTGAGCCTGCCCGTGACCGCCCTGGCGGACGAGGAGCAGGCGCCCGCGCCCGACCCGGCCCAGACGACGGAGGCCGCGGGCGAGGAAGCGGCCCCGGCGGCGGAGGACCTGCCGGAGACCATGGCCCTGGACGCACCCGCCCCCGTGGCGGAGGGCGTGACGGTGGACCTCACCGGCGCGGTGGACGCCATCCAGAGGGTGATTTATCAGGGCGCGGAGGAGCTGGTCTATTTCACGGACAGCACCGGGACCTTCTACAACCGTCTGGACAGCGCCGGTAACAACGAGGCCGTCTACGTGACCCAGACCGACAGCATCCAGACCACCCTCTCCCCCATCGCCAACGGCGAGGAGCGGGCGCAGATGGGCTTCGACATGCGCATCTTCCTGGACAACGAGACGGATGTGTCGGTGCAGAACGCCACGGTCAAGTCCGACAAGATGGACATCGGCTCCCGGTGCGTGGACATCCTGCTGCCGGACAGCGGCTCCGTGACCATCGACATCACGTCCTACGGCGGCGACGTACCCGCGACCATCCCTTACACGTTCTACAACGAGGACTGGGATAACGGCGTCATCGTAGGCGGCGGCTCCGTCGCCACCGGCGCGGCGGCAGGCGAGTATTACGCCTTCCCCGAGGACGGGACCGTGACCACCGGCGGCTGCTATGAGGTCTGGACCGGCCCCGGCTATGAGATCCAGGTGATCGAGGGCGGCCACATCGTGGAAGTCCGCGCCCCCGACGGCGCGGCAGCGGCCAACGTTCCCGCCGGGAGCACCTGCTACGTGCTGGGCGTGGACATGGGCGCGGAGCGGTTCGTCATTGCGGCGGTGGCCCAGGGCGAGAGCTTCACCGCCCCCGCCGATGAGACCGGCGCTGAGAGCGCCGAGACGGCGGCCGACGAGCCGGAGATCACGGCCACCGGCACCTTCAAGGACGTGGCGGACAGCGCCTGGTATAAGGACACGGTGGAGCGGGCCTACGCCGCCGGCATCGTCACCGGCACCGGCGCGGACACCTTCTCCCCCAACGCCTGCGCCTCCCGGGGCCAGACGGTGACCATGATCTGGCGGGAGGCCGGCTCTCCCCAGCCGGGGCAGAGCGCCGCCTTCCAGGACCTGACGGCGGACTACTATAAGGACGCGGTGTCCTGGGCAAGCTTCGTGGGCGCGGTGAACGGCTCGTCCGAGACCACCTTCGACCCGGACAGCGTCATCACCCGGGAGCAGCTGGCGGCCATGCTGTACCGCATGGCGGGCCAGCCCACCCCCTGGTCCGGCGGCCTGGTGAGCAACTGGAGCGACGGCGGCGACGTGCAGCCCTACGCCCAGATGGCCATGCAGTGGGCCCTGGATTACGGCATCATCACCGGCTATGGGGACGGCACCCTCCGTCCCGGCGCGGCGGCCACCCGGGCAGAGGTCTGCGCCATGCTGCTGCGGTACGACGAGCTGGTGGGCTGCTATCCCACCAGTATGCCCGCCGCCAGCGAGGAGCAGCAGCCGGAGGACTCGGTGGTGACCTATGAGGCCCCCGCCTCCCACACCGAGCGGAACCTGGATAACCCCAACCTCATCAAGCCCAAGCGGGACAAGATCGACGACGGCGTCTATGACAATGGCACCGACCACGACAAGTTCATGCAGCAGTGGTCCGAGACCTTCTGGGATCTGGACCGCTCCGGCGAGGACATCATGTGGTGCCGCCAGTGGAACACCCGCATGCGCTCCGGCCCGGGGACGAATTACCCGGTAGTCTATACCATCGGCAACGCCTATGAGGTGTCCCGCCTGGGCCCCGACGAGAACGGCTGGACCAAGGTGGTGTACCACGAGTATGACTGGGATGGCTTTACCGGCTGGGATTACACCGGTTATGTGCCTACCGCCAGTATCACCAAGACAAAGCCCGATTCCCCGCATGTGGCAGACTTCTCCTCCGGCCCGGCCCTGGACGCCTGGTGCGACAGCTGCGGCAAACAGACAGGGGAGTTCCTCCACGAGTACAGCGGTGCATTCTATCACGAGGCCTATGAGCCCGTCATCGACGGCGACACCTACACCCACACCCTGCGGGGCGGCGGCCACGTGATCATCCACAACGTGACGGACGGGGGACTCCGCTCCGTGGAGGTCAGCGCCTATGAGCAGGACGTGGCCCTGACCGTGTTCGTGTATGTTAATTTCGGCTATGGCATCAAGTGCCCCGGCTATGACGGCGGCTACGGTCTGAGCCCCAGCGGCGATAATATCCACTGCGGACTGTACTACACCCTGGAGCTGGCCCCCGGCGAGGACGTGGAGATGTCCATGGTTTCCGGCGACGAGGCGCCCCGGGTGCTGCAGGTCACCATCAAGGACCCGCTGGGCGGCTGCAGAGCCGGCGACGGGACCTCCCGGTTCATATTCCTGGACAGCAGCGGCAGCTTTGCTTCCTACCATATGGCGGAGAACTTCTTCAACCTGAAGCCGGGCTACAAGCTGAAGAGCCTGAGCCCCTATGCCAGCGTGGGCAAGGTGGATAACAACGAGTTCCATTACTTCACCGTGAAGGACCTGCCCGCAGGCACGGACGAGATCTTCTTCGAGGTGGTCCGGGGCTAAAGCAGCCTCTGCCTCGCAGAGTTCGCGCCGCAGCACGTTTTGTCATTTGGCTTGACATATATTTCCCCAGCAACACCCCCAGCAAAATGCTCCCCTGCCCGCTGGGCAGGGGAGCGATCTTTTATGTATAGGACTGTTATACCATGTTGGCCTGGGCGGCGGTGATGATGGCCATGGAGTAGACCTCCTCGGCGTTGCAGCCGCGGCTCAGGTCGTTGATGGGGGCGTTCAGGCCGCACAGGATGGGGCCGTAGGCCTCGAAGCCGCCCAGCCGCTGGGCGATCTTGTAGCCGATGTTGCCGGCGTTGATGTCGGGGAAGATGAACACGTTGGCGTAGCCGGCCACCCGGTCGTCCGGGCACTTGGTGTGGGCCACCACGGGGCTGACGGCGGCGTCGAACTGCATCTCGCCGGTGATGGGCACGCTGGGCATGATGGCCTTCACCCGCTCGGCGGCGTTGCGCATCTTGTCCACGTCCTCGCCCTTGCCGGAGCCAAAGGTGGAGTAGCTGAGGAAGGCCACCTTGGGGTCGATGCCGAACAGGCGGCCGCACTTCACCGTCTCGGTGGCGATCTCCACCAGGTCGTCCTCGGTGGGGTGGATGTTGATGGCGCAGTCGCCCATGGCCAGGACGGTCCTGTCGCCGGTGGGGCTGGGCTTGACCATGATGAAGCAGGAGGAGACGATCTTGTTGCCCGGCTTGGTCTTGATCAGCTGCAGGGCGGGACGGACCGTGTCGGCGGTGGAATAAGTCGCGCCGCCCAGCAGGGCGTCGGCGTGGCCCATGGCCACCAGCATGGTGCCGAAATAGTTGCGGTGGGTCAGGGCCTCCCGGCACTGCTCCTCGGTCATCTTGCCGTGGCGCAGCTCCACCATCTTCTGGACCATGGCATCGGTGTCATGGTAGGTCTTGGGGTCGATGATCGTGGCCCCGCGGATGTTGTAGCCGTACTTCTGGGCGGCGGCCAGGATCTCCAGCTCGTTGCCCATGAGGATGGGGGTCAGGAAGGTGCCGGACAGGAGCCGGGCGGCAGCCTCCAGGATACGGGGGTCGTTGCCCTCGGTGAAGACGATCTTCCGGGGACGGGCGCGCAGGGAGTCGATCAGCTGTTGGAACATGTCAGATTCTCCTCTCTCGATAAACAGTCGTATGTATGATGAGCTGCGGGGCCGGACCCCGCATCACTTTAAATAAATGATAGCACGGGCATGGGGAAAATGCAAGGCGGCGCGGAAAAAAACTCCCCCGGCGGCGGAGACTCTTGCGCCGGGCGGTGGGGCATGGTATAATACGGTTCGTTATCACACAGCAAGCGAGGAAACAACACATGAGCGAGCGTGATTTTTGCGCCAACCTGGCCCGCCTGCGCCGGGAAAAGGGCGTGAGCCAGCGGAAAGCGGCCTCCGACCTGCACATCTCCCAGGCGCTCTTGAGCCACTATGAGAACGGCGCCCGGGAGCCGGGACTGGCCTTCGTGTGCCGGGCCTGTGATTACTACGGCGTGACGGCGGACTTCCTGCTGGGCCGCACCGCCGCCAGCGTCTCCCCCCGGATCAGCCCCGATTCCTTCCGGCAGCTGGCAGCCCAGCTGCGCCAGATCGCGGAGCAGGCGGAGAGCTATCTATGAAACGGGACAACATCCGCAATTTTTCCATCATCGCCCACATCGACCACGGCAAATCCACCCTGTCCGACCGGCTCATCGAGCTGTGCGGCGCGGTGGAGGCCCGGCAGATGGCCGACCAGATCCTGGACAACATGGACCTGGAGCGGGAGCGGGGCATCACCATCAAGGCCCGGGCGGTGACCCTGCGGTGGAAGGACTATCAGCTGAACCTGATCGACACCCCGGGCCACGTGGACTTCAACTATGAGGTGAGCCGCAGCCTCGCCGCCTGCGAGGGGGCCGTGCTGGTGGTGGACGCCAGCCAGGGCGTGGAGGCCCAGACCCTGGCCAATACCTATCTGGCCCTGGAGCATGACCTGGAGATCCTGCCGGTCATCAACAAGATCGACCTGCCCGCCGCCGACCCGGTCCGGGTGAAGACCGAGGTGGAGGACATCATCGGCATCCCCGCCATGGACGCGCCGGAGATCTCCGCGAAAAACGGCGTGAACATCCAGGCGGTGCTGGACGACATCATCCAAAACGTCCCCGCCCCCCAGGGCGACCCGGACGCGCCCTTGAAGGCCCTGGTGTTCGACAGCCAGTACGACAGCTACCGGGGCGTCATCGTGCTGGTGCGGCTGAAGGACGGGATGCTGAAAAAGGACATGGACGTGAAGTTCATGGCCACCGGCGCCAGCTATAAGGTGGTGGAGGTGGGCCATCTGCTGCCCACCCAGTTCGAGCCCTGCGACAGCCTCTCCGCCGGGGAGGTGGGCTACTTCACCGCCAGCATCAAAAACGTCCGGGACACCCGCATCGGCGACACCGTCACCGGCGCGGAGATCCCCGCCGGCCAGGCCCTGCCCGGCTACCGGCCCGCCCGGAGCATGGTCTACTGCGGCATCTATACCGAGGACGGCAGCAAGTATCCCGACCTGCGGGACGCGCTGGAGAAGCTGCAGCTCAACGACGCCAGCCTCTCCTTCGAGCCGGAATCCTCCGTGGCCCTGGGCTTCGGCTTCCGGTGCGGCTTTTTGGGCATGCTCCATCTGGAGATCATCCAGGAGCGGCTGGAGCGGGAGTTCGACCTGGACCTGGTGACCACCCTGCCCTCGGTGATCTATGAGATCGAGATGACCGACGGCACGGTGAAATACGTGGACAACCCCCACAACTACCCGGACGTGTCCGCCATCGCCCAGGCCCGGGAGCCCTTCGTGAAGATGAGCATCATCACCCCCAACGAGTTCGTGGGCAACATCATGCCCCTGTGCCAGGACCGGCGGGGCATCTACGAGGGGATGCAGTATCTGGACCAGCGGCTGGTGGAGCTGAAGTACGAGATGCCCCTGGGGGAGATCATCTACGATTTCTTCGACACCCTGAAGGCCCGCACCAAGGGCTACGCCTCCATGGACTATGAATTTAGCTGCTACAAGCCCTCGGAGCTGGTGAAGGTGGACCTGCTCTTAAACGGCGAGGCGGTGGACGCCCTGAGCCTCATCGCCCACAAGGACAAGGCCTATCCCCGGGCACGGCGGCTGTGCGAGAAGCTGAAGGAGAATATCCCCCGGCAGCTTTTCGAGGTGCCCATCCAGGCGGCCATCGGCGGCAAGATCATCGCCCGGGAGACGGTGAAGGCCCTGCGCAAGGACGTGCTGGCCAAGTGCTACGGCGGCGACATCACCCGGAAAAAGAAGCTGCTGGAAAAGCAGAAGGAGGGCAAAAAGAAGATGCGCTCCCTGGGAAGCGTGCAGCTGCCCACGGAGGCGTTCCTGGCGGTGCTGAAGCTGGACGAGTGAGCCCGGCGCGAAAAGCCTATAAAAAGAAGCCCGGCGCTTTAGCTAGGTGCTGATAAGGAAGTATAATAACAAACCTATCACACATTGGTATGGCAAAGGGCAAGAGTAACAGCAGAGAGGCATTTTACCTCTCTGCTGTTCTTTGAAGTTTTTGATCCACACAGTGGACAAGATAGAGCCTCCTTTGTAGAATGGTCGTACAAAGGAGGCTTTGATTATGGAACAGTACAAAGAGATCAACGGCATTGGCTACACACTGGTGGGAGATTATTATCTTCCCAACCTGCTCCCTCCCCCGTCAGAGGACAGGCCCGTAGGCGTCTGGGGACGGCGGCGGATGGAATACCTGAAGAACCGCCACTACGCATACTTTATGGAGTTGGTAATGAGCGGGCAGCTGAACACGCACCTGGCCGATACGGAAGAGCGGGCCCAAGCCTTGTTCTCTCGGCTGGTAGAACACATGGCGGCCCAGGACGGCGTTACGGAAGAGCTGAAGGCCAAAGACCAAATGCGCTGGACGGGTCTGATGAACAACATCGCGGCCTGTGCGCGGGAAATCGTCTATAACGAAGTGATCTACATATGATGAGCAGAGAATGGGCATGGTGGTCCACCAGTTGGTGAAGGCCAGGATCACGGTGTCGTATCCTGCCACGTTTTCCACCCGCACCGTCAGCTCTGGCCGGGCGTTCCGCTAAACGACCATCATTCTTTAATATTTCCGTCTATGGTGATCGTTACCACCTGCCAGGGAATGAACTTACCGCTGGCCTGCAGCGCCTTTTTCGCCGCCATTTCCAGCCCGCCGCAGCAGGGTACTTCCATGCGAACGATGGTCACGCTCTGGATGTCGTTTTGCCGGATGATCTCCGTCAACTTTTCGCTGTAATCCACCCCGTCCAGCTTGGGGCAGCCCACCAGTGTGACCTTGCCACGCATGAGATCGCTGTGCATCCCGGCATAGGCATAGGCAGTGCAGTCGGCAGCAATGAGCAGCTTCGCCCCGTCGAAGTAAGGGGCCTGTACTGGGGCCAGCTTGATTTGTACCGGCCAGTTACCCAGCGATGAGGTCTGGGGCGGCACGGATGCGGCGGGCGTCGGCGCGGTATGCCGTATCTCGCGGCTCATAGAGCCGGGGCAGCCGCTGCGGGGCGCTTTTCTGGCCTTGTTCTCGGCCACGGCCTTTGCATCATAAGCCGCGGCTTCCCGTTCCTCAAAGGTGATGGCCCCCGTTGGGCACTCCGGCAGGCAGTCGCCCATGCCATCGCAGTAGTCGTCCCGGATGAGCTTCGCCTTGCCGTCGATCATGGCGATAGCCCCCTCATGGCAAGCGTTGGCGCACGCCCCGCAACCGTTGCATTTTTCCTCGTCGATGTGGATGATCTTTCTTATCATGGTCCCGTGGTCCTTTCTGTTTTCTTGATTTTATGGCCTCAGTATAGTACAATGCGGAGGACAAATCCGTTGTATTTCCAACAGAAGGGCGAAAAGTTGAAAAAATATATCTCCGTTCTGCAGCAGACCGCGCTATTTGCGGGAATGGCCGACAGCGAGATCGAAGCGGCGGCTGCACGCTTAAACATGAGAACGCAAACATACGAAAGAGGCGAAACGGTCTACCACAGCGACCAGTTCATCCGCGCTATCAGTATTCTGGCGGCAGGGCAGCTTATGATACAAAAGGACGATTACTGGGGTAATCGCAGCGTCGTCAACCGGATCGGCGTGGGCGAGGTGTTCGGGGAGGCGTTCGCCATGCAGGAGGACGAGCCTTTTATTCACGATGTTATCGCCCTGGAGGACAGCGTAGTGCTGTCTTTTGGGCCAGAACATCTATTTGCGCCGGATGCGGACAAGCTGACAAAACGCCTCGTTCAGAATTTGTTATGTTCTATGGCCGCCAAGAACAGGATGCTTGCCCAAAAGATCGACATCATGGCCCACCGCACCACACGGGAGAAGCTCACCGACTATCTCTCCGTCCAGTCCCGGCGGGCCGGGAGTGCCCATTTCAGCATCCCCTATAACCGCCAGCAGCTGGCAGATTATCTGGGCGTGGACCGCAGCGCCATGTGTACGGAACTTGGCAAAATGCGCGATGAGGGACTCTTAGCTTTTCACAAATGCGTCTTTGATCTCTACGACATAGCATAGCCAGTGGGGCTGGCCCTCATGGTCCTGCCGGTAGAGCTTCCAGGTTTTGCGCTGGAGACTGTGGCCGCGTTGAGCCGCTGCTGCATCCCTGTGTCCATGCCGGTGATCGGTTCCATTCTGGCGGGGGCAAGCATTGGCTCTCTTTTTGACCCAAAGGTCCTCTGGTTTTGCTTTCTGCGCTTGGTTGCCTTTCCATTGGCGGTCTATGGTGCCCTTACCTTTCTGCCCATCGACCCTCTGCTGAAAAGCATCAGCGTACTGATGACCGGTATGCCTGCCGGAAGTACCACCTCGATCCTGGCAGAGCAGTATGGCTGCGACAGCCTGTTTGCCTCCCGGCTCGTCTTTGCTTCTACCCTGTTTTCGGTAGTGACCTTGCCGCTGCTTTGCGTTATTCTGTGAGCCCCTCTCCTCCAAAATCATTCCCCAAAATCAACGCAGGCTTAATACCCCCTGTTGTAGTTATCTTCCTACAACAGGGGGCTTCTTGTCCACTTTCCGTTTTTGTGGGCCGGTGCTGCCCGGCCTCCGCTATGATGGAAAAAGTTGAAATTACATATTGACTTTTTTCGATATGAGGCATATACTAACATCAAGAAAAGTTGATTTGAGGTGAGGATGTGTCAACAACATACGAACAGCAAGCTAAAGTGTTCAAAGCCGTGTGTGATGAGCGGCGACTGCGTATCCTGGAGCTTCTGCGCCACGGGGAGAAATGCACCTGTGTTCTGACCGACGAGGTGGGTATGCCCCAATCCTCCCTGTCCTATCACATGAAGATACTCTGCGAGTCGGGCTTGGT
>CANQSF010000001.1 GCA_947626345.1 uncultured Oscillospiraceae bacterium | reverse complement strand
AAATCCATGAAATTCAAGCTCCCTATTATTGAGGGAGATATGGAATTGAGTTTGGACAATGATGAACATGTCGAGACCTGCGTCCAGCTCATCCGGGAGGGCCGGTAACATCGCCGCGGGCGCGGACGGCAACGCTCTATCTTTTGACGCCATCGGAGGCATATGACCATGCTCAAACTCGGCATGCCCACCCTGATCGAAACGGAGACCCTTGACCAGTGCGCGGCCCTCTGCGCCCGGCTCGGCCTGGACTTCGTGGAGTTGAACATGAACCTGCCCCAGTACCAGCCCGGGGCCATCGACACGGGGCGCTTCAAAGCCCTGGCGGACAGGTACGGCATCTTCTACACCATCCATCTGGACGAGAACCTGAACGTCAGCGATTTCAACCCCTACATCGCCGAGGGGTATCGGCGCACCGTGACGGAGACCATCCGTCTGGCGAAGGACCTGGGCGTCGGCGTGCTGAACATGCACCTGTCCCGGGGCGTGCACTTCACCATGCCGGAGGGCAAGGTCTACCTCTTTGCCGCATATCGGGACCGGTATTTGCAGGCCATGGCCGATTTCCGGGACCGGTGCGAAGAGGCCGTGGGCGGCTCCGGCATAACGATCTGCGTGGAAAACTGCGACGGCTTCACCGATTTTCAAAAAGAGGCCCTGGACATCCTCCTGGGCTCCGCCGTGTTCGGCCTGACCTTCGATATCGGCCACGACCACTGCTGTGGCGGCAGGGACGAGGGCTATATCCTCGCCCACAGCGACCGGCTGCGCCATTTCCACATACACGACGCCTGGGACGGAAAGGCCCACCTTCCCCTCGGCGACGGCAGGATAGACCTGCCCCGGTATCTCGCCATGGCCCGGGCGTTGAACTGCGGGGCCGTGCTGGAGACCAAGACCGTCGCGGGTCTGGAGCAGTCCGTCCGCTGGATAAACAGCCATCTATAAAAAATGCTCCGGCGGCGCCGGAGCATCTCAGGATGATCTGGTGAGGGAGCGAGTCTGAATAAGGCAGGTGCACGATGACCGTTGAGGAGCTCAAGATCCGTCAATTGACCAACCAGCATCTCATAACGCCCACCGATAAAATGACCGTGCTCCACGATCTTTGCGGCGTGCAGGCCCAGTTCATGGCAAATGCCATGCACGCGCTGAGGATACGGTGCTCCGACTTTCAGGAGGACACGGTCGGGGACGGCGTCGTGAAGAACTGGACGGTCAGAGGGACGGTCCATATATTCGCGGAGGACGATCTGCCCCTGTTCATCCACTGCAACGATGGGCAGGACTATCTGCGCAACGACTGGCACGGACGCTCCTTTTGGAATCAGCGCGATCAGTGGGCGCTCACGCCGGAGCGGCAGGCCTATTTTGTGGACGTGATCCTGGACGCTCTGAAACGCTCCCCGCTGACGAGAGAGGAATTAAAGGCGTCATGCCGGCAAAAGGGCATGACCGAGCCGGAAGAAAACAGCATGTTCGACCCCTGGGGCGGCGGCGTCCGCGAGATGTGCGAACGCGGCTTCATCAACTATGTGTTCCAGGAAAAGAAAGCGTTCTGCCTCTCTCCCCCGTTCACGCCCCTTCCCGAGCGGGAGGCAAAGCTCGAGATGGCCCGCCGGTACTTTACGCACATGGGTCCTTCCACCATCCACGATGCCATGTACTACTTCCATGCCACGGCCGCGCAGGTCAGGGAGCTGCTCTCCCGCCTGCCCGTATCGGCGGCAGAATGCGAAGGCCGGACCTATTACTATATCGACAGCCATCAGCCATACGAGGAAAGCATCCCCCAATGTCTGTTCCTCGCGGGCTTTGACCAGCTTCTCCTGGCCCACGAAAAAAAGGAGAGCCTGTTTTTGCGCCGGGAAAATATGCGCGCGATATTCAATCTCGCGGGGATCGTGATGCCTGCGCTTTTGCTGGATGGCGAAGTGGCCGGCAAGTGGAAAAAGACGAACGGCAAACTGTCGATCACCCTGTTCCGGTCCGTGACGCAGCATGAGAAGGCCGTCATTTCCGACTTTGCGTGTCAGCTGTGGAATGAAGCCCTATCGCTCAGCTTTGACGGATAAAAGGCTCCCCAGGCTTTTCCGTGACCCAATGGGTCATCCTGCCCGATCGATCTTGATCACAGGGACCGCGATCCTTGCGCCCATTTGGGGCTCCGCCCCCAGATTGAAGGTCGGAGCGATCTCATCGGCCGATCTGTAGCCGTAGCGTTCAAAGTCGTAATTCTCCGCCGCCTTCAGGACCTGTCCGATGGCTTTTCCAAAATCATCGGGGTCCTCATACGGCTCGCTTTGAAAGTACAGCATGATGCACTCTGGAAGCTCCGCGACCTTGTAGCCGTCGGGCAGAGGCTTTTCGTAGTCCAGCGGCACCTCGACGCCGGACGCGATTTTGCTCTCCCCCTCTGTCTGCAAAAAACCTGGCAGCTCGATCAGTGCGGCGGCGTCAAACTTTTCGGGGATGCTGTTGAGCAGCCCCTCCCATTCGCACCCCATTTCCTCGCAGTAATCAAGATAGCCGGTCGCCGCCCGTGACGGCAGATAGATCAGCTTCCTTTTGGGCCTGGTCACAGGCGTGACCGTACAGATCGCTGTCGTCTCCATCGTGTGTCCACCTTTCAGGATATAGGAGTGATCAGCCGGGTGCTGGGTGAAGAGCGGTATCGCGATCTTCCGCCTGCGGTATTCCTGGGGCGTGATGAAAAAGCGCTTGGCAAAGGACCGCGTGTAACCCTCATGGGACTGATAGTGACAGTCCAGCGCCACGTCGATGACGTCATGATCCGTCTCAAGCAGCTTCGCCGCGCTCTCGCTCAGCAAAACGGCGTTGATATACGCATAGAGCGTCATGCGCATATGCTTTTGAAACAGCCTGTCAAGCTGACGCCGGGAATACCCCACCGCACGGCACACGCTCTCGATACCAAATCCTGCATCCGTGTGATGCGCTTTGATATACGCCTGCGCCAGGACCACCGCATTCACATCATTCATCTCGCGCCCGTGCTCTATCATAGCACCCGGCCCATCATGTTTCTTGACATATATGGACAAACCTTGGTTTTTTGTTCTGTTTCCCGCCAAACGGGAATGGATCAATATAGCCGCGCTCAATACTCTGCGTAATCCCGTATCTTCTCGATGACGCCCAGATAGTCGTGGGCCGTGCCGCTGAACCGCTCCGGGTCGACGGGATGGTGGATGTTATACAGGATCCCTGTCTTGCCGGTCCGGCCCAGATCGCTCTCGTCGAGATGGCGTTCGTCAATGTGCGCGTTCACGATCTCCAGGCACATGAGGACCGAATCGTCCCCCTCAGCGATCTCCTTTTCCCACTTGACCTTGCACTCCAGATTGATAAAGCACTCCTCGATCATCGGCGCATGGACCATATCGGCCTTTACGGCGGTCAGGCCGGCCAGGGCGATCTCGTCGTCCTCAAACCGATTATGCCGGACGGTCGCCATGCACCGATCGTAGATGTCGGCGGACATAAAGTTGATGACGGCCTGCTTCGTCTCGTGGAGCGTTTGATACAGATGGCCGTATTTGCTGACGGCAGAGACGATGGCATAATAGCCGTTCTTGCCGCCTGTGAACGTGGTCCAGGACTGCATGCAGGCGTTGGTCAGCCCGTTGCTTTTGTAGGACGTGATGATGTACAACGGCGACGGGATCTGCACCACGAACTCCATCCAATGGAACCCATACATCTCCATGTCTCTCATGTACTCTGGCAGCGCACAATACTTTCTTTTCATGATAAACACCTCCATTGATCTCCATGCCGGCGGAATGCGCAAAGGCCACATCACGGTCATTGTAGCACATCCCGGTCCGTTTTTGCCAGATAAAAGCCGGCTGCGGCCGCAAAAGCGGCGCCGATATCCTGACGCCGGGCCGGACAGGACGTTATATCTTTTGACGGAAGGAGAGAGCATATGAAGAAACGCTGTATATCCCTGCTTCTGGCGATGCTCCTGCTGCTGGCCGGCTGCGGCCAGGATCTGGGCGTCATCGGCGGGGCGGACGGCCCCACCGTGGTGGTCACCGGCGAGACCGTCCCCTCGGACGCCGAACTGCCCGTATACGGGGAGTACTATTACGATCTGGAGAACGTGGTGCTGTACCTGGCGCTCTACGACGAGCTGCCGGATAACTACATCACCAAGTCCGAGGCCCGTCAGCTGGGCTGGCAGGGCGGCTCCGTGGAGGATTACCTGGAGGGCGCCGCCATCGGCGGGGACCGGTTCGCCAACTGGGAGGGCCTGCTGCCGGAGGCGCCGGACCGGCACTACACCGAGTGCGACATCGACACCCTGGGCTACGGCGCCCGGGGCGCCCGGCGGCTGGTGTTCTCCGACGACGGGCTGTATTTCTACACCGACGACCACTACGAGAGCTTCTCGGAGGTCATCGTCACGGAAGATTATGAGGTGATCTGGTGAAGACATACCGCATCGACTGCTCCCGCCTTTTGGAGCGGGAGCCCGCCCACGACCATCTGGCCGCGGCGCTGGAGCTGCCGGAATGGTACGGCCGCAACCTGGACGCGCTCTACGACTGCATTACCTCCATGGGGCCCGGCGTCATCCATCTGGAGGGGGCGGACGCGCTGGCCCGCACGGACGGCTACGGCTGGCGCATCCTGCTGGCCATCACGGACGCCGTGCGGGACAACCCGGACCTGACGCTGGAATACGGGGACGGCCCCACCGCCGGCCAGCCGTGAGCCGTCCGGACCGCCGTCCGACAGACGGAGACCGCGCTATCCTTCCTGGATAGCGCGGTCCTCGTTTTCCGCTGTGTTATGCGCTTGCCTTCTGGGCGTTCTCCGTCCGATGGAAACGGACCACGCCCGCCTTATCCAGCGCCACCATGATGGCGGGGATGAGGACCAGCTGCAGGATGATGCCCGGGATGGCCGTGGTGATGGCCCCGGACAGGAACATCTCCCAGGTGAAGGCCGAGCCGGACGCGCCGCTCATGACGGCCCGGGCCGCGGCCCAGACCAGCCGGCCCGCCACCATGGCGGCGATGAGCGCCTTATACAGCGCCAGCACGCACTGCCAGCGGGAACGGCCGTACAGCCACCCGGCCACCACACCGTAGGTGGCCAGCTCGAAGGCCATGGCGATGGCGGTGGGATACATGGGCGGCATGCCGAACACCAGCGAGCGGATCAGCGGCAGGATGAAGCCCACCGCCAGGCCGTACTGCCAGCCGCAGATGAGGCCGCACAGGAACACCGGCAGGTGCATGGGCAGCAGCATATTGCCGATCTGGGGGATGTGCCCTGTCAGGAACGGCAGGACAAAGCCGATGGCCATGAACATCGCCGCCAGGACAAGGTCTTTCAGGGATCTGGAACGCTTCATGCAGGGGTACCTCCTCAAAAGTCTTTTGCTCGCCCTCCTTCTGGAACGAGCATCGCCTTCCTGGCTTTTTCAGAGCGCGGGGTATGCCAGCGCCGTTGGCGCTGTTATACCAAAAGATACCGGTCGTGCTCCCGGTTTGCGCCGGGAATGCACGGCATGGCACATTTGGTCACGGCCTTCCTGGCCGGTGATCGCTTCAAAACCACCCGGTGGTATCCATGAGCAGCCCGCCGCTGCCGATATCGTACCGGGCGATATACGCCTCCTCCAGGGGGATCCAGGTCTGCTCAAAGGTCCGGAACCGCTCCCTCTCCCTGGCCCGCAGCCGCTCCGTCTGGGTCTGCAGGGAGCAGGTGAGGAATATCTTCAGATCGTAAAGCCCGGCCAGCTCCTTGTGGTGGCTGTAGCTGCCCTCCACCACCAGCACGTCCCCCGCCGGGACGATCCTCTCCGGCCCATAGACGCCTCTGGCGCAGTCGTAGGGCCGATACGCCCCGTCCCGTCCTGTCCGGAAGGGCTCCAGCACCTCCTGCCGCAGCCGCATCAGGTCCATGTTGGCGCAGGGGATCTTCTCCCAGTCGGGCGCCCGCCGCTCCGGGGGCAGATAAAAGTCGTCGGTGTGCACCACCGGACAGGCGAGATTTTCCACCAGCCGCTCCGCCAGGGCCGTTTTCCCGCTGCCGCAGCGGCCGTCGATGGCGGCGATGAAGGGCTTGTCCCGGGACGCGCCCAGGATGATCTCCGTCACCAGGCGCAGCGTCCCCTCATAGGCCGGGCTCATGGGGCCATGAGGGCCAGCGCTCTCTCCGCCGCCAGGCGCAGATAGTCCTCCAGCCGCAGCTCCTCCGTCCCCGCCACATACACGCCGCAGGTGGAGGTGGGGATGAGGATCTTCGCCGCCGGGGAGCCGGATACCGCCGCCGCCATGGCCGGAGACACCTCCCCCATGATGCCGTTGGCCAGGATGATGCCCACCGGGCCCAGGATCACGTCCGCCCGGGC
Source organism: uncultured Oscillospiraceae bacterium (assembly GCA_947626345.1). Taxonomy (GTDB): domain Bacteria; phylum Bacillota; class Clostridia; order Oscillospirales; family Oscillospiraceae; genus CAJOIG01. The sequence continues at coordinate 190,034 of CANQSF010000001.1, read as the reverse complement.
GGCGTTATAGATCACGGCGTTCTCCCCCGTGGCCCCCTGGGAGGCGCCAGCCTTCAGCATGGCGGCCGTGGCGGTCACATTGGTGCCCACCGCCAGCAGCTCCCAGTCCCGGGGCATGTCCTTTGCCAGCAGTCTCGCCAGCTGTGCGCCCATACCGCCCCCCTGGGCGTCCAGGATCAGGCAGCATTTTTTCTGTCTGTCGTTCATTGCCGCTGTGCGCTCCTCACTTGACCACGCCCTTGATGAAGGGCGGGCGCTCCACCGGGTCGGGGACGATCTCGAAGCAGGCCCGGAGCATCTCCGCCGCCGCATCCGCCGTCTCCCGGGTCCGGGCATGGATCACGCCCAGGCTCTCGCCCGGGGCCACGGCGTCGCCCACCTTTTTCCGCAGCACCACGCCCACGGCCAGGTCGATCTCGTCGTCCTTGGCGGCCCGTCCGCCGCCCAGGCGCATGCTCACCAGCCCCACGTCCTCGGCGTGGATGCGGGCCACATAGCCGCCGGCGCCGGCGGGGACATCGATCCGGACGGACGCCTGGGGCAGCAGGGCGGGGTCGTATACCGCGGCGGTGTCGCCGCCCTGGGCCCGGACGAACTGGGCGAACTTTTCCAACGCCGCGCCGCTGGCGACAGCCTCCTCCAGCATGGCCCTTGCCTGGCCGTCGTCCCTGGCCGCGCCGCCCTCCCGGAGGATCTGGGTCCCCAGGGTCAGGCACAGCTCCATCAGATCGCCCTTATACTCGCCCCGCAGGGCGGCCAGGGCCTCCTTCACCTCCAGGGCGTTGCCCACGGCGTTGCCCAGAGGCTCGTCCATATCCGTCACCACGGCCACCACCTTCTTCCCCGCCCGGCGGCCCACCTCTGTCAGGGCCCTGGCCAGGGAAAAGGCGTCCTCCTCCGTCTGCATGAACGCCCCGGAGCCGCACTTGACGTCCAGCACGATCACGTCCGCCCCCGCCGCCAGCTTCTTGCACAGGATGCTACTGACGATCAGCGGCATGGAGGCCACCGTGGCCGTCACGTCCCGCAGGGCGTAGAGCTTTTTGTCCGCCGGGCACAGCTCCGCCGTCTGGCCGGCGATGGCGAACCCCACCTGGTCCACCTGCTGCAGGAACGCCTCCTCCGTCAGGGACGTGGAAAAGCCGGGGAAGCTCTCCAGCTTGTCGATGGTGCCGCCGGTGTGGCCCAGGCCCCGGCCGGACAGCTTCGCCATCTTCACCCCGCAGGCGGCCACCATGGGGCACAGCACCAGGCTGGTCTTATCCCCCACGCCGCCGGTGGAGTGCTTGTCGGCCTTCACGCCGGAGATGGCGGACAGGTCGATCTTGTCCCCGGAGTCCAGCATGGCCATGGTCAGCTCATAGGTCTCCTCCATGTCCATCCCCTTGAAGTAGATGGCCATGGCCATCGCGCTCATCTGGTAGTCGGGGATGTCCCCTGCGGTGTAGCCGGCGATCATCCAGCGGATCTCCTCCCGGGAGAGCGCCTCGCCGTCCCGTTTTTTCTGGATCAGGTCAGTCATGCGCATATCGTTCACCTCTCAGCCGCGGCCGATGGCCGCCGGGATATCCTTGGCAGGCATACGCGGTCCTTCGTCCTTTTTTCCTATTGTAGCATACTTTTCCCGATCGTGCATCAGAAAAAATACGGTTTTCCCCCCATCCACAGCACATGGCGCTTTTCCCCGCCCTTTTCCGGCGTTTCGGCGGGCTTTTCCGCCGGGGCGCGCCGGTCCAGCGGCCGGTCGGCGGCGTATTCCATCCGCTGGGGGAACTGGAGCATCTGCATGGGCGTGAACTGCTTTTCCAGCCGCAGCATCCCCCCGCCAGCCGGCTCCGGTATGCCCAGATACCCCGCCTTCTCTCCGTATACGCTCAGCCGCACCACCCGGCCCACGTCCCGGACCTGGACGGTCATGGCCGTCACGGTCCCCCGGCGCTCCACCGTGAGAGCGCCCTCCCGCTTCCCGTCTATGTACACCGGCAATTCCATACAACAAGACCCCCGTTCCTATACCGGAGTATATGAACGGGGGCCATGGTTTACGACAGAGATTGGTTCAGGCCGAAGCTGACGGCGATGGCGTCGTCCACCCGGGTCATGGCGTCGCCGGAAAGCTTTCCCATCCGCTCCCGCAGACGGGATTTGTCCAGGGTGCGGATCTGCTCCAGCAGGATCACGCTGTCCCGGGTCAGGCCGCTGTCCGGGGCGTGGATCTCGATGTGGGTGGGCAGGCGCGCCTTCCCCACCTGGGACGTGATGGCCGCCGCGATCACCGTGGGGCTGTGGCGGTTGCCGGTGTCGTTCTGAATGATGAGCACCGGCCGCAGCCCGCCCTGCTCCGAGCCCACAACGGGGCTCAGGTCGGCATAGTAGATATCTCCGCGTCGAACCGGATTCGTCATGTGAGCACCTTCCGTGAAAGAGTCGCCCGGTACATTGTATGTACGGACATACTCTGATTGTCCCACGGAAGGGTGGATTTTATACCTGCCGGCGCAAAAGCGCTCAGTCCACGTAGATCCTGGGCACCCGGGGGCTGACGGCGCACAGCAGCTCGTAGTGGATGGTGCCGGCCAGGTCCGCAAGCTCCCCGGCGTTGACGTGCAGCCCGAAGATCTCCGCCTCATCCCCGGGCCTGACGCCCAGGCCCGTCACATCCGCCATGCACATGTCCATGCAGATGCGGCCCACCTGGCGCACCCGCTGGCCGTGGATGAACGGCTCCAGCTTGTTGGACAGCGCCCTGTGCAGTCCGTCGGCATAGCCGATGGGCAGCACGGCGATGTCGCTGGGCCTGTCCACGGTGAAGGTGCGGCCGTAGCTGATGGTGTCGCCGGGCTGGTGACGCTCCACGCAGGCGACGCGCGTCTTCAGGCGCATGGCCGGGATCAGCTCCAGTCCGCCCGTCTCCGGCCCGGGGATCATGCCGTACAGGGCCACGCCGGGCCGCACCATGTCCATATAGGTCTGGGGGAAGGCCAGCATCGCCCCGGAGTTGGTGCAGTGGTGGATGGCGAACCGCCGCCCCGCCTGCGCCTCGATGGCGGTGAAGCCGGCCTTGAACCGCTCCAGCTGCTCCAGGGTGAAGTCCCGCACGCCCGGCTCCCCGTCGGAGACGCAGAAGTGGGTGAACACCCCCTCCGGCTCCAGATGGGGCAGCGCCATGGCCGCGGCGGGCGCGGCCAGGTCCCCGCCGCCGTAGACCCGGAAGCCGGTCCGGCCCATGCCGGTCTCCAGCTTCAGATGCACCTTCAGCGTCAGGTCCGTTCCGGCCAGGGCGTCGCTCAGCGCCCGGGCCATCTCCAGGCTCCCCACCGCCTGGGTGACAGCGTTCTCCGCCAGCACCGGGGCATAGGCCGGCGGCGTATAGCCCAGGATCAGGATGGGCAGCCCGATCCCCTCCCGGCGCAGGGCGAGAGCCTCATCCAGACAGGCCACCGCCAGATACTCGCAGCCCAGCTGCTCCAGCAGCCGGGACACCCGCACGGCCCCATGGCCGTAGGCGTCGGCCTTCACCACGCCCAAAAACCGGCAGCCCGGGGCCAGCCTCGCCCGCATGGCCCGGTAATTGTGCTCGATGGCCCCCAGGCTGATCTCCGCCCATGTCCTCTTCATCCGATCGTCCATATCTTTCTCTCCTTTGCAGCCTTTGTATATCCGTTCAGCTTATCTCCCATCCGGTGATCCGGCAGGTGATCAAGGTCTTGCCCTCCCGGGCGAATTCCGCCGCCTGGGGCGCCAGGCTCTCGCTGTCCAGCCACACCGTCAGCGCCGACGTCTCCCCCGCGAACAGCCGCGCCGCGATGCGCTCATCCTCCCACCACAGCAGCTCCACATAGCCGTTCGCCAGGGTGTCCAGCATCATGGGCATGGCGCTCATGGGCGTGAGCCCCTCCTCGTCCAGCGGCCCCGCGCCCAGGATGATCCCCTCGTAGAGCAGCTGCGTCTCGCCCCGGGACACGCCGGCCCGCACCCCCGCCAGGATCTCAGGGGCCAGGATCTCCACCTCCGTCCGCTGGCCGTCATAGTCCACCGCCAGCGTGTAGGTCTCCACCGTCTGCTCCCGGTCGGCGGTGATCTCCGCCTGAAAGCGGATGCTCTCCGCCCGGGTGACCGCGCCGCGCAGGGCGTCGAAGCCCTCCTCCAGTCTCTCCTCCCGCTCCCCGCAGCCCGGCAGGAGCAGGAGGGCTATCATCAGTGCGGAAGCGATGGCTCTCCGCATATGTCGCGCTCCTCGCTCGTCCGCGAAACGCCCAAAGGCATTGACAAAAACCGCGGACGGATTATACTTGATCGCAGATGATCCTATCTCTCAAAAAAAAGGAGACCGCCATGAAAAAGCTCATGATACTGCTGCTGGCTCTGTGTCTGCTGTGCATGACCGCCTGCGGCGAAAAGGACGACGTCCGGCAGCCGGAGACCGCCTCGGAAAACGTGCAGACAGCCACGGATGAAGACGCCGCCTCCGCCCTTGTGGATGCCCTGCGAAACGATGACGGCGGCGACGACGCTGACGGCGCTCTGCCCGATCCGGGCGGGCTGTTGGACACATCCGCCGTACAGCTGGCCGACCAGACCGTCAACGGCGCCGTCTTTCACGTCTACGAATACGACTTCGACATCACAAACGGTATCAGCTCCATCCAGCGGACCTTCTATGAGTCCCTGCTGAAGCAGAGCGGTTTCACCATGGAGGAGCTGGAGCCGGACGACGACCTCAGCTACTATCTCATCCACGGCGAGGCCGGCACCGCCACTCTCACGGTGACCCGGGCCACCGCCGCCGGCAAGGCCACCTGGACGCTCTATGTCCCGGAGGGCATGCCCTTCAGTCCCAGCTCTTCCTCCGGCAGCTTCCAGAATGACAGCTACGTCTCCGGCGGCGTCACCGGCGGCAGCTTCCAGAACGGCAGCTACACGGCCGGTTCAGAGGACCCCGTTGTGGTGGATGGGCTGATCATCTGCACCCAGTGCGGCGGCGACGGCGTCTGCCCCTACTGCCACGGGCTGGGCCAGATAAAATACGATCTGAGCAATTACGAGACGTGCGTCGTATGCGACGGCAGCGGCGTGTGCGACCTGTGCGGCGGCACCGGCAACTGGGGGCCGGCCTGAAGCGCAGGGCTCCCTCTCCATCGGACCGCCTCCGGGCGGTCCTTTTTTATCGCTCCCGGGTGATCTCCATCTCCGCCTGGGGCAGTCTCTCGATGATGTCGCCGGCCCGCAGGGCGTATTCGCCGTATCTCTCCGCCGCCAGATCCCCGGCCCGGGCGTGGATCCAGCAGGCCGTCACCACCGCCCGCCGGGGCTTCAGCTGCCCCAGCAGCGCGCCGATCACGCCCGCCAGCACGTCCCCCGTGCCGCCGGAGGCCATGCCGGGGTTCCCGGCGTCGATGATGTACGCCTTGCCGTCAGGGAAGGCACAGATGGTCCGGTGGCCCTTGAGCACCACGGCGCAGTCATAGGCCCGGGCGAAGCTGAGGCTGTCCAGCAGCCGGTCCTCCACTGGCCGGCCCAGCAGCCGGGCGAACTCCCCCTCGTGTGGGGTGAGCACCACCGGCCCGGCGCACCGGTCCAGCAGCGCCAGATCCCTCCCCACGGCCCACAGGGCGCCCGCGTCCAGCACCACTGGCCCCCTGGCCCGGCGCAGCACCTCCGCCGTCACCGCCGCCGTGTCCCGGTCCCGGCCCAGGCCGGGGCCCAGCACCGTCACGCCGCAGGCGTTGAGCCGCTCCCGGATCACCGGCAGCGCGCCCTTCGCCAGACGGCCCCGGTCGTTGCACCGCAGGGGGAAGGCCATGGCCTCCGTCGCCTTGACCGCCTCTATCTCATATATATCCGCCGGCACGCCCAGATAGACCAGTCCCGCGCCGGCCCGCACGGCCGCCGCCGCGCTGAGGGCCGCCGCCCCGGTATAGCCCACGCTGCCCGCCAGGATGAGGAGCTTTCCGTAATCGCCCTTGTGGGACAGGGCCTTCCGCTTGGGCAGAGCCAGGTCCTCCCCGTGGATGGCGTAGATCCCGCAGCCCGCCTCCGCCAGCAGCGCCGCCGGGATGCCGATATCCGCCACCCGCAGCGCGCCCGTCATCACGCACCCGGGCTCGATGAAGTGGCCGGGCTTGGCCATGGAGAAGGTGACGGTCACGTCCGCCCGGACAGCGCCGCCCAGGATCGCGCCGGTGTCGGCGGCCACGCCGCTGGGGATATCCGCCGCCGCCACGGGCCGCCGGCTGCCGTTGATGAGCGTCACCGCCGCCAGCGCATCGCCCGCCAGCGGCCGGGACAGTCCCACGCCGAACAGCGCGTCCACCACCACGCCGGCCCGCTCCGTCCAGGCGCGGACGGCGTCGTCCTCCGGGTGGAAATCCTCCAGCGCGCCGCCGGCGGCCTGGAGCTTCTCCTCCATGGCACGCGCGTCGGCGGTCATTTTCTCCCGGCGGCCCACCAAAAACGCCCGCACGGAAAAGCCCTGCTCCAGCAGGATACGGGCCGCGGCCACGCCGTCGCCGCCGTTGTTGCCGGCGCCGCAGAACACCGCCGCAGACCGCTCCCGGCCCGCCAGCTCCTCCGCCGCATCCGCCAGCGCCGCGGCCGCTCTCTCCATCAGGTCCAGGGACCCGATCCCATGCTCTTCGATGGCGGTCCGATCCGCCAGCGCCATGTTCGCGCTGTTGGAAAGCTCCATGGTCATCACCCTTCCTACGTACATTATACGGGAAAACCCCGTCGATTTCAATTATAGTTGCTAAATATGGAATATTGTGTTATAAAATAAGTTTAGCGTTGATTTTTTCTTTCGTATCATCACATGAGCAAGGAGCGGGACACCTATGGAACAAAAGCTGCGGCAGCTGCGGGAACAGTCCCTGCAGGCCATCCGCGACGCCGGCACCCTGGAGGATCTGGATGCCGTGCGTGTGAAGTATCTGGGCAAGAAGGGCGAGCTGACCGCCGTCCTCAAGCAGATGGGCGGGCTCTCCGCCGAGGAGCGGCCCCGTATGGGCCAGCTGGCCAACTCCATCCGGGAGGAACTGACAGCCGCCCTGGAGGAGGGGCGCAGCGCCCTGAGCGAGAAGGCGCTGCAGGCCCGTCTGGCCGCCGAGCAGGAGGATGTGACCATCCCCGGAACCCCCGTGGCGCTGGGCCGGCCTCACCCCCTGAACCGAGTCATCGACGAATTTTCCGAGATCGCCATCGGCATGGGCTTCACCATCGCCGAGGGGCCGGAGGTGGAGCTAGCCAGCTACAACTTCGACAAGCTGAACACCGCCGAGGGCCACCCCGCCCGGGACCGGCAGGACACCTTCTATTTTGACGACGACGATCAGGTGCTGCTGCGCACACAGACCAGCCCTGTCCAGATCCACGTGATGGAGACCCACCCCCTGCCCATCCGCATCATCGCCCCGGGCCGGGTATACCGCAAGGACGAGGTGGACGCCACCCACAGCCCCATGTTCCACCAGATCGAGGGTCTTGTAGTGGACGAGGGCATCACCTTCGGCGATCTGAAGGGCACCCTGAACGAGCTGGTGCACCGGCTGTACGGCAATGACCTGCGCACCCGCTTCCGCCCCCATCACTTCCCCTTCACCGAGCCCAGCTGCGAGATGGACGTGGAGTGCTTCAAGTGCCACGGCGCGGGCTGCCCCGTCTGCAAGGGCGAGGGCTGGGTGGAGCTTCTCGGCGGCGGCATGGTCCACCCCAAGGTGCTGGAAGGCTGCGGCATCGACACCGACAAATACTCCGGCTTCGCCTTCGGCTTCGGCTCCGACCGGCTGGCCATGTTCCGCTTCAACATCAGCGACCTGCGTCTGCTCTTCGAGAACGACGTCCGGTTCCTGGAGCAGTTCTGATAGGAGGGCAGGAAAATGGATCTTTCCAGAGAATGGCTGAATGATTATACCAAGATCACCGTCTCCGATAAGGAATTCTGCGACGGCATGACCATGTCCGGGTCCAAGGTGGAGGGCCTCACCGTCACCGGCGCAGGCATCGAGAATGTGGTGGCCGGGCGCGTCACCGCCATGGAGCGGCACCCCGACTCCGACCACATGTTCGTCTGCCAGGTGGACGCGGGCCAGGACCACATCCTCACCATCGTCACCGGCGCACAGAACGTGTCCGTGGGCGACATGGTGCCCGTGGCCCTGGACGGGGCCAAGCTGCCCGGCGGCGTGGAGATCCGCACCAGCAAGCTCCGGGGCGTGATGAGCGAGGGCATGCTCTGCTCCCTGGCGGAGCTGGGCCTGGACACCCACGACTACCCCTACGCCATCGAGAACGGCATTTTCATCATGCAGGAGCCCTGCGCGCCCGGGGACGACATCCTGAAGGTCCTGGGCCTGGGCGACAGCGTGGTGGAGTTCGAGATCACCAACAACCGGCCCGACTGCCTGAGCGTCATCGGCCTGGCCCGGGAGGCGGCCGCCACTTTCGGCGCACCGCTCACCATCCCCCAGCCCCAGGTGAAGGGCTCCGGCGACGACATCGCCCGGTACCTCTCCATCCGCATCGACGAGCCGGAGCTGTGCCCCCGCTACACCGCCCGGATGGTGAAGAACGTCCGGATCGAGCCCTCCCCCGCCTGGCTGCGCCGGCGGCTGCGGGCCAGCGGCATCCGGCCCATCAACAATATCGTGGACATCACCAACTACGTGATGCAGGAATACGGCCAGCCCATGCACGCCTTCGACTACAGCTGCGTGGGCGGCAACGAGATCATCGTCCGCCGGGCCGCCCCCGGGGAGACCCTCACCACCCTGGACGGCAACGACCGCCATCTCACGCCCAACATGCTCGTCATCGCCGACGAGACCAAGCCCATCGCCGTGGCCGGCGTCATGGGCGGCGGCAACTCTGAGATCGTGGACGACACCCGCACCATCGTGTTCGAGTCGGCCAACTTCAACGGCACCTCCGTGCGCAAGACCGCCATCGCCCTGGGCATGCGCACCGACGCCTCCGGCAAGTTTGAAAAGGGCCTGGACCCGGAGGGGACCATCCCCGCCGTGGAGCGGGCCTGCCAGCTGGTGGAGCTGCTGGGCGCCGGCGAGGTGATCGACGGCATGATCGACGTGGTGGCCAAGCCATATGTGGAGAAGACCGTGAAGCTGGAGCCGGCCAAGGTCAACGCCCTGCTGGGCACGGACATCAGCCGGGATCATATGGTCAAGGTGCTGGAGAAGCTGGACTTCACCGTCACCGGCGACACCATCCACGTCCCCTCCTGGCGCAGCGACATCGAGCACTACTCCGACATCGCCGAGGAGGTGGCCCGGTTCTACGGCTATGACACCGTGGAGTCCACCATGATCCGGGGCAAGACCGCCCAGGGCGGCTGGAACGAAAAGCAGAAGCTCACCAACCGGCTCAACAGCCTGTGCCAGGCCATGGGCTTCAACGAGATCCTCACCTACTCCTTCGGCAGCAAGAGCGCCTGGGACAAGATCCGCCTGCCGGCGGACTCCCCCCTGCGCCAGGCCCTCATCATCCAGAATCCCCTGGGCGAGGACCGGAGCGTGATGCGCACCACGGCCATGCCCTCCATGCTGGAGGTGATGGCCACCAACGCCGCCCGGCGCAACGCCTCCGTGCGGCTGTACGAGCGGGCCAAGGTGTTCCACCCCCTGGCCGACAGCCCGCTGGCCGACGAGAAGACGTGGCTTACGCTGGGCGAATACGGCGGCGATGCCGGCTTCTTCCAGCTGAAGGGCTGTGTGGAGGCCATCTTGCGGGATATGCGGGTGCAGGACGTCTCCTTCACCGCCGAGACCGGCGAGGCCGCCTTCCACCCCGGCCGCTGCGCGAAGATCACTGCCGGCGGCGAGGCCATCGGCATCATCGGCCAGGTCCACCCCACCGTGTGCGACAGCTACGGTCTGGACCACGGCAGCTTCTACGCCCAGCTGAGCATGGAGGCCATGGCTGCCCACCAGGGCCCGGAGCGGACCTTCACCGCCCTGCCCCGGTTTCCCGCCGTCAGCCGGGATATCGCCCTGGTCTGCCGCCGGGACATCCCCGTGGCCGCCCTGGTGGCCACCATCCAGGCCGCCGGCAAGCCCTATCTGGAGAAGGTGGAGCTGTTCGACGTGTACACCGGCACCCCCATCCCCGACGGGTGCAAGAGCGTGGCCTTCTCCCTGACCCTGCGGGCCGCGGACCAGACCCTCACCGAGGAGCACACCGCCGAGACCATGAACGCCATCCTGGCGGCCCTGGCGGCGGAGCACGGCGCGTCCATCCGCTGACGATAAAAATCTTAATACTTTTGTAATATCTTCTCTGGCACAAATGTGCTATACTGAAGTTGCGGAACGATGACACACAAGATAGGAGGGGATGAAATTGGAGGAATCCACCCGCAAATTCAAGGTCCTGGACCACAGCGCCGAGATACGGGAGATCATGTCCAGCGTTTACAGCGCTCTTTTGGTGAAGGGCTATAACCCCATCAACCAGATCGTGGGCTATATCCTCTCTGAAGATCCCACCTACATCACCAACTACAACAACGCCCGGGCCCTGATCACCCGCCTGGACCGGGACGACCTGCTCCAGGAGCTGGTCTCCTCGTATCTGCAGAAATAGCCCCGGCCCGGCAAGCGCTTCATATCATGCTGAAAGCGGCGTGACCATTTTGGTCACGCCGTTTTTCCGTTGTCTTTTTCAGTTCGCTTTGCTTGCCGGTGCAGTCACTCCGCACAGGCACACAGGTCCGCCACCGCCTGGGCGAATATCTTCGCCGCGGTGAGCAGATCCTCCACCTTGATGCGCTCGTTGGCCCCGTGCATGCGCACGTCCTCCCCGGGCATGACCACGCCGAAGGCCACGCCCCCGGGCACGTCGTGCACATAGGTGCCGCCGCCCATGGCGTAGCAGCCGCCCTTGTTGCCGGAGTAGGCCTCATAGCTGTCGTTGAGGATCCTGATGAAGTCCCCCTCGGCGGGGGTGTAGTGGGGCGGGATCATCTCGCCCGCCGGGACGAAGCCCGCCGCGGTCATGGCCGCGTCCGCCACGGCCTTGCAGTTGGCCTCCGTGGCGCACACCGGCACCCGGCAGTCGCACAGCCCCGACAGCCCGTCAGGGGCAAACTCGATCATGGTGAAGGAGCAGGTCAGCGGCCCGGTCACGTCGTCGGCCTGGGCGATGCCCAGGGCCTTGCCTGCATAGTCCCCGTGGGGCAGCAGCCCATCCAGCGCGTGCAGGGCCCTGGTGCTCTCGCAGTCCGCCAGGGGCAGGCCGCACAGCACCCGGATCAGGGCCGTGTTGGCGTTGATCCCGCCCTCGGGCATGGCCGCGTGGCAGCCCTTGGCGACGACGGTCAGCTTCACGCCCTCCTCCGTCCGCTCCGTCTGGACCGACGCGCCCAGCGCCGCCGCCAGAGGCGCGGCGGCCGCCAGCAGGCCGCTCTCCTCCATCCCCGCGATCACCGCGTATGCCTGGCCGGGCACCACGTTCACCCGGAACCCGCCGGACAGCTTCGCCACCCGGGGCAGGGCCGTCTCCGCCGCCCAGGTCTTTTTGAAGCTGAGGCGGTAAAAGCCCTTCTCCGCGTTGCACACGGGGAAGTCCGAGTCGGGGGTGAAGGTGTGGGGCGCGGGCTTGATCACGCTGTAGTACCAGGCCACGTCGCTGGAGCCGTTCTCCTCGTCGGTGCCCAGGATGAGCCGGCACCGGCCCTTCAGGGGCAGTCCCAGCGCCTGCACGCACCGCATGGCGTACAGCGCCGCTATCGCGCCGCCCTTGTCGTCCGCCACGCCCCGGCCGTAGATATACCCGTCCGGCTTCACCACCGGCTGGAAGGGGTCGGTGTCCCAGCCGTCGCCGGGACCCACCACGTCCAGATGGGCCAGCATGTCCAGCAGCGGCGTCTCCGGCCCCATGTCCGCGGTCATCACCCGGTCGCCCCGGTTGGCCACCGCGAAGCCGTAGCCGGCGCACATGTCTATCGCCGCGTCCAGCGCCCTCTTCGGCCCGGGGCCGTAGGGCGCGTCCTCCTGGGCCGGGCCGGACATACTGTCTATACGGCACAGGGTCTTCAGATCCTCGATGAGCTCCTCCCGGTGGTCGTCTATCCATTGACTGATGCGGATATCCTTTTCCATGTGTTCTCCTTTCGGACACAGTGTTTTCCTTCATTGTATCAGCATTTGCAAAAGATTTCTACCTCTGGTATAATTTTCTCATCCTTCACGAGCGTCGCGAGGTATCGCCATGGACATCTGTCTGTTCGGCTCGGCCCGGGACACGGTGCCGGCCATATACATCACGGAGACGGAAAAGCTGGGCCGGGCCATGGCCCGGCGGGGGCACGGGCTCGTCTTCGGCGGCGGGGCCAGCGGCATGATGGGCGCCGCCGCCCGGGGCGTCCACGAGCTGGGCGGGAAGATCGTCACCGTGGCGCCGGATTTCTTCCAGCGGCCCGGGGTGCTGGTGCCCTACGCTGACGAGGAGATCATCACCGCCACCATGTCCCAGCGCAAGCAGGCCATGGTGGCCCGGGCGGACGCCTTCATCGCCGCGCCGGGGGGCGTGGGGACGCTGGACGAGCTGTTCGAGGCCGTCACCCTCGTCTCCCTGGACCAGCACAGCGCCCCGGTGGCGCTGTACAACGCGGCAGGCTTTTTTGACGGGCTGCTGGCCTTTCTCCAAAAGCTCCGACAGGAGGATTTTTTCCTGCCGGGGATCCTGGAGAGCCTGGGCGTGTTCGACGAGCCGGACGCGCTGCTGGACTGGCTGGAACAGGCCGCCGGATCATAAACGGGACCAACGCCCGCGGAGAGCAAGGCTTTCCGCGGGCGTGCATATTTAGTTGTCCGCTCCCTCTGTCGATCCCGTTTCCCCGGTGTCCGATCCCCCTGGCTGGGGGTCCACCGGCGTGGTGGGCGTCACCGGCTCGGCGGGCTGCTGGGTCTGCTCCGGAGGCTGCGTGGGCGTCGGGTCCACCGGCGGCGTCGCCTCCACGGGGGGCGTGGCCGTCACGTCAGCCGGGGGCGTGGGCGTCACCTCTACCGGGGGCGTGGGCGTCACGTCAGCCGGCGGCGTGGGCGTCACGTCCACGGGCGGCGTCTCCTCCACCGGGGGCGTCTCCTCCACCGGCGGCGCAGGCAGCGGCACGAAGTTGGAGTAGGTCACGCCCTCATAGGTGACGGTCACGACATAGCCTGTGATGATGCCGTTTTCATCCACCATCTCCGACCAGGTCGTATCCAGGGGGATGCTCTCCCCGTCCACCACCACTATGGCGGAGGAGCCGTACTCCGTGGGCCAGATGATCGTGGGGTCCTCGCCCAGGATGCCCTGCGTATCGTTCGGGGGCACAGTGTATGTATCCCCGGGGAAGATATAGAACACGCTGGCATTGCCCCGCTCCATCTTGAACAGATCCATCCCGTAGCGGATGTGGGTGCGGCCGTGAGCGCCGGTGCGGTATGCCCAGTCCAGCTCCACGTCGTAGATATATTCGATGCCGTCTTCTTCGATCATCACCCAGGCGTGCAGCTGGTTGTTGGTGCCCACGCCGCCGCAGACGGGATAGGCCTGATAGCCCAGCCGCCGGGCCGCGTACAGGAACGCCGCCGCCCAGTAGAAGCACGTGCCCCGCCGGGTCTCATACATCACCCGGCCGCACTCCAGCGCCCAGCTGGTGCTGCCGCGGATCCAGCCGGTGCTGCGGATCAGATAATCGAAATCGTCGGTCTTGGAGATGGCGTCGAAGGCCTGCCGGAGCGCCTGCTCGTTGAGGAGGTTCTCCGTCTTTCCCTGGATGATGCTCTGGAGCATCGCGTCCACATAGGTGTCCAGCACCTCATCCCCGGAGGTATAGCGGCCGTTCTCGCCAAAATGGAGATAGCCCAGATCGAAGTCCGACTTGTAGGGCCCGTCCGCCTTCTCCACATAGAACATGGACCCGTCCAGCTCCTGCAGCCCGGGCATATTGCGCTGGACGAAGTAGCCGTCCTCCGGCACGAAATAGACCCCGTCGCTCTCCAGGCCGTCCTGGATGGTGTGGAAGCCCTTCTGGAAGTAATCCAGACGCTTGTCCGCGTTCACGTGGACCATGTCGTCGCCCAGGATGACGAAGCCCGGCTGGGCGTCCTCCACCTCGCCCAGGATGTAGGCCATCAGGTCGCTGGAGTAGGCCACATCCACGATGTCATAGAAGGCCCAGTGGTCCTTGGGCACGTCGATATAGGGACTGGTCTCGCAGGCCAGGTCGATGGCGTTCTTGTTGGGCGTCCGGCCGCGGACGCGGTTCACCAGCGCCGCCGTCTCCGCCCGGGTCACGGGCAGATCGGGGCGGAAGCCACCGTCCTCATAGCCGGTGATCCAGCCCTCGGTGGTGGCGGCCGCCACCACGTCCAGGGACCAGTGCTCCGCCGTCACGTCCGGGAAGGCGCTGGCCTGGATGCCCTTCACGCCGGCCAGCCGGCACAGCGCCGCCAGCAGCTCCGCCCGGGTGATGGGCTCCTCCGGCCGGAAGGTGCCGTCCGGGTAGCCGCTCATCAGCCCCAGCCCGGCAACGGCCTGGATGTCGGCATAATAGGGCTCATCCTCCGCCACGTCGGAAAAGGTCCTGCCCGCCTGGGGGGCGATCATATCAGCGGTGTCCGTCAGCATGCGCAGGATGCCGGCCGCCTGGCCCCGGCTCACCGTGCCCTCCGGCCGGAACAGCCGGTTGGCGCCGGTCAGATAGCGCACATGTCCTTCGGCCAGCGTCACCGGCTCCTGGACATACAGGTCCATATCCGCCCAGACCGCGATCACGGCCGGGTCCACGGAAGCGCCGTAGGCGTCCCGCCATGCGTCATAGCCCTGGGGCACGTTCTGGATGCTCCCGCCGTCCAGGACCGGCTCCTGGCTCAGGATAAGGCTGCCGTTATAGAAGGTGACGGTGTGATAGTTCCCCTCCTGAACGATCTGCTTCTCCGCGGTGCTGCGGTTGATGCAGGAGGCGAGCACGGCAAACAGCGCGCAGACGAATATCAAGATCAGTGCAGTGCGGCGCTTCATAAGTTCCATTCTCCATTGGCTCCCATCCCGCGGGATAGGATTTGTCACGATCATTTGCTTAGTATACCACACGCGGACGGATTATGCCATAGTCACAATCGACAATCCGGCCCCGCGGCGGGATATCTTGCGGTTTTTTCTTTTCTTTATAGGAAAACCGTGCTATAATAGTCAAAGTGCTTTGTACACGATCTCACGTATTTCGCAGGAAGACATTATAGCCTTTCTGCCGCTGAAAGTTGTTAACAGTTTATTATATTCCATTTTCAATACCAGAAAGGCGAACATCTATGACACGGATCGATATCTTCTCCGGCTTCTTGGGCGCCGGAAAGACCACACTCATCAAAAAGCTCCTGGCCGACGGCTACAACGGCCAGAAGCTGGTGCTGATCGAAAACGAGTTCGGCGAGATCGGCGTGGACGGCGGCTTTTTGAAGGACGCCGGCGTCATCGTCAACGAACTGGAGTCCGGCTGCATCTGCTGCAGCCTCACCGGCGACTTCCGCAAGGCGCTGAAGATGGTGGCGGAGCAGTACCAGCCCGACCGCATCCTCATCGAGCCCTCCGGCGTGGGCAAGCTGTCCGAGATCGTGGCGGCCGTCCAGTCCGCCGGGGATCAGTTCGTCCTGGGCGGGCTCACCACCGTGGTGGACGCCACCAAGGCGAAGATGTACATGAAGAACTTCGGCGAGTTCTTCAACAACCAGGTCCAGTCCGCCAACTGCATCGTCCTCAGCCGCACCGCCGGCATGAGCCAGGAGAAGCTGGCCCAGGCCGAGGCCCTGCTGCGGGAGAAGAACCCCGACGCGGTCATCATCACCACCGACTGGGACGCCCTCACCGGCCAGCAGATCCTGGACGCCATCGACAAGCGCAACTCCATCTCCGCCGAGCTGGCCGCCCTGCTGGAGGAGCATTACCGGGAGGAAGCGGAAGAGGACGACGAGGACGATGACGAGTGCGGCTGCCACCATCATCACCATCATGACGATGATGACGATGACCACGACCATGAGTGCTGCCATCATCACCATCATGACGACGACGATGATGACGATGATCACGATCACGAGTGCTGCCATCACCACCATGACCATGACGATGACGACCACGACGATCATGACCACGGCGATCACGAGTGCCATCATCACCACCACCATCATCACCATCACGGCCACGACGCGGACGAGGTGTTCCAGAGCTGGGGCGCGGAGACCGGCAAGCAGTATACCGCCGCGGACATCGACGCCATCCTGGACCGGCTGGACGACGAGAACGCCTACGGCCTGATCATCCGGGCCAAGGGCTATGTGTCCGCGCCGGACGGCACCTGGGTCCACTTTGACTACACCCCCGGCGAGAAGAACGTCCGCACCGGCCCCGCCAACGTGGCCGGCCGGGTGTGCGTCATCGGCGCTCAGCTCAACGAGGCCGCCGTGAAGGAGCTGTTCGGGCTGTGAGGCAGGTACCGGTCTATCTCTTCACCGGCTTTCTGGAAGCCGGCAAGACGAAGTTCATCCAGGAGACCCTGGAGGACCCCCGCTTCAACCAGGGTGAGCGGACGCTGCTGCTGCTGTGCGAGGAGGGCGTGGAGGAATACGAGCCGGACAGCTTCTCCGGCAGGAACGTGTTCATCGAGACCGTAGAGAGCGAAGAGGACCTTCAGCCCGCCCCTCTGGAGGCCCTGCTGAAAAAGCATAAGGCCGAGCGGGTGCTGGTGGAGTATAACGGCATGTGGATGCTGGACAGCCTCTATCAGCGCATGCCGGAGGCCTGGGTGGTGGCGCAGGAGTTTTTGTTCTGCGACGCCAACACCTTCCCCAGCTACAACGCCAACATGCGCCAGCTGGTGTACGACAAGCTGAAAAGCTGCGAGCTGGTGGTGTTCAACCGCTGCAAGCCCACCGCCGACCGCATGGAGCTGCACAAGATCGTCCGCGCGGCCAACCGCCGGTGCGACATCGCCTACGAGGCCCCTGACGGCAAGGTGGAGTACGACGAGATCGAGGACCCCCTGCCCTTCGACCTGAACGCGCCGGTGGTGGAGATCAAGGACGAGGACTACGCGCTGTTTTACGCGGACCTGTCCGAGGACTTTGAAAAATACGACGGCAAGACCCTGCGCTACAAGGGCCTGGTGGCCAAGAGCCCCCGCCTGTCCTCCGACAGCTTCGTCTTCGGCCGGCAGCTGATGACCTGCTGCGCCAACGACATCCAGTTCACCGGCCTGATATGCCGCTGGCCCGACGCGGCCCGGCTCCAAAAGGGCCAGTGGATCACCGTCACCGCCACGGTGGAGCTGAAGTGGCACAAGGGCTACGGCAAGCGCGGCCCGGTGCTGACGGTCATCGATCTGGAGACCGCCGCGCCCCCCGCCCAGCCTGTGGCGACCTTCTACTGAGCGGCCGTAAAAAACATATGGGACGCCCTGTCCTCTCGGGACAGGGCGTCCGTTTTATCCTCTTTTCAGCCGGCGTTTCTCAAGCGCCCCGGCGGTCCAGGTCGTCCCGCAGCGCCTGATACAGCGCCGCCACCAGCGGCACGCCCAGCAGCATCCCCAGCACGCCGAACATGGCGCCGCCCACGGTCACCGCCGCCAGCACGAAGATGCCCGGCAGGCCGATGGAGGAGCCCACCACCCGCGGATAGATCAGGTTGCCCTCCAGCTGCTGCAGCACCACGATGTACACCAAAAACCACAGGGCCTTCTCCGCGGACACGGACAGGATCATGAACGCGCCCACCCCCGCGCCGATGTAGGCCCCCGCCACGGGGATCAGGGCCGTCACGCCCACCAGCGCGCCGATCATGGCGGCGTAGGGGAAGCCCAGCAGGCTCATGCCCGCCATGCACAGTCCGCCCAGGATCACCGCCTCGGTGCACTGGCCCACCACGTAGCTGCGGAAGCTGCGGTTGAGCACTCCCAGGGCGTAGCGCACCCGGCCCCGCCACTTCTCCGGCAGGTAGCCGTCCATCAGCCGTTCACACTGCCGGCGCAGGGTGTCCTTGCCCAGCAGGATATACACCGCGAAGATCAGCGCGAACAGCGCCGTCACCGTACCGGAGAAGATGGAGCCGACGGCGTTGACCGCTCCGGTGAAGCCGCCCAGCAGGATCTTTCCGATGCTGCTCACCAGCGCGTTCCAGTCGATGGCGGCCAGGCGCTGCTCGATGTCCGCCGGGATGAGCCTTTCGATGGCCTCGTTGCCCAGCAGCTCGTTCATCGCCGCCGGTGCCTGCCGGATCAGGGCGTTGACGCAGGAGATGAACTCCGGCACCACCATCTGTACCACCAGGACCAGCACCAGCACCACCGTCAGCAGCGCCGCCAGCATGCACACCGGCCGGCGGGAGACCGCGGCGGCCTTCGCCTTGCTCTTCGGGAACCAGTGGCGCTCATAAAAGGTCATCAGGATATTGATCAGATAGGCGATGGCCCCGCCCAGCACCAGAGGCACGCACGCCCCCAGCAGCAGGCTCAGCAGCCCCGACACGGTCTCCCAGTAGTAGATCGCCAGATACAGCAAAAACGCCGCGACGCCCGCCCGCCGGCAGGTCTTCCAGTCCAGTTTCATATCCTTCGCTCCTTACAGTACTCTTCCGAACACCCGCAGCTGGCCGGGCTCCGGGATGGAGATGTCGGCATAGGCCGGGTTCAGGCTGTGCAGACACACGCCCTCCGGCCGGTCATGCAGCACCTTGACGTAGCCGCTGCCCTGCCAGGCAAACAGCCCGACCTGGCCGTCCTCCACCGCGAGGCACTGGTGCACGTATACGGTCTGGCCGTCCCGGTACCGGGGCTCCATGCTGTCCCCGGCCACCCGCACGGCGAAGTCCGCGCCCTCCGGCGCCCCGGCGGCGTCGATCCACGTAAAGTCCCCGTCGTCCAAAAACTGTCCGGGGCCCGCGCTGGCCGCCAGGGTGTAGAGGCGGATGGCCCTGCCCCGCTCCGGCTTGGGCTCATACAGCCCGCTTCGCCGCAGCAGCTCCGCGTACTCCGCCAGCTTCCGCCGGCCCGCGCCGTCCAGCCCCCGGGCCAGTCCCGCGCCCAAAAACTCCCCCGATATATCGGATACCTCCAGCGCCCGGCACAGCAGCAAAAACTGCCGCGCCGAGGGCTGGGTGGCATTTTTCTCCCATTTGGAGAGCGCCTTGTCGCTCACCGGCTCCCCCAGCGCCGTCAGCCGCTGGGCCAGCTCCTTCTGAGAGAGCCCCGCCTGCCGCCGCAGAGCGGCCATTTTGCCGCCGATATCGTCCACCATAGCGTATGCCCTCCTTTTGGATACAGTATACCGTGCCTGGCGGCTGTTTGCAAGAGTTATCTCTTATTGGGAGAATTTTACTCTTTACTTCTCCAGCTAAGAGATTTATAATGATCTCCATGGAACGGACGATCTTACATTCGGATATCAACGCCTGCTACGTGAGCATCGAGCTTTTAGACCGGCCGGAGCTGCGGGGAAGGCCGGTGGCGGTGGGCGGGGACGTGGAGGCCCGCCACGGGATCATTCTCGCCAAAAGCGACGAGGCCAAGCGCTGCGGGGTGAAGACGGGCATGGTCCTCTGGCAGGCCCGGCAGCTGTGCCCGGAGCTGACCGTCCTCAGGCCCCACTACGAGAAATACGAGCGCTTTTCCCGGGCCGCCCGGGCCATCTACGCCGATTTCACCGACCGGCAGGAGCCCTTCGGCCTGGACGAGAGCTGGCTGGACATCACCGGCTGCCACACCTGGAAGGACGGATACCTGGCCGCCCAGGAGATCCGCCGGCGGATACGGGCTGAGCTGGGCCTGACGGTGAGCGTGGGGGTGAGCTGGAACAAGGCCTTCGCCAAGCTGGGCTCCGACTACCGCAAGCCGGACGCGGTGACGGTGTTCGGCCGGGACAACTTCCGCCAGCGGATATGGCCGCTGCCGGTGAGCGCGCTGCTGTTTGCGGGCCCCGCCTCCACCCGTGCCCTGGCGGGCATGGGCGTGCGCACCGTCGGCCAGCTGGCCCAGGCCGACCCGGACTGTCTGCGGGCCCGGCTGGGCAAGAGCGGCCTGACGCTGTACCGCTACGCCAACGGCTGGGACGACAGCCCCGTGCGCCGCTTCGACTGCCCGCCGCCCCAGAAGAGCATGGGCTGCTCCACCACCCCGCCCCGGGACCTGACGTGCGAGGACGACGTGCGGGCGGTGCTGCTGGCCCTGGCGGAGGAGGTGGGCGGCCGGCTCCGGGCCGGTCAGGTGAAGGCGGGACTCATCGAGGTGTCTGCCCGGGACGCGGACACCCTGGACTGGACCAGCCACCAGGCGGTGCTGGAGCGGCCCACCGACGTCACCCGGGAGCTCTATCGGACCGCCCTGGCCCTGTTCCGGGCGCTGCACGCCTGGCCCAGGGCCCTGCGGGGCATCGGCCTGCGGGCGGGCCGCCTGCGCCCCGCCGCCGAGCCGGAGCAGACGGATCTCTTCACCGACTATGCCCGGCTGGACGGCCTGCGGCGCATCGACGCGGCGGTGGACGCCATCCGGGAAAAATACGGCCGGGAGAGCATCCGCTACCTGGGTGCCACCCGCTCCGAGGACATGCCCCGGGAAAAATGCTCCTTCGCGGACCGGTAACGGGCACAGGGCGCCGCCCCGCTGCGTTTCTGCGATCGCCGCAGAGCATTACCACCTCCTTGCGGACTTTCATATACGGTCAATAACGAAAGTCCAAGAAAACTTGGCAATATGTATTGACAAGAAAACTTGGCGGCGTTATAATCAAGACACGCCAATAAAACTTGGCAGTACAAGTTGGAGGTCTCCATTATGAACAAGGAAGAGATCTTAGCAAGAAGCCGGGCCGAGAACAAAAACAAAGACCTTTACGGCATCGATATCTCGAAGCTTGCAGGTTCGATCACGACTGTTGTAATGATGGTTATTGCCGGCATATTTTTCGTCGTGCAGATAATTACCGGCGGCGGATTGAACTTTGGAATGTGGGCGCTTGTTTTCAGCGCAGACATGATCGATCATTGGGTCAAATATATAAAACTCCGCCTCAGAGGGGAACTCTTAGCGGCTTTGTTATATACTTTGATCGTGGCAGTAATGTCCGGATACCATATTTATAATTTGATCGCATCATCTACGATCCTGTGAGGCGGTGGATGATATGGGTGACAAACTTATATTAAAACCGTCTTAAGGAGGCAAGGACAGAACTGAAAACATCGCAGAGCCAGCTGGCCGAAATGGTCGGTGTGTCCCGGAATACGATCAGCTCTATCGAAACAGGAAAGAAGATCCCCCGCTGCATCGTCTGCGGCGGGGGATCCTTCGCTATCGATCACTCGGCGGCCTTTTCCAGCGCCTCCAGGACTTTTTTCTGGGCGGGCAGCCGCTCCCAGCGGCGGTACATCCTTGCGAAATCGTCCCGGAGCGTCCGGGCGTCCGCCGGCTCCAGCAGGCCGATCAGGCCCAGCGTGGCGCCATGGGCCGCCTGGAGCACCCAATACACGCTCAAGGGCTCTTTGTGCTCCAGAGGCGCCCGGTAGATGTAAGCCAGCGCCTGGCACACCTCGCCGGAGGGGAGCGCCGCCGCCTGGGCGCCGGCCAGCAGCTCCTGCAGATCGTCCAGGAATTTCCTGTGGCAGGGGTCGTCCTTGGGTCCGGCGGTCAGGCCCAGCAGGCCCGCGCCGGGCTTCTTGTCCCGCTCCAGCTGTATCCCCTTGGCGATATAGCTCTCATACAGCGCCCGCAGGGGCGTCATGAGTCCCTGTTCCATGCAAAGCTCCTCCTTCGGCAAGATCAGGCCCGCGCCCATGTAAAAAAGCGCCTTCCAGCAAGCTGGAAGGGCTTTTTTGCACATCAATAATATCTCTTATGTTTGTTCTTGCGAGCCGCCTCGGACTTTTTCCGGCGCTTGACGCTGGGGCTCTGATAATACTCCTTGCGGCGGAGATCGTTCATGACGCCAGCCTTGGCGCAGCTGCGCTTGAACCGCTTGAGCGCGTTATCGAGAGATTCGTTCTCCTTGACGTAGATTTCCGACATTCTGTTTTCCCTCCCTCCGAATACGCCTCATATGTGCTTTCTCCTACGGACCTTGGATATTATAAAGGTTTTCCGCGTTCTTGTCAAGAAATTCTTACTTTTTCGGCCGCAAAATGAGGTTGACCAGCCGGTTCTTCACCACGATGGTCTTGACGATCTCCATGCCCTCCATGGCCCGGGCCACCTTGGGATCGGCCTTGGCGGCCTCCACCACGGCCTCGTCGGGGGCGTCCGCGGGGACAGAGACGGTGCTCTTCAGCTTGCCGTTGACCTGCACGGCCAGCTCCTTGGTGTGCTCCACCATCTTGGCCTCGTCGTAGGCAGGCCAGCTCTGGCTCATGGCCCGGCCATCAAAGCCCAGCATCTGCCACATCTCCTCGCACACATGGGGCGCGAAGGGGCTGAGCAGCTCCAGCAGGATCTTCATGTCCCCCTTGGAGGGCTTGGACTTATAAAACTCGTTCACCAGCGTCATCATGGCGGCGATGGCGGTGTTGAACTTCATCTCCTCGATGTCGTCGGACACCTTCTTGATGGTCCGGTGCAGGATGGCCTCGTTGGCCTCGCTCACTTCGTCGCCGGCGGGTCCGGCCTCGGCCAGGGCCCAGACGCGGTCCAAAAACTTCTTGCAGCCCTTCACAGCCTCATCGGACCAGGCGGCGGCCTTCTCAAAGTCGCCGATGAACATGGTGTAAAGCCGCAGGGTGTCCGCGCCGTATTTGGCCACCACGTCGTTGGGGTTGACCACGTTGCCCCGGCTCTTGGACATCTTCACGCCGCCCTCGCCCAGGATCATGCCGTGGCTGGTGCGCTTGGCGTAGGGCTCCTTGGTGGGCACCACGCCGATGTCGTAGAGGAACTTGTGCCAGAACCGGCTGTACAAAAGATGCAGCGTGGTGTGCTCCATGCCGCCGTTGTACCAATCCACCGGGGACCAGTACTCCAGCGCCTCTTTGCTCGCCAACGCGTCGGGGTTATGGGGGTCCATATACCGCAGGAAGTACCAGCTGGAGCCGGCCCACTGGGGCATGGTGTCGGTCTCCCGCTCGGCGGGGCCGCCGCACTGAGGGCACTTGCACTCCACCCAGTCCCGCATCTTGGAAAGGGGGCTCTCGCCGGTGTCGGTGGGCTCGTAGCTTTCCACCTCCGGCAGCAGGATGGGCAGCTCCTCCTCCGGCACGGGCACCCACCCGCACTTGGGGCAGTTCACCATGGGGATGGGCTCGCCCCAGTACCGCTGGCGGGAGAACACCCAGTCCCGGAGCTTATAGTTCACCTTCCGCTGGCCCACGCCCTTCTCCTCCAGCCAGGCGATCATCTTCTCCTTGGCCTCCTCAACGGGCAGGCCGGTGATGAAGCCGGAGTTGACAAGCATGCCAGTCTCGCAGTCGGTGTAAGCGGCCTTTTCCACGTCGCCGCCGGCCACCACCTCGATGATGGGCAGATCGAAGGCCTTGGCGAAATCCCAGTCCCGGCTGTCGTGGCCGGGCACGGCCATGATGGCGCCGGTGCCGTAGGTGGCCAGCACGTAGTCGGAGATGAAGATGGGGATCTGCTCGCCGTTCACGGGATTGACGGCCGCCACGCCCTCCAGGCGCACGCCGGTCTTCTCCTTGGAGAGCTCCGTCCGCTCCAGCTCGGACTTGTGGGCCGCCGCGTCCTGGTAGGCCCGGACCGCGTCGGCATTCTTGAGAAGGGGCATCCACTTTTCCAGCAGCGCGTGCTCCGGGCTCATGACCATGTAGGTCACGCCGAAGAGGGTGTCGCACCGGGTGGTGAAGATGCGCATCTTGTCCCCGGCGGTGGTGTCGAAGTCCACCTCCGCGCCCTCGCTGCGGCCGATCCAGTTGCGCTGCTGTATTTTGACCCGCTCGATGTAATCCACCTCGTCCAGGTCGTCGATGAGCCGCTGGGCGTAGGCGGTGATGCGCAGCATCCACTGGCTCTTCTCCTTCTGGATGACCGGCGAGCCGCACCGCTCGCACACGCCCTCCACTACCTCCTCGTTGGCCAGCACGCACTTGCAGGAGGTGCACCAGTTCACGGGCATGGTGGCCTTGTAGGCCAGGCCCTTTTTCCACAGCTGCAGGAAGATCCACTGGGTCCACTTATAGTATGTAGGATCCGTGGTATCCACCATCCGGTCCCAGTCGAACCCAAAGCCCAGCATTTTCAGCTGCGCCGTGAAGTTGGCCACATTCCGGCGGGTCACGTCGTGGGGGTGCATGTGGTTTTTGATGGCATAGTTCTCCGTGGGCAGGCCGAAGGCGTCGTAGCCGATGGGGAACAGCACGTTATACCCCTGCATGCGGCGCTTGCGGGCCACGATGTCCATGGCGGTATAGGGCCGGGGATGGCCCACGTGCAGGCCCTGGCCGGAGGGATAGGGGAACTCTATGAGCCCGTACCACTTGGGCCGGGGATCGCCGGTCACGGCGGCGTAGGGCTTCTCCTGCTCCCAGATGCCCTGCCATTTTTTCTCGATGCGGTCAAAATCGTATGCCATGTCTTTACGCCTCTACAATCTCCTTGATGTCCACGTCCAGAGCGTCGTTCCAAAGCCGCTCCAGGCTGTAGAATTCCCGGGCTTCCTTCTGGAAGATGTGCACCACCAGGCACCCGAAGTCCAGCAGCAGCCAGGTGCTGTTGCGGCTGCCCTCCCGGCGCAGCGGGGGCATGCCCGCCTCCGAGAGCTTTTTGTCCACCTCGTCGTACAGGGTGCGCACGTGGGGCGTGGAATTGGCCGTGCAGATGCAGAAATAATCCGCCAGCACCGTCAGGTCCGTGGTCTTCAGAAGGCGGATATCCGTGGCCTGCTTATCGGCCAGGGCCTTCACTGCCAGCTTTGCCGCTTCAAAAGGTTCCATATCTTTCTCTCCTGCTATTATGGTTTCAGGGCCCGTCCCACGGGATGGGAACGGCGCCGCGGTCTTCCAGTTTTTTCAAATAATACTCTCTCGTCCGGGCGGTGTCCGGGTGCAGCGGCAGATCCCGCTCCCGCACATACGCCAGCGTCCGCCGGGCGCACAGCTCCGTGGCCGCGTCCAGGTCCCGGAAGGCGGCCTTGCGGATGGCCTCCAGGGCGGGATAGGGCCGGCGGTTCTCCTCGATGGCGTCGGCCAAAAACACGATCTGCTCCAAAAGCGTCATGTCCGGCCGGCCGGTGGTGTGCCAGCGGATGGCGTCCGCGATGGGCCCCGGCGCGCCGAACTCCGCCGCCGCGAAGGCGGCTCCGGTCTTGGCATGGAGAAGCTCCCCGTTTTCCAGCTCCCACTTATCGGGTATGATACCATACTTTTCGCATATGCGCAACTGCCCGTCCCGGTCGGCTTTTTTCGTGCAGTCGTGCAGGATGGCGGCCTCCGCCGCGTCGTCGGGATCGGCCCCCCAGCGCTCCGCCAGGGCCCGGGCCATGGCCTCCGTGCCCTCGACATGCTCCACCCGGGTGGGCTTGAGGCAGGCGTATGCCCTCTCCCGCAGCCAGGCGAGCTCCGGCTTCGCCCCGTAGAGCCGGTGGCGGATGATGTATCCATACACGTCCCCGGTGAGGTATCCCCGGCCCAGCCGCTGAGGCAGCAGCGCCCGGACCTGGGTGGAGGACACTTTCACCGGCTCGCCGGCCAACACATACACCACCGCGCCGTATCTCTCCCGCAGATGCTCCGCCTGGGCGGCGATCTCATCCTCGTGGCCCTCCTCCCGGGCGAATACGGCCAAGCTGGCCAAGGCCATGATGACCTCCGGCTCGTGCCAGGTCTCGATGGTGAGCAGCATATCCGTGCCCATGAGGAAAATGAGCTCCGCGCCGGGATACCGCTCATGCAGGATGCGGAGCGTGTCCGACGTATAGCTTGGTCCGGTCCGGGCAAGCTCCATGTCCGACGCCTCACAGCCGGGGATCTCCCCCGCCGCCAGCGCCGTCATCGCCAGGCGGTGTCCGGCTTCCGGCGTTCCCTCGGCCAGGTGCTTGTGGGGCGGGATGGCCGCCGGGATGAGCAGCGTCAGGTCCGGCCGCAGCGCCGCCGCGGCGGTCTGCACCGAGCGGATGTGGCCCAGGTGGGGCGGGTTGAAGCTGCCGCCGTAAATGAGAATGCGCATCCCTCAGCCCTTGGGCAAGACTATTTTCGCCCCGTCCGGCCGCTTTTTATACAGCACGAACACCTTGCCGATCACCTGCACGCCCTCGGCGGAGCACGCCTGGCACAGGGCCTGCTGGGCCTCGGCGGCGGTGTACATGCAGTTTTCCAGCACCTTGCCCTTCACCAGCTCCCGGGCGGCCAGAGCCTCCCGGGCCTGGGCGATCACTGGCTCGGTGACGCCGGCCTTGCCCACGTGGAGGATGGCCTCCTCCTTCTGGGCCAGAGAGCGCAGGTACGCCCGCTGTTTCCCTGTCAGCATATTTTCTCCAACTCCTTTGCAAACGCGGCCAGCGCCCTGGCCCGGTGGGATATCCGGTTCTTCACGTCCTCGCCCAGACTGGCGAAGGACCCCTCGCGGCCCTCCGGGCAGAACACCGGGTCGTAGCCGAACCCGCCGGTCCCCACGGGGGCCTCCAGGATGCGGCCGGGGCACTCCCCCCTGGCCCGGAGCACGCTCCCGTCCGGGAACACGCAGCAGATGCAGCTGACGAACTTTGCCTCCCGGTCGGCGACGCCGGAGAGCTTTTCCAGCAGATACATGTACTTCTGCTCGTCCGTCCAGGCCTTGCCGCCGCCGAACCGGGCCGAATGCACCCCGGGGCCCCAGTCCAGGGCCTTGACGCACAGCCCGGAGTCGTCCGCCACCGCGGGCAGGCCGGCCGCGGCACAGACGGCGGAGGCCTTCAGGTATGCGTTCTCCTCGAAGGTCTCGCCGGTCTCGGCCACGTCGATGTCAAAGCCCGCCTCGGCCTGGGAGACGATCTCGACGCCCATGGGCTCCAATATCTCCCGGAACTCCCGGAGCTTGCCCCGGTTGCCGGAGGCAAGGATGAATCTCGCGTGCTTCATTGCAGCATGGCCTCGGCGAACTCCCGGGCGCTGAATACCTGCAGATCGTCCACGCCCTCGCCCACGCCGGCGAACTTCACCGGCACGCCCAGCCGCTGGGCGATGGAGAACACCACCCCGCCCTTGGCCGTGCCGTCCAGCTTGGTGAGCACGATGCCGGTCACCCCAGCGGCCTTGGCGAACTGCTCGGCCTGGATCAGGCCGTTCTGGCCGGTGGTGGCGTCCAGCACCAGCAGTATCTCGCAGTCGGCGTCAGGCAGCTCCCGGCCGATGATGCGGGTCAGCTTCGTCAGCTCGTTCATCAGGTTCTGCTTGTTGTGCAGCCGCCCGGCGGTGTCCACGATGATGATATCGCTGCCCCGGGCCTTGGCGGCAGAGCAGGCGTCGAACACCACCGCGCCGGGGTCGCCTCCCTCGCCGTGGCGGACGATGTCCGCGCCGGTGCGCTGGGCCCAGATGCCCAGCTGCTCCGCCGCCGCGGCGCGGAAGGTGTCCGCCGCGCACAGCAGCACCTTCTTCCCCTCCGCAGCAAAGCGCTTGGCCAGCTTTCCGATGGTGGTGGTCTTGCCCACGCCGTTGACGCCCACCATGAGCACCACGGCGGGCTTCGTGGTCAGGTGCAGCTCGGGGGAGCCGGCCTTTTCCATCTCCTCCGTGAGGATGTCCACCAGCTTCTCCTGGACCTCCTGTCCTTTCAGCTTCTTCTCCTGGCGCAGGGCGTCCACGGCCAGCTCCGCCGTCTCCACCCCCGTGTCCGCCAGGATGAGCCGCTCCTCCAGCTCGTCCAAAAAGTCCTCGTCCACACGCGAAAACGCGGAAAACAGCCCGCCCAGCAGGCCCTTTTTCTTTTCCTTGAATAACGCCATCTTGGTAACTCCTTTTGGAAAGAGCCGATACAAGTGGAAACTGTATCGGCTCTCCGATGTCAGATCACCGTTTCATTCGCTGCCGTCCCGCTGTCCCGTCATCTCCTCCAGCTGTTCCAGTGGGAACGGCGGCGAGGCGACGGGCCTCACAGCCAGCGACAGCAGCTTCATAGGATCGTCGTCCGCCGCGATGCGGTTGGAGCGGAGCGTACCGCACACCTTGCAGCGATGGATGAGCGCCCACTCGCCGTCTCTTCTCACCCACACGGCGATGGGCTCCATCACGCCGCCGCAGTCCGCCGCCCGGTCCCCCGGCGTCACATCCAGGTGCAGGCTGGCCAGGCAGTACGGACAGTGGTTTCTGTGTTCGCTTCCCGCGCCCGCCGGGGTCACCGACCTGCCGCAGACGCGGCAGACAAAACTCTCTTCCCCCGGGCGCGACGGTCCATGACCGGTTTTCGATGATTTTCTCCTTTTCTCCCAGTCCACGGGAAACTCCTCCTAAAAGTAAAATCATAAACCTTTTGGGAGGCTTGCGTGAGCAGTGGCAAACCTCCCGGCTATGCCACAGCCACCCTTCCACTGTTCAATTTCTTCATGCGTTCGTTCTCCCTTCGCCAGTTTTTGCCAGGGCCCGGAGGCCCCGTGCTTGCATCCGATAACGGCTCAGTTTTCCGCCGTTTTTTGGGCCTCGGCCAGATCCAGCTCGATGACCCGAGACACGCCCTTCTCCTGCATGGTGACGCCCAGCAGCACGTCCGCCTTCTCCATGGTGCCCCGCCGGTGGGTGATGACGATGAACTGGGTCTTCGTCAGACGGTGCAGATACTCGGCAAAGCGCAGCACGTTCTCCTCGTCCAGGGCCGCCTCGATCTCGTCCATGACGCAGAAGGGCGTGGGCTTGATCTTCAAAATGGAGAAGTACAGCGCGATGGCCACGAATGCCTTTTCCCCGCCGGAGAGAAGGCTGATGTTGCTCACCGCCTTGCCGGGGGGCTGGACCTTGATCTCGATGCCGCAGTTGAGCACGTCGTCCTCGTCCTCCAGGCGCAGACTGGCCCGGCCGCCGCCGAACAGCTCCAGGAACGTGGACCGGAAGCTGTCCGCGATGGCGGCGAATTCCCGGGTGAAAATCTCCTCCATCTGGCGGGTGATGTCCGCGATGATGCCAAGCAGTTCTCCCTTGGCCCGGGCGATGTCGTCCCGCTGCTCGGTGAGGTAGCCGTACCGCTCCCCCACCCGTTTGCTCTCCTCGATGGCCCCCAGGTTGGGGGTGCCCAGATCCTTGATCTGGCGGCGCAGCTCCGCGATGCGCCGGTTGGCGGCGGTCAGGCTCTCGATGGCCCGGCGCTGGGCCTGAGCCGCCGTGCGGGTCAGCTCGTAGGTGTCCCACAGCCGGTCGATGAGCTGCTTTTCCTCCATCTCGGCGGACAGGGTCTGCCGCTCGATGGATGCCACCAGCCGTTCCTGCTCGATGAGGGCCTCGTTCTGGCGCTGGGCGTCCTTGTCCGCCTGGGTACGCTTGCCCTCCAGCTCCAGCTTCTGGGCGGTGATGGTCCGCAGCTCGGCCCGCATGCCCTCCGCCTCTTCGGCCAGCTCTCTCTGCTTTTCGGCGCTGCGCGCCAGGGCCTCGTCGATGCGCCCGTTCTTTTTCTCGTAGTCCGCCAGCAGCGCCTGCCGCTGCTGACCGCCGGCCGCCATGGCCTGCTTCACATCCTCCAGCTGGCGCGCGCTGGCCGCCTTGGCGTCCCGCTCCGCCTGCAGCGACGCCGCCTCCGCCTGGACCTGGGCCAGCTCCTGACCGGCCACGTCCATGTCGTACCGGGCCGCGGCCAGCTCCCGCTCCGCGCTCTCCAGCGCGGCGGACCGCTCCTCCAGCCTGGACTTGAGCCCGTCCCGCTGTTTTTTCAGCTTTTCCAGCTCGTTGGCCCGGCTGAGCGCGCCGGTGCCCTTGGCGGCGCTGCCGCCGGTCATGGAACCGCCGGCGTGGATCATCTGCCCGTCCAGGGACACGATGCGGAACTCGTTTTTATGCCGCCGGGCGATGGCCACCGCGTCGGACAGGGTCTCCGCCACCACCGTCCGGCCCAGGAGGCTGTCGAATATGTTCTGATATTTCCCGTCGAAGGACACCAGATCCAGCGCCAGGCCCAGATAGCCCTCCTCGCCCTCCGGCCGCTGGCGCAGCACGCCGCCCCGGATGGCGTCCAGGGGCAGGAACGTGCCCCGGCCGCTGTCCATGCGCTTGAGCAGCTCGATGGCGGCCTTGCCGTCCGCCTGAGTGTCCACCACGATGTTCTGGGCCGCCGCGCCCAGCGCCGTCTCGATGGCCAGGGTATACCGGTCCTGGGCCCGGACCAGGTTGGCCACCGGCCCGTGCACACCCCGGAGATTGCCCCGGGCGCTGGCCTGCATCACCGTCTTCACCGCCCGGCTGAAGCCCTCGTAGTCCTTCTCCATCTCCGTGAGCATGATGATGCGCCCGTCCATGCTCCGCCCGTCCACCGTCAGGCGGGTCACCTCGTCCCGCAGGGCGTTGACCCGGCTCTCCCGGCCGGACATGCGCATCCGGTGACCGTTGACCACGTTGGTCAGCTGGGCGATACGGCCCGCCAGGCCGTCCAGCTCCGCCTGGGCCTCCGTCACCCGCTGGGTGAGCTGGGCGATCTGCTCGTCCAGGGCGCCGATGCGGCCGGCGTCCTCCTGCATGTCGCCCCGCAGGCGCTCCATGCTGTCCAGATTGCCCTTTTTGTCCGTCTCCAGCACCGCCGCGGCCCGGCGGGCCTCGCCGATGTCGTTTTCCTTGTCGGTCAGGCGCTGGCGGACCGCCTCCATCTCCAGGTCCTTCTCCCGCATGCGCTGGGAGATGTCCTCGGTGCGGCGGTAATTCTCCGTGACCTCCGCCCGCATCCGCTCAAGGTCGGCCTTCGCGGCGTCATGGCTGGCCCGGATGGCCTCGGTCCGGCCGGAGAGCTTGTCCAGCGTCTCCATCCAGGCGGACACCTCCAGCCCCTTCAGCTCCTCCTTCAGGGCCAGATACTTCTCCGCCACCTCCGCCTGCCGGCGCAGCGGCTCCAGCTGCAGCTGCAACTCGTCGATCTTGTCGCCCACCCGCAAAAGGGCGTCGTCCGTGGCTGAAAGCTTCCTCTCCGCCTCCTCCTTGCGGAAGCGGTAGCGGGAGATGCCCGCCGCCTGCTCGAAGATTTCCCGGCGGTCGGTGCTCTTGGCGGAGACGATCTCGCTGATGCGCCCCTGGCCGATGATGGAATAGCCGTCCCGGCCCAGGCCCGTGTCCATGAGCAGCTCGCTCACGTCCCGGAGCCGGACGGACTCCCTGTTGATGGTGTACTCGCTCTCCCCGCTGCGGTAATACCGCCGGGAGATGGCCAGCTCGTCGCTGTCCACGGGAAAGATGCGGGCGGAGTTATCCAGCACCAGGGTCACCTGGGCAAAGCCCAGCTTGCCCCGCTTTTCCGTGCCGCCGAAGATCACGTCCTCCATCTTCCCGCCCCGGAGGGCCCGGGTCCGCTGCTCGCCCATCACCCACAGCACGGCGTCGGATATGTTGGACTTGCCGGACCCGTTGGGCCCGACGATCATGGTCACGTCCTTGTCAAACAGTATGGTCGTCTTATCCGGAAAGGACTTGAATCCCTGGATCTCCAGCGCCTTTAAATACAAAATCTTATACCTCGATGCCGATTCTCTGTATGCGAAAACACAAGATGTAGTATACCAAAATCACACCCGCACGTCAACCAGGACCGGGCCGTTTCCCGCCGTTTCCACCGGCACTATCGCCAGGCTCCCCAGGGAGAACTCCGCCGTGAGCGCGGCGATGTTGCTCCGATGCTGCCCCGTCATGTCGGCCAGCCGCTCCGGCCGCACCCCCAGGCTGACGGCGGCGCCGGCTGGCACGTCCCGCAGCAGTCCCGCCGCCTGGCGGCGCAGGATCTCCGAGCGCACCAGCTGTCCCAGCGCCGGGTGATAGGCCCCGGCCACCGCCCCGCCGGCGGACAGCTCCTCCGTGGGATTGAGCCCCAGGCGGATCACCGGGATGCCCGCCGCCTCGAAAAGCGGCAGGATGTCCGCGCACACCGCCACCGCGTCAGAGACCGTGTGCTCTTTGTACGTCCCGGCCCGCCACATCTCCTCCAGGGCCGTGCCCTTCACGATCACCGTGGGATAGATCCTCGCCCCGTCCGGGGCGAGGGCGATGATGCGCCGGGCGGTCTGTACGTCCCTGTCCCGGTCCGAGCCGGGAAGGCCCGTCATCATCTGCAGCACCAGCTTCAGCCCTGCGGCCTTCACCAGCGCCGCGGCGCGGGCCGTATCAGCGGCGGTGTGGCCCCGGCGGTTGGCGGCCAGCACGTCGTCGAACATGGACTGGGCCCCCAGCTCCACGGTCCTCACGCCGTACCGCCGGAGCCTCTCCAGCGTCCTTTCGTCCACCGCGTCGGGCCGGGTGGACAGACGGATAGAGCAGATGGTCCCGTCGTCGCGATAGGGCTGGGCCGCCGCCAGCAGCTCCTCCTGCAGCGCCGAGCCCACCGCGGTGAAGCTGCCGCCGTAAAAGGCCAGCTCCCCGCCGGTCTGGCCCCGCTCCCGCGCCTGCATCAGCGCCGCGTCCACGTCCCGGCCGGACGCAGGCGAAGGGCTGCCGGAGATGCGCTTCTGGTCGCAGAAGACGCACTCGTTCGGGCAGCCCAGATGCGGCACGAAGACCGGGATGATCCTCGCCCGTGCCATCAGTGTTCCAGCGCTTCCAGCGCGGCCCTGGCGGCCGCCTGTTCCGCTTCCTTTTTGCTCTTGCCCTCCCCCCGGGCGCTGGCCCCGTCATGGAGGGCCACACTGGCGGTGAAGGTCTTGTCGTGATCCGGCCCGGTCTCGCCCACGATGGTATACACCGGGGCGGCCCCGCCGAAGCGCTGCAGCAGCTCCTGCAGCTGGGTCTTATAGTCCGTCCGGGCCGGGCGGCGCCCCGCCTGCACGTCCTGCAGGATGTGCCCGGCGATGAATGCCTCCGCCGGCTCCAGTCCCCCGTCCTGATAGATGGCCGCGATGATGGCCTCCACGCAGTCCGCCAGGATGGAGGGCCGCCGGCGGCCGCCGTTGCACTGCTCGTTCTTGCCCAGGTGGATATAGTCCCCCAAGCCCAGAGCGAGCGCCACCTGGTGGAGGCTGGCCTCGCACACCAGCTCCGCCCGCAGCCGGGTCAGCTCTCCCTCCGGCATGTCCGGATACAGCCGGCATATGGTCTTGGCCGCGCAGAAGCCCAGCACCGCGTCGCCCAGAAATTCCAGGCGCTCGTTGCTGTGCCTCGTGTGGGGGCTCTCATTGGCGTAAGAGCTGTGGGTCAGCGCTGTCTCCAGCCAGGAACGGTCGGTGAAGGTATATCCCAGCCGCCTTTCCAGCTGCTCCATATCACTGGGCGCTGTGGGCGGAGACGTAGGCCGCCAGATCGCCGATGGTGGCCATCTTCCGCAGCTCCTCCTCGGGGATCTCGTCCAGGCCGAACTCGTTTTCCAGCTCCACCACCAGCTCCACCACGTCCACGGAGTCGATGCCGATGTCGTTGATGAGGTTGGTGTTCTCGTTCAGGTCCTGCTCCGGGATGTCGAAGGTCTTGGAAATCATGGCGACGATCTCTTCGTAAATCATTTTGGCTCTCCTTTTCTCACTTGATTTTCATAAACTCGATATTCGCCTCGATGGCTCCCGCCACGTCGGCCTTTGCGCAGGCGATGGCCTGCCGCACAGCGTTGAAGATGGCCCGCTCGTCGGAGCTGCCATGGGCCTTGATCACCGGCTTGGAGATGCCGATGAGGGCCGTGCCGCCCACCTCCGAGGCGTCCAGCATGGACCGCAGGCCGTAAAGGTCCTTTTTGATCACCAGGGCGGCCAGCTTGTTGGGGGCGCTCTTGTACATCACGCCCTTGAGCTGCTTGAAGAGGAACTTGGCCGCGCCCTCCACGGTCTTGAGCATCACGTTGCCCGCCAGGCCGTCGGTGACCAGCACGTCGAACCGGCCGGTGAACAGCTCGCTGCCCTCGGCGTTGCCCACAAAATCGATCCGCCCGGCCTCAGAGGCCGCCTGCAGCAGCGCGAAGGCCTGCTTTTGCAGCTCGCCGCCCTTGGTGTCCTCCGTGCCCACGTTCAGCTGGGCCACCCGGGGCCTCTCGATGCCCATCATCCGCTGGGCGTAAAACGCGCCCATATAGGCGAATTGCAGCAGATACTCCGGCGTGGAGTCCACGTTGGCCCCGCAGTCGATGAGCAGCACGCCCTTGTCCCCGTGGGGGATCACCGGGCCCAGCGCCGCCCGCCGGATGCCTCTCACCCGTTTGACGAATTGGGTCGCCCCGGCCAGCAGCGCGCCGGTGCTGCCGGCGGAGACCACGGCGTCGCCCTCGCCGTCCTTCAGGAGGGTGAGGGCCACGGTCATGGAGGAGCGGCGCTTGCTGTAGCAGGCCATGCCCGGCTCGTCCTCCATGGTGATCACGTCCGGGGCGTGGACCACCTGGATGCGCTCCTCGCCCTCGCCGCCGCAGGCAGCAAGGGCGGCGCGCACCTCGTCCTCCCGGCCCACCAGCAGGATATCCGTGTTCAACTCCCGGGCGGCCTTCACCCCGCCGGCGACGATGGCCTGGGGGGCGTTGTCGCCGCCCATGGCGTCCAAAATGATCCTCATATGCCCGCCCTCTCTCTTTCGATGATCGGCTCCAACGCCTCCAGGGCCCGCTGGGATACCTTCATGTACCGCTCCTGCTTGCCCCGGACGCGCTCGTCCAGCTTTTCGATGATGCCGAAATTCACGTTCATGGGCTGGAAATCACCGCTGGCCGCCCCGCCGGACACGTACAGCGCCAGCGCGCCGATGGCCGTGGTCCGGGGAAAGTCCAGGGCCGGCAGGCCCTGCAGCCTGCGGGCCAGCTCCAGCGCCGCCAGCATGCCGCTGGCGCAGCTCTCCACATAGCCCTCCACGCCGGTGATCTGGCCGGCAAAGGTGATGCGGGGCTCCTCTCTCAGCCGGTAATACCGGTCCAGCAGGGCTGGACCGTTCAAAAACGTGTTGCGGTGCATCTTCCCGTAGCGCAGATACTCCGCGTTCGCCAGCGCCGGGATCATGCCGAACACCCGCCGCTGCTCCGGGAAGGTCAGGTGGGTCTGAAAGCCCACCAGGTTATAGACGCTGCCCTCGTCGTTGTCCCGCCGCAGCTGCACCACGGCGTGATAGCTCTCCCCCGTGTCGGGGTTTCTCAGCCCCACCGGCTTCAGGGGCCCGTAGCGCAAGGTGCCGCGGCCCCGCCGGGCCATGACCTCCACCGGCATGCAGCCCTCGAACACCCCCGCGTCCTCGAAGCCGTGGACCGGAGCCTCCTTAGCGGCGGCCAGCTCGGTCACGAAGGCGTCGTACTGCTCCCTGTCCATGGGGCAGTTGATATAGTCGGCGGTGCCCTTGCCGTAGCGAGAGCCGAACCAGGCCTTGGTCATATCCACGCTGTCGGCGGCGATCAGCGGCGCGGCCGCGTCGAAGAAGTGGAGAAAATCCGCCTGGCCGCAGGCCCGGGCGATGGCAGGGATGAGCCCGTCGCTGGTCAGCGGCCCGGTGGCCACGATGACCTCCCCTTCGGGAAAGTCGGTGACCTCTCCCTCCACGACCTGGATGTTGGGATGGGAGCGGATGGCGTCGGTGATGGTCCGGGCAAAGGCCTCCCGGTCCACCGCCAGGGCCCCGCCCGCGGGGACCCGATGCTTTTCCGCGCTCATCATCATCAGGCTGTCCAGCCGGCGCAGTTCCTCCTTCAAGAGGCCCACCGCGTTGGTCAGCCCGTCCCCCCGCAGGGAGTTGGAGCACACCAGCTCCGAGAAGAGCGGCGAGGTGTGGGCCGGGGACATCTTCTCCGGCTTCATCTCGTAAAGCCGCACGGAAAAGCCCCGCTTCGCCAGCTGCCAGGCGGCCTCACTGCCGGCCAGGCCCGCGCCGATCACGGACACGTCCGCCATCAGGCCTGCTCCTTTTTGGCGGCGGCCTTCCTCGTCCCGGCGGTCTTTTTCCCGGCCGGCTTCTTTTCAGCGTCCGTCTTCCCGGCCGCCTCGCCGCTGCCAGAGGAGGCGCTGCGGCGCCGGTAGCCCCGCTTGTCCTCCGGCAGGAAGTTGGAGCACTCCTCGTTGATGCAGAAGGGCTTGCGCTGTCCCTTGCCCGACAGCTTGAACATGGTCTTCCCGCACACGGGGCAGACCTCCTTGGTGGGCACGTCCCAGCTCATGAAGCCGCAGGCCGCGCCCTTTTCGCAGGCGTAGTAGGTGTAGCCCTTCTTGCTGGTGCGCTTGAAGATGCGGCCGCCGCACTTGGGGCACTTGCCGGGCATCTCCACCACCAGGGGCATGGTGAAGCTGCACTCCGGATAGCCCGGGCAGGCCAGGAACCGGCCGAACCGGCCGGATTTGACCACCAGGTTCCGCCCGCAGTTGGGGCAGATCTCCCCGGAGACCTCGTCGGGGACCTTGATGCGGGTGCCGGACAGAGCCGTCTCCGCCTGCTCCAGGTCCTTGGCAAAGCCGTCATAGAACTGGCTGAGCACGCCCTTCCAGTCGGTCTTGCCCTCCTCCACCTTGTCCAGGTCGCCCTCCATGCGGGCGGTGAACTTCACGTCCACGATGTCGGGGAACCGCTCCTCCATAAGCTCCGTCACCGTCTCCCCCAGGGGCGTGGGCTTGAGGTACTTGCCCTCCTTGACCACGTATTCCCGGGCGGTGATGGTGGTGATGGTGGGGGCGTAGGTGCTGGGCCGGCCGATGCCCTTCTCCTCCATGGCCCGGATGAGGGTGGCCTCGGAATACCGGGAGGGCGGGGCGGTGAAATGCTGCTCCGGGTCCAGCTTTTCCAGCGCCACGCTCTGGCCCTGGACCAGCTCCGGAAGGGGCTTTTTCCCCTCCTGCTCCTCCTCGTCCTCCTCCCGGTTGTCGTCACAGACGGCGGTATAGCCGGGGAAGGCGATCCGGGAGTGATAGGCCCGGAAGATGTGACCGGCGCAGACGGCGTCCACGGTGATGTTGTCGTAGACGGCGTTGGCCATCTGGCTGGCGGTGAAGCGGCCCCAGATCAGCCGGTACAGCCGGTACTGCTCGCCGGTCAGGCTCTTTTTCACCATCTCCGGGGTCAGGCTGGGGACGCTGGGGCGGATGGCCTCGTGGGCGTCCTGGGCGTTGGAGCCGGCCTTATAGCGCCGGGGCTTGCCGTAATAATACTCCTCGCCGTAATGCTGGCGGATGAAGGAGCCCGCCGCGGCCAGCGCGTCCTCCGAAAGGCGCAGCGAGTCGGTACGCATATAGGTGATCAGGCCGATGGTGCCCTCTCCCTCCACGTCCACGCCCTCATACAGCTGCTGGGCGATGGACATGGTCCGCCGGGGGGTCATGCCCAGCCGGCGGCTGGCCTCCTGCTGAAGGGTGGAGGTGATGAAGGGGGGCGAGGGACTGCGCTTTTTGGTGCCGTGGGCCAGATCCGCGACGACGAAGGGCTTGCCCTTCACCGCGTCCATCACCGCCTGGACCTCCGCCTGGCTGTGCAGGTCCTGCTTTTTCTTCTCCGTGCCGTGATACAGCGCCGGGAAGGTCTGGTCCTTCTCGGTGCGGAGGATGGCGGTCAGGTGCCAGTACTCCTCCGGCTTGAAATCCCAGATCTCCCGCTCCCTGTCCAGCACCATCCGGGTGGCCACGGACTGGACCCGTCCGGCGGACAGGCCCTTGCGGATCTTCCGCCACAGAAGGGGACTGAGCTTATAGCCCACGATCCGGTCCAGGATGCGCCGGGCCTGCTGGGCGTCCACCAGGTCCTGGTCGATGTCCCGGGGGTGAGCGATGCCGTCCCGGACCACGTTCTTGGTGATCTCGTTGAAGGTCACCCGCCGGGCCTTCTCGTCGGGGATATCCAAAAGCTCCTTCAGATGCCAGGAGATGGCCTCGCCCTCCCGGTCCGGGTCCGTCGCCAGATAGACGGTGTCCGCCCGTTTGGCGGCCTTCTGGAGCTTGTCGATCACGTCCTCCCGGCCCTTCACCGGCTGATAGTCCGGGATAAAGCCGTGTTCGATGTCCACGCCCATCGTGCTCTTGGGCAGGTCCCGCAAATGGCCCATGGACGCCACTACCTTGTACCCGCCGCCCAGGTAGCGCTCGATGGTCTTCGCCTTTGCCGGCGACTCCACGATCACAAGATCTGTCTTTGCTGCTGCCATACGTTTTCCTCGTCCATTCAAAGTTTTCGCGTATACCGTTTTCCGGTCCCCTGGGCCACATAGCCCGTCACCTGCAGCATAGTCAGGGCGGCCAGGGTCTCCCGGGCCGTCAGACCGGACGCCTCGATGATCTCATCCGCCAGCATGTCCGGCCGGGTCATGGCCGTGAGCACCTGCCGCTGGACCGGCGGAAGGCTTTCCAGCTTCTCCGTGAGGTCAATATAAACTATGTCCTCTGGCTTGTCAATCTCTTTTTTAATAGGTATCTCTGTCGGTTCCTGGCGCACGAGGTCGATCCGGCCGCTGTAAGCGCGCAAAACGGCCTCTCCGCTGACCGCCGGGGCCGCCCCCTGGGCGATGAGCTCGTTGCAGCCGGCGCTGGAAGCGGCGTCCACGGCGCCGGGCACGGCGAACACGTCCCGCCCCTGCTCCAGGGCGTGGTCGGCGGTAGAGCGGGTGCCGGAGCGCAGCGGCGCCTCCACGACCACCACCCCCAGGCTCAGGCCCGTGATGATCCGGTTTCGGGTCTTGAAATCCGAGGGGAAGGTCCGCGCCCCCGGCGGATACTCGCTGACCAGGGCGCCCCGGGCCCTCGTCTCCTCAAAGAGCGGCCGGTTCTTCGCCGGGTAGATCTGGTCGATGGCCGTGCCCAACACGCCCACCGTCACCCCGCCGGCCCGCAGCGCCGCCTCCATGGCCGCGCTGTCGCAGCCCTCCGCCAGGCCGGACACCACCACCGCGCCGCCCTGGGCCAGCTCCCGGCCCAGCTTTCCGGCCATTTTGATGCCGTAAGGGGTGGCCTTGCGCGTGCCCACCACCGCCAGGAGCACCGCCTCGTCCACCGGCGGCAGCTTGCCCCACACATACAGCACCGCCGGCGGGTCCGGGATATGCCGCAGCCGCTCCGGATAGGCCGCGTCCTGGACGGTGAGCACGCCGATGCCCCGCTCCTCGCAGGCGCGCAGGGCCTTATCCGCCCGCTCCATGCTCTTGTCCGCCAGCTTGTCCGCCTCGGCGGTCTGGAGCAGCGGCTCGGCGGCCAGCAGCTCCTCCCGCTTGGCGAAGAAGATCCGCTCCGGTCCGCCCATGGTCTGGGCCAGCCGGTATTTGATGAGCGGGCGCACGCCCGTCACGCAGCTGAGCCACACCCAATATCTCAGTCTGGCCATATCTCCCCTCCGCAAATCCTGTTACAGGTGATCTCTCTCCATCTCCCACATCAGCACCGCCGCGGCCACCGCGGCGTTCAGGCTCTCGGTGCCCGGGCGCATGGGGATGCGCACCGTGCCCTGGCACTTAGCCAGAAGCTCCGCTGTCAGGCCCTTGCCCTCGTTGCCCACGGCCACTGCCAACGGCCCCGCCGGCAGGGAGCGCGCATCCAGCCCGCCGGGGGCCAGGGCCGCGCCATACAGGGGCAGGCCCTGCAGCGCCTCGTCCAGGCCGTCCAGCTCCGTCCGGACCACGCTCTGGCGGAATATCGCGCCCATGGATGCCCGGACGGTCTTGGGGTTGTAGGGGTCCGCACAGGAGCCGCACAGCACCGTCAGGTCCATGCCGAAGGCCGCCGCCGTGCGCAGCACGGTTCCCACGTTGCCCGGGTCCTGGACGTTCTCCAGCACGATGACGCGCCGCAGCCCGCGGGCCGGCGGGATCGGCCGCATCCGCACCGTGAACACCGGTCCGGGGCTGTTCTGCAGGGGCGATACCGCCCGGAGCACCTCCGGCGTCACCGTCCGCACCGGCAGGCCGGGGATGTCCTCCGCCGCCAGCACGCACGTCACCTCCGCACCGGCCGCCAGCGCCTCGTCTAGCAGCGTCCGGCCCGCGCCGATGTACTCCCCCGCCTCCTGCCGCGCCTTGGCGTCCGCGCCCAGGGCGATGAACCTTTTCACCAGCTCGTTCTGCCGGGACCGTATCGGTTCCATGGCCTGCCTCGCTTTCCAGCATCTGATATCATATCAGTATAGCCCGTCCCCGCCCGCTTGTCAATTTGGCGCAAGAGATGTCCGTCCGCAGTTGTGGACGGTTTGGCCTATTTCTCTCCCCGTGCCCCACAACTCCGTGGCAGCCTGTCCATCCCTTGCGCTTTCGTCGGCGCCGGGATATAATGGGGCTGCACGACAGGTCGGGAGGCGCCAATTCCATTTCGGTAGACAGGAGATGTCTGCCCTTCATTGTGGCAACTCTCGCTTCGTGTCGTGGTGTTTATCACAAAGCTCTGTTAGGATCTTTGCGAAAGGAAGATCTCAGATGGATCAGCAAAAAACAGGCGCATTTCTTAAAACCCTTCGCAAGGACAAAGGGTTGACGCAAGAGCAGCTGGCAGAGCGTTTCTATGTTTCTCCCCGAACCGTCTCACGATGGGAAAACGGAAACAACATGCCGGATGTGGATGTTCTCATTGGGCTTGCAGATTTCTATGAGGTAGACATTCGGGAACTCATCGATGGAGAAAGGAAGAACGGGGATATGGATAAAGAAACGATAGAAACCGTATTAAAAGCGGCAGAGTACATGAATATGGGAACAAGGCAATATACGAAGCGTGTACACTTACTTCTGCTGACCGGGGCGATCTTCTGGATCGTGGCAAGTTTGATCAGACACACGGAACTAAACAACAATGCCGTTTTAAATGCAGTCTCAGACTTTGCCGAAGGTGCCGCGATCGGGATGATCTTATGCGGCATTGTCTTTATAAGCCGTTATGGGCAAAGGATAAAAGCTTTCAAACAGCGTTTGCTTAAAAGGCAGTGACAGCTTCCCGTTTTTCGAGAAGTTGAAAACCCTTTAGAAAGAAGTGTATTATGAAAAAAATAGCAAGTGTGATCATTGCAGTGGTAACATTGGTATTGTGTTTTACATTATCAGACGGTAAATGCAACGATGGCAGTTTTTCGTTCGTTTTGGAAAAATCAGAGAAATAAATCCCCGTTTGTTGAGAAGTTGAACAGGGCGGGAGCATCGGTCAGGATGCTCCCGCCCTGAAAGCGTCACGGTCCGTCGCCGGAGGCGCGCGAAGCGCCCGGCGGTTATCCCGCCTTCCCCCGCGCGGCCATGAACGCCGGCAGCGCCGCCAGACCCTGATCCGTGACCGGGCGTATCCATCTTCCGGAGTAAAAGTGCCGCTGCATGAGCAGGTACCGGATGGGCTCGTCCACATAGCAGCACAGGAACACCGCCCAGTAGGGCAGCTTCAGCCAGAACGCCCCGCCCAGCACGCAGGGCAGCACCAGCGCGTACATGAACACGATCTCCAGCACCGTGCCCGTGACCGCGTCGCCGCTGGCCCGGAAGGTGTCATTCTGGATCCAGTTGCCCATGCGGATCACCGCCACCGCCACATAGATCGCCAGGATGCGCACCCCCGCCTCGTAGGACGGGCCGCTGAGGCTCATGGCGGTCAGGATGGGCCGCCGCAGCCCCAGCAGCGCCGCCGCCACCAGCAGGATGAAGCCGCTGCACATATAGATCAGCCGCCGGGCCCGCTCATAGGCCTTGTCCAGCTCGCCCGCCCCCACGCAGGCGCCCACCAGCACCGAGGAGGCGCTGGAAAAGCCCGCGAAGAAGCCGATGACCAATCCCTCCAGCGTCCGGAACACCGCCAGTGCCGCGATCACGTGCTCCGGCTGCCGGCCCAGGGTCACGTTGATGAGCATATTGCCCACGCCGATGAGCACCTCGTTGCAGAGGATGGGAAAGCATTTTTTGAAAAATAGGCGCAAGTGCGTCCCGTCCCAGCGAAAGTGCTCCCGCACCCGGAACAGATGGGGGTATCTCCCGGCCCGGGCCATCAGATAGATGGCCGCCACGTTCACCGCCCCGGCCACGGTGGTGGCCAGCGCCGCGCCCCGGATGCCCATGGCGGGCGCGCCCAGGTGGCCGTAGATGAACACCCAGTTGAGGAAGATGTTCGTCCCCACCGACGCGACGGAGGCGGCCATGGGGATGCGCACCCGCTCCGTGGCCCGCAGCAGGCTGCTCATGGCCATGGACCACACCTGCATGATGTAGGCAAAGCCCACGATGCGCAGATACTGCACGCCGATCTGCTGGATGGCCTGCTTGTCCGTATACAGGCGCATGACCGCTCCCGGGGCGAAGACGGCCAGGGCGGCGAAGGTGACCGCCACGGTCATCATGCACGTCCAGGTCATGCCGTAGGAGCGCCGGATGCCCCCGTCGTCATGGGCGCCGTAGTACTGGGCGAAAAACAGCGTCCCCCCGCCTACGAACCCCCAGTAGCCGGAGAACATCAGCGAGGAGAACTGGGCGCACAGCCCCAGCGCCCCCACGCTCAGCTCCCCCAGGGGCGCCACCATCATGGTGTCCACCATGCTGGCGGTTGTGGTCAGCAGATTCTGCAGCGCCACCGGGATGGCGATGGCCGCCAGCCTGGTAAGAAAGCGCCGCCACGGGAACCGCTCCCGCCCGGCTGTGATCTGGCCGTCGCTCATCCGCTCTCCCTCCTGTCCTGCCGATCGTCTGTCTGACGCAACATCATACCATCCGCCCCGGACAATGTCAACGCCCGGCAGCTTCCTGCCGGGCGTCGTTTCTCGTAGCTCTGGGGCTCACAGCCGGGCGCAATAGTCCCGGATGAGCTGGTCGATCCGTCTGGCGACGGCGCGGAAGTCCTCCTCGCCGTAGCCCTTGGTGGTCATGGCTGCGCAGCCGATGCGCACGCCGCTGGTCTCCACAGGACTGCGCTTTTCGTTGGGCACGCAGTTTTTGTTGAGGGTGATGCCCGCCTCGTCCAGCATGTTCTGGGCCGCCTTGCCCGTGAGCTGGGGGTGGGTCCGGGAGAAGTCCACCAAAAACAGGTGGTTGTCCGTCCCGCCGGTGACCACGTCGTAGCCCATACGGACGAACTCGTCGCACATGGCCTTGGTGTTGGCCACCACCCGGCGGATATAGGCCCGGTATTCCTCGGTGCAGTCCTCGTCCGCCGTCACGGCCTTGGCGGCGATGATGTGCTGCAGCGGGCCGCCCTGGGAGCCGGGGAACACGGCGCTGTCCACCTTTTTCGCCAGCTCCGGCCGGCAGAAGATGAGCCCGCCCCGGGTGCCCCGGAGGGTCTTGTGGGTGGTGGTGGTGATGATGTCGGCGACGCCGAAGGGGGACTGATGGACCCCGGCGGCGATGAGGCCGGCGATGTGGGCCATGTCCACCATGAACCAGGGCCGCTGGCCGCCGGCGGCGGCATAGCGGTCGATGATGGCGCCGATCCGGGCGAAATCGATCTCCCTGGAGTAGGCGCTGGCGCCGGCCAGCACCAGCTTGGGCCGGTATTCCTCCAGCAGCTCCCCGATGGCCTCATAGCGGATGCGGCCGGTGTCGTCCACGTCGTAAAAGTGGAAGTCGAACAGCCGTCCGCTGAAGTTCACGGGGCTGCCGTGGGTCAGGTGGCCGCCGTTTTCCAGGCTCATGGCCAGCACCGTGTCCCCGGGCTGCAGCACGGACAAAAACGCCGCCAGATTGGCCGAGGACCCGGAGTGGGGCTGGACGTTCACGTGATAGTCGGTGGAGAACACCTGCTTCCACTTCCGGCAGCAGTATTCCTCCAGCTGGTCGGCGTTCTCGCAGCCGCCGTAATAGCGGCCCCGGTTGCCGCTGGCCCGCTCCTTCGGATAGCCCTCGGTGTACTTCGCCACAAAATCGCTGGCGGCCGCCGCCTTCACGGCGTCGCTGGGGAAGTTCTCCGAGGCGATCAGCTCGATAGCGCCGTGCTGGCGCTCCTCCTCCCGGCGGATAAAGCCGGCCACCTCGTCATGTCCTCCGGCACGGAGGGTGTCTTGGATCATTTCCTGCAGTGTCATCATTCGGCTCCCCCTGTGATGTGATAAGTCGTGTCGGATGCGGTCCTTTCCCGGCTCTACGTCCCGCTGTATCCGATCATTCTTCCGTCGGCGTCAAAGTCGTACCGACCGCCGCCGATGGTATACGTGCCGTCCACATAGCCCTGGCCGAACAGGCCGTTGTGCCGGGTCTCAAAGTAGTACCTGCTGCCGGCCACGTCCTGCCAGCCGGAGAGCATCCTGCCGCAAGAGCCGTCGTGCTTCTCGTTGAAGTAATACAGCCCCTCGCTGCCGCCCTCCGTCACCCAGTACAGGCCCATGGCCATCTCGCCGTCCAGGCCCAGATAGTACCACTTGCCGCCGTCGTTCAGCCACTCGTTTTCCAGCATCCGGCCGCCGGTGCCGTTGCGCTTGCTGTTGAAGTAGTACCACTTCCCGTCCAGCTGCCGCCAGCCCACGGCCATCACGCCGTCGGGGCCCAGATAGTACCGGTCGCCGCCGTCGTCCAGCCAGCGGTTTTTGAGCACGCAGCCGTAGGTGCCGTCGTGCTCGTCGTTGAAGTAATACCACTGGCCGTTCACCTTCCCCCAGCCCACGGCCATCTTTCCGTCGGAGCCCAGGTAATACCGCTGGCCGCCGGATTCCCGCCAGGCGTTGGTGACGCGCCAGTTGTATTCATAGTAATACCACGCGCCGTCCTCCTCATACCAGCCGTTTTTCATGGACTCGTAGCTGTTGTAATAGGTCCAGCGGTACTGCACGCCGCTCACCTCCGCGGCGGACATGGTGCGGTCCCAGCTGACGCCGTTGCCCACGTTGCCCTCCGCCACGACCACGCAGTCCTCCCGGACCTCCACCACGATGACGGAGTGGCCGCCGGAGCCGCCGGTGATGCCGTAGGACAGGATATCGCCGGCGTGCACGTCCCCG
This sequence comes from uncultured Oscillospiraceae bacterium, assembly GCA_947626345.1. Lineage (GTDB taxonomy): Bacteria > Bacillota > Clostridia > Oscillospirales > Oscillospiraceae > CAJOIG01. The sequence continues at coordinate 145,169 of CANQSF010000001.1, read as the reverse complement.
ATCGAGATGGGGGCGTTTTTCCGCACCAGCATGGTGTTGTCGGGGAACGCGGCCTCCTGGAGCATGATGGCGAAGCCGAAGCAGCCGCCCTCCTTCCAGCCGTTGCGGTCGATGTAATAGGAGCTGCTGTCCCAGTGGGACCCCTCCGGGTAGAGCTCCTGCATGGCCATCAGGCGCTCATAGACCTCCTCCTCCGTGGGCAGCGTCGCTGCGGTCTGGGGCTCGTCCACGGACCGGGGAGATGCGAACGCCGCCGTGGGCAGCGCGAAGATCGTCAGCAAAGCCAGTATCAGAGCCAATAAACGCTTGCGCATAGATAAGCCTCCATTTTTCTATACCGCCGGTGTCCTGCCGCTCGTCTGTCATTAGAACCATTATATTTCCCCGGCACTTTCCTGTCAACGGCTTATTTCATGTCCGCCGGACGCGGACAGAGCGCCCCGGCGGAGTTTCCGCCGGGGCGCTGGGCTCGGTCAATCTTCTTTTTCTGCCGCGGGGCCGTCTGCCGGCCCCGCCTCCGGATGGGGGCGGCTCCGGCGGGCCGGGGCGCTCCAGGAGGCGTGCAGCTTCTCCATCAGGGCGAGGAGCGTCTGCTTTTCCTGTTCATCCAGGGCCTTGAACAGCTCCGCCGTCTCGTTCTGCTCCCGGCCGGCCCGCTCCTGCCGCCGTGCAAGTCCCTGCTCCGTCAGCCGGATGTCGGCGGTGCGCCGGTCCGTCTCGCTGGGACAGCGGGTGACGAGGCCCGCCCGCTCCAGCTTTCCCACCAGCTCGCTGGCGGAACCCGGCTGGATGCCCAGCCGCTCCGTCAGCTCCCGCTGGGTCATGGCGCCGTCGTCTGGCAGCGTCCGCAGCGCCCGGTCCTGCCCGCCCCGGCCGTCGAAGAGGCCGCGGCTGGCGTGGCCCAGGGCCCGGATCATCGCCAGGAGCTTTCCGTCGGTATTCAGACAGGGATACATCTCCCAGTCGATGTGGGGCGGCGGGGGCGGCGCGCCGTGGGGACCGTGGGGCGGCCGGGGGTGATCCTCCCCATGAGGACCGTGAGGCGGCCGGGGGTGATCCTCCCCGTGAGGGCCGTGAGGCGGCCGGGGGTGATCCTCGCCGTGGGGGCCGTGAGGCGGCCGGGGGTGATCCTCGCCGTGAGGGCCGTGGGCCTCCGGCATGGCGCCGGGGCGGATATCGCGCATATCGTCCATCATTGGGATCGCTCCTTCCGTCGTAATTTTTTGAGGTACCTTTATAATACCACGCCGTTCCCCATTTGTCAAGGTGCCTTTATAAAATATTATAAAACCAGCCGCCCGGCGCTTCCGGGCGGCTGTGCTGCTATCTGGGCGTTATTCCTTCGGGGCCTCTTCGCTTGTTTCGGGAGCCGCTTCGCCCTCCGGGGCCTCACTCTCCACGGGCACGGCCTCGTCCTCCGGAGCGTTCTCCCCCAGTATCTCCAAGGCGATAGGGTCTTCCGCGTCCAACACGATGACCCGCCGGTTCTTACATGCCTCACTCTCAATGAGTCTGCCGTTGGCGTCCAGGTCATTGGCACGGGCAAAGGGGTCCAGCTTATAGCCAAGGCCCACGGTGAGCAGTTGCTCCTCAGGCACTCCATAGGCGCTCACCAGTAGGTCCTTCACCGCCGCAGCCCGACGGCTGGACAGATCCAGACAATACCCGTCCGATCCGTTGGAGGCGGTAGTGCCTACCAGCAGCACTTTGTGGTCCGGGTGGGCCAGGATGACCTCCGCCACCGGGGCGCAGGCCTCGTTAGCGGCCTCCTCGTCGACGAAGATAGCCTTGTCCCCCACGAACATGACCCTGGTCTCGTTCAACTCAAAGGGGGTCTCGAAGATAAGTGGCTCCACCGTGACAGGCGCCGGGGTGGCCGGCGGCACCGGGGCGTTGATGGTCATGGTGTACTGGACTTGCGAGTCGGAATCTGTCCAGAGCTCGATATAGTATGTGGTATCCAGTTCCAGGCCGCTGAAAGTCGTCGTGACGGTGCGGCCGTCGTTTTCTATCTTGCTGTAAGCATAATACCCATCGGTGTAGTTGTTAGCCTTGACGGTACTGCCGTACACATCCACGACCCGCATACCTATTTTTTCTGACCCGGTAGTCTCATTGACCATGGAAATGGAGTAGTCTCCCTCCGCCCCGTTAGTGGTGAAAGCGAACCAAAGCTCGTGATAATCGTTGATTGAGGCGGTGATCTTGGCGTTCAGGGGGAGATACCCAGCATCGTCCATATTGGTACCTGGCGCGATGAGGCCCTCTGCGGCGCTGGCGCTCCCCCGGGCGTCCAGCACGTTGTCCGTGGTGGCGTAGCCCTCGATGGCGACGCCCTGGGGTATGATGCTCAGCCGGTAGTCGATGCTGCCTTCGGTCGCCCATAGGTTGATATAATAGACCGTATCAGGGGCCAACTGCTTGGGAACGAAAGAATCCGCCCGGCCACTGTCATCTACTCGCTCCTCAAGATAGTAGCCTTCATCATAGTTGCCCGCTATTTTAGCGCCCGCCGCATCATAAAGGGTGTAGCGCACTTGACCGGCGTCGACCTCCAGATTGACTGCAACGAACGTGTAGGTGATGTCGGGGTCCGACAGCGTTGTGAACGCATACCACACCGGGTCCTCCATGGCGGTGCCATAGAGATTTGCGTTCATGGGCAGGAGCACTGCGTCGTTCTGATTGGTGCCGCCCCGGATGCCCGAGGCGTCCTCGGTCTGGGACAGGCTGTCGTCCGTGACGATAGACGCGGCAAAGGGGTTGGCGGTGGGCGTGAGCCCGACCTCTTCATCTGGCTCGGCCTCCTCCGCGGCAAAAGCCGGCGCGCAAAAAGCGAGCAGGGTCAATGCCGCCAGGATCAGAGACAATACGCGCTTTTTCATGTTGTTTCGTTCCTTTCCTTATATTTCTGTGCGTGTCGTTTTTGACAGGGCAGCCCACGGGGAGCAGACGGCGCTGGACCCCGGGGCCTTCCCGCCAAGACGACAAAAGCGGTGCAGGGCAAAACCCCACACCGCAGACACAACACACGTAACCTAATATCTGTTGCCCTTGCTAAAAGCGGGACAAACAGGTATAATAGGGCTTGGGTGCGTAATACGCTGTGTAGGAGCATGTCCTCCTGCATAGGGCTGCGGGGTGGTCGCAACACCCCGTAGCCTGCCTCTATCGTCTTGTACGCATACAATTATACCAATTCCTACGGGAATTGCAAGGGGTAAATCACGAAACGGCTGCCGGGATCGCTCCCGACAGCCGCTGAATTTTGTGTCTGGCCATAAAATTTTCAGTCCGCGGGCTTCTTCGCCTCATCCGAACAGCAGCATAAAGCTGGATTCCCCGGCGCATGTCACGCCTTTTTCAGAAGCAGCGGGTAAATTCCCATCTCATCCGCGGAGCCCTCCGGCAGGGTCAGCCGGATCCCGTCAGAAGTGATCTCATAGAGCGCGCTCAGATCTTCCGCTTCTCTCACGACGCTTTTGGATAGATACAGCTCCCCGTTCTCGGCTTTCCACTGTCCGTTGCCGTTGAAGGTGTCCACAATGGACTTGGTGATGGTAGAATCAAAATCGACTGATCTGTCGATGAATCCGTCCAGGTCGAGCCCCTGGGATTCCAGCAGCTCCTCCACGGTCATATCACGCCCGGACTTCGCGATCGAACTCTCAATGATCATCACGGCGACATCCTTGAATTCATCCTTCATATGATCGACCGTAGCATTCAGAACGTCCTGATCCAGGCGGATGGAATAGGTATCATCCTTGTTGAACGTATAAACGAGCGTCACGTCAACATCACTGAACTGGAAATGGTCGACCCATTCCTCATCGACCCCTGCATAGCCCTTCTGTAAGTCCTCATTGATGAGATCGGTCAGATCGACAGTGACCTTCCATGTCCCCAAAAACGCTTTTTTGTCACTGCCGGAGGCGCTGCAGCCGGCCAATGTGAATATCAGGGCCAGCACCGCCAAAATACAGACGGCCTGTCTTTTCATTTTTTTCATTCTCTGTCTCTCCGTTCAGTCCGTGGGCTTCATCGTCGGAAACAGGATCACGTCCCGGATGGTGTCCACCCCCGCCAGGAGCATCACCGCCCGGTCGATGCCGATGCCCAGGCCGCCGGTGGGCGGCATGCCGTACTCCATGGCCTCGCAGAAGTCCACGTCCATGTCGCTGGCCTCCTCGTCCCCCTTGGCCTTCAGGGCCATCTGGGCCTGGAAGCGCAGGCGCTGGTCCAGGGGGTCGTTCAGTTCTGAGAAGGCGTTGCCCATCTCGCAGGCGTTGATGAACGCCTCGAACCGCTCGGTGAGCCGGCCGTCGGCGGGGCTGCGCTTGGCCAGCGGGGACACCTCCACCGGGTACATGGTGATGAAGGTGGGCTGGATCAGCTTCTCCTCCACCTTCTGGTCGAATGTCTCATAGAGGGCATGGCCCCAGGTGGGCTCCTTTCCGTCCATGTCCACGCCGGCGGCCTTGGCGGCGGCCACGGCGGCCGCGTCGTCGGAGATGGCGCCGAAGTCCACCCCGGCGTATTCCTTCACCGCCTCGATCATGGTCAGACGCCGCCAGCCGGGGGACATATCGATCTCGTTGCCGCCCCAGGTGAGGGCATAGGTCCCCCGCAGCTCCATGGCGGCGCTGGACAGGATGCCCTCCACGTAGTCCATCATGGTCTCGTAGTTGGCATAGCTCTCGTACATCTCCAGGGTGGTGAACTCCGGGTTGTGCTTGGTGTCCATGCCCTCGTTGCGGAAGATGCGGCCGATCTCATAGACCCGCTCCATGCCGCCCACGATGAGCCGCTTCAGGTTCAGCTCCGTGGCGATGCGCATGTACATGTCCAGGTCCAGGGTGTTGTGGTGGGTGACGAAGGGCCGTGCCGCCGCGCCGCCCTGGATGGTGCCCAGCACCGGGGTCTCCACTTCCAGATAGCCCCGCTGGTCCAGATACCGGCGCACGTGGCTGATGAACCGGGTCCGCAGCTCGAACACCCGCCGGGACTCCGGGTTCATGATCAGGTCCAGATACCGCCGGCGATAGCGCTGGTCGGTGTCGGTCAGGCCGTGGTACTTCTCCGGCAGGGGCCGCAGGCTCTTGGCAAGCAGGCCGATGGTCTGCACATGCACGCTCACCGCGCCGGTGCGGGTCTTGAACACGAAGCCGGTGGCCCCCACGATGTCGCCCACGTCCCAGGTCTTCAGCTCCGCCAGCAGCTCCGGCCCCAGCTCGTTGACGCTTACGTACAGCTGGATGCGGCCCCGGTCGTCCTGCAGGTCCATGAAACCGGCCTTGCCCTGGACCCGTTTGGCCATGATGCGGCCCGCCACGGTGACGGTCTGCTCCTCCAGCGCGTCATAATCCTCGTGGATCTGGCTGGAGAAGTGGGTGCGGGTGAACTTTGTGATCTGATAGGGGTCGTGTCCGGCGTCCTGGAGCTTGAAAAGCTTCTCCCGGCGCACACGCATCTCGTCGGACAGGCCCTCCGGCTCCGTCCGGTACCCCGGCGCGTATTGAAACATAATCTGTCTCTCCTTGGATCAGTATGTGACGTTCAGGATCTCAAAGCGAAGCTCCCCGGCGGGGGCCTCCACGGCGACGGTCTCGCCCACCTTGTGGCCGATCAGGCCCTTGCCGAAGGGGGAGTCGTCGGAGATGCGGCCGGCCATGGGGTTGGCCTCCTGGCTGCCCACGATCTGGTACTCGCAGCGCTCGTTCTCCTCCAGGTCCAGCACGGTGACCTTGCTGCCGATGCCGATGACGCCGGCGCGGGTGGTGTGCTCCACGATCTCGGCGTTCTCCAGGAGGTTCTTCAGCTCGGCGATCTTGGAGTAGAGCTTGCCCTGCTCGGTCTTGGCCTCGTCGTATTCGCTGTTCTCGCTCAGGTCGCCGTAGCTGCGGGCCTCCTTGATCAGCTCCGAGACCTCTTTTTCCCGGACGGTCTGCAGGTAATCCAGCTCCTGCTGGAGCTCCTCGAACCGCTCCCGGCTCATTTTGAATTTATTGTCCGCCATGTTTATTTCCTCCTGTGGTGTGATTTACAGGTCCAGCCTCCGAACAACTCATTATAGTGAGCGGAGGGGGTTCTGTCAAGGGATAAGCGCCGCGGCGGCGGCCTGGACCTGGGGGTCCTCCGCCGGTGTCAGCCACCCGGTGGCGAAAAGCGCCGCCTGCTCCTCCGTCAGCTCCGCCGCTATGTCCGGCACGATCCCCCCGGCCTCGTAGAGGTCCGCCCGCTGGGGGGTCAGATACTGGTAGGTGGAGATGTGGATGGCGCTGCCGTCCAGCAGCGGATAGGTCACCTGGCTGCGGGCCTTGCCTGTGGTGGGCTGGCCCACCGTCACCGCCCAGCCGTACTCGTGCAGGGCCGCGGCGAAAAATTCCGCGGCGGAGTAGCTCTCGGCGTTCACGATCACCGCCATGGGCATCTCCACGCAGGCAGCGTCGGAGGTCATCACGTCCTCCCGGCCGTTTTTGTCCGTCTCGATGAACAGGTCCCCCTCCGGCAGCAGATGGTCCAGCAGCTTCACCAGCTCGCTGACCAGCCCGCCCGGGTCGGACCGCACGTCGAACACCAGGCCCTCGGCCCCCTGGGCGATCAGATCGTCCACCGCGGCGATGGCCTCGTCGGCCATGCCCTGGCGGAAGTTGGCGATGTCCACGTATCCCACATTGCCGTCCAGCATCTCATAGGCGACGGGGCTGGTATAGATGGCCCGGCAGGACACGGCCACGGTCCGCTCGCTGCCGCCGGCGTCCAGGACGGTGACCTGGGCCTCGCGGCCGTAGTCCGCCTGGATTAGGGCCCGCAGCTGGTCGGTGGTGCCCCCCAGCACGGACACGCCGTCCACCGCCGTGATGATCTCCTCCGGCAGGATGCCCGCCAGCTGGGCGGGGCCGTCCTTGGTGACGGACACCACCAGAAAGCCGCCGGTGGCCTCGTCCTGGGTGATGGTGACGCCGATGCCCTGATAGCGGTTGGCGGAGGTGTCCAGATAGGCGTCGTACTCCGCCGGGTCCATATAATAGCTCCAGTTGTCGTCCAGGCTGGCGATGGCCCCGTCCAGCGCCCCGTCAGTCACCTGGTCCAGGTCCGCCTCCCCCACGAAATGGGTGCGGATCGTGCGCAGCACTGCGGCGAACTTGGCGGCCCGGCCGAAGTTTTTGAGCCCGCCGAAGCCCACGATCACCACCACCAGGGCCGCCAGCGCGCCGCACAGCACGCACAGCGCCCCCCGGATCAGCCGCCTGTCGAAGGAAAAATGTTTCACGTCCGCCTCCCAAAAGACCGGGCGACGCATCGGTCGCCCGGTCCGGTCTGTATGTCAGAGCCTCACGTCAGATAGTTGAACGCCAGCGGGTTGATGGACGAGCCGGTGGCGCTGGCGCGCACCTCGAAGTGCAGGTGCGGTCCGGTGGAGTTGCCGGTGGAGCCCACATAGCCCAGCACCGAGCCCATGGATACGTACTGCCCCACGCTGACGGCGATGGAGGACATATGGCCGTAGAGGGTAGTATACCCGTTGCCGTGGTTCACCATCACGCAGTTGCCGTAGCCGCCGTTCCATCCGGCCAAGATCACCGTGCCGCCGGCGGCCGCCCAGATCTGGGTGCCGTAGGAGCTGCCCACGTCCACGCCTGCGTGCAGCCGGTAGATCACGCCGCTGACCGGGTCGGTACGCATGCCGTAATAGGAGGTGAGCAGATGGGTGTAGCTGGGCCACATCATCCAGGCGGTACCGCTGACCTGGGGCACCGCGCCGCCGCCCTGAGCTGCCTGCTGGGCCGCCAACTGGCGCTGGCGCTCCGCCTCCTCGGCCGCCTTGGCCTCCATCAGCTCCTGGTTCTTCTCCACGATCAGGGCCTGGATCTGGGCCTGGGTCTCGGCCTCCTGCTCCATGATCTCCCCGTACTCGTCGATGCTGGTGTCCATGGAGGCGATGAGGGCGCAGGCCGCGTCGATATCCGCCTGGAGCTGTGCCCGCTTGGTCTCCTGCTCCTCCCGGCGGGTCTCGTTCTCGGCGAACATGACCTCCGCCTCGGCCTCCAGCACCTCCACCCGCTCCCGGGCGGCCACATACTCCGCCTCCAGCTGCTCGTCGTAGGCCATGATCTCGTTGACCAGGTCCAGCCGGGTCAGCAGGTCGGAAAAGCTGGTGGATTCAAACAGCACTTGGATATAGTCCACGTCGGAGCTCTCCTCCATGGCCCGGACCCGCTCCTCCCAGCGCTGGCGCTGGAACTGCTCGTTCTCCCGGGCCTCGGCCAGGTCCTCCTGCATGTTGGAGATGAGCCCGTCGATGATGGCGATCTGCTCATCGATGACCTGGATCTCCTGGCGGGCCAGCTCGTTTTTCTGGTCCAGGATCAGCTTCTTTTCCAGGGCGTTGGACTTCTCGTAGTCCAGCGAGTCGATCTCATCCTGGATGGCGTCGATCCGGCCCTGGATCTCGCTCTTCTGGCTGTTCAGATCGTCGATCTCATCCTGGATCTCGCTGCTGCTGGCCGCATCGGCGGTGAGCGCCGGCCCGAAGACCATCACCGTGATGGACAGCAGCATCAGCACCACCAGGATGATGCATACGGCGGATATGAATGCTTTGCGTTTTTTCATGGGTACTCCTTTGTCCGGCGCAGGCCGGGGATGAGCTGTCAGGGATAACTGAAGGCCAGCGGGTCCACGGGCGTTCCATACATGTCATGGACCTCAAAGTGCAGGTGGGAGCCGGTGGAATTGCCGGTGGAGCCCACATAGCCCACCACCTGGCCCTGGGCCACCGACTGGCCCGTCACCACGGCGATGGAGGACAGGTGGGCGTAAATGGTGGTGTATCCGCTGGGGTGCATCACCATGACTACGTTGCCGAAGCCGCCGTTCCATCCGATGCTGGCATTGATGACCGTCCCGGCGGCGGCGCTCCAGACGGAGGTGCCGTAGTTGGCGAGGATGTCCACGCCTTTGTGGCCGGTCCATATGCCGCTGATAGGATGCTTGCGGTTGCCGAAATAGGAGCTGAGCTGCTTGGTGTAGCTGGGCCAGATGAATCCGGCCTGATTGACCACGCCCGCCTGGCTGCCCCGCTGCTCCAGCAGCTGGGCGTCCAGCAGCTCCTTCTTTTTCTCCGCGATGAGTGCCTCTACCTCCGCCTCCCAGGCGGCGGCCTGATCCATCATCTGCTGGTATTCCTCCAGATTGTCCTCCAGACCGGCCATGAGCTGGTTGGCGGTGGCCACGTCCGTCTCCAGGATGGACTGCTTTTCCTTCCACTCCTCCCGGCGCTGCTCGTTCTCCTCCCGGACGGCCTCCGCCCGGCTCTCCAGCTCCTGCACCGACTCCCGGGCGGCCGTGTATTCCTCCTCCAGCTGCTCGTCGTAGGCAGCGACCTCGTTGATCAGGTCCAGCCGGGTCAGCAGATCGGAAAAGCTGGTGGACTCAAACAGCACCTGGATATAGCCTACGTCGGAGCTCTCCTCCATGGCCCGGACCCGCTCCTGCCAGCGCTGGCGCTGGTCCTGCTCGTTCTCCCGGGCCTCGTCCAGATCCTCCTGCAGGGCGGTGAGGTATCCGTCCTCGATGGCGATCTGCTCGGCCAGCACGTCCAGCTCCTCCTGGGCGAGAAGGATCTTCTCGTCCAGCATCTGCTTCTTTTCCAGGGTGTTGGCCTGTTCGTATTCCAGCGAGTCGATCCGGGACTGGATGTCGCCCATCTCGCTCTGGATGCTACTCTTCTGGCCGTTCAGCTCGTCCAGCTCGTCCTGGATCTCGCCGCTGGTCGCGGCGAACGCCGGCGCCCCGGCCGTCAGCAGGACCAGCGCCAGCACCGCCGCCAGGATGGCCCGCGGGGCTCTGTGCTCGAACATATGTATCTCCCCGAGATGATCTCGCTCAGACCTGCAGATAGTTGCGGATGGCGATGGAGCTGCCGAACGCGCCCACCACCAGGCCCACGCCCAGATACACCAGCAGCACTACGGCGCTGATGGAGGCGAAGGGGATCACCGTCAGCAGATTTCCCAGCAGGCTCAGGATCTGCCCGGTCATGATGTCATAGACGGCCCACTCCAGCAAAAAGGCCAGCAGCCCGCCGAACAGGCCCAGCACCAGCCCCTCCACCACGAAGGGGAATCGGATGAACCAGTTGGACGCGCCCACCATTTTCATAATGGCGATCTCGTCCTTGCGGCTGACGGTGGCCAGCTTCACGGTGTTGGACATGATGAACACGCTCACCACCACCAGCACCACCACCAGGATCAGGCTCACGGCGCTGACCACGTTGCGCACGTTCATGAAGCCCTGGGCCACCTTGGTGTCTGCCCGGACCCGGGCGATGCCCACGATCTGCCTGACCTGCTCCTCGGTCTGCTCCATCATGGAGATGTCCTCCAGATAGATGATGTACCGGTCCCGCAGCACCTCCACGGGCAGGGACTGGAAGGCGGACTGGCCCTCGTGCTGGGAGACGAACTCCTCGTAGGCCTCCGCCCTGGTCTCGAATTCACAGGAGCGCACGTTGGCCAGATACTCGATCTGGGGCTGCAGGGCCCGGGCCTCCTCCTCGGGGAAGGTCTCCTCCACGTAGGCCACCATCACGTTGTCGGCCTCCAGGTCGTCCAGCATGGCGTCGATGTTCACCGCGATGAGGGTGAAACTGCCCATGATCACCAGGCACGCCACGATGATGGTCACGGAGGCGAAGGACATGAACCCGTGGGTGACGATGCTCTTCAGGCCCTCTTTGATGAGATAACCGATCTTACTTGATTTCATAGCTGTAATACCCGTCCATTCCGTCGGAGATGACCCGGCCGTCCTCGATGGCGATGACACGCTTGGAGAAGGAGTTGACCAGCTCCTTCTCGTGGGTCACCACCAGCACGGTGGTGCCCATTTCGTTGTCATTGATCCGATCCATCAGCAGCATCAGCTCCAGGCTCATGGCGGGGTCCAGGTTGCCGGTGGGCTCGTCGGCGATGAGGAGCTGGGGGCTGTTGACGATGGCCCGGGCCACCGCCACCCTCTGCTGCTCGCCGCCGGAGACCTCCCGGGGATAGCGCTTCTCCCGGCCGGAGAGGCCCACCAGCTCCAGCACATAGGGCACTCTCTGGTGGATCTGGCGGTTGGTGGCTCCCACGATGTGCATGGCGAAGGCCACGTTGTCGTAGACGGTCATGTCCTCGATCAGGCGGAAATCCTGGAAGATCACGCCGATGGTGCGGCGCATCAGGGGCAGCTTCCGCCGCCGGATGTGCCGCAGATCGAAGCCGTTGACGTTCAGCGTGCCGCTGTCCGCCGTGACCTCGCCGGTGATGAGCTTGATGATGGACGTCTTGCCAGAGCCGGAGGGCCCCACCAGGAAGACGAATTCCCCGTCCTCGATGGCGAAGGTCATGTCGTTGATGGCTCTGGCCTCCCCGCCGGGGTATGTCATGGATACGTTCTCAAATAAGACCATGGGATCAGGTTCCTCCGCCAAATCAGAACCGCGTGTTCTGGGAATCCAGATACTGCTTGACCATCAGCGCCACCTTGAACACGATGGCGTGGTCGAATTCCCGCAGATCAAGGCCCGTGAGCTTCTTGATCTTCTCCAGCCGGTACACCAGGGTGTTCCGGTGCACGAACAGCTTCCGGCTGGTCTCCGACACGTTCAGATTGTTCTCGAAGAACTTGTTGATGGTGTAGAGCGTCTCCTGGTCCAGGCTCTCGATGGGGCTCTTTTTGAACACCTCGTTGAGGAACATCTCGCACAGGGTGGTGGGCAGCTGATAGATGATGCGCCCGATGCCCAGGCTCTCGTAGCTGATGACGGTCTGGTCGTTCTCAAAGACCTTGCCCACCTCGATGGCAGTCTCGGCCTCCTTGTAGCGGTCGGCCAGCTCCCGCAGGTGCAGCACCGGCGAGCCGATGCCCACCACGCAGTGGATGCCCATCTCCTGCTCCAGGCTGCGCTGGATCTGCTGGGCCGTGCGTTCCAGCTCCGCCGCGTCAAAGCCCGGCTGCAGCTCCCGGATGATGACGATGTCCCGCTCGTTCATGCTCAGCACGAAGTCCCTGTCCCGGGCGGGGAACAGTCCCTGCAGATACTCCAGCACCGCCATCTCCGCGCCGGCGTTCTGCCGCACCACGAACACGCCCCGGGGCATCTCGGCGTTGAAGCCCAGCTCCTTGGCCCGGACATACACGTCCCCGGGCAGGATGTTGTCGGAGATGATGTTCTTGACAAAGGTCGTGGTGTCGTGCTTGTCGTCATAGCTGTTCTTGGCCTCGGACATCGCCACGGAGACCAGGATGCAGATGCTGCGCGCCACCTCGTCCTGCCCGTCCACGAAGGCCACGTACAGTCCCCTGCCGCTGGCGCCGATCACACGGCAGGTGCGCCCCGCCGCCACGAACAGCTCCGTTCCGGCCTCCTGGGCGGCCGCCCGCACGTCCCCGATGGAGAATCCCATCAGGCTCAGGTCGCTGGATGCGATCACATTGCCCTGCTCATCCACCACGCCGAAGCAGCGCTTGGTGGCGTCCTTCATCTGCTGGATCACACTTTGAAAAATTCGGCTCGACATATGCTCTTACCCCCACATTATACGTGCGCCTATTGTATAACATTTGCCGTCATATTGCAACAGAAAACAGCGCTTTTTTTGTAAACTTTTTTACCGCTTTGTCACAAATATTCCCCAGGATGCACAATTATTATCAAATTCCTTATATAAAATCACGAAAAACCCGGCTGATCTCCTCTTCCGTGAGCTTTTTGATGCCGCCGGGCATCAGCATTTTGTCCAATACCAGGGCGCCCACGGAGCGGCGGCTCATGGCCGTCACCCGCCGGCCGCAGGCTGCGATGAGGTTTTTCACCTCGTGAAAGCGCCCCTCCGTGACCGTCACGCGGCAGCGGCAGGGGTCGGCGTCGTCTGTCTCCAGCACCGCCGGGCGGTATGCCGTGCCGTCCGGCATGGTCACGCCCGCCGCCAAAAGCGCGGCGTGCTCCGCCGTCATGGGGCCATCCGCCAGCACCTCATAGGTCTTGGGCACCGCCGAGCGGGGCGCGGCGATCCGGTGGGCCAAGGTGCCATCGTCGGTGAGCAGCAGCAGACCCGTCACGTCCGCGTCCAGCCGTCCCACGGGAAACAGGCCCCGGGCCCGCAGCTCCGGCGGCAGCAGCCCGGTGACGGCGGGATACGCTCCGTCCTCGGTGGAGGACAGATACCCGGCGGGCTTGTTCATCATATAATATACGAACCGGTCCGTATCCACGTCCCGGCCCTCCGCCTGCACCGCCGAGGCGCGGCTCACCTTCGCCTCCGGCCGGCGCACCGGCACGCCGTCCACGGTAACGGCCCCGGCGGCGATGACCGCCCTGGCCTGAGAGCGGGTATATCGGCCGCTGCCGGCCAGGATCCTGTCCAGGCGCTCAAGTTCCATACATACCCCGCCTCCCTTCCGAATAGGCTGTACCATGAAAAAGTGTTTGACACAAAAGACGAAGACATTCCTGGTGGCCCTGAGCGCGCTGGCCCTGCTGGCGGTGCTGCTGGCGGTGGGCAGCTCCGTGGGCGGGGTGAAGCTGCTGAGCCGGGAGAACGTCTCCACCGCGGAAAAGCGCGCCGACTTCCTCCGGGAGTGCGGCTGGGAGGTGGATCTTGCCGGCGAGCAGTGCCAGCAGATCCTGATCCCGGAGCAGTTCAACGACGTCTTCGACAGCTACAACCGCCTGCAGCGCCAGCAGGGCTACGACCTGGCGGAATACGCCGGCCGCAGCTGCGAGCTTTACACCTACCCGGTGACCAACTACCCGGACAAGGAGCAGACCGTTCTGGCGGAGCTGTACGTCTTCAAGAGCAGGGTCATCGGCGGGGACATCCACTCCACCAACATGAACGGCTTTATGGTAGGGCTGAAATGAACATCGCAAGAGGTGAGAATCGAAAAAACTCCCGCGGCAGCAGCCGCGGGAGTTTGGCGTTCCGGATTACTCCTGGACCTCGATGACGACGCCGGAGCCGACGGTACGGCCGCCTTCACGAATGGCGAACCGCAGGCCGACCTCGATGGCGATCGGGGTGATCAGTTCCACGTTCATGTCCACGTTATCGCCGGGCATGCACATCTCCACGCCCTCGGGCAGGGTGATGACGCCGGTCACGTCGGTGGTACGGAAGTAGAACTGGGGACGGTAGTTGTTGAAGAACGGGGTGTGACGGCCGCCCTCATCCTTGCTGAGGACGTAGACCTGGCCCTTGAACTTGGTGTGGGGATGGATGCTCTTGGGAGCAGCCAGCACCTGGCCGCGGACGACGGCCTTCTTGTCGATGCCGCGCAGCAGGCAGCCCACGTTGTCGCCGGCCTCGGCGTACTCCAGGGTCTTGTGGAACATCTCGGTGCCGGTCACGACGGTCTCCTGGGTCTCGCGGATACCGACGATCTCCACCTTGTCGCCGACCTTGACCTGACCACGCTCCACACGGCCGGTAACGACGGTGCCGCGGCCGGAGATGGTGAACACGTCCTCGATGGGCATCAGGAAGGGCTTATCGGCGGCGCGCTCGGGGGTCTTGATCCAGGTGTCGACAGCGTTCATCAGCTCCCAGATGCAGTCATACACGGGGGCGTGAGGATCGGTCTCGGTGCTCACCAGGCACTCCAGAGCGGAGCCCTTGATGATGGGGGTGTCGTCGCCGGGGAAGCCGTACTCGTTGAGCAGCTCGCGGACTTCCATCTCGACCAGCTCCAGCAGCTCGGGGTCGTCCACCTGGTCGCACTTGTTCAGGAACACCAGCACGTAGGGCACGTTCACCTGGCGGGCCAGCAGCAGGTGCTCACGGGTCTGAGCCATGGGGCCGTCGGAGGCGGCGATGACCAGGATAGCGCCGTCCATCTGCGCAGCGCCGGTGATCATGTTCTTGATATAGTCGGCGTGGCCCGGGCAGTCCACGTGGGCATAGTGACGGGCCTCGGTCTGATACTCGACGTGCGCGGTGTTGATCGTGATGCCGCGGGCCTTCTCTTCGGGGGCCTTGTCGATCTGATCGTAAGCGGTATATTCGGCAGCGGTGGGGTCAGCCATGTTCAGGACCTTGGTGATGGCCGCCGTCAGGGTGGTCTTGCCGTGGTCGATGTGGCCGATGGTGCCGATGTTCACATGGGGCTTGGTACGGTTGAACATTTGCTTTGCCATTTTGCTTTGTCCTCCTAAATAGTAGAAAATAATAGATGTCCAAAGTCTGAGGAGATTATACAGTATGCAGGGAAAATTTGCAACCCTTTTTACGACCTGTGCCGGGAGCCGACAAGCTTCTCCCGCAGGGCCTGGGGCAGCTCGATATAGTGGCTGGGCTCCATGGAGTAGTTGGCCCGTCCCTGGGTCCTGCTGCGCAGATCGGTGGCGTAGCCGAACATGCTGGACAGGGGCACGCTGCACTCGATGATGACGGCGCCGTTGCGGAACTCCTGGCCCTGGATCTGGCCGCGGCGGGAGTTGATGTCGCCGATCACGTCGCCCATATATTCCTCGGGGGTGGTGACCACCACCTTCATGATGGGCTCCAGCAGCGTGGGGCCGGCCTTCTCGCAGGCCTCCTTGAAGGCCATGCTGCCGCAGATCTTGAAGGCCATCTCGGAGGAGTCCACCTCGTGGAACTGGCCGTCCAGGACGGTGGCCTTCACGTCCACAACCGGGTAACCGGCCACGGTGCCCGAGAGCATAGCGCCCTGGATGCCCTGGTCGATGGCAGGGATGAACTCGCCGGGGATGGCGCCGCCGGTGACGGCGTTCACGAACTCGTAGCCCTTGCCGGACTCGTTGGGCTCGATCATCAGCTTGACCTGGGCGAACTGGCCCTTGCCGCCGGTCTGGCGGGCGTAGCGCACGTCCACCGTGGCCGGGCGGGTGATGGTCTCCTTGTAGGACACCTGGGGCTTGCCCACGTTGGCCTCCACGCGGAACTCGCGCAGCAGCCTGTCCACGATGATCTCCAGATGCAGCTCGCCCATGCCGGCGATGATGGTCTGGCCCGTCTCCTCGTCGGTATACGCCTTGAAGGTGGGGTCCTCCTCCGCCAGCTTGGCCAGGGCGATGGTCATCTTCTCCTCGCCGGCCTTGGTCTTGGGCTCGATGGCCACGCGAATCACCGGCTCGGGGAATTCCATGCTCTCCAGCACGATCTGATGCTTGTCGTCGGAAAGGGTGTCGCCGGTGGTGGTGTTTTTCAGACCCACCAGGGCCACGATGTCGCCGGAATAGATGGTGTCCAGATCCTGGCGGTGGTTGGCGTGCATGAGAAGCACGCGGGCCAGCCGCTCCCGCTTGCCCTTGGAGGAGTTCATGACCGTGGAGCCTGCGGTGGCCGTGCCGGAATAGACACGGGCGAAGGTCAGCTTGCCCACATAGGGGTCGGTCATGATCTTGAACGCCAGCGCCGAGAAGGGCGCCTCGTCGGAGCATTCACGGGTGATCTCTTTGTCGGTCTTGGGGTCGGTCCCCTTCACCGGGGGCACGTCCAGAGGCGAGGGCAAAAAATCCACAATGGCGTCCAGCAGCTTCTGTACGCCCTTGTTGCGGTAGCTGGTGCCGCAGGTGACGCACACCAGCTTGCCGCTGATGGTGCCCTCCCGCAGCGCCGCGCGGATCATGTCGGCCGGGACCTCTTCCCCCTCCAGGTACAGCATGGCGATATCGTCGGAGAACATGGAGGCGGCGTCGATCAGCTTCTCCCGGTACTCCTTGGCCTGGGCCAGCATATCGGCGGGGATGTCCTCCACCTTCATGTCCTTGCCCAGGTCGTCGTAGTACACGTCCGCCTTCATCTCCACCAGGTCGATGATGCCGCGGAAGTCGGCCTCCTTGCCGATGGGCAGCTGGATGGGGACGGCGTTGCACTTGAGCCGATCCCTCACCATGTCCACCACGTTGTAGAAGTCCGCGCCCGTGATATCCATCTTGTTGACATAGATGAGACGGGGGACGTTGTAGTTGTCCGCCTGACGCCACACGGTCTCGGTCTGGGGCTCCACGCCGCCCTTGGCGCACAGCACGGTCACGCTGCCGTCCAGCACGCGCAGGGAGCGCTCCACCTCCACGGTGAAGTCCACGTGGCCCGGGGTATCGATGATGTTGATCCGATGCTCCCGCCAGTGGCAGGTGGTGGCGGCGCTGGTGATGGTGATGCCCCGCTCCTGCTCCTGCTCCATCCAGTCCATGGTGGCGTTGCCCTCATGGACCTCGCCCAGCTTGTAGTTGACGCCGGTGTAGAACAGGATCCGCTCGGTGGTGGTGGTCTTGCCCGCGTCGATGTGGGCCATTATGCCGATATTTCGGGTTTTTTCAAGGGAATATTCTCTCGGCATGCGATCTAGATCCTTCTGGGAAAATTAATACCGGAAGTGCGCGAAGGCCTTGTTGGACTCGGCCATCTTGTGGGTATCCTCGCGCTTCTTCACGGCGGCGCCGGTGTTGTTGGCGGCGTCCATGATCTCGCCGGCGAGCTTTTCCTTCATGGTCTTCTCGCCGCGCTTGCGGGCATAACCCACCAGCCAGCGCAGACCCAGGGTCTGCCGCCGGACGGGGCGCACCTCGATAGGCACCTGGTAGGTGGCGCCGCCCACGCGGCGGGCCTTCACTTCCAGGCTGGGCATGATGTTGTTCAGGGCTTCGGTATAGGCCTCCATGGGGTCCTTGCCGCTCTTTTCCTTGATGATGTCAAAGGCGGAGTACACGACCTTCTGGGCCACGCCCTTCTTGCCGTCCAGCATAATCTGGTTGACCAGCTTGGTCACCAGAACAGAATGATACACAGGATCCGGCAAGATCTCTCTTTTGGGAACGTTACCTCTTCTGGGCACTTTAACTTCCCTCCTTCATAAAAATGAATTCACCGGTACTCGAAAGTGTCTTTCGACTTCCGTTTGCGCCCTGACGTTCCCATACGAACCGAAATCATATAGAAACCAACAGGGACGCTGTTGGGGATCTGCTTTTACTTCTTGGGGCGCTTGGCGCCATACTTGGAGCGGCCCTGACGGCGGCCGTCCACGCCCTGGGTGTCCAGAGAGCCGCGGATGATGTGGTAACGCACGCCGGGCAGGTCCCTGACACGGCCGCCGCGGATCATCACCACGGAGTGCTCCTGCAGGTTGTGGCCGATGCCGGGGATATAGGCGGTCACCTCATAGCCGTTGGTCAAGCGCACACGGGCGATCTTCCGCAGAGCGGAGTTGGGCTTCTTCGGGGTGGAAGTACGCACCGCCGTGCACACGCCGCGCTTCTGGGGGGAGCTCAGGTCGGTCTCCCGGTTCTTCAGGGTGTTCAGGCCCTTCTGCATGGCGGGGGACGTGGACTTGTAGGTCACCTTTTCGCGCCCTTTGCGGACCAGCTGGTTAAAAGTAGGCATATTTTATCCTCCTTTCCTCGAAAATTTACGCTATCACGCAAAATAGGATTCTAACAGAAAATTCCGGACGTGTCAAGCAAAAATCCCCATACTACGGGAATTATTCGCTCCTGCGCCCCTCCCGGCGGGCCGCCGCAGGCCCCTCCGGCACGAACCTCTCAAAGATCACCGTGCCCCCCTGCTCCTCCAGCCGGAGCATGGTCTGCCGGTCCCGGACCGTCCAGTACACCTCGTGGACATGCCAGAGCCGCCGGGCAAGGCGCAGGGAGGGCTCATCGGCATTCCTGTGGTCATAGGCCACGAAGTCCGGCCGCCCCAGGGCGCACACCAGCAGATGGGTCATGGCCCAGTCCGCCGGCCGGCCCATGCCGGTCCGGTCCCCCGGGCCGAACCGCTGGCTCAGCTGCCCCCGCAGCACCGCCGGCCAGGCCTTCCGCAGCCGGACCAGCACCGCCGGATGGAAGCTCTCCAGGCAGTATGTCCCCTTCCAGTCCTTCAGCCGCTCCATCACGGCGTCGGTGAGGACGGCGGCGTTCCCCCGGGCCGCCTTCAGCTCGATGATGAGCGGGCCCCGGTCCTGAAAGACCGCCAGCACGTCCTCCAGCAGGGGGATGCTCTCCCCGCTGCCCAGCAGGGGATAATCCGCCAGATCCTCCCGGCGCAGGTCCTCGATCCGGGCGATCTTGCCGCACACCCGTTTCAGGTCGCTGTCGTGGACCACCGCCAGGGCCCCGTCCGCCATCAGGTGCACGTCCAGCTCCGCCCCGAAGCCGGCCTCCGCCGCCGCCCGGAAGGCGCTCCGGGAGTTCTCCGGCCGCCCGGCGTCCACGTCGTGCAGCCCCCGGTGGGCGTAGCGGACGCCGTCCAGCGCCTCCCACCCCGGCTGTCCCCGCCGGGGCTTGATCGCCAGGCACCACAGCACGAGCGCCAGTACCAGCGCCGCCGCGATGCCGATCAGCCAATATACCATGTCCTTGCCTCCCCGGTCCCGGTGTCCGCTACGCGGCCGGGCCATTCTTTCTCTCCGGCTTGACGTCGCCGTGGCGGACGAACAGCATGGTCACGAAGCTGCCCGCGGCGAACAGCGCCGCGTAGGGGAACAGCGTCCAGTATCCCACGTGCTGCAGCAGCCACCCGGCCGCGATGGGCGTCGCCACCTGGGCCGCCATGGAGGCGGTATAGTAGTAGCCAGTGAACTTTCCCACGTCGGAGCCCCGGCACATCTCCACCACCATGGGCAGGGAGTTGACGTTGATGGCCGCCCAGGCCAGGCCCACCAGGGCGAAGCAGATATACATCACCGGGGTGATGGCGCTGGAGCGGACGGTGAGCAGATATCCGGCCAGAAAGCAGCCGGCCAGCAGCGCCACCCCCGCCAGGATGGTCTTTTTCCGTCCCACCCTGGAGGCCAGGATGCCGATGGGTATGTAGGAGACGATGGCGCCGCCGGTGGCCACCATCAGGCACAGCGACGCGCCTCCCAGCCCCTGGCCCATCACCTGGCCCACATAGGTGGTGAACCAGGTGGTAACGCCATTGTAGCCCACGAACCACAGGGCGATGGAGGCCAGCAAAAAGCCCAGGCTGCGCTTGACGGGCTTCGGCAGCGTCTCCTTGCCGCTGCCGTCGTCCTCCGCCAGGTTCCACTCCGGGTGCTCCCGCTCCAGCGCCTGGTTTGCAGCGGCCAGCTTCGGCTCCCGGATGGTGACGAGCAGCACGATCACCGCCGCCGCCATCAGGGCGGACACCACCAGAAACAGGGGCTGATAGTTCACATGGGCCAGCCCCTCCACCTTGGAGTTGGGATAGAGCACCGCCGCCACCGCCAGGTAGATCACGCCGCCTATGGCGCCCATCAGGTTGATGATGGCGTTGGCCTTGCTGCGCAGGGGCTTGGGCGTCACATCGGGCATCAGGGCCACCGCAGGCGAGCGGTAGGAGCCCATGGCGATGAGCAGCAGCCCCAGCGTCACCACGAAGGAGGCGAATTTGAAGGGGGACGCCTCCGCGGCGTAGCTGTTGTCCAGCGCCGGCAGCAGGTTCATCAGGATCACCGCGAAGGCGGTGCCCGCCAGGATATAGGGGGTGCGACGGCCCAGCTTTGTGTTCGTCCTGTCGGACAGCCCCCCGAAAAAGGGCAGCAAAAACAGCGCCAGCACGTTGTCCGCCGCCATCACCGCCCCGGCCAGGGACTCCCCCATGTGGAAGGTGCCGGTGAGCAGCTTGGGGATCACGTTGTCGTACATCTGCCAGAAAGCGCTGATGGACAGGAAGGCCAGCCCCACCAGCACGGTGCGTTTGTTGTCCAGCTTGTGCTCGTCCATATTCTCCTCCCGTTGAAAAAGCGCATCCGCCCCGGGTTCCCAGAGCGGATGGCGATAGGATCGTTTACAGCGCGTTGGTGCGGCCCACCAGGGCGGACAGGTCTACATACTCCTCCGCCTCGGCGGCCTTTTCCTCGTCGGTCTCCACCCCCACGTTCCGGTACATCTCCAGTCCGGAGCCGGCGGGGATCAGCTTGCCGATGATCACGTTCTCCTTCAGGCCCACCAGGTGGTCCACCTTGCCCTTGATGGCGGCGTCGGTGAGCACCCGGGTGGTCTCCTGGAAGGAGGCGGCGGACAGGAAGCTCTCGGTGGCCAGGGAGGCCTTGGTGATACCCATGATGATCTGGGTCCAGGTGGCCTTGGAAAGGCCCTCCTCCCCCGCGTCCATCCGGGCCTGGACAGCGTCGTTGGCCCGGCGCAGCTCGCTCAGATCCACCACGGCGCCGCTGAGCAGGTCGGTGCTGCCCGGCTCATCCACCCGCACCTTGCGCAGCATCTGACGGGCGATGACCTCGATGTGCTTGTTGTTGATGTCCACGCCCTGCTGGCGGTACACCTTCTGGACCTCCTGGACCAGATAGTTGCGCACGCCCTGGCGGCCGAACTCGTCGTCGTCCACGCCCCGGACGCGCAGCACGTCGTGAGGGTTGAGGGCGCCGCGGGTCAGCTCCTGGCCCTTGTCCACGTGGTCGCCGTCGGACACCAGGATGCCGCTGGCATAGGGGATCTGGTAGACCACCGTCTCGCCGTCGGCCTCGTTGGTGATAGTGAGAGCGCAGATGGTGTTCTTCTTGGCGTCCTCCATGGACACGGTGCCGCTGATGTCCGCCAGGATCGCCACACGCTTGGGCCGGCGGGCCTCGAACAGCTCCTCCACACGGGGAAGGCCCTGGGTGATGTCCTCCACGTCGGAGCCGGCGGCGCCGCCGGTGTGGAAGGTACGCATGGTCAGCTGGGTGCCCGGCTCGCCGATGGACTGGGCGGCGATGACGCCCACGGCCTCGCCGGGATTCACCGGCTGGCCCACGGCCAGGTTCATGCCGTAGCACTTGGCGCACACGCCGCTGCGGGCCTCGCAGCACATGACAGAGCGGACCTTCACGGAGAAGATGCCGTTGTCCTCCAGGGTCTGGGCGTCGATGGGCATGAGCATATGGTCGGTGTCAAAGAGCACCTCGCCGGTGGCCGGGCTGACGATGGGCACGGCCGGGAACCGGCCCCGGATGCTCTCGCCGAAGGTCTGGGCCGCGGCGGCGGCGTCCACCTCCTCGATGCCGGCCGCCTGCAGGGCGGCCACATCGGACTTGGCGAAGGCCTTGTATTTGGGCACGACCACCGCGCCGGTGTTGGGATCGGTGATGTTCTGGGGGGCAAACTTGCCGGCCAGAGAGTCCTCGCTGACGCGGGTCTTGACGATCTTGTCCAGAATGACGCGGGCGTCGTTGCCGGCGGTGGTGCCGCAGTCCTGCTCGCGGATGATCACGTCCTGGCTCACGTCCACCAGCCGGCGGGTCAGATAACCGGAGTCGGCGGTACGCAGAGCGGTGTCGGCCAGGCCCTTACGGGCGCCGCGGCTGGACACGAAGTACTCCAGCACGGTCAGGCCCTCGCGGTAATTGGCCTTGATGGGGATCTCCAGGGTCTTGCCGGCGGTGTTGGCCACCAGGCCGCGCATACCGGCCAGCTGCCGGATCTGGTTCATGGAGCCGCGGGCGCCGGAGTTGGCCATCATATAGATGGGGTTGAACTCGTCCAGGTTGTCCTGCAGGGCGCTGGTGACGGCGTTGATGGTCTTCTCCCACTCGCTGACCACCAGGCGGTAGCGCTCGTCGTTGGTGATGAAGCCCCGCCGGTACTGCTTTTCGATATAGGGTATCTTGTCGGTCTCGGTCTCGGCGATGATGCGCTTTTTCGCCTCGGGCACCACCATGTCGGAGATGGAGATGGTGATGGCGCCGATGGTGGAGTACTTGTAGCTCAGGGCCTTGATCTTGTCCAGCACCTCGGTGGCGATGGTGAAGCCGTGCTTGTCGATGCACCGCTGGACGATCTTGCCCAGCAGCTTCTTATCCACCCGGAAGCTGATCTCCTGCTTGAAGGCGTTGGCCGGATCGGTCCGGTCCACGAAGCCCAGATCCTGGGGGATGGGCTCGTTGAAGATGATGCGGCCCACGGTGGTGTCCACCAGCTCGGAGCGGACGACGCCGTCGATGCGGCGGGTGAAGCGGACCCGGATGGGGGCGTGGATGCCCACCACCTTCTCGTTGTAGGCCATGATGGCCTCGGCGGGGGTGGAGAAGCACTTGCCCGTGCCGGGCTCGTCGTCCCGGATATAGGTGAGGTAGTAGGAGCCGAGGACCATGTCCTGGGTGGGCACGGTGACGGGCTGGCCGTCCTGGGGACGGAGCAGGTTGTTGGCCGAGAGCATCAGGATGCGGGCCTCGGCCTGGGCCTCGGCGGACAGAGGCACGTGGATGGCCATCTGGTCGCCGTCGAAGTCGGCGTTATAGGCGGTGCACACCAGCGGATGCAGCCGCAGGGCGCGGCCCTCCACCAGGATGGGCTCGAAGGCCTGGATGCCCAGACGGTGCAGGGTGGGCGCGCGGTTGAGCAGCACCGGGTGCTCCTTGATGACCACCTCCAGCGCGTCCCAGACCTCGGGCTTCTGCTGATCCACCTTTTTCTTGGCAGCCTTGATGTTGCTGGCCTGGCCGTCCTCCACCAGCTTTTTCATGATGAAGGGGCGGAACAGCTCTATGGCCATCTCCTTGGGCACGCCGCACTGGTACAGCTTCAGGTCCGGTCCCACCACGATGACGGACCGGCCGGAGTAGTCCACGCGCTTGCCCAACAGGTTCTGACGGAAGCGGCCCTGCTTGCCCTTGAGCATGTCGGAAAGGCTCTTCAGCGCCCGGGAGTTGGCGCCGGTGACGGCCCGGCCCCGGCGGCCGTTGTCGATCAGGGCGTCCACGGCCTCCTGGAGCATGCGCTTTTCGTTGCGGACGATGATGTCCGGCGCGTGCAGCTCCATCAGCCGCTTCAGGCGGTTGTTGCGGTTGATGACCCGGCGGTACAGGTCGTTCAGATCGCTGGTGGCGAACCGGCCGCCGTCCAGCTGCACCATGGGCCGCAGCTCCGGCGGGATCACCGGCAGCACGTCGATGATCATCCACTCGGGCCGGTTGCCGGACTGGCGGAAGGCCTCCACCACCTCCAGGCGCTTGAGCAGCTTCGCCTTCTTCTGGCCGGTGGCGGTCTCCAGCTGCTCCCGCAGCTCGGCGGCCAGCTGCTCGCAGTCGATGTCCGCCAGCAGCTTCTTCACGGCCTCGGCGCCCATGCCGGCCTCGAAGTCGTCCTCGTACTTCTCCTTCATGTCCCGATACTCTTTTTCGGTGAGGATCTGGCACTTCTGCAGGGGGGAGAAGCCGGGGTCGGTGACGATATAGGCGCCGAAGTACAGCACCTTTTCCAGTACACGGGGGGTCAGGTCCAGCAGCACGCCCATCCGGGAGGGGATGCCCTTGAAATACCAGATGTGGCTCACCGGGGTGGCCAGTTGGATATGGCCCAGCCGCTCCCGGCGGACCTTGGAGCGGGTGACCTCCACGCCGCAGCGGTCGCAGATCTTGCCCTTGTAGCGGATCTTTTTATACTTGCCGCAGTGGCACTCCCAGTCCTTGGTGGGCCCAAAGATGCGCTCGCAGAACAGGCCGTCCCGCTCGGGCTTGAGGGTGCGGTAGTTGATGGTCTCCGGCTTTTTCACCTCGCCGGAGGACCAGGAAAGGATCATCTCAGGTGATGCGATGCCGATCTGGATCGCTTCAAAGGGAGCGTAACTCATATGTCGATGTCCTCCTCTCCATCGTCGGTATAATCATCGTCGATCGGGCCGTCGTCGCTGCCGAAATCCAGGTCCAGCTGGCTCTCGTCGATCTGGTCGATGCTGTAGCCGGAGCGCTCGAACTCCCGGTCGTCGGAGCGGCTGTTCTCCACCGAGCCGAAGGTGGGGGTGAAGTCGTCGTCCTCGTCGTCCTTCAGTTCGATCTCCTGGCCGTCCTTGTCCAGCACCTTCACGTCCAGGCACAGGGACTGAAGCTCCTTGACCAGGACCTTGAAGGACTCGGGCACGCCGGGCTGGGGGATGTTGTGGCCCTTGACGATGCTCTCATAGGTGCGCACACGGCCGGTGACGTCGTCGCTCTTGACCGTGAGGATCTCCTGCAGGGTGTAGGCCGCGCCGTAGGCCTCCAGGGCCCAGACCTCCATCTCGCCGAAGCGCTGGCCGCCGAACTGGGCCTTGCCGCCCAGAGGCTGCTGGGTGACCAGGCTGTAGGGGCCGGTGGAGCGGGCGTGGATCTTGTCGTCCACCAGGTGGTGGAGCTTGAGGAAGTACACCCAGCCCACGGTGACGTCGTTGTCGAAGGGCTCGCCGGTGCGGCCGTCCCGCAGCTGGATCTTGCCGTCTTCCCGGAGCCCGGCGTCCTTCAGGCACTGGCGGATGGACTCCTCGTTGGCGCCGTTGAACACGGGGGTGGCCACCTTCCAGCCCAGGGCGTGGGCGGCGTAGCCCAGGTGCACCTCCAGCACCTGACCGATGTTCATACGGGAGGGCACGCCCAGGGGGTTCAGCACGATGTCCAGCGGCGTGCCGTCGGGCAGGTAGGGCATATCCTCTCTGGGGAGGATGCGGCTGACGACGCCCTTGTTGCCGTGGCGGCCGGCCATCTTGTCGCCCACGGAGATCTTCCGCTTCTGGGCGATATAGACCCGGACCACCTGGTTGACGCCGGGGCTCATCTCGTCGCCGTTCTTGCGGGTGAACACCTTCACGTCCACCACGATGCCGCTCTCGCCGTGGGGCACCTTCAAGCTGGTGTCCCGGACTTCCCGGGCCTTCTCGCCGAAGATGGCCCGCAGCAGCCGCTCCTCGGCGGTCAAGTCGGTCTCGCCCTTGGGGGTGACCTTGCCCACCAGGATGTCGCCGGAGCGGACCTCGGAGCCCACGGTGATGATGCCCCGCTCGTCCAGATATTTCAGCGCGTCGTCGCCCACGCCGGGGATGTCCCGGGTGATCTCCTCGGGGCCCAGCTTGGTGTCGCGGCTGTCGCACTCGTGCTCCTCCACGTGGATGGAGGTGTAAACGTCCTCCATGACCACCCGCTCGGAGAGCAGGATGGCGTCCTCGTAGTTGTAGCCCTCCCAGGTCATGAAGCCCACCAGGATGTTCTTGCCCAGGCTCAGCTCGCCGTCCTTGGTGGAGGGGCCGTCGGCCAGCACGTCGCCCTTCTTCACCTTCTCGCCGGCGTTGACGATGGGCCGCTGGTTGAAGGCGGTGGACTGGTTGGAACGGGCGAATTTGATAAGGGTATAATCCTTGACCTCGCCGCTGTCGTACTTGACAGACACATGGTCGGCGTCCACCGCCAGGACCACGCCGTCGTCCTCGGCCAGCACGCACACGCCGGAGTCGATGGCGCACTTGTGCTCGATGCCGGTGGCCACGATGGGGGCCTCGGTGGTGAGCAGAGGCACCGCCTGCCGCTGCATGTTGGCGCCCATCAGGGCGCGGTTGGCGTCGTCGTTCTCCAGGAAGGGGATCATGGCCGTGGCGATGGAGACCATCATCCGCGGGCTCACGTCCACGTAATCCACCTGATCGGGGGCCACGGCGATGATCTCGTCGCGGTGCCGGCAGGTGACGCGGTTGTGGATGAAATTGCCCTCGTCGTCCACCTCGGAGGCCTGGGCCACGAAGAACCGGTCCTCCACGTCGGCGGTGAGATAATCCACGTCCTTCGTCACCAGCCCGGTGGCCTTGTCCACCCGCCGGTAGGGGGTCACCAAAAAGCCGTACTCATCCACCCGGGCGAAGCTGGCCAGGTAGGAGATCAGGCCGATGTTTGGGCCCTCGGGGGTCTCGATGGGGCACAGACGGCCGTAGTGGCTGTAGTGCACGTCGCGCACGTCGAAGTTGGCCCGCTCCCGGCTCAGGCCGCCGGGGCCCAGAGCGGACATACGCCGCTTGTGGGTCAGCTCGGCCAGCGGGTTGGTCTGGTCCATGAACTGGCTCAGCGGGGAGGAGCCGAAGAATTCCTTGATGGCCGCGGACACCGGCCGGATGTTGATCAGGCTCTGGGGAGTGATCACGTCCAGATCCTGCAGCGTCATGCGCTCGCGGATGACCCGCTCCATGCGGGCAAAGCCGATGCGGAACTGGTTCTGCAAAAGCTCGCCCACGCTGCGCACCCGCCGGTTGCCCAGATGGTCGATGTCGTCCGCGGTGCCCACGCCGTGGGTCAGGCAGTTGAGGTAGTTGACGGAGGCGAACACGTCGTCGGCGATGATGTGCTTGGGGATGAGCACATCGATGTTCTCGGCGATGGCGTCCTTCAGCGCGGCCTCGTCGTCGCCGAACTGCTCCAGCAGCTGGCGCAGCACCAGCCAGCGCACGTTCTCCTTCACGCCCAGCTCCGCCGGGTCGAAGGACACGAAGGGGGCCATGGGCACCATGCCGTTGCCGAACACCCGGATGGTGTGCCCATGCTCGTCGGTGACAGTGGCCTCCAGCAGGCCATGGGCCGCCAGGGACTCGGCCAGGGGGCGGTCCACCTTCTGGCCCGCCTCGGCGATGATCTCGCCGGTCTGCAGGTCCGCCACGGGGGCCGCCAGGACCGTGCCGATGATGCGGCTCCACACCGCCAGCTTCTTGTTGATCTTATACCGGCCCACGTTGGACAGGTCATACCGCCGCCGGTCGAAGAACAGCCCCTCCAGCATGGCCTCGCTGGTCTCCACCGTGGGGGGATCGCCGGGGCGCAGCTTGCGGTAGATCTCCAGCAGGGACTCCTCCCGGCTGTGGCAGGTGTCCCGCTCCAGGGTGCTGACCATGCGCTGATCCTGGCCGTACACCGCCAGCAGCTGCTCGTCGGTGACCGCGCCGGCCTCGGTGTCGGCCACGCAGGTCAGCCAGGTGTGGGGCTTGTCGGGCCGATACTCGCCCAGCGCCCGCAGCAGCCAGGTCACCGGGATCTTCCGGTTCTTGTCGATGCGCACGTAGAAGATGTCGTTGGCGTCGGTCTCATACTCCAGCCATGCCCCGTGGTAGGGGATGGTGGTGGCGCCGTACAGGTCCACGCCGGCCTTGTCCTGATGGGCGTCGAAATACACGCCCGGGGACCGGACGATCTGGGAGACGATAACGCGCTCCGCGCCGTTGATGATGAAGGTGCCGCTGTCGGTCATCAGGGGGAAGTCCCCCATGAAGATCTCCTGCTCCTTGATCTCCTCGGTCTCCTTGTTGCGCAGCCGGACGGACACCTTCAGAGGCGCGGCATAGTTGGCGTCGCGGCTCTTGCACTCCTGCACGGAATACTTGGGCTTCTCGTCCATGGAGTAGTCCACGAAGGACAGCTCCAGATTCCCGGAATAGTCCGTGACCGTGGCCACGTCCCGGAACACGTCCCGGAGCCCCTCCTCCAGGAACCACTTATAGGAGTTCTTCTGGATCTCCAGCAGATTGGGCATCTGCTGGACCTCGTCCACCCGGGCAAAACTCTGTCGGACAGTTTTGCCGTAGCTGACTGCCTTCGGCATATGCTTCGATCACTCCTTTGGAATATGATACGCCAGGATAAGTTGTTGAAAATTTTATAAACCGTCTTGATTTTTCGCCGTTGTGTGGTAGAATAAAGACGATCCATAAAGATGGAGCTGTATGCCTGTCTATCAGACATAGCGAAATATTCTACCATTTTCAAAGTCTTCTTGTCAAGACAAATCTTGTGATTTTTTGCGGCGGGGATCAGCCCGCCGCTTTTTCTTACGGAGGTGGCCGGACTTGGACTGGCGGGCGACCATTCTGTTATACGGCGAGCTGCTGCTGGCGCTGTGGCTGCTGCGGCGGGAGGGCCTGCTGGACCAGCGCGTACCGCTGGCGGCGGCGCTGACGCTGGTCCCCCTGGCCTTCGCGCTGCGATACTGCTTCCTCACCTACGAGACCCTGGACTTCCAGGACTGGGTCCAGGTGTGGATCCAGTCTCTGCGGGAGAACGGCCCCTGGCACGGGCTGGGGCAGGAGATCTGGAGCTGCAACTACAACGTACCTTATTTATATTTCCTCTCGCTCATCTCCGTCAGCCAGGCCCGGGACCTGCTGCTGGTGAAGATCCTGAGCATCTTCTTCGACGTGGTGCTGGCCTGGGGGGCCATGAAGCTGACGGGCGTGCTGACGGAGGCGAGCCGGCCGAAAAAGCTGGCGGCCTTCCTGCTGACCCTGTGGCTGCCCACCGTGATCCTGAACGGCTCCCTGTGGGGCCAGTGCGACAGCATCTACGGCGCCTTCACGGTGCTGGCGGTGTACTTCGCCCTGTCGGACAGGCCGTGCCTTTCCGTGGCGTCCATCGCCCTGAGCATCTCCTTCAAGCTGCAGGGCATCTTCCTGCTGCCGGTGTATTTCCTGTTCCTGGTCAAGGGGAAGATCAAGATCCGGCACATCTTCGTGTTCCCTGCGGTGTACATCCTCTCCATCCTGCCGGCGGTGTTCGCCGGGCGGGGATTCTGGGAGCTGCTCACCCTGTACGTCCGCAACACCGGCTCCATCGGCGAGGGGCTGAACTACAACTCCTCCTCCCTCTACGCGCTGGTGAACTTCGACGCCCTCTCCCCCACCGGCGGGGAGCGGATCGGCATCGTGCTGGCGTTTTTCTTCTGCTCGGGGCTGTACGTGTGGCTCACCCTGCGGCTGAAGGATGTGAACGACCGGGCGCTGTTCGGCGCGTGCGTGCTGTTCGCGGTGGGCGTGCCCTTCCTGCTGCCCCACATGCACGACCGGTACTTCTTCATGGCGGACGTGCTGACCCTGGTGCTGGCGGTGGTATGGCCCCAGCTGGCCCCGGTGCCGGTCTGCGTCAGCTTCGGCTCGCTGCTGGGGTATCACGCCTATCTGAAGATGCGCTACCTCATGCCCATGAAATACGGCGCCATGGCCATGCTCCTGGCGCTGGCGCTGACCCTGGCGTACACCGCCCTCTCCCTGGACCGGCACGCCTCCCCGGAGGAGGCCCCGGCCCCTCCCCCTGCCCGAACGTAAGCTGCACATAGATAAAGAGACACGGCGCCAGGCGGCGCCGTGTCTCTTTCTGTTTTTATCCGTCAGTTCCCCTTATCCTCCGTCGCGGGGATCGCCTCCGGCTGGGGGATATCCTCCGCGGGGGCCTCCTGGGGGAGCTGGCTGTACCCGTACAGGACCATGGCCAGCTGCTCCCGGGCGATGGGCTCGTCGGCGGAAAGCTCGCTGCCCGATCCCTCCGGCAGAGCGGGCGCCTCCTTGCCGGTCACCTTCTCCAGCGCGGCCAGCGCCTCGCCGCAGGTGACGGGCTCATCCGGGGCAAAGCTGGTGTCCGACACGCCCTTCATGGCGCCCGATCCCGCGGCCCAGGCCGCGGCCACGGCGGCCACGTCATCCGCCGGGATATCCGTAAAGGGACAGTCGCCGGAGGGCGCGGGCTTGCCGGCCATCGACCACAGGGCCGTGACCAGGTCGCCGCGGCTGACGGGGCTGCCGATGCCGAAGGTGTCGTCGATATCCAGCGCCGGCAGAGCGCCGGTGCGCAGGCAGTAGGCCACGCCGTCGTGATACCACTGGGTGGCGGGGAAGTCGTAGCTCTTTCCCTCCAGCTTGGCGTAGCAGGGCATATACGCCTGGTTGATGGCTCCCAGCCAGGTCTTGCCGCTGCCCCGCTTCACGTCCATGGTGTTGATCATCACGTCCCGGACCCGCAGGGTCTTGCCGGTATTGGGGCTGATGATGCTGCTGACCGTGCTGACCACGTAGTACTTGCCGTCCACCTTGCCCAGATACATCATCTCATGGCCGTCGAAGCACAGCGCCGCGCCCAGGGGCAGTTCGTCCAGGATCAGGCACTTCTCCTCCAGGGACATGTTGGCCATGTCGATCTTCTCCATGTTCATCTGCCACTGCCAGGTGCTGTTGCGCCCGATGCGCAGGCCGAAGCAGGCATACACCGTCCGGACCAGGCCGGAGCAGTCCTCCACGTCCATCATGCCGCCCCAGCCGTAGGCGTCGCCCAGGTTGTTCAGCGCGACCATGGCGATGTTCTCCATGGTCAGGGGCAGATACCCCACGCTGACCTTGGCGGTCTCCGGGATCAGGGCCATCTGCTTTTCATAGCTGCCGTCCGCCCGGCGGACAGGCAGGTATACCACATAGTTGTGATAGGCCGAGCGGTTGCCCACCAGCTGGTCCGGCTCCAGATCCGTCACCAGCTCCAGGGCCGTCCCCTGGCTCAGCATCCGCCGGGCCGTCTCCGGGTGGGAGATGGACTCATCGGTGTATTCCTTGTTGCCGTACACCACCAGCAGCTTTTCCGAGGGCAGGTCCCAGGCGGCCAGCCACTCGTCCCTGTCCTGGCACAGGGCCACGTCCTCCGCCGGCACCCAGCCGGAGCAGTCCGAGCTGTGGGTGAGGTAGTACTTCCCGTCCGCGGAGGTGGTATAGAGGATCAGCGGCTCGTTCACCCGCACGGCGCTGAGGGACTGATAGTCAAAGTCCGGGTCATTCGGGTCGTCCAAAATGGGGTCCGGCGAGGGGAACACCCGCAGCAGCGTGCGCTCCACCGCGATGCCGTAGCGGATGGGCATCTTCGTCGTGGCCTTCGGGTCGATGCAGTTGTCGATCATGGCCTGGAAGTAGTCCCAGCCGGCCTTTTTGCCGGCGCCGGTATAGGTCCAGCCGTAATAATACTTGGCGTCCGCTTCGGCGGAGGAGGCGATCAGCTTGTTGCGCTTCACCCCGTCAAAACTTCCCTCGATCTGGCTCAGGTCCTTCACCATCGTGGCGTCCCGCCCGGCGGAATCCTGGTTGAACGCCTGGATCTCCTCCGGGGTCAGGATGATATCCCGGGACCCCTCGTACAGGTCCGCCCAATAGGCGGCGTCGGACATCTCCGCCGTCACGTCGGGCATATAGCTCACGCCCGCCGCCAGCGCCGGCTGACACATGCATACCGCCGCCAGCACCGCCAGCAGCAGGCACAGGATCCTCCTGGTCGTCTTCGGCATGGTGGTCGCCTCCTTTGTGAGATCGGCCGATGAGACAGCCGTCGTCTCATTATACAACATTTTTCTGCCGCCCTGCAACTTTTCATGGCGGGAGGCGGCTGTTTCATGCGCTCCGCCGCCTTCCGGCAGGCGTTCCCTTATCAAATAATTCTATATATTCTGTAACAAAGGTTAAAAAATCCATAAAATGATTGACGGCATCTCTTTACTTCTGTATAATGTCCACAATATCCCACACCGTGAGATCAGGACCTGCCGGTGACATTAGACAAGGAGGAGCACCAATGAATTATTATGAACGGGCATTGGAGCTGAAGCAGGACACCGTTGCGGACCGCAGATGGTTCCACACCAACGCGGAAGTCGGCCTGCACATGCCCAAAGCGAAGGCCTATCTGCTGGAAAAGCTGGCCCAGTACGGCCTGGAGCCCCAGGAGTGCGGCGAGGGCGTGACGGCCACGCTGGGAAAGGGCGGGAAGACCCTCCTCCTCCGGGCCGACATGGACGCCCTGCCCATGGCCGAGGAGAGCGGCGAGAGCTTCGCCTGCCCCACCGGCGAGGCGGCCCACGCCTGCGGTCACGACAACCATGCGGCCATGCTTCTCACCGCCGCCCGGATGCTCAAGGAGAACGAGGCATCGCTGGAGGGCACGGTCAAATTCATGTTCCAGCCCGCCGAGGAGACCTTCCAGGGCGGCCGGAATATGATCGAGCACGGCATCCTGGACGGGGTGGACGCGGCGCTGGCCTACCACGTGGGACCGGGAAAGATGCCCGTTGGCATTTATATGTACAATGCCGGCGGCACTATGATGTTCTCCAACGACGGCTTCACCATCACAGTGAAGGGCCACGGCGGCCACGGGGCCTATCCCCACACCAGCATCGACCCCATCAACATCGGCGTGCACATCCACCTGGCCCTGCAGGAGCTGATCGCCCGCGAGTGCGACCCCAGCTGGTCCTGCGTGGTGACGGTGGGACAGTTCACCGCCGGCTCCGCCCCCAACATCATCCCCGACACCGCCGTGCTGCGCGGCACCATCCGCACGGACAAGTCCGAGGCCCGGGAAAAGCTGGTCCGCCGGGTCCGGGAGGTGGCCGAGGCTGTGGCGGCCGTCTACGGCGGCGCCGCCGAGGTGGATATGGCCACCGGCGTCCCGCCGCTGATCTGCGACAAGAAGATGGTGGAGGAGATCGCCGGCTACATGCAGGAGCTGAACTTCCCCGGCGCCATGCCCTATCCCGGCGTCCAGGCCAGCGCCAGCGAGGACTTCGCCCTGGTGGCGGAGAAGGTCCCCTCGGCGTTCATGTACCTGTCCGCCGGATACCTGGACGAGCGGGGCGACTGGCCCGCCCACAACCCCAAGGTCCGCTTCAATGAGGATGTACTGCCCATCGGCGCGGCCTGTCTGGCCCACTGCGCCGTGCGCTGGCTGCAGAACAACAAGTAAAGCAACCGATCACAAACAAGAAAGGAAGGAAATGAATCAATGGCAACCATGAGAGACATCGCGACCAGCCCGCTGCTGCTGGTGCTGGTCGCCGTCGGCCTGGCGTACATCGTCGGGTTCTCCGTGCTGTATCTTGTCAAGGCGTATAAACGCGCCCAGGCGCTGGGGGTCACCAAGGACGACCTGACCCGCGTCATCAAGACCAGCGCCGTGTCCTCCATCGTCCCCGCGATCTCCATCGCCATCGGCCTGTTCGCCCTCATCGGCGCGTTGGGCACCGTCTGGTCCTGGTGGCGGCTGAGCGTCATCGGCTCTCTGTCCTATGAGACCCTGTTCTCCGGCAACATCGCTGCGGCGCTGGGCTACACCAGCTCCGCCGAGATGATGAGCACCGCCTCCGGTCAGGAATTCGGCATCATCATGATCCTGATGAGCGTGGGCATGCTCAGCGGCTTTTTGATCCTGATCCCCTTCGGCAAGAAGTACGCCTCCAGCGTGGACAAGTCCCAGGGCGCGACCAACCCCTGGAAGATGGTCTTCAGCGGCTGCTTCATGCTGTGCCTGCTGGCCGTGTACGTGCCGGTGCTGCTGTTCGGCGACACCGTGCAGGCGGCGGTCATGCTCACCGGCCTGGTAGTGGCCATCATCCTCGGCATTTTGGCAAAGAAGCCCAAGCTGGGCTGGCTCAACGACTTCATCATGGCCATCTCCATGATAGCCGGCATGGCCTCTGCGCAGCTGTGGGTCAACCTCTTCGGTTGATGAAAGGAGGAACTGACGAATGAGTAAGAAAAACAACGCTCCCGTGGCTCTGGATCCCTTCCAGGCATGGTGCCATCGCTGGGGCCGCGCCGGAACGGTCATCGCCCTGATCTATATGATCGCCCTGCCGCTGATCGTCCTGGGCGTCTATCACTGCATCCCCCCCATCGGACAGGTGTTCAACCTGACCACCTTCGGCCTGCTGATCATCTACATCGCCGTGGGCATCTCTGAGGCGCTCAGCTATATCCCCATCATGGGCGCGTCCTCCTACCTGGGCTTCATCACCGGCAACATCATGAACCTGAAGGTCCCCGTGGCCATCAACGCCATCAAGACCGCCAACCAGGAGCCCAGCACCCCCGCCGGCGACTGCGTGGCCGCCATCGGCATCGCGGTCAGCTCCATCGTCACCGTGGTGATCCTGGCCATCACCGCGGCACTCAGCTCCCAGCTCAGCTTCCTGTATGACGTGCCCGCCTTCCGTACCGCCTCTAACTACCTGATCCCGGCTCTGTTCGGCTCCATGACCCTGGGTCTGTTCGCCAGCACCAGCTCCGGCAGCAAGGTGGTCAAGAACGGCATCATGGGCGTGGTGCCCGTCATCGTCATCGTCAGCATCATCACCCTGGCTGCCCGCATCATGGGCGGCGCTTCTGCCTCTTCCGCTATCATGGGTATGGTGGGCCCCATCATCATGGTGATGCTGCCCATCGCCATCCTGTCCAGCTGGATCATGTACAAGAAGGGCATCATCAAGGTCGTGGACAACGACAAGAAGTGATCCTTCCAAAAACGCACCGGGAGGCGGGCCCTGCGCCCGCCTCCCTCTCTCTGCGCCCCGCCTCCGGGACAGAGCGAAACGCCCGCCTCCCGGCGGGCGTTTTCTGCTATTCTCTTTACTTGAAGAAGCCGCCGATCAGGTCGCTGACGATGTTGCCGGCGAACTGGCTGGCCGCGTTACGCACGGTCTTGCTGGAGTTGCCCAGCAGGCCCCGGGTGATGCTCTTGGTGGCCTGCCGGCCCATGCTCTTGGCGGTGCTGCGGGTGGCGCGGATGATGCTCTGCTCCATCTTGGTGCGGCCGTACTTGTCCCGGCCCTCCGCCTTATACTGGGCCTGCAGGGCCTTCTCCTCCGCCTTGCGCTGGCGCTCCTCATCCCGGGCCGCTTTCTCGGCGGCCTTCTGCTGGGCGATGGCGGCCTTCTCGGCCTCCCTGGCCTCCTTTTCCGCCTGCTTTTCCGCCTGGGCCTCCGCCTCGGCCTGGGCGGCCGCCTGGGCCTGCTCGTCCAGGATCTCGTAGGCGGACCGGGGGTCCACCGCGTCCTTATACTTGCTATACAGGGCGTCATTGGCCACCAGCATGGCCCGGGCGGCGTCGTCCATGGCGGTCATGGCGCTGCGGGGCGGGCAGATGGTGGCCTTCTGCACCACCGACGGCACGCCCTTTTCGTCCAGCATGGACACCAGCGCCACGCCGGTGCCCAGCTCGCCGATGGCGTCCTCGGTCTTGAAGGCCGGGTTGGCCCGGAAGCTCTGGGCCGCCACCCGCACCGCCTTCTGCTCGGCGGGGGTATAGGCGTGCAGGGCGTGCTGGACCCGGTTGTTCAGCTGGGCCAGCACCGCGTCGGGGATGTCCGCCGGGCTCTGGGAGATGAAGAAGATGCCCACGCCCTTGCTGCGGATGAGCTTGACCACCTGGACCACCTTCTCCACCAGCGCCTTGGGCGCGTCGGAGAAGAGCATGTGGGCCTCGTCGAAGAAGAACACCAGCTTGGGCTTGTCCGCGTCGCCCACCTCCGGCAGCGCCTCATACAGCTCCGAGAGCATCCACAGCATGAACGTGGCGTACAGCAGCGGCCTCTGGGCCAGCTGGACGCAGTGCAGCACGTTGATGGTCCCCCGGCCGTCGGCGGCCTGGCTGAACCAGTCGGCGATATCCAGGCTGGGCTCGCCGAAAAAGTCCGCCGCGCCGTCGTTTTCCAGGCTCAGCAGAGCCCGCTGGATGGCGCCCACGCTCTGGCTGGTCACGTTGCCGTATGTATTGACGAACTCGGCGCGGTGCTCTCCCAGCCAGGCCAGCATGGCCCGCAGGTCCTTCAGGTCGATGACCTCCCAGCCGTTGTCGTCCGCCACCCGGAAGGCGATGTTCAGCACGCCCTCCTGGGCGTCGGTGAGGCTGAGAAGCCGGCTCAGAAGCACCGGCCCCACGTCCGTGACCGTGGCCCGCACCGGGATGCCGCCCCGGCCGAACACGTCCCAGAACCGGCAGGGATAGCCGGTATACTTGAACGCCGCCGGGTCCACCCCCACATTTTGCAGCCGCTGGCGCATCTTTTCGCTGTCGGTCCCGGCCAGGGCCGTGCCGGACACGTCGCCCTTGATGTCCGCCAGGAACACGGGCACGCCCATGTCGGAGAAGCCCTCCGCCAGCACCTTCAAGGTGACGGTCTTGCCTGTGCCGGTGGCACCGGCGATGAGGCCGTGGCGGTTGGCCATGCCGGGCAGGAGCCAGACCTGGTCCTCTCCCTTGCCAACGAGTATCTTGCCGTCCTGGAGCATGATGTCATCCTCCTGTACTTTTTTCTCAATCATAGCACATCCCGCGGGAAAAGAAAAGGTTCTTCCTTCAGTCCCGGTTGCGGAAGGCGCTCTCCGGCGTTATAATAGCGGAGGCGGGAACTTTTTCCCCCTCCGGGCCGTCATAGGAGCAGCCGGCGCGCCCGGACACGGATCATGGATACGAAGGAGAATATACAAATGAAGAAAATGGATCGTTTTGCCGCCCTCCTGCTGGCCCTGTGCCTGATCGCCGCGCTGGCCAGCTGCGGCAAGGCCGACAGCTTCACCACAGACCTGACCGCCTTTTACGGCCAGATCACGGCGGACGAGGGCTTTCCCATGATGATGGAGATCGACGAGGACATAGCGGAGAACTTCTATCCCGGCCTGGCCGCCATCGAGCGGAAGCAGACGGTGCTCTACACCGCTGCCATCTCCGCCACCCCCTGCGAGATCGCCATGGTGGAGGTGGCAGACCCCGCCGACGTCAAGGCGGCGGAGGGGATCTTCCAGGCCCGCATCGACGCCCAGGTGGCCGGCGGCGCCTGGTACCCGGACACCATCGAGGGCTGGGAGAAAAACGCTGTCATCGTCACCCGGGGCAGCTGCGTGTGCCTGTTCGTGGTGGACCCCTCCCTGGGCGACCCGGCGGCGGCCTTCAACGCCCTGTGACGGCCCCTCAAATACGCAAAGGCGGATATGTCCCCGGACATATCCGCCTTCTTTTTTTATCCCCGCCCTCAGGCCGGGTCCGTCATAACGCCGATGAAGATGGGCACGTTGGTCTTCGCGTCCAAGATCATGTATAGGAACGGCCGGTCCAGGGTGATGGTCTCGTACTGCATGGCCGCCCCGTCCTCCACCTCCACGGCGGTGGCCGCCCCGGCCTGGGTGCCCTGCTCGTCCACGGCGAGATAGGTCTTGTGCAGCACCTGGCTGACGTACAGCGGCCCGGCGGAGCTTATACCCATGGCGGACAGGTCCGCCTTGGTAGCGTCGAACAGGTCTTCCATGCCCATGTCCGTCAGGGCCTGGCTCAGCTCCCCGGCGTACTCGGCGGTGAACTTGGGGATGGCGGCGAACACGGGCACATCCTCCCGCACCGCGCCCAGCACCCGGCTCAGCCGCTCCCCGGTGAGGCCGGACACATACTCCGCCAGGGACAGCCCCTCCTCCGGCAGCAGCGCCGCGAAGGCGTAATCCCGTCCCTCGTAGTACTTGACGAATCCCCTGGCCTGCTCGTCCTCCAGATAGGCAAATTCCGTGGAATACATCATCTGCACCTGCCGCTCCTCCCGGCTCTCGGTGACGAAGATCCCGTCGTCCACCTGGTCCTCCCGGTAGATATCCTCCCAGGTGCCGTCGAAGCTCAACGCGTTGACCAGATAGAGCATAGCGCCGGCGGGGATCTCGTCCACGATCCTGTCGATCCGGCCCTTGGTGTTGGCCGCGACGAAGCCGTTGATGTCCGCCGCGGTGGAGCCGTCGAAGGGCACGGCGAAGACCCCCGCGCCGTAATAGTCGGCGTTGGCCTGCAAAAAGGCCTCCTCCGGCTCCACGGCCCCCTCCCGGAGCCAGATGCCGTTGGCCAGGCGCACGCTCCCGCCCTCGCCGTCAGGCAGTCCCTGGGTATAGATATACAGCGCGTCGTTCAGCTCTCCCGCGGCAAAGCCCAGGACCTGCTCCATCTGCGCCAGGGTCTGGCCCGCCGCACCGTTGGCGGTCATGGCCATGGCCTCCATCACCGACAGGGGCGAGATGAGGGCGTTGCCCCCGTCCATGGACGACTTGAGAAGCTCCACGCCAAAGCCGGTGACCGCCCGGACGGCGTCTCCGTCCATGGCCGAGGCGTCCGCCGTATCGCGGGCGGACACATCCTCCATCAGGTCCCGGCTCCTGGGCTGTTCCGGCTCCGGGCCCGGCTCCTTCTCCGCCAGGTCCCCGCCGGCGCACCCGGCCAGCAGCGCCAGCACCAGCGCCAGAGCAAACAAACGCTTCATGTTTTGCGCCTCCTTGTTTCCCAGTCTGTCCCCTATGACGGCGCGTCCGCCAAAAAGTTCCCGGGCCGGGCCCGGGAGCTTTTCTCTTATTGGCAGTCCAGCACGATCTTGAACACGCCGGCGGGATCGTCCATGGCCAGGCGCAGGGCTTTTTTGTAGTCATCCAGGGGAAAGTGGTGGCTGACGAAGCCGTCCACGGTGTATTTGCCGTCCCGTATCCACTGCTGGGTGAGGTCGAAGGTGTACATACGCTGGCCCTGCCACTGCTCCATGCCGTGGGAGTCCACGCCGATCACGGTCAGCTCCTGCCACCAGACCGGCGTCTCGTCGTAGCGGATGGCGTTCATGTGGTGGCCCAGCTTCACGAAGGTGCCCCGGGCCCGCAGCAGCCGTACCCCCAGGGTGTTGGACCAGTCGCCGCCGATGCAGTCGTAGGCACGGTCGAAGCCGCCGAAGAAGAAGCGGTTTTTCCGGCTCATGCCCTGATAGACCGGGCTTCCGCCGCAGGATGCGCTGGCCGCCTCCAGCGCGTCGCCGGCCAGGATATGGTCCGCCCCCAGACGCCGGGCGAAGTCCAGCTTGTCCTGCCTGCGGCTCATGGCCCAGATCTCGCAGTCCGGCTGGATCGCCTTCAGCGCCTGGACGACGGCCAGGCCGATGACGCCGCAGCCCATGACCAGCACCTTCTCCCCCGGCTGGGGCACGCTCAAGAGCACCGCGTGCACCGCCACGCTGGCCGGCTCGATCATCACCGCCTGGTCTATGGCGAGCTCCGGCAGGATCTTGTAAAGCTGCTGCTGGGGGGCGATGAAGCTGTCGCCCCACCCCGCGCCGGTCCAGGGCAGGTCGAACCGGGGCTTGGCCCCGTAATTCATGCAGATGCTGTAATTGCCGGCGGCGCAGTTGGGGCACCGGGGCAGGTCCTTGTTGTCGCACCCGGCCATATAGGCCCGGATGCCCACCCGGTCGCCCACCTGCACGTCCGTGACGGCGGGGCCCGCCTCCACTACCTCGCCCACGTTCTCGTGGCCCAGGAAGGTCCTGCGGCTGGCGGGGATGGGCTCCAGGGCGGAGTCGGTGCCGGTGGTGGCCTTGAAAAAGCTCACGTCCGTGCCGCACACGCCGCAGGCGATGTTCTTCACCCGCACCCAGTTGTCCGCCGGCAGGGGCGGATCGGGGATGTCGGCGGCGTATTTCACCGCGTTGATGCCGGTGAACAGCAGCCCCCGGGCGGCCTTGGTCCGGGCCGCCGCCTTGGTGGCCAGGATCCGGGGGACATCCTTGTCGAAATAGATGGTCTTCATCGCGCGCCTCCCGTCCGTGTTGTCGGGGAAATTGTACCAAACTTTTCCCGCCCTAGCAAGAGGCATGGTTTTATTCTTGGATGTATTCCGCCAGGATATCCTCCACGTCCCCGCCGGTCCCCGCCCTCACCGCCGCCAGGAAGTCCGCCGTGGTGGCCACACCCATCCAGTGGTCCCGGCAGTAGCCGCCCAGGATGGCGAGGAATTCCTCCCGGCCGGCGGCGTCCATCAGCTCTTTCAGGCACATGCACCCCCGGTCATAGACCCCCCACTGGTACACGGGGTGCTCGTCGGCGGGCAGATCTACTTTATCGTCCTTCACCTGCTCCGCGCCGGCGGCGTTGGCAGCTATCTCCCAGCCCGGCCAGTCGCTGCCCCACGCCTCCAGGCACAGGTATCCGGCGAATTCCGCGAACCCCTCGTCCAGCCATGGCTCCTCATTCTCGTCGTTTCCCACGGCGCCGTAGAACCACTGGTGGGCCGCCTCGTGGAAGGTGATGTGGGAGCGGGCGGTGGGGTCGGTCTCCAGGTCGAAGTAGACGGTGATAAGCCCGGAGTACTCCATGCTCTGGGCGAAGTTTGTGCCCAGGGCGGCGTTGGTGACCACCAGCGTGTCGTGGGGGTAGGGGCCGAACAGCTGCCCGAAGTACTCCAGCGCGAACGCCGCCGCGTCCATCACCTGGTCCATGGCCGCCTCCGTCACCCCGGCGGTGCCCGGGTCGAAGTACCCCAGCACCCGCACGTCTCCCGCCTGACGCTCCCGCCGCACGTAATCCCTGCAGGCGATGAGCACCAGGTCCCGCCGGTCCCGGCAGATATAGCGGTGCTCCGTCACGCCGTCCCGGGCCGTCACGCCCTGCTCGTCCCCGTTGCAGGCCAGGATATAGTCCGCCGGCGCCCGGACCGTCACGTCGTAGTCCGCCGTGTGGGCGTACCGGCCGTCCCCCTCCTCCTGGAGTGGGTCCGTGTCCCAGCCGTTTTCATCGTACACCGCCAGCTGCAGGCTGAAGCCCGGCAGCTGCACGTCCCCCGCCGGGGACACGCCGTATTTGCTCTCCAGGTCCGGGATGATCACCTGGCAGGAAAACAGGAGCTCCGCCGTCTCCCCCGGCCCCAGGGGCTCGGCCAGGCCCACCCGGTACAGCACCCCCTCCTGACTGCGCTCATAGGAAAGGGACTGGCCCGCCCCGTCGGTGACAGACGTGACCAGCACGTCCCCGTCCTCGGTCTGAAAAAGGCCCTTATACATATTGGCATAGAGATGGAACCACAGCTCCTCCGTGCTGTCGGAGCCGGTGTTGGTGATCTCCGCCCGCTGGGCATAGGTCATGCTCCGCCCCTCCGGGTCCAGGTCGGCGTCGATCACATATCGCTCCGCAAAGGCCAGGTCCCGCTCCCCGCTGCAGCCCGCCAGCGCCGGCAGTACCAGCGCCAGCAGCGCCGTCAGGACGATCCATCGCCCTCTCATCGCTGTCCCCCCATTTCATTGTTCTATTGTAATAGAACTTCTATTGCAATAGAACATTAGCACATCTGCCCTGTCCTGTCAAGGAAAATGTTGCGCTCCTCCGCCGGCGGTGGTACAATATCCCGGCGCCCGCGGGCGCGATCTGCAGTGAGGTTTTTTGGCTATGGAACGTGTGCGCTCTTTTCTCCGGCGGGAGCCGGTGCTGTGCGCGGCGGCGGCCGCGGCGGCGGTGAGCTGTTTTTTCGTGCCCCCGGACGGGGCCTATCTGGGCTATATCGACTTTCGGACCCTGGCGCTGCTGTATTCGCTGATGGCGGTGGTGTCCGGTCTGGGCAAGGCGGGGCTGTTCACCTCCCTGGCCCATGGGCTGTGCGTCCGGGCCGGCAGCACCCGGGCCATCGGCGGGATGCTGGTGATGCTGTGCTTTTTCAGCGCCATGCTCATCACCAACGACGTGGCCCTGCTGACCTTCGTGCCCTTCGCGGTGGTGGTGCTGACCATGGCCGGCCGGGGCCAGGACCTGATCCGGGTGGTGGTGCTGCAGACCGTGGCCGCCAACCTGGGCAGCATGCTCACCCCGGTGGGCAACCCCCAGAACCTGTATCTTTACTCCTATTACAACATGTCCGCCGGGGCGTTCTTCACCGCCACCGGCCCGGTGTGGCTGGCGTCCCTGGCGCTGCTGGCATTGTGCTGCCTGAGCCTGCCCAAGGCCCCCATCCGGCCCCAGCTGGGCCAGGCGCCGGGGCTGGACAAAAAGCTGCTGGCGCTGTACGGGGCGCTGTTCGCCCTGTGTCTGACCACGGTGGTGCGGCTGGTGCCCTGGCCGGTGATGCTCGTCGGGGTGATCGCGGCCGCGGCGGCGCTGGACCGGAGGACCCTGCTGCGGGCGGATCTCATGCTGCTGGCCACCTTCGTAGCCTTCTTTATCTTCGCCGGGAACCTGGCCCGCATCGGCGCGGTGGACGCGCTGCTCAGACGCCTGCTGGCCGGGCGGGAGTATCTGACGGGCCTGCTCACCAGCCAGGTGATCAGCAACGTGCCGGCGGCGCTGCTGCTGTCCGGCTTCACCGACAACGCCCGCGCCCTGCTGCTGGGGGTGAACGTGGGCGGTCTGGGCACCCCCATCGCCAGCCTGGCCAGCCTCATCGGCCTGAAGCTCTACTCCCGCTCGGAGGGGGCCAGGACCGGCCGGTTTTTGGCGGAGTTCACGGCGGTGAACCTGGCACTGCTGCTGATCCTTTCGGCGCTGGTATTTTTCATGGGCTGACGGCGCCCGCTATTGGGATTTTTTCCCTCCCCATTTTTTGTGTATGTTTGACCTTGACAGCTGACCGCCCCGTGGGGCATTATGGCAGTGGACTATCAGAGAAAGACCCCGAGGTACCCCATGAAAGTATTGATCCTGACCTGCAGCACCGGCGAGGGCCACAACTCCGTCTCCGCGGCGGTGCGGGAGGCGATAACGGCCCGCGGCGTGGCCTGCGACATCGCCGACGCGCTGTCCTTCCTGTCGGAAAAGATGTCGGAGCTCATCTGCCGCTGGCATGCCCGGCTCTACCGGCACATGCCCTCCGTCTGGCGGGTCAGCTATCGGCTGCTGGAGCAGCACCCCTCCCTGGGGGAGGACCACAACCTGGTGGCCGGCGTGCTGGCCCTGGGTGCGGAGAAGCTGTACGCCCTGGTCGTCCAGGAGGGATATGACTGCCTGCTGTGCCCCCATGTGTTCTCGGCGCTGATGGTCACCCAGCTGCGCAAGACCCATCCGGAGCTGGCGCTGGACGCCTCCTTCATCGCCACGGACTACACCTGCAGCCCCCTGGTGGAGGACTGCGTGATGGACCGGTACTTCGTCCCCTCCCCCGCCGCGGCGGAGGAGTTCGTCCAGGCGGGCATCCCCTCCGGACAGATCGTCCCCATCCCGGGGGTGCCCGTGCGCCGGGCCTTTTATGCGCGTGTAAACAAGATCGAGGCCCGCCGGCGGCTGGGTCTGCCCCTGACGGGGCGGCTGGTGCTGGCCATGTGCGGGTCCATGGGCTGCGGCCACCTGGACGAGCTGACGGAGCTGCTGGCCCAGCGGCTGCCGGCGAACTGCTCCCTGGCGGTGGTCTGCGGCACCTACGTCCACCTGCAGAAAAAGCTGGAGCGTCTTTT
Organism: uncultured Oscillospiraceae bacterium; assembly: GCA_947626345.1. Lineage (GTDB taxonomy): Bacteria > Bacillota > Clostridia > Oscillospirales > Oscillospiraceae > CAJOIG01. Next base: position 101,662 of record CANQSF010000001.1, on the reverse strand, counting down.
CGCCGGACGACCGGATGTGGCCGTGTGGGGCTACCGGGAGGACGTGCCTCTGCTGATGGACAGCGCGGACCTGTTTCTGACCAAGCCCGGGGGCGTGAGCACCTCCGAGGCGGCGGTGAAGGGCCTGCCCATGGTGCTGGTGGACGCGGTGTCCGCCTGCGAGACGCCAAATCTGCGCCACTTCTGCGCCCTGGGCGGCGCGGTGACGGCCCCCGACCCTGAGGCGCTGGCAGCGCTTTGCCTGCATCTGCTGGCGGACGGGGAGCAGCTGGAAAAAATGGGCGCGGCGCTGGCCCGGGAGGGCAATGCCGCGGAGGCCATATGGTCCCATCTGGCAGAAAAGGAGACGGCGGTGCGATGAAAAAGCTGTGGTGGAGCGTGCTGTATCTGGCGGCGATCAGCCTGCTGTCCAATGTGGCGGCGGCCTTCGTCAGGCGCGACTTTCGCACGGACGCGTTCCCCTTCCGGCCCTGGCCCTTCGAGCGGGAGGGCCGGTTTTACGAGCGGCTGAAGATCCGCAGGTGGAAAGACCGGGTGCCGGACATGAGCAAATATCTCCGTTCCCTGCCCCGGAAGGCCCTGGGCGACGCCACTGGCGGCCAGGTGCGGATGCTGGTGCAGGAGACGTGCGTGGCGGAGCTTGTCCACGGCGCGCTGATGGTGCTGGCGCTGCCGGTGCTGCTGTGCCGGGAGACATGGGCCGCGGTGCTGGTGCTGGTGTATGTGCTGGGCAACCTGCCCTTCATCATGATCCAGCGGTACAACCGGCCCCGGCTGCTGCGCCTGGCGGAGAAGCTGGAGCGCCGGGAGGAGGCGACGGTCCATGAGTGAGCCATCCCGGCCCGATTACCGGGCCCTGCGGCCGGGGAACATCACAGACCCGGCCTACCGGCACATCCTATTGCTCTTATACTGGCCCATCCATGGGCTGGCGTTCCTGCTGCTGGAGCGGGGCGGCTTCATCCGGCGGTACTACACCGTCCAGTGCGCCCTGGACGGCCTCATCCCCTTCAACGAGTGGTTCTTCATCCCGTACCTGTTCTGGTTCGTGTACCTCATCGGCGGCCTGGTCTACACCTTTTTCCGGGACGTGCCCTCCTTCCGGCGGATGATGCGCTTCATCATCCTCACCTACGGTGTGACGCTGGTGATATACGTCCTCTGGCCCACCCGGCAGCTGCTCCGGCCGGACAGCTTCCCCCGGGACAACGCCATGACCCGCTTCGCCGCCTGGTTTTACGACTTTGACACCAACACCAATGTCTGCCCCTCCATCCACGTGCTGGGGGCCGTGGCGGTGTCGGTGGGGCTGTGGGACTGCGGCCGGCTGGCCCGGCCCCGCTGGCGGCTGGCCTTCGGGGCCATGACCGCGCTGATCAGCGTCTCCACCCTGTTCGTCAAGCAGCACTCGGTGCTGGATGTGCTGGCCGCGGCGGCGCTGAGCGCGCTGATGCTGCCCCTGGCCTGCGCCCCCGCCCGGCATCACACCCACCGGCACAGGCCCGCCGCCGCCAGGCGATGACCGCATACATAAAAAACGTCTGCCGCTGGTCTGCGGCAGACGCTTTTTGCTTTTTCTTGATTTACTTGGCAGTGATCTGGGCGTACAGGTCCACAGCGGTCTGGTGGGCCTGCTGGGCCATCTCCATGCTGGCGGCGGTCACGGTGTCGGCCATAGCCTCCATATCCTCCGCGCCCTCCACCTGGGCCTGGAGGGAGACGAACTCCTCGTCGATGCTCGCCTGCAGGTCCGCGTAGGCGTCGGCCACGGTCTGCTGCTGGCTTTCGTCCACATACAGCACGTAGTTGCTCACCACGTTGAAGGACCAGTACATGCTGTCCGCCCAGTCGGCGGGCTCGACCATGAAGCCCTCGGTGCCGTCCCTCAGGGTCCTGGGATAGTAGGGCGTGCTGCCGTCCGGCTCCTCCTCCACGAACTCGGCCTCGCCCACGGTGACCTGGTAGGCCTCATAGGTGTCCTTGGTCAGCATGGGCCAGTAGGGCACGAACACGGTGTACGCCCCGTCGTCCATGGCCACCCACTCCACGGTGCCCGCCTCAGCGGGGACATCGGCGTCCAGCTGGAAGATGTGGATATCCAGGTTGGCGTCCCGGGCCACCTTCTCCACCTTGTAGAAGTCCTTCAGGTCCTGCAGGGAGAAGGTCCGGTCGGCCTCGATGTTGGTGTACAGGGGCACGATCTGGCCGTCCTTGACGTTGCTCAGGCAGAAGTCCTCATAGGCCAGGCTGTCCACGGTGTACTCATACCCGGCGTTCACGTAGTTCAGGCAGTTGGGCATACGCGCGTCCATGTAGTCCTCGCTGTAGCTGGCCCGGTAGTTGATCTGATTCTCCGCCTCGTCGCCCACAAAGGTGCCGGCGTCCTGGGCGGTCTTGATCAGGTCCGGGGTGGCGATGACGTTCTCATCGTCCAGGTCGATCAGGCCGAACAGGCTCATGTTGGGGTTGATCAGGATGAGGTCGCTGGGCAGCTTCATGGCGATGTACTGGGTGCCGGTGCAGTTCTCGATGTACCAGACCTCGTTCTGGTCGCCGATCATGATGGAGGAGCCGCCGCACATGCCGTACTCATCATAGATGCCCATCAGGATGTCCAGGCCGTCCTTGGCGCTGTCCGCCTGGCTGAGCACCACGGTGACGATCTCCGCCTCCTCGATGCCCGTGTCCACGTAAGGATCTGCCTCCTCGATGGCCTCGTTGGGATAGATGCTCACCGTGGCGGTCATGCTCACGCCCATCTCGTTGGTGCCGCCGGCCTCATAGGGGGTGTGCTCATGGGTCGGATCCACCACTTCCGGGTCGCAGTCGGGGCATTCGCCGGCCAGGTTGTCATCCCGGAAGGCGGTATAGGCGTAGCTGTCCTTCTCGAAGGTATACTCAAAGCCGTAGCAGCCGGTGTACGCCTCCCCCGCCTTGTGGTTGCCGGCGGGACTGACATAGAACACCTTGTTGTAGCTGTTGTCCAGATCCTCGCTGCGGGCGAAGTAGGCGTCCCCGTCATCGGTCAGGTCGGACCCCACATAGATGGACGTGCAGGCGAAGGCGCTGACAGACAGGCTCGTCACCAGCATCAGCGCGATGACGGCGGCCGCAAGTTTTTTCATCATTTTCATGTCTCTTCCTCGCTTTCTTCCGCGGGAGCGTTCCTCCCGGCGGAAAGGATAGTCTGATTATATTCTGCATATACGAGGAATACAAGATGAAAATTCAATAAAATTCATCATAATTGCATTAATATTCATATAAGATCCCACAAAAACCGGGTTTTGTGGGATCCTATATGCAGTATATTTTAGTTTGTATTCATTCTATGGTCAGCTCCACGCTGCCGGTAAAGCCCTCGAACACCAGATTGAAGTAGTTGCTGCCGGGTGCCAGATATATGGTCTCCTCGCAGCTCGTCTCCCCCGCCGTGTCCGCCAGGACCACGGCGGTGTCATAGCCGCAGTTCCACTCCAGCCGGGCGGAGCCGTCGCCCTGCAGCGAGCATGTCACGGTCACGTGCTCTCCCTCCCGGCGCTCCAGGGCCGTGCCGCCGAAGGGGCACTCCTGGCCGGTGAAGTCCTCGTATCGGGCCGTGTAGGCGCCGGTATATTTGTCCGCGCCGAAGGTCCGCTCGCCCTGCAGGGTCAGGGAGGTGTCCAGCCCCACGTTCCCCGCCAGGGACACCACCGTCCCGTAAGCGTCCAGTATCTGGTCCTTGCTGCAGCCGGGCAGGAGCAGCCCCGCCAGCAGGAGCAGGGTGAAGATCGCCGCCGTTATGCGCATGGTTTTTCCGCCTCCTCTCATACGCTCACCAGCCGGTAATAGGTCCGGGCCGTCAGGCTGTACACCACCGCGTACAGCGCCGCGAACAGCACGAACACGCCCAGCACGCACCACAGGTAAAAGCTGGTGCTCATCAGGTTGAACAGGGTCATCACCCGGTTGAGGATGGGGAAGGCAAAGCCGGTGTGCACCCCCGCCGTCACCAGGGGCAGGAAGAACACGATCAGCACCTGGGCCTGGATGGTGCGCTTCACCTCCAGCCGGCTCATCCCCACCTTCTGCATGATCTGGAACCGCTCCCGGTCGTCCCGGCCCTCGCTCATCTGCTTGTAGTAGATGATGAGGATGGCCGCCATGGTGAACAGCAGCCCCAGGAACATGCCCAGGAAGAAGAGGCTGCCGTACAGGCTCACGAAGTCCTGCCGCTCCCAGGCCCGGCACTCGTAGGTGCCCGCCAGGTCCACGGACTCGTCCTCCGACGCTTTGTTCCAGGCCGCGCGGATGGCCAGCCGGGCGTTCAGGGCCGTCTCCTCGTCATGGCCCGCCACGTCGAAGCCGTAGAACCGGCGCAGCTTGTAGTCGCCGTCCAGCTGATACTGCGCAGACTGCGCCACTCCCTTCTCCACAGACAGAGCCTCGTTGATCTGCTCCAGCTCCGCTCTGTCCGCCACCACGATGTACCAGCTCTCGGTGAGGTTGGCGGTCATATTGCCGTATTTCACCATGGGCTCCACCCGCTCTTTGACGGTATAGGTCCTGCCCAGCAGTTCCAATGTGTCCCCGGCATAGTCCGTCCGCGCCGTCTTCAGCAGGATCTCGCCGGGGGCCAGGTCATAGTCCTGGCCGGTGCAGCGGTTATAATCGGCCAGGTCCGTCACCATCACGTCCGCCAAATTGGACTCCGTGTCCAGGGTGTAGTCCACGGTCACGTCCAGCCCGCCGGGCACGCTGTAGGCGGCGCAGGTCACATAGCTGTACTCCGTCTCGTTTTCCGGCACGATGCCCGCGTCAGCCACGGCCTTTTTGGAGAGCTCTATGGTGGCCTCGTCGCTGCGGGAGATGTTCATGTCGTAGGGATAGCGCTCATGAAGGGCGCTCTCCATGCCCAGCATGAGGCAGCTGGTGCCGGACACCATCACCAGCACCATGGTGCTGAGGATGCAGATGTTGGCCAGGCCCACCGCGTTTTGCTTCATCCGGTACATCATGCCGCTGACGGCGGTGAAGTGCCGGGTCTTATAGTAATAGCGCTTGTTTTTCTTCAAAAGCTTCAAGAGCGCCACGCTGCCGGCGGTGAAGAGCAGATAGGTGCCGATGATCACCAGCACCACCGCCACGAAAAACAGGAAGATGGCCTGGAGCACGTCTGTGGTGGTGAGGGCGATATAGTACCCCGCTCCCAGGCACCCGGCGCCCACGAGGGCCAGCAGCCACTTGGCCTTGGGCTCCCGCTCCCCGGCGTGCTCGGCCTGCAAAAGCTCCACCGGCCGGGCCACATACACCTGCCGGATGCTGTACAGGAAGATCAGCAGAAAGATGCCGCCGAACAGCGCCGCCGTGACGGCCACCACCCAGAGGCTCACGAAAAAGCCCATGGGCGCGGCCACGCCCAGGATCTTCGCCACGGTCAGCAGCAGCAGCTTGTCCAGCGCCACGCCCAGCAGCAGGCCCAGCCCCAGGCTGACGAGGGCCACATACAAGGTCTCGAAGGCGATCACCCCTGCCAGGTGCTTTTTCTCCAGCCCCAGCACGTTGAAAAGGCCGAACTCCCGCTTGCGCCGCTTGATGAGGAAGCTGTTGGTGTAAAACAGGAAGATCACCGAAAACAGCCCCACCACGACCATGCCGTAGCGGATGACGATCTGGATGGTGGTGGCCCCGGTCATGGACTGCAGCCCCGGATCGACGGCCAGGGATGAGATGATGTAGAACATGCACACCGTCAGCACCGCCGCCAGCAGGAACGGGCCGTAGGACCGGGCGTTTTTCCGCAGGTTCTGCCGGGCCAGCCGGGAGAGGAATCTAGCGTTCATGGCCGTCTCCTCCCGTGGCCAGCAGGGTCAGCGTGTCCGCGATCTTCTGGTACATCTGCTCGTTGGTGGCCCCGCCCCGGTAGATCTGGTGGAACAGCTCCCCATCCTTGATGAAGATCACCCGGCCGGCGTGGCTGGCGGCCTTGGTGGAGTGGGTGACCATGAGGATGCTCTGCCCCTCCCGGTTCAGCTGGGCGAACAGGTCCATCAGCCCGTCAGAGCTCTTGGAGTCCAGCGCCCCAGTGGGCTCGTCCGCCAGCAGCAGCTTGGGCCCCGTGATCACCGCCCGGGCCACCGCCGCCCGCTGCTTCTGGCCGCCGGAGACCTCATAGGGGTACTTGGTCAGCACGTCCGTGATGCCCATCTTCTGGGCGATGGGCTGCAGCCGCTGGGCCATCTCCACATAGCCCACGCCCGCCAGCACCAGGGGCAGAAAGATATTGTCCCGCAGGTTGAAGGTGTCCAGCAGGTTGAAGTCCTGGAACACGAAGCCCAGGCTGTCCCGCCGGAAGGCGGCCAGCTCCGACTCCCGCAGGGACGCCAGATCCTTCCCCTCCAGCAGCACCTGGCCGCTGGTGGGCCGGTCGAAGGCCGCCAGCAGGTTCAAAAGGGTGGTCTTGCCGGAGCCGGACTCCCCCATGATGGCCACATACTCCCCCTGCTCCAGGGCAAAGGACACGTTGTTGAGGGCCCGGACCTGGTTGGCGCCGAAGCGGCCGGTGTATATCTTCCCCAGGTTCTGTACCTCCAGAATCGTCATAGGTCATGACCTCCTTTCTCAGGCGCGGGGACCGTTCCCCGCCGTCCCGTGTCCCTATCGTAACAGAATATCCGGGCCGCCAAAATCGATTCGCGTGACATTTTGACGCCCGGATATGACAGTTTTGTAAGACGCCGTCCAAAGCCTCCCCTGTGCAAGGGGAGGTGCCGAGCAACAGCGAGGCGGAGGGGTTGTCATGCCGCTCTGGAGAACAATCCCCCAGTCACGGCTGCGCCGTGACAGCCCCCTTTGCACAAGGGGGCCTTTTTATAAGGATAGCTCCAAAGGATCTCACTCCACCTCCAGCGCGTCCCGGTGCAGATCCAGGAAGAACACGCTGCCCTTTCCCACCTCCGACCGGGCCCAGAGCCGGTGGTGGAGCATATCCGCCGCCCGGCGGCACAGATACAGCCCCAGCCCCGTGGCGGACTTGTCCGTCCGGCCGTTGTAGCCGGTGAAGCCCTTCTCGAAGATCCGGGGCAGGTCCTCGGCGGCGATGCCGATGCCCGTGTCCGCGATGGCCAGCACCTTCTCCTCATAGAGCAGTTGTCAAGGGTAATTTTATTATTGAAATGAGCGCAGCGGCAAGTTGGTCGTTGCGCTCTCGTTTTATCCTGCTGCATTTTAATGCGATCTTTATGCCAGCCGGGCAAATGCTAACGCACATTTCACAAGACTTGTGGCACAATGATACCACCAGGGAGGTGAGGGCCGTGCGCCGGATGGAGAGAAACCTGTCCACATCGCAGATCATCATCGTGGGCTTCGGTGCCCTGATCCTTCTGGGCGCTTTTCTGCTCATGCTCCCCATTTCCACTCTGGATGGGCGAGGCGCAAACTTTGCCGACGCACTGTTCACAGCTACCTCCGCCGTGTGCGTCACCGGCTTGGTGGTACGGGACACCGCCTCCTATTGGAGCGGCTTCGGCCAGGGGGTACTGCTGTTCCTCATCCAGATCGGCGGCATGGGAGTGGTGACGGCGGCGATGGCCATGGTTGCCCTGACCGGCAAGCGAGTGAGCCTAAAGCAGCGCACGGCCATCCAGGAGTCACTCTCCGCCCACTCCATCAGCGGAATCGTCCGGCTGGCGGGGACTATCATCTGTGCCGCAGTCATCATTGAACTGACCGGCGCGGCGGTCATGGCCCCGGTGTTCTGCCGACGTTATGGGCTGAAAGAAGGGATATGGTACGGGCTTTTCCACGCCGTGTCCGCCTTTTGCAATGCGGGCTTCGACCTGATGGGCCGGGAGGCGGCTTTTTCCTCGCTGACTTCCTTTGCGGCCCAGCCGGTCATCAATCTCACCGTCATGGCGCTCATCATAGTAGGCGGCATCGGCTTTCTCACTTGGGAGGATGTGCGGACACACGGCGTGCATTTGCGCCGCTTTAGTATGCAGAGCAAGGTCATACTGTCTGTTACAGGGCTTCTTATCGCACTTCCTGCGGTATACTTCTTCTTCGGCGAGTTTGCTGCTTACCCCATGCGCCAGCGGGTATGGTCAAGTCTGTTCCAGGCGGTGACGCCCCGGACGGCGGGCTTCAACACCGTGGATCAGGCGGCCTTGAGCGATACAGGCCAGGCCCTCACCGTCGCGCTGATGCTCATCGGCGGGTCACCCGGCTCCACCGCAGGCGGTATGAAAACCACGACTCTGGCGGCACTTGCCGCCACCGCATGGGCGGTGTTCCGCCGCCGGGAGCATACGAGCCTTTTCGGCCGGCGGCTGGAGGAGGGCGCGGTGCGCACTGCTGCCACGGTGCTGGTGATGTATCTGACCCTGTTTCTCTTGGGCGGGGCGGTCATCAGCCGGGCGGAGGCGCTGCCGCTGGGGACGTGCCTTTTCGAGACAGCCTCGGCTATCGGCACGGTGGGCCTGTCTCTGGGCATCACGCCCACGCTGGGACCGCTCAGTCGGGGCATCCTTATATTTCTCATGTTCTTTGGCCGGGCGGGCGGCCTGACGCTGATCTTCGCCGCCCTGGCCGGCAGGAAGCGGGAGGCGCTCCTCCCGATGGAAAAGCTGACGATAGGATAGGAGGTTTCGCTATGAGGTCGGTATTGTTGATAGGACTGGGCCGGTTCGGCTCTCACATCGCGGAAAAGCTCTGCGAGATGCACTGCCAGGTGCTGGCGGTGGACAATAGTGAAGAGCGGGTCAGCGCGGTGCTGCCCATGGTGACGGCGGCCCAGATCGGGGACAGCACCAGCCGCGCCTTTCTCTCCGGGCTGGGAGTGCCCAGTTTCGACGTGTGCATCGTGGCCATCGGAGACAACTTCCAGAACTCTCTGGAAACCGCCGCCATTTTGAAGGACCTGGGGGCAAAAAAGGTCATCGCCCGTGCCGCCAGCGAGATGCAGGAGAAATTTCTGCTGCGCAACGGCGCGGACGAGGTGGTGTACCCAGAAAAGCAGCTGGCGGCCTGGACCGCCGTGCGCTGCAGCAGCCGGAGCATCCTAGATTACATCGAACTGGATGGGGACTGCTCGCTGTTCGAGTTGGCCGTCCCGCCCGCCTGGAGCGGGAAGACGGTGGTAGCCCTGGACATTCGGAAAAAGTACGGCCTTAACATCCTGGGCATCCGGGAGGGCGGCCGGCTGAACACGGAGGTGGGGCCAGATACCATGCTGACTACAGACGAGTCCATGCTGGTGCTGGGCAGGCCCAAAGCCGTGCAGCGGTGCTTCCGCATCTGATGTGGAAGAATGATCGGTTTTGTGCTATGATGAACGCAGGAAGGGGGTGAAGGCCATGGAATCCGGCAGCGAGCATATTCTGGCGTGCCTTTCCTCCTCGCCCTCCAACGGACGTATCATCCGCACGGCAGCCCGGATGGCCCAGGTCTTTAGCGGAACGTTCACGGCTTTGTATGTAAAGACCCCGGACGGGGCCGCTGCCTCGGAGGAGGACAAGCGGCGTCTGCGGTATAACCAGGCCCTGGCGGAAAAGCTGGGGGCCCGGATCGAGACGGTCTATGGCGAGGATGTGCCCTTTCAGATCGCGGAATACGCCCGGCTGAACGGCGTAACGAAGATCGTTCTGGGACGCAGTGCCGCCGGGAGACGGCGTCTCTTCGGCCGGCCGCCTCTGACGGAGCAGCTGCTCTCCTACGCCCCGGAAGTAGACATCCATATCATCCCGGACAAGAGCGCGGATGGCCCTTACCGGCCCAAGCAAGCTGCCGAATCCGGCAAGAGCGTGGCGAAAAACGCCATGTGGAGCCTGGGCATCCTGGCCGCCGCAACGCTCATCAGCCTGCCGCTCCACGCCTGGGGCTTTACGGACGCCAACATCATCATGGTCTACATTTTGGGCGTGGTGCTCACTTCGGTGGTCACTACCCGCCCCGTCTATGCCCTGGCGTCCTCGGTGGCAAGTGTGCTGGTGTTCAACTACCTCTTTACCGTTCCCCGCTTTTCCTTTGCGGCCTACGGCACCGGCTATCCCGTGACGTTTCTCATCATGTTCCTGACGGCCTATATCACCAGCACCCTGGCGATACGCTATAAGGCCCGGGCGGGACAGGAGGCCCTCACCGCCCGGCGGACGAAGATGCTCTTTGACGCCAATCAGGCCCTGTCCAAGGCCAGAGGCCGGGGAGAGATACTGGACACGGCGGCAGAGCAGCTGGTGGGCCTGCTGGGACGGAACACCGTCATCTATCCCTTGGCTGACGGGCTTTTGCAGGAGCCGATGCTATACCCGGCCGCGGGCGAAATGACCTACGATACGGAGGCGGAGCGGCCTGCAGCGTGGCATGCCCTGACGGAAGACGCCCCCGGCGAAGGGGACAAAGGCGGGTATCTTTATGCCCCCTTAAAGGTCAATGACCGAAAATATGGCGTGGTGGGGCTGGACGTGCACTCGGAAATGTTGGACGGCTCGGAGCGGGACATCCTGTCCTCCATCCTGGCGGAGTGCACCCTGGCGCTGGAGAACGAGCGCAACGCCCGGGAGAAGGAGGCCGCCGCGGTGCTGGCGGAGAGCGAGAAGCTGCGGGCTGACCTTCTGCGCACCATCTCCCACGATCTGCGCACGCCCTTGACCACTATCTCCGGCAACGCGGCCAATCTGCTGGCCAACGAGGACAAATTTGACCCGGAGACCCGCCGTGCCATCTATGGCGACATCTATGATGACGCCCAGTGGCTCACAGAATTGGTGGAAAATCTCCTGTACGCCACCCGCATCGAAGAAGGCCGCATGACCCTCCATCCCTCGGCGGAGCTGATAAGCGACATCGTGGACGAGGCTGCGGTCCACACCCGCCGCAAAACGAGAAAGGGCGCTGTCCGGGTGATCCACTCCGAGGAGCTGCTGCTGGTGCGGGCAGACGCCCGGCTGGTGGTCCAGGTCATTGTGAATCTCATAGACAACGCCTTCAAATATGCTGGCGAAAACGCCGCTGTCACTGTAACAGACGGCCGGTGCGGCGATATGGCGGAGGTGCTGGTGGCCGACGATGGGCCCGGTGTGGCGGACAGCGAGAAACAACGGGTGTTTGAAAAGTTCTTCTGCGGCCAGGCTCCCGTGGCGGACGACCGCCGCCGGCTGGGGCTGGGGCTGTACCTTTGCCGAGCTATTATCCAGGCCCACGGCGGGACCATAGAGGTCCGGGACAATCAGCCACATGGCGCGGTGTTCCGCTTTACTCTGCCTCTGGAGGAGGTAACGCTGCATGAATAAGTTTCTCATTCTCGTGGTGGAGGATGACCCGCCTGTGCGGAACCTGATTGCCACCACATTGAAGGCCCATGATTACCGCTATCTCACCGCAGACACGGGCGAGGGGGCAGTGATGGAAGCTGCCTCCCATGCCCCAGATGTCATTTTGCTGGACCTGGGCCTGCCCGACATGGACGGCGTGGAGGTCATCCACCGGGTCCGGGACTGGTCCAATGTACCCATCATCGTCATCAGCGCCCGCAGCGAGGACGCCGACAAGATCGCCGCTCTGGACGCCGGTGCGGACGACTATCTCACCAAGCCCTTCTCCGTGGACGAACTGCTGGCCCGGCTCCGGGTCACCCAGCGGCGGCTGGCTCTGATGGGCGGGGATGAGAGCGCGTCCGTCTATGAAAACGGTGCGCTGCGCATCGACTTTGCCACCGGGTGCGCCTATCTGGGCGGGGAGGAGCTACACCTCACGGCCATCGAGTATAAGCTCTTATGCCTGCTGGCCCGAAACACCGGGAAGGTCCTGACCCATAAATTCATTACCCAGGGCGTGTGGGGAAGCTCTTGGGACAATGACGTGGCCAGCCTGCGGGTATACATGGCGACCCTGCGCAAAAAGCTGGAGGCCGCTCCCGGTTCGCCCCAGTACATCCAGACCCACATCGGTATCGGCTACCGAATGATGAAGGTGGAATAGCAGAGAATTGGTTTCGATGGGTTTAGGGGCTAGAATGATAATGGTTATTATAGCGCGTTCACCGTCCCTGTTCCCTATGCTCTGTTTTCCGTTTCTGTTGGTGGTCCACTGTTTTCCTTGGCCGCTGAGCTCTTTCGCCCAGCATATTTCTCACATCCAGCTTGCTGTCGTATAGCGTGACGGCCTTGAACTCATTGCCATAGGCGGCCTGCAGGCGAGCTGCTGCGGCGCGTTCCCTCTCCGAGCGCAGGGCAAGGCGGGCGGCCAGCAGTTCGTCGGGGTCCAGGTCTTTGGCCTGTTCCTTTAGCTCGGTGTACTGCTTCAGCGCGTCATTCAGCTCGGCGGCGCATTTCTTCTCCTGCTGACCCAGCTTGGCAAGATCAGCCTCCATCTCCGCAATATCCTTTTTCACCGCGCCTATTTCGCTGTCATCCTGGCACGACAACTCCCGCAGAAGCATAGCCTTCCGGGAGCGCAGTTCCTCCAGTTCTTCCGTCAGCCCTGTTATAAGGGCGGACAGCTCCCGATGCCTGGTGACGCGCAGCTTCGGTGTGACTTTCTTCTCGGCAAGGAGCGTCTTTCGTTCCTTGCCCTTTTTCTTTATCTGATGCACCAGACCGGAATACCGCTCCAGCGCGGACCGCACCGTACCCAGGCGGCGGGACAGCCGGCCCTTGCCGTAGGAGATGTGCCGGAGCTGGTAGCGGAACACGAGCATGTTCTCCCGCAGCTTCTCCATGGCCTCCGCCATAGCCGGTATCGTGGCTCTCACCGCCTGCATCAGCTTCCTGACCTGGGCCTTGAGCTCCCGCAGCAGGGCGTTGTCCGCCTTTATCTGCCGATTCAACTCGCACCGGTCAGAGGTGATTCCCTTTTTCTCCAGTGCGCGGGCGGCCACGCCCTCATGGATGGTAGGCTGCTCATCCAGGCCGCGCTCGGCGTGACTGCGGTGGTCTATGCGCTCGTCAAGGCCCTTTTGCTCCAGGCAGAGATTCATGGCGTCCGCCCAGGATGCCCGCCAGAGATTCAGCTGTTCGTCGCTGTTCCAGCGGGCAGCGATTGGATTCTGCCGTCCGTACTTGGTGCTTTTGGGGTATTTGGACACGCGCTCATAGCCGTGCGCCTCAGCCTCGGACGGGGCCATATAGGCCTTTTTGCCATCGACCATGTAGGGATATTGCTTCTCCCAGCCGTCTGCCCGCGCCGCCTTAAATTCGGCGGCGGTAAAGCCTCGTTCCTCGCCGTTCTTCACACAGAGATATTCCTTTTCGGTCTTATACTGCCACCTGCCTTTTTCATCCAGCGGGCGGACGGTCAGCATGATATGAGCGTGGGGATTGTGGCCGTCCGTATCGTGGATGCACACATCGGCGCACATCCCGTCCGCTACAAACTGCCTCTGGATGAAATCAGAGAGCAGGGCGATCCATTCGTCCCTGTTCAGCTCCACCGGCAGCGCCGCTACGAACTCACGGGCCAGGCGGCTGTCCTTTGTTTTCTCGGTTTCCTCCACGGCGTTCCACAGCGCGCCCCGGTCCGCCCATTCCGCAGGCGCGTATTCCGGCAGGAACACCCGCTGCCAGACGAGGCCCTGTTTCCTGGTGTAGTCGTGCTGTACGCCGTCGTAGTCGTTAAGGACAGCGGAGCAGCTCATATAGGCTGCGGCGGCTACGGCGGAGCGGCCCGCGCCGCGGCTTATGACTTTCGCTTCAAAATGATATATCGCCATCGCGTTCCTTCTTTCGGCTCGTGGTTTTTGCTTCTATTACAATAAATTTGGACGAGGAAGCCGGGCAGCCAGTCCGGCTTCCACCCATTTCATTCCTCAGCTACAATGAGAGGAGCAACTGGCTGACCTTTTGCTTCTTGGGCGTGTATGCCCGTTAAAAAGACTGTTAGCCATCCTCTCGTTGCAGCGTTCGGTTTAAGCAGGTTGAGCCACCGCTTGTCGGAGTGTTCGTGTCACCCAATAGATTGAATTGGCAATGAGAAAAGATGGGGTCCGGTTGCAGATTATTGTACTGGAGGAATGACATGAACGCAGTTGGTATCGACGTTTCCAAAGGCAAGAGCATGGTGGCCGCCATGCGCCCCTTTGGAGAAGTGGTGTTCTCTCCCTTTGAGGTACATCACACAGACAGCGAACTGAGCAGCTTGGCAGAGAAGCTCATAAGCCTGCCAGGTGAAACCCGCGTGGTAATGGAGTATACGGGAAACTACCACGCTCCGGCAGCACAGGCGCTTTGTGCAGCCGGGATCTATGTCTCCGTAGTCAATCCCATCCTGGTACATGACTACGGGAACAACAGTTTAAGACGGGCCAAGACCGACAAAAAGGACGCCATAAAGCTGGCAAATTACGCTCTGGATCACTGGCTTTCTCTGCCGCAGTATTTCCCCGAAGAGGATACGCGGCATTTACTCAAAGTCTGCTATCGCCAGTACCAGCAGCTCAGTAGGATGCAGACCATGCAGAAGAACAATCTCATTTCTCTGCTCGATTCCACATTCCCTGGCGCAAACCGCCTGTTCTCAAGCCCTCCTCGTGCGGATGGAAGCGAAAAATGGGTGGATTTTGTGGCCCATTTCTGGCATTGCGAGTGTGTTTGCGGTACGTCTGTTGCGGAGTTCACTCGCCGGTATGAAAGATGGTGCCGGAGGCACGGCTATAACTTCAGTGCGGAGAAAGCCTCTGAGATATACACGGATTCTTGCGGTTATCCCAGCGTCTTGCCGAAGAGCGACACTACAAAGGTACTCATTCAGCAGGCCGTAGCTCAGCTCCAAGCCTCTTCATCTTCCCTGGCAGTTCTCCGCCAGCGCATGACCACGCTTGCACAAATGCTGCCGGAATACCCCATCGTCATGAAGATGTATGGCGTCGGGCAAACCCTCGGCCCTCAACTCATGGCCGAGATCGGCGACGTTCGCCGGTTCCATTCCAAAAAAGCCCTTGTAGCCTTTGCCGGTATTGACGCGCCTCCCTACCAATCTGGCACGGTAGACGTCCGCAGCCGCAGTATCTCCAAGCGGGGCTCAGCATCCTTACGCCGGACGCTCTTTCTGGTCATGAGCATCGTTCTGCGCACCTCGCCAGCGGATGAGCCCATCTTCCAGTTCATGGACAGGAAACGTGCCGAGGGCAAACCCTACAAGGTCTACATGATGGCTTCCGCCAACAAGTTCCTTCGTATCTACTACGCCTCTGTAAAGGCGTATCTGGACGCTCTGGAAGACATCTAATACCTCTCTTTACAGTCAACAGGTCGCCGCCTCAGAAAAAGAGGCGTCATGCGGCTTGGGTTGGTGTACCTATTTTCGCCGCCTCAAATTTTGTAATTTCCCTATTGACTTTTCTTAGTAGGTCTTTTTACAAAAAGAAGATGGGCGGCAGGGGTTGCCGCCCATAAAGCGTGAAAGCTGCCGGTGGCAGGTTTCGCGCACACAGGGGAGAAAGATGGCGGGGAGCCATGTTTCTCCCCTGTGCAGCCGACGCCGCGCACGGCGTTGGCTGGCCCTCCGCAGGAGCGCCGGTCCCGACCAACGGGAGGGATACCACCACTGGCCTGCGGCCAGTGGTGAGTAAGTGCGCCCTTCGGGAGAAAAAAGAGGGCGTCCCGGTCAGCCGGAACGCCCATAGGTTTGTTTCAGATATTCTTCCAGATCTTCCAGAGTCATAGTTGTCACCTGTGGACGGGCTTTCTCCAGGATCGCGCCCTCCTGGATGAGTCGTCTCGTCCGGGCTTTTCGCTCCTTTTGGCGGTTTCTGGCCTGGGCTTCCTCCAATCGGTGCTTTGCCTGTAGCAGCTTCTTCTCGTTTTCGGTCATAATGCTCTCCTTTCCGACGAGATTCGTTATTATTTACTTTGGGCGTGATGTATAGTGGTATCAAATCGTGGGAGCATTGATACCGCTGTGGTATCATGTTCCGCATTTTTTGGTATCACGCCGTTCTTTTATAGGAAAGTGGTATCAAAATCGCCCCGGTCTGATACCGGGGATGGTATCAAACCAGGGCGTGTGTGGTATCAGAAGCTGTCCGCGAAGTCCAGCGCGGCGGATATATCCTCGCTGTCGCTTTCGAGTACGGGAGCATCAGCCGGGGAAGTCCGCAACACGGTGGGCTGGGCACGCAGGCCCCGTTCAATGGCCTGTTGTACCGCCTGAAGAAAAGCATCCTCCTTTTCCCGCGTTTCCAGGTAGGGGTCAGCGGTGAGCCTCTCGCGGCGGTCGTAGTATTCGTTGACCGCCGCGGTGATCAGCTTGCCGTATGATGTGAACTGCCGCTTGTCCATCTGCCGCAGCCGCTCCCACGCCCGGTGTTCGTCCGCGTTGTCCAGATCCAGCCGGAATGTTGCAGAAAAAACGCGCTTCATACCAAGCCGTCCCGCTTCTGCCGTTTCTGTGCTGCAAGGAACTCATAGCCCTTGGCGGTGGCACAGATGTCGTCTATGATGAGCACCCGGTCCGGGTCATACCGGCCAAAGTGCTTTATCATGCAGCCTCCGCCGCCTACCACGAACAGGCGCATCAACTCCGGGTCATATTCATGTTCCCGCAGACGGCGGAAGATGCCGGACACATAGTCCGACGCCGCCTCCCGGATGGCCGTGAGATACCGCTCGCTTATATCTGCCGTGCCGGTGCGGATGACGCGCTCAATGACAGTTTCACCCACCGCCGCGCCGAACTGCCGCAGCAGGCTCTCCCGCACGGCCAGCATACATTGATTCGTGCCGTACTTCTCCGTGAAGCACAGCTTTTGTACGGGTCGGCATTCGTTGATATACATGACGTTCATGGTGCCGTTGCCGATGTCGCAGAGCATATTGGTCCCGGCAAAGTCCCGCAGTCGGTCCGCCACAGCGGAAAAGCCCTGGGGAAACACGTCAGCGCCGGTGAACTCCACATGGTAGTCAACGCCCCGGAAGGTGAAGTCCACGCTCTCATTCTGGAGAAGATAGGCCTTGAACCGCTCCTTCTGATCGCTTACCCAGGTGAGGGGCAGACCGGCGGCCAGATGCACACGGGCGGAGGTCATGTCCCGCATGTTCAGCTCCCGCGCTATGGCGGCCAGGGTCAGCACATAGTAGTCCAGATCACCCATCTTGTCGGCGGCGAACTCCTTGTGTTCCTCTCCTATGAGGAAATAGCGCCCGCCCCAAGTGAGCAGGCCGCTCTTGAACGTGGGTTCCTTGTCATATTCGGTCACGCCGGTCTTAAAGCAGCAGTGGGCGGTCTTGATGTTCCCGTAGCCGTGGTCTATGCCAATGATGATTGGTGTATTGATAAAACTCATATTGTTTCCTTTCTGCCGCAGTGCGGCGGGTAAAATGGGTAGCAAAAAGCGGCCCGTGATCTCTCACGAGCCGCCGCTGCGGTGATTATGGTTCGGCGTTCTTTTATACTGCCGCAGTCTCCTGTTCCTGTTTTTTCTTCTGGGCATAACGCCGGGACTTCTCCCGGTTGTACGCCCTGCGCTGCCGGTCCTTTTCCAGCTTCTCCAGTTCCTCCGCCGTGGGTTCGGGCTGGGGAACGTCGAATTTGCCGATAAACTTCAGATAGATGTCCACTTCCTGCACCCGTTCCCCGGTGGACCTGTCCGGCGCATGGACAATGATCTTATCCACAAATTCATAGATCATGGGCGTCGTCAGCTCGGTAAAGTCCGTGTACTTTTTTGCCAGTGCGAGAAAATGCTCCACACGTTCCGTGTCTTCCTCATAGACCGTCAGCTTTTCCTCGCCGTCCGCGATGTTAAGCTCCAATTCCGCCTGTTCCCGCTCATATTCCGCAGAAAGCAGCTCATATCGTTTTTCCGGCATCTTTCCGGTAGCGTATGCCTCGTACAGTTTCTTTATCAGACCGTCCAGTTCAGAACAGCGCCGTTTTGCTTGGGCCATCTGCCGTTTCAGGCTTTTCGCCTCTTCCTTTTGCCGGGTCTCGGATGCCTCCCGCACACGCCTTATAAACTCATCCCGGTTTGACAGCGCATAAGTGCTTGCCAGCCGTATCGTGTCCAGAATAAGCGCCCGGAGCGCCTTGGTGCTGATATAATGGGAATGGCATTTCGTTTCCGTATGATGGAAGGTAAGCGAGTAGGTGGAGCACTCGTAGTGATCATAGGGATAGAGGCCGCTCACCGGGTCTATACCCTTGTTCTCCTTCTTTGCCTGGGCTCGGCCCCGGTGATTGTACATCTTCCCTCCACAGTCGGCACAGAAAACCAGGCCCGTCAACGGATTGACCTCGCCGGTGCTGTCCGTCCGATGAACTGTTTCCCGTGCCTGCTGGGCCAGCTTCCATGTCTCCGGGTCCACGATGGCCTCATGCGTGTTTTCAAAGACCAGCCATTCCTCCGGCGGGCGCACGATGGCCCGCTTATCCTTATAGGATTCCTTGTAGGAGCGAAAATTGACCGTGTGGCCCATATACTCCGGCTTGGTGAGGATATTGCTGACAGTCGTGCTGCTCCAATCATAGGGGCGAGAGGAACCGGCTTCCTTCTGCCGCGTCCCTTGAGCGCGTTTCCCGAGATAGACGGCGGGGCGTTCTATCTTTTCATCCCGCAGGATGTCCGCGATCACCTGGGGACCGTGACCGCTCACCGTGAGCTGGAAGATTCGCTTGACGACCGCCGCCGCTTCCTCGTCGATCAGCCAGTGGTGCTTATCCTCCGGGTCCTTACGATAGCCATAGATCGCGTGATTCGTGGTAGGCTTTCCCGCCCGGCCCCGCGCCTGGTAGGCGGCGATCTGTTTCCGGCTGCAATCTCGCAGATACCACTCGTTCATGATGTTGAGAAACGGAGCGAACTCGCCGCTGGCCTTGTCCGCGCTGTCCACACCATTGGAAATTGCGATGAACCGAACGCCCCGTTCCCGGAACAGCACTTCCGTATAAAAGCCGGTCTGCAAGTAATCGCGTCCTATACGGGACATATCCTTTGCCAGTACCGCGCCCACTTTCCCGGCCTCGATGTCGGCCAACAGCCGTTTCCAGCTCGGACGTTCAAAGGTGCCGCCAGAGTACCCGTCATCCGTATAGTGGACGCAGTTAGAAAATCCGTGCTGGGCCGCATAGTCCTCCAACATCCGTTTTTGATTGACAACGGAATTACTATCCCCTGCCAGGTCATCGTCGCGGGAAAGCCTTTCATATAAAGCTGTGATCTTGCCTTCTGTCTGTGTAGATGCCATATCAGGCGCTCCTTCCAGACTGACGGCTCATCAGTGGTACATCTATTGTACCACACTTTTGCCCGTTTGTGTCAGCTTCATTGCGGATCATCCGTAGAATTTTATCTTCATAGCTCTCTGTGTCGCTCTCACTGAAATGAACGGTCGTTATATAGGTCGTCGAGCCGATCCTCCGGCTCAGGGCAAAGGTATTACCGGGTCTATTTTCCATAGTGCTCCTTTCCGCGCATGGCGCGCTCGGTGATGTTTCGGTACGTTGATCTGTCTCATATGAAATTCCTCCAAAAAGAAAACCCGTGCTCAGGCACAGGCCGCATATATGCGTTATGTCATAGTATCTTGTTGCTGAGGTGCTGCTGTCAAAAGTGAGAGCAGTTATTTAATAATGAACTTTTGCCAAAAGACAAGTTTCTATGATGTGTCCATATCTTCGCTCCTTTCGATGTTTTGGGGGAAAGCAAAAAGCGCCTGCCGACGGCAAGCACTTCATCCCTCTATAATAGTTATGTTGGATCGCGCAAAAAACAGGCTAACGGCAGGACAAGCCCGTTTCAAAAAACAGGACAAAGACAGCACCTGCCGATGTCGCATCAGCAGGTGCCGTTAGGTGATACGTTTGTCGCTGAAGCCATAGTCTACACCGGCGTATTTCTCATAAGCCTGCCCGATCTTCCTGATCCGCTTCAGAACGCCGCTGTGATTCTTGTAGCCAAGCTCATCCGCGATGTCCTCCAGGGTCCTGCCCTCCATCCGCATTTGCAGTATCTGCTTGTCCTTATCAGAGAGCGTTGACATGAACTCGTCCACCTGTACCTGCGCCATGATCTCTGGCTCGATCTCGGCGCTTAGGTCCGTACAGTTCCATTCCTGTCCGTCGTGGTCCTCCGAATACTCCTCCTGCAGTTGTTCAAGAGACATCATAGGATGCCGGGTGCGGGTATGATACCACCTGCGGTAGAAGTCGGTCTTCTGTCGGCTGCTCCGGTAGTCGAAATCCTCAAAGCACCGGTATTCGTCCGCCGCTTCAATGACCTCGTTCATATGGTGGCGTTCCATCACCTGCGGAACGAGCCAGCTGAAAAGAAGAGCGATGGCGTCATCCGTCACATAGCCGAGGGGCTTGTCCATATCGCTGCTTCGGAAAAGCGCCTCCACCGTAGGGATGATCCCCATGTCGGTCATCTCCTGCACCCAAAAGCTGGGGGAGTGGGCCAGAATCCATGACGGCTCGTAGCCGGAATATATCTCCCGCTTGACGCCCGGCATCATATAGGGCCAGACCATATAAGCGTAGGTGTCAATGATAATCATTTGGAACAGGTCGCTTTCCACCAACGCTATAGCATCCCAGCTTCGCAGGATCTCTTTTGGATTACGCGGAAGGCTGTTCATCTCCTTGCCGCAGCCGTCCAAAACGGACTTTGGGATGAAATAGTAAGCAGGGATATACTCTGCATTGCGAAACGGGGTAATCTCGCCGTTTTTCCGTTTCACTCTAATAGGCATGTATGTTTGCCTCCTTTCTGAGGATGTGCCCTCCATTTTATAAACGACATTGAAGATTGGGGATTGTTCCCGCTGGTTGAAAAAATTATAGCAAATTTTTCATTGGATGTACAGAAAAACTGCTCGTCCCGTTTCGAGCCTAAACGACAAAAGGGGCTGCGGCCCATGCCGCAGCCCCGCATATTTGGCGTTTGATCGGTGCTGTTCATAGAGAACAGCACACGCCCTCATGTGTAGATGATCTCCTGGAGGATGATTTCTTCCGCACGGTTTTTAATGTTGTTCATCCTGCGGACCCACTCCATCTGATCTGTGGCCTTGAGTTCCTCCGTGACCCCCTCTTGTTCGGCCATGGCCGGTATAAGGGTATCCAGTCGATCACGGCAGGCAGCGTCGATGTCTGCAACGTGCTTGGCAAGGGTCTCGTTGGTGAGCATGATGTTAAACAGCACTCTGCGGTGCTCCTTCAGGTAGCGGTGGCGCATGCGCCCGTACTTCCCGATGTGATAATCGGTGGTGTCTGACAGCACCAAGTCTGGGATGAGGAAGTCACCCTCCTGATGGTATGTACCACCCATTTGTTCAAATAACGATTCCATTGATGGCTCCTTTCGTCGTGATAATGCTTACAGTTGCAGGGGTTTGCGCGATTTGCTCCTTTCCCATAACTGCGATTCCACGTACCACTGATGAGCCGCAGTCATGTTGTATTAGGTGATGTGAAAATCACCCTTTACAACATACATCTTCCGACACCGTGATGGTCACGCCGCCGGCGCCGGTGTATTTCACCGCGTTGTCCAAAAGCTGCTCCAGGATGAAGGCCAGCCACTTCTCATCGGTGAGCGCCTGCACGTCCGTTCCCTCATAGGTCAGGGTCAGCCGCTTGCCCACAAAGCGGGGAGCGTATTTGCGCACCGCCTGGCGGATCACCCCGTCCAGCGGCACCCAGCGGATCACCAGATCGCCGGAGCCCTGGCCCAAGCGCAGATAGTTCAGCACCATGTCCGCGTACTGCCGCACCCGGAAAAGCTCCGCCTCCAGCGCCCGGTGCTCCGGGGTGTCCTCCGCCTGAAGGGTCATCTGCATGACGGCGATGGGGGTCTTGATCTGGTGCACCCAGGCGGTGTACCAGTCCAGATCCTCCTGCCGGGCCCGCTCCGTCCGGCCGGCCAGCCGGTCGTATTCCTGCTTCATCCGCTCCGCCATGGCCCGGAAGTCCTCCGCCTCCGGCCCGGAGGCCGGGGGCAGCGCGCCCGCCGTCACCGGCAGGTCCTGCAGCGCCGCCATCCGCTCCAGGCTCTCCCGCCGGAAGCGCACGTATCCGGCGGCGAACAGCCCCGCTCCCGCCAGGGCGCACAGCCCGGCGGCGTACAGCGCCGCCTCCGCCGGCACGTTATAGAGATACAGCACCACCGCCGCGATGACGGCGAACAGCGCCAGCACCGCCGCCGTCCGCCGGCACGCCCGCAGATAGCGCCGGAAAAAATGTCCCCTCTCCTCCATGGCTCACCCCACGATGTAGCCCGCGCCCACGCGGGTGGCGATGAAGTCGGCCAGGCCCGCCTCCTCCAGCTTCCGGCGCAGGCGGGTCACGTTCACGGTGAGGGTGTTCTCCTCCACGTAGGCGTCCATCTGCCACAGCCGGGTCATGAGGGTGTCCCGGCTGACCACCTTGCCCTTGTTCTCCATGAGGGTCTGCAGGATGCGGAACTCGTTTTTCGTCAGCTCCACCCGCCTGCCCTCATAGCTGAGGCTGGCGTCGTTCAGATTCAGCACCGCGCCGTTGTGCTCCAGCACCGGCGTCTTGCCGCTCATGTCGTAGGCCCGGCGCAGCACCGCCTGCAGCTTGGCCATCATCACGTCCAGATCCACCGGCTTGGGCAGAAAGTCGTCCCCGCCCATGGTCATGGCCATGACGATGTTCATGTTGTCCGACGCCGAGGAGATGAACACCACCGGCACGCTGGACACGGCCCGGATCTTCTCGCACCAGTGGTAGCCGTTATAGAATGGCAGACTGATGTCCAGCAGCACCAGATGGGGCTCAAAGGCGGAGAATTCCCCCATGATGTCCCGCAGGTCCTCCGCACAGCGCACCTGGTGGCCCCAGGACTCGATCTGCCGCTGCATGACCCGGGCCAGCGCCCGGTCGTCCTCCACGATGAATATCCTGTACATCCCGCTCTCACGCTCCGTTTCCTGCCCCACTTTACCACGCCGGGGCCCCGCCGTCAAATGGCTGTGAAAAAAGCGGCCTCCCCGGAGGGAGGCCGCTGCGTTCATGCCGTCACTGGATGCTCTCCACGCTGTCCAGACCGGCGCAGGCGTCCACGGCGTCCTTTCCGCCGATGACGCACACATGTCCGGCGGCGCACACCGCCTCCAGCGTCGCGCTGAAGGCCGCCAGGCTCTCCGGGGTGGTGTGCAGGATCTGGCTGCGCTGCCGGTCCAGATCCTCCCCGCTCCGGCCGCTGAGATACAGATTCGCCGCCCGCGCGCCCTCCGCCCAGGGGGACAGCACCGGCTCGGTGGAGGCCACCGTGCTGATGATATACTTGTCGATATCGCCCCCCGCGCAGGCCTGCCGCAGGGCCTCGCCGCAGCTGGCGAAGGTGTTCAGCGTCCCGGCGGGGCTGGGATCCCGGTAGCTGGAGAAGGCCACGTCCCCCATGGGCCGCACCGACAGGTTCACCCCGTAGGCGCCGCCCTTGACACGGACCTCGTTCCACAGGTGATCGAAGGTGAGCAGCTGGGCCGCCACCAGCCCCGTGCCGGAGAAGGCCGCGCCCAGACCGTTCAGATTGGCCCCCTCCGCCGCGAAGCCGATGGCCGCGGGGATGACGAAGCCCTCCTTTTTCCCGGGCAGCGGCGCGTACGCCGCCGGCTCGCCCATGGCGCCGGAGGGCAGCACCGCCAGCACGTCCTCCACCAGGCCGTCGTCCCGCTCGCCGGTGAGGCTCACGGTCAGGCGCTCCTTGGCAAACACCGTCCCGCACAGCTCTGCCAGCTGCCGGCACAGGCTCTCGCCTTCCGTCCCGAAGCTCTTTTCGGTCTGCTGGAGCATGCGCAGCATGCCTATGCCCCGCACCGCCTCGTTCACGGCGCCGCAGGCGGAGCACTGGGCGGCCACGCGCATGGAGCCGAAGCTGTTGCCGCTCATGGTGACGGACTGCTCCAGCCCCAGCCGCTGCTGGCGCAGGATGTTATAGATAAACCCGGTGTCGTCGAACCGGGAGCGGTTCAGGATCTCGTCCAGCATCCGGACGGCGTCCTGCCGGTGATCGGACAGCATGGACAGGCTCACCAGCAGCCAGGGCGCGGCCTCGTCCAGCCTGCCCGGCGCGGCGTTCACCTGCACGGTGGCGGAGAACCGGCCCAGGCGGCCCTCCAGCTCGCTGCTCAGGGCCAGCGGATCGTAGTGCTCCGTGGCCACCTGGCCCAGCAGGTCGGCCAGCAGCCTGACCTTTTGCAGCGTCTCCACCGGCAGATCTCCCAGGGAGAAGTACAGATCGAGATACACGATGCCGTCCGTCTCCACCGGCTGATGCAGGAGCGTCACGCCCCCCACCCTGTCGATCTGCTGGCACACGGGCATGCCCTTTTCCGGGATGTCGGCCAGGGACAGCGTGGGCAGGCAGGCGAGGGTCTCCGGCGTGTCCGCCTCGTTCTGCCGGGCGCGCAGGGCGGCGAAATCCGCGATGACCTGCCGCACCTCATCCTGGCTCCAGCCGGCCTTGATCTTCGCCAGCCGCTCCGCCTCGGCGCGGGCCTTCTCCTCCCCCAGGGTCTTGGAGGGCAGCATCAGAAGCCGGGCCCGGTGGGGATTATCCAGGAACACCTGGCGCAGGAAGCCGTCGAACCAGCCCTCGTCCACCTTCCGCCGCAGGGCGGCGAACAGCGCGTCATACTCCAGCCCCTGGGCCGGGTCGCCGCTATAAAGCCAGCCCTCCAGGCTGGTGATGGCGTACACCAGTCCCCGGGGCATGGAGCCGTAATCCTTCTCCCGGGCGGCGAATTCCAGCCGGTTGAGGATGCTGTGCAGGCGCGTTTTATCCAGGCCGCCATCCGCCAGGCCGCGGAGGGTATCTTCCACCAGCGCCCAGATCTCGTCCTTTTTGGCCGGATCGGCGTTTTTGATCTGCAAGATGGCGTAGAGCTGCTGCACCCCGTCCAGCTTCTCCAGCGCCACGTCCTGGCACAGGCCCGCGTCCAGCAGCGGCTTGGTCAGCGGCGACTCGTTGGAGCCGCACAGCAGCCGGGCCAGGGCGGAGAAGGCCACGTTGCGCTCCATGTCGGAAAACTTGCCGAACACCCAGCCGCCGGCCAGGATGGCCTTGTCCGTCTCGTCCTCCTCCGGCCCGATCTCATACGCGCACGTCCGCTCCGCCGGGGCCACCGGCTCCTGCATGGGGATGTCCGCGTCCGGATCGATGCGCTCGTAATCCTTCAAAAAGCCGTCCAGCTTGGCCAGCACCGCGTCCAGATCCACCTGCCCGTCCAGGCAGATATAGGAGTTGGAGGGGTGATAGAACCGCCTATGGCTGGCCAGATAGTTTTCGTACGTCAGCTCCGGGATGTGCTCCGGGTCGCCGCCGGAGCTCTTGCCGTAGCAGTTGGACGGGAACAGCAGGCTGCCGAGCTGCTCCATCATCACCGTGTCCGGGGAGGCATAGGCGCCCTTCATCTCGTTGTACACCACGCCGTTGCAGCGCAGCTCCCCCTCCGGGCTGTCCAGCTCATAGTGCCAGCCCTCCTGCAGGAACGAGTGGGGATCCCGCAGGCTCACCGGGTGGAGCACCGCGTCCATGTACACGTCGATCAGATTCAAAAAGTCCTGATCGTTGCGGGAGGAGACCGGATACATGGTCTTGTCCGGGAAGGTCATGGCGTTGAGGAAGGTGGCCATGGAGCTCTTGAGCAGCTCCACGAAGGGCTCCTTCACCGGGTACTTCTCCGAGCCGTTGAGCACCGAATGCTCCAGGATGTGGAACACCCCCGTGTCGTCCTGGGGGATGGTCTTGAAGGCGATGGAGAAGGTCTTGTTGTTGTCAGGCCGCTCCAGCCAAATGAGCCGGGCGCCGTTTTTTTCATACTCCATCCGCCACATCACGGCGTTCAGCTCGCCCAGCGTGCGCCGCTCCAGAACCCGGAAGCCGTGGATAAGGTCATTGATCTGCATGTCGAATCTCCTGCCTTTCATGTTTTTTGAAATACGCATCTGCCGATGCATCCCGCTGCCCGCGTGACAGCGCGGCGTCCCGCCCCTCGGGGCGGCTGCTCACCGGCAGAACTTGTCCACGTAATCGGTGAAGGCCTTGCGGATGACCTCGATGGCCTCCTCCCGGCCGTGGGCGTTGTTGACCACCGACTCCTTGCCCGGCTCCAGGCTCTTGTACACCGTGAAGAAGTGCTGGATCTCCCGGTGGATATGGGCGGGCAGATCGTTCAGGTCCTTGAAGATGTTGTACATGGGGTCCTCAAAGGGGATGGCCAGGATCTTGTCGTCCACCTTGCCGTTGTCCATCATGGTGATGAACCCCACCGGATAGACCCGCACCAGGCTCAGAGGCCGGATGGCCTCGCTGCACAGCACCAGCACGTCCAGCGGGTCGCCGTCGTCGGCGTAGGTCCGGGGGATGAAGCCGTAGTTGGCCGGATAGTGGGTGGAGGTATAGAGGATGCGGTCCAGGCGCAGCGCGCCGGTCTCCTTGTCCATCTCGTACTTGTTTTTCGAGCCCTTCTCGATCTCGATCACCGCCAGAAAATCCTCCGGCTTCAGGCGGGCGGGGCGGATATCGTGCCAAAGATTCATAACATCTTCTCCCTTCTGTTTATCGCCATGGGGGATGTATTATTATACGGTATCCTGGAAATGATTGCAAGCCCTTCGGCCCCGGCGGGGCGCGTTTGCCATCGTCCTCTTGCAATCCGGGCGCGATGGCATTATAATGTAATTGCTTAATTGCGCAAATCAGTAAAGAGAAAGGCGAACATATGAATTTCCTCTTTATCTCTCCCAACTTCCCCGAGGCCTACTGGCACTTCTGCGCCTGCCTGGCGGGCAACGGCGTCACCGTGCTGGGAGTGGGCGACTGCCCCTATGACGGGCTGCGGCCGGAGCTGCGCCAGGCGCTGACCGAGTACTATAAGGTGGACACGCTGGAGGACTATGACCAGGTGTTCCGGGCGGTGGCCTACTTCTCCTTCAAATACGGCAAGCTGGACTGGATCGAGTCCAACAACGAGTACTGGCTGGAGCAGGACGCCCGCCTGCGCACAGATTTCAACGTGACCACGGGCCTGAAGGCCCATGAGATAGAAAAATACAAGAGCAAGTCCGTCATGAAGAGCTTTTACAAGACGGCGGGCGTGCCCGCGGCCCGGTTCCATCTGGTGACGGACGAGGCCGCCGCCCGCGCCTTCATCGGCCAGGTGGGCTATCCGGTGATCGTCAAGCCGGACAGCGGCGTGGGCGCCGCCGCCACCTATAAGCTGAAGAGCGACGCCGACACCGCCGCCTTCTTCTCCGAGAAGCCGGACGTACCCTATCTGATGGAGGAGTTCGTCCCCGGCGAGGTCACCACCTACGACGGCGTGTGCAACTCCAAGGGCGAGGTCCTCTTCGCCGCCAGCCACATCAGCCCCACCTCCATCATGGACATGGTGAACGAGCACAAGCCCTGCTCGTATTATGTAAACCGTTCCATCCCCCCCGAGGTGGAGGCGGCCGGCCGGGCCACCCTGGCGGCCTTCGGCGCCTGCCGGCGGTTCTTCCACCTGGAGTTCTTCCGCCTGACGGCGGACAAGGCGGGCCTGGGCAAGGCCGGGGACATCGTGGCGCTGGAGGTCAACATGCGCCCGGCGGGCGGCTTCACCCCGGATATGCTCAACTTCAGCCAGAGCGCGGACGTATACCAGATCTGGGCGGACATGGTGGCCTTCGACGAGTGCCGCCACGCCTATGACGGGCCCAAGAGCTTCTGCGTCTACGCCGGGCGGCGGGACGAGTGCGACTACGTGCTCACCCTGGCCGAGCTGCAAAAAAAATACGCCTCCAACGCCCGGCTGTTCACCCGCATGCCCGACGCCCTCTCCGGCGCCATGGGCAACCAGGTGGGCATCTGCTGCTTTGACACCAAGGAGGAAGTGGACGACTATCTCCGGGACGCCTTTGCGGAGAAGTGACCGGCGGCGCGGCCATAAAAAAGCACAGCAGCCATGGGCTGCTGTGCTTTTTCGTTGCGGGAAGCAAAGAGCGGCCAGGGTGGGATGTCCCCTCCCCCGGCCGCCTCTGTGCCGGCCGCTTTACAGGTCCATATTCAGAAGCACCTTGATGTTCTTGAACTGCTTGTCCGACGCCTTCTCCATGGCCTCGGGGAAGGCCTCCAGCGGGAACTGAGCTGTGATGATGTCCTTGATCGGCGTGCGGGCGTTGGTGATGTGGTCGATGACCTCATGGATGATGGGGAGCGTATAGCCCGCCGAGCCGCGCACGTTGGCCTGGGACATGAAGATCGAGCCGGGGACGGGGATCGCGTCGCTGTACACGGACACGATGGAGTACTTGGTGTTGTTGGTGCAGAACTTGAACGACTCCAGCAGCATAGGCTGCGCGCCGGCGCAGTCGACGAACAGCTGCACGTTGGGCAGCTTCGCGCCCACGTTGGCGATGCCGGACTGCATGATCTTCTGCAGCGCCAGGCCCAGCTCGGGGTACATGTGCTCCATGTGGGTCTCCGTGTCCTGATACTCGCCGCAGTACTCCACGAGCTTTGCGCCCATGTCCTCGTCCCGGACGTTGATCGTTTTGGCGCCCAGCTTTTGGGCGATGGCCAGCTTCCAGTCGTTCCGGTCGCAGACGATGACGTTTTTGATGCCGTGGTTGATGAGCCCCGCCGTGGCGCAAAGGCCGATGGTCCCGGCCCCCAGCACCACCACGTTGTCATCCGCCTTCGGCTCCATGGACAGGGCGCCCTGGGTGCCCACCGCCAGAGGCTCGATCAGCGCCGCCGCGTCCAGGTCGATGTCCTTGTCCAGCAGGAACAGGTTGAAATCCTGGGCGGCGTTTTCCACCAGGATATACTCGGCGAAAGTGCCGCATACGTCGGCGGCCATCTTGCCGATCTTGCGGGCCTTGGTGGGATCGACCCACACGATGTCGCCCACATGGAAGTGGTCGGAGACGTTCTTGCCCATCTCGGCGATCTCGCCCACCATCTCATGGCCTTCGATCATGCCGGAGAACACGCCGTAGCGCAGTCCGCCGTGGAGATAGGAGCCGGTGTCGCTGCCGCAGATACCCGCTCGGCGCACCTTCACCAGAACGTCGTTGTCGGTGATCGCGGGGACCGGCCGGTCCTCCACCGCCACGTTCTTGACGTCATAATAGATCCCGGATCTCATGGAGAAAAACCACCTTTCACAAGTTTGATCTATTTTCGTGGTTATTGTATCCACATCGTGTTGCATTTTCAACACACAGAATATAAAATGTTGTTGGAATGTCGACACTTCTGGGAGATCTGGTGATATTATGGAGAACCGTCGCTCAAAAATGACAAAGCAGCTGTTTCACGAGAGCTTTTACGAGCTGCTCCAGGAGATGCCCAAGGAGCGCATCACGGTCAAGGCGCTGTGCGAGCGGGCGGATCTGAACCGCTCCACGTTCTATCTGCATTACGAGACGCTGGACGATCTGATCTGCGAGCTGGAGCAGGCGTGGATCGACGAGCACTTTCAGAACCTGGGCTATGTGGGAGAGGACGACGTGACGACTGCCTTCATCCTCCGGCTCCTGACGCGGATGAAGGCCAACCGCACGCTGTTCCGGCGGCTTTTGGACGATCCCCACTTCGTCGCCCTCTATGCCCGGAGCATGCGGTCCTATTTCCTGCAGACGATCAGGAGCCTGGCCTCCCCCGCGGAGTCGGATTACGCCAACGTGTTCGTCCTGTACGGGGGATTGGCGGTGGCGAAAATGTGGCTGGATGCCGGCTGTGACGTGCCGGAGGACCGCCTGGCGGAGATGATATTCCGCATGAGCCACGGCGCCACCTATCCCGCTTCATAGCGGAGGCCCGCCCCGCCTCCCGCTCCAAGAGGGCGCGATCCGCAGATGACAAACATGACCTTGGAAGATCTGGAAGAATATCTGATACGGACCCTTGGGCGTTCCGGCTGACCGGGACGCCCTCTTTTTCCCCGAAAGGCGCGAAAAATAGGCCGGACAGCTTACGACTGCCCGGCTTTTTTCTGCGATCGGCGGGATGGAAAACAGTTGGACGGAAGGGGCCCTGGCATCTGGTAAAATGCAAAATAATGCATAATAGCCCAAATCATGACCATCGGGGAGGCGACGCTATGTCCTTCGACCAGGCGATCCGAAGCGCGTTCAAAAACTACGCGGATTTCAACGGCCGGGCGTGCAGGAGCGAATACTGGTATCTGGTGCTGTTCTATGCCCTTATGAGCGCCCTGACACTGACGCCCCTGTGGCCCCTGGGCCTGGTGCTGGGTCTGGCGGTGATGCTCCCCCTGCTGGCGGCGGCCTGCCGGCGGCTGCACGACACCGGCCGCAGCGGCTGGTACCTGCTGGTGGGACTAGCGCCGGCGGTGGGCCCCATCATCCTGCTCATATGGCTGTGCGAACCGGGCCAGCCGGGGTCGAACCAGTACGGGGCCGCGCCCGGCGCGCCCATGCACGCCGCCGCGCCGGCGGTACAGGCCGGCTCCTGGAAGCTGGCAGGTCTGGCGGGTCCCGCCCGAGGGCTCATATACGCCCTGCCCCCGAACCGCGCCAGCAACATCGGCCGCAGCAGCACCTGCGTCGTCTGTGTGGGCGACACGGCCGGCGTCAGCCGTATCCACTGCGCCCTGCGGCCTTACGCCGGCGGGGTGGAGCTGACGGACCTGGGCTCCACATACGGCACGTTCCTGGCCGACGGCAAACAGCTCCCGCCCAACTTCCCCGCCACGCTCCGCGACGGAGACCGCTTTTACCTGGGCTCCCCGAACGTGATGTTCCGGCTGGAGCGCGGGTGAACGGCCGCAAACCAAAGTCAAAACTTATTAAAAATAATTGGAGGAAAAAAACAATGCCTGACCTGTCTGCAAAATCCGGATTTGTGTACTGCCCCAACTGCGGCAACTCCTATGACGCCCGCAGGCACGCCTACTGCCCCGACTGCGGGCCCGGGAAGAAGGGCGACTTTGGCCCCACCGGCGACCCCAACGCCGGCAAAAAAAGCGCCGGCGGCGAGACCAGACCGCCCAAGGCCGGCGGCTGGGGCCCAGATGATCCCATCGAGCCTTTTGAGCCCACAAAACCCTTCGGCGAGAAGAACACCCCCAGCAACGCGGTGGTGGGCTGGCTGGTGGCGGTGAGCGGGCCCTGCCGCGGGCAGGACTACCCCCTGCACGTCAGCTATAACTACATCGGCCGGGAGGACGGCGACGTCATCATCCGGGGCGACATGAACATCTCCGGCCACCGGGATTCCACCGTTGTGTTCGACGACGAGTCCAACCTGTTCTTCATAGACCATGTGGACGGCAAGAACCTGCTGCGGCTCAACGGCGCGCCGGTGCTCAGATCCACCGAACTGCACAACTACGACCGCATCACCATCGGCGCCACGGGGCTGGTGTTCCTGGGTCTGTGCGGAGAGCACTTCAGCTGGGGGAAAAAGGATGACTGACCGACTGCTGGTCGCCCAGGAGGAAGAAGGGGCCGCGGGGGCGGCTATGACGCCCGTGCCCGCCGGAACGCCCGCGCCCACCGGAACGCCCCTCCTTCCCGACCAGGGGGAGGGCGAGGACGGCCTGCCGGCGGACGTTCTTCAGGCGGCGAAGGATGCCGCGGACAAGGCGGAGGCCACGGCGTCCCCCGCCCCGTCCGGCGCGGCCGCGGGGACGGCCGCCCCCGCGGCGACGGAGGCGCCCGCCGAGACGACAGAACTGACCGCCTCCCCCGCTCCCGCCCCAAAGGAAACTGCCGGGGGAGCGGCCGACCTTCCGGGCTGGCTGGCCTCCCCCTGGCTGAGCATCGCGCTGGGCGCGTGCGCGCTGGGGCTTCTGGTCAGCAATATCGTCCTTCTCCTGCGCCGCCGAAAGCGGAAAACGGACCTCCCCGAGCCGGGCGTCCGCGTCGGGCGGGTCCACGAGCAGGGCGCCAGGCAGTACCAGCAGGACTGCCTGGCCGTGTCCGACCCCGCCGAGCTGGGCCGACAGGGCCTTCTGGCCGTGGTGGCGGACGGCATGGGCGGTCTCAGCGACGGCGAAAAGCTGAGCGCCGCGGCCGTGGAGGCCGCGCTGGAGGGGTTCGCCGTGTCCACCGGCACGGAACAGCCGGCACAGCTGCTGCTGACGCTGGCCAGACGGGCCACCCAGGCTGTGAACCGGGTGCTGGGGCCGGCCAACTACCGCAAGGGCGGTACCACGCTGCTGCTGGGGCTGATCCGCGGCGGCCGGTTCTACTACCTCACCGTGGGCGACAGCCATATCTATCTGCTGCGCGGCGGCGCTCTGGTGCTGCTGAACCGGGAGCACGTGTACGCCAACGAGCTGGCGTTGCGGAGCGTCAACGGCGAGATGACCGCCGCGGAGGCTTACGGCAACAGCGAGGGCGGCGGGCTCGTCAGCTACCTGGGCATGGGCACGCTGAAATACGCAGATATACCGGCGGAGCCGGTGAAGATTGTGCCCGGAGACAAATTCATCCTGATGAGCGACGGGGTGTACAACGCCCTGACGCCGGCGGAGATGCAGACCCTGCTGGACGGCTCGGCGGAAACGGCGGCCGCCCGCCTTGGGCAGGCCATCGCCGCCAAGGGCTACGTCAACCAGGACAATTATACGGCCGTCATTCTCGAATGCGGCCCGGAGGCATGAGACAGGAGGCGTGTGATTTGATCGAGACGGCAAGCTATACGGACCAGGGCGGCCGGCCCCGGAACGAGGACTCCGCCAGCGTGCGGGTGCTGGACGCCGCCAACGCGTGCGCCGTGGTGGCGGACGGTCTGGGCGGGCACGGCGGCGGCGACGCCGCCTCCCGGGAGGCAGTGCGCGTCATCATGGACGGCTGGACCGGCGGCGCGGACAGCCAGGCCCTGGCGGCGCTGGTGCAAAAGGCCCACAAAAATATCCTGACCATGCAGACGGCCGTGTGCCGGATGAAATCCACCGCGGCGGTGCTGGCGCTGGCCGGGGATCGGATGGCGTGGGCCTACGCCGGCGACACGAGGATATACCACTTCGCGGACGGGGCGCTGGTCTGGCAGACAAAGGACCACAGCGCCTCCCGTATCGCCGTGAGCCTGGGGCAGATCACCATGGACCAGATACGCTTCCATGAGGACCGGGCCCGGCTGTACCGGGCGCTGGGCATAGAGGGCGAGCTGACGACGGACGGCGGCGAGAAAAAACTGGAGCGGGGCAGGCACGCGTTTTTGCTCTGCTCCGACGGCTTTTGGGAGTATGTGTTCGAGAGCGAGATGGAGCGGACCCTGGCGGCCGCTTCCGGCCCGGAACAGTGGCTGGACGCTATGCGGTCCATTTTGGACCGGCGCGTCCCGGACGACAACGACAACAACACCGCGGTGGCTTTGTGGCTGACCGTGTGACGAGCAGGAGGGGAATGGATATGAAAAAGACCCGTTGGATCGCCCTGGCGGCCGCGCTGGGGCTGCTGGCGTGCCTGTTGACAGGCTGCGCCGGAGAGAAACACGACGCACGAACGGGCGTGGCCCGCGTCTTGGCCCAGTATGAGGTCAAGGAGGGACTGCCTCTGCATATCGGCGGGGAGACAGTGATGCTGTTTGAAGGCTGGACGCGCGCCAAGACCGGGTCATCCTTTGGCGTGGGCGAGGCCTGGGAGCCGACGGATATCTTCGTCACCAACCGCCATGTGGTGGCGAACCATACCGTGACCATGGATATACAGGAGATCCTGAACATAGCCGGCGCCAACTTCACCTGGGAAGATCTGGGTCTGCCTTCCCGGTACTACGACGTGGAATATGTGCTCACCGACGTGTGCATCCTTCTGGACGACTACGCCTGTAAGAGTCACGCGGACGGGACCTTGACCATAGACACCAGCCGGACGGTGCCCTGCCAGGTGCTCTACCAGTCCCCGTCGGTGGGACCCGATATCGCGATCCTGCAGGCCGCCAACGACGTGCCCGGACGGGTGGCGCTGCCGTTGGCGCAGGCGGAGGACGGCGTGAAGGTGGGCGACAGCGTGACCGCCATCGGCTTCCCCGGCGACTCCGACATCACGGCGTTGGATGAGTATGAGGATATGAACATATATGCCAGCGTGGACAGCAGCACCCTGACCAAGGGCGTGGTGAGCCGGTTCACCACCATGGTCTCGGAAAAGAACACAAAGATCATCCAGCACGGGGCCCAGATCAACAACGGCAACTCCGGCGGCCCGCTGGTCAACGACAAAGACCAGGTGGTGGGCATCAACACCTGGGGCTGGGGCGACAACAGCCAGGGCGCCATCTATGTGGACTACGCCTTGGATGAGCTGGAAAATCTGCACATCGACCTGGACCCGGGACCGGACGTCAAGCTCATCGTGATCGCCGTCGCCGGCGTGGCCGTGGCTGCGGCGGTGGTCGTGGCGGTGGTGCTGGTGCTGCGGAAAAAGGGCGGGAAGAAAGGCGGAAAGAAGGCCGCCGTTCTTGTGCTGGTGGGCACCGCCGGAGTGCTGGCGGGAAGCCGCTTCCCCCTGAGCAGCACGCAGCTGATGGCAGGGCGCGACCTGTCCCAGTGCACCGTGCTCTATCCCAAGGACCATCCCGGCGTCAGCTTCCACCACTGCTGCGTGTGGGCGGAGAACGGCGTCGCTTACATACGGGACGTGGGCTCCACCTTCGGCACATACGTCAACGGCTCCCGGCTGGCGCCGGGGGAAAACCGGCCTCTGGCGCCGGGGGCGGTGATAAGCCTCGGCTCTCCCGACGAGTCCTTCACGCTGATGCAGGAGGGAGGCGTCTGATATGGGCGGACAGTTTTGCCCCCGCTGTATGACCGCCATCCGGGACGGGGCCGCCACGTGCCCCGTGTGCGGCGGCGACGTGAACGCCCAAAACATCCCCAGCTTCCTGCCTGTGGGCTTTGAGCTGGCCGATACCGCCTCCCAAAAGCGGTATGTGCTGGGCCTGGTCAAGGGCAACGGCGGCTTCGGCGTCACCTATATCGGCCAGCAGACAGGTACGGGCCGGCTGGTGGCGGTGAAGGAGTATTACCCTATGCTCTGCCAGCCCAGCCGCACGCCGGACGGCTCCCTTGTCCCGCCCGCCAGCGAGCGCAGCGCCTACGAGCACGGCATGGAAAGCTTTCTCCAGGAGGCCCAGACGCTGAAAAAGGTGGCCAACATCCCGTCGGTGGTGAAGGTCATCGGGTCCTTCCGCGCCAACGGCACCGCCTACATGGTCATGGACTATCTGAAGGGCGCCACGCTCCGGTATCAGGTGGCGAAAAACGGGCCCATGGACTTCGAGTGGCTGATGGAGCGGATACTGCCCCTGGCGGAGAGCCTGGCCAGGGTCCACGACGCAAAGCTGCTCCACCGGGACATCGCCCCCGACAACATCATGCTCACCCCGGAGGACCAGTGCGTGCTGATGGATTTCGGCTGCGCCCGGTCCATGGAGGATGGCCGGTCCATGTCGGTGGTGCTCAAGGAGGGCTTCGCGCCCATCGAGCAGTACACCGGCCACGGCCAGAAGGAATATACGGACGTGTACGCCCTGAGCGCCACCGTCTATTACTGCATCACGGGCCAGCTCCCGCCGGCGGCGTCCGCCCGGCTCAACGCCAAGGACGACCATCTGCCCGACCCGCTGAAGCCGCCCTCCGCCCTGGGGGCCAAGATCGCCCCGGCAGAGGAACAGGCCCTTCTGTGGGGTCTGGGGCTCCAGCCGATGGAGCGGCCTCAGAACGCGCGCCAGTGGGTCAAGCGCATGCGGGAGGCGATGCCGCACCTTGGCCCGACGCCTCCCGGCCCGAATCCCCGTCCGACCCCTGCCCGCATATTCTTTGTGAAGCTCCTGCGCTTCGTCAAGGACAATAAGCTGCTTGTGGCCGTGCTGGCGGCGGTGGCTCTGGGGCTGCTGTTGCTGCTGTTCAACTGACCACGCCGGGAAACAAAGAGGAGGAGACCGCTGTGGATAAGCGTTACTGCCCGTATTGCATGGCATACATCGGCCAGGAGGAGGTCTGTCCCGCCTGCGGGCGACGGCCGGCAGAATATGAGCCGTCGCCGTTTCACCTGCCGCCGGGGACGCTGCTGCGGGGCAAATACCTGGTGGGCAGCGTGCTGGGCGAGGGCGGCTTCGGCATCACCTATGTGGGCCGGGACCTGACGCTGGACATGAAGGTGGCCATCAAGGAGTTTTATCCCCGGGATATGGTCTCCCGCAGCGCCGCCTCCTCGACCTGGGTCTACGTGCTCAAAAGCGGCGCGGGCGAGGGCTACGAGAAGGGCAAGGACCGGTTTCTGCACGAGGCACGGGTATTGGCACTGTTGGAGAAGCAGCCCGCCATCGTGCGCGTGCGGGACTTCTTCGAGGACAACAACACCGCCTATATCGTCATGGAGTTCGTGGAGGGCATCACCCTCAAGGACCTGGTGGCCCAGCGGGGCGGCAGGCTCCCGCCGGGGGAGCTGCTGGAGCTGGTGGAGCCGCTGTTCAATGCCCTGACCGTGGTGCACGACGCGGGGCTCATCCACCGGGACATCTCCCCGGATAATATCATGCTGGAGGGCAGCCAGGTACGGCTGCTGGATTTCGGCTGCGCCCGGGACACCAACGGCGACGGCACCCAGGCCATCTTCAGAAAGGAGGGTTATACCCCGCCTGAGCAATACCAGAGCAAGGGCCAGGGCCCCTGGACGGACGTGTACGCCTTCTGCGCCACCCTCTATTACTGTCTGACCGGCAAGACGCCGCCCTCCGCCTATGACCGCAAGGAGAAGGATAAGCTCCACCCTCCCACCAAGATGGGCGTGCCCCTGTCCGAGAAGCAGGAGCAGGCGCTGCTGAAGGGTCTGAGCTACGCCGCCAGCGATCGCTACAGGAGCATGAAGGAGCTGCATGAGGATCTGTACGTCTCCACCCCGGTCCCTCCCAAGAAGTGGTGGCGGATCGTGATCGCGGCGGCGCTGGGCGCGGCGGCTGTGATAGGCGCGCTGTTCGCCGCGGAGGTGCTGCCCCCGGAGCCGGCGGTGACGCCCACGCCCGAGCCGGCCGTCGCGGCGGGACCCGCTGTCACAGCGGAACCCACCCCCTCCCCCGCGCCGGCGCCCGGGGCCGGCGAGGCGCTGGATACGGCCATCTTCGCCGAGGGGCGGAGCCTGGCCGCCGGGATATACGGCCGGGCGGACATGGACGCCATGCAGACGGACCCCTACGTGACGGCGGTGGTCCTGGAGCAGGGCGCGGTGCTGGACCTGAACGACTCCGCGGCCGGGGAATACATACTGAAAAAGCCCCTGTGGGTGAAAAAGGGAGCCACGTTGCGGGCCAACTGGCTGACCGTGCCCGGCGGCGTGAGCGTGGAGATGGACGGCACATTGGACTGCCGGGGACTCATCACCCTGGAGGGCAGCGCCACGCGGCTGTATATGGCCGGCGACGTCACGGGCGAGACGCTGGAGCTTGCCGCCGTCGTCATGGATTCCGGGGCAAACATCGGCTTTATGAACGATGATCTGGCCGACAGCATGCAGGACATGCTCCTGCCCGCGCCCAAAAAGACGGCGGATATGGTCTCAGTAAGGACGGCCGAGGAGCTGCAAAGGGCGCTGGATGACGGGCAAAGCGTGTCCATCGACGCGGACATGACCGACCTGGACGTCTTTGTCCCCTCCGGGGTCACGGTCTGGATCAGCGAGGGCGTGACCGTGCGGGGCGCAGAGGGGCAGGGCTTCTATCTGTACGGCGTGGAGGGTCCGGTGACATTCGTCAACGAGGGGACCTATGTGGGCGCGCTCAACGCCGGCGACGGTGCTCCCGGCGCGCGCGTGTTCAATTACGGCTCCATGAAGACCGGCGGCCAGGACACGGTGGACGACGAGCTCTATTTCGAGTCCGGCACGCTGCTCAACTACGGCTCTTACATCGGCGGCGGCCTCATCTCCCGCCTGTGGGAGGAAGGGCGCATGATAAACCTGGGCTCCGCCGAGCTGTACCACTTCGAGGTCCTGGGCTCGCTGGTCAATCTCGGCTCCTTGGCCGCCCGCCAGCTCGCCGGGGCCGATCCTCAGAACAGGGACCCCTTCTTCTACGGCCCGACGATCACGAGCTGCGGCGCGTTTTACAACGCCGGGACGCTGACGGCCGACGGACCGTTCGGCATCAGCGGCGACGGCATCCTCTATAACGACGGCGTGTTTGAGGACCGCTCCACCGGTCCGACCGCGTACAAGATATACAACCGGGGCAGGGCCGTCCTGTCCGGCACGCACTTTGGCGTCGTCGCGGGGCCGGGCAGCGCGGAGGTCCCGGAAGGACAGCAGTGTAACACCGCCATCGCCCACACCGCGTCGCTGATCCAGCCGCCGGCGGACGCCGTCGTCGTCCGGGACGAGGCGGCCCTGCGCCAGGCGGCCGCGGCCGGCCAGAGCATCTGTGTGGCGGGCAGCGTTACCTTGGCGGAGCCCTTGGAGATCGCGGCGCCGCTGTATGTGACCGGCGTGCTGCGGGGCCAGGGCCTGACCGTGACGAACGGGTCTCTGGCAGTCCTTTCCGGCGGCTCAGTGACGCTGGACACCCTGCGTCTGCTCCCCGCGGACGATCAGGAGGGCACCGTGGACCTGAGCCTGGCGGCAGGCAGCGCCCTGAAGGTGACCGGGAAGCTGGAGCTGCGCCACGCCGCCTTTGTCGCCGAGGGCGGCACGCTGGACCTGACCGGCGCGGCGGTAGACGTGAACAACGCCAGCTTTATGCCGGCGCGGCTGGACGCGTTCCGCTTGGATGAGGCGGACGTGAGCGTCTCCGAATGTGAGGCCGCGACGCCGCCCAGAGGTGGCAGCTTGACCGCCGAGGGCCTTCGCCTGCGTCTGAACGGCGGATGCTTCCGGGTCTGCGCGGACTGCGAGCTGACCGGCGCGGACATCACCGTGTCGAAGGCGGGAGAGGAAGAGCCGGGAAGCCTCGTCTTCGCGGCCGACACGGTCCTGCGGGACTGCACGGTCAACGTGGCGGGCGGCGAACTGCAAGCGGATCTGTGCGATCTGTCCCTGGAGGGTTCCACGCGGCTCGTCAACCAGGGCAACGTGATCTTCAACGGCGAGGGCGAGCATTCCATCCGGTCCGCCGCCACGGTCCGCATCACCAATTACGGCAGGATGGAGCTCAGTATGGCCAACATCGATCTGCGCCAGCCTATCGACAACCTGGGCAAGCTGGTGGTGTGGCATGACGAGTCGGACCCGAACTATAAGCCCTTCGACATGTACATGGGCAACCCGCCCATGACCTTGGAAGAGGAAGCGGCGGAACA
The DNA here is from genome assembly GCA_947626345.1 of uncultured Oscillospiraceae bacterium. GTDB lineage: Bacteria > Bacillota > Clostridia > Oscillospirales > Oscillospiraceae > CAJOIG01. The sequence continues at coordinate 62,477 of CANQSF010000001.1, read as the reverse complement.
ACAAGAATAAAGGAGAGCGCGTTATGGAGAGACGATACTGCCCGTATTGTATGACGGTGCTGGGAACGGAGGAGGTCTGCCTCGCCTGCGGGCGGCGGCCGGCGGAATATGTCCCGGCCCCCGCCTATCTGCGGCCGGGCACGGTGCTCGAAGGCAAGTACGTCCTGGGCAGTGTGATACACGACGACGAGGCCAGTATCACCTACATCGGCCGGGACCTGCTGCTGCGCAAAAGAGTGTCCGTGAAGGAGTTCTTTCCCAGCGGTCAGGCCGACCGGGACGCCGACCAGTCGGCCGAGGTGCGTGCCAGAATGACGGACATCAACGGTGCCATCGGCGCGTTTGAGCGTGGGCGGAGCAACTTCGAGCGGGAGGCCCGGATCCTGGCCAAGATGGAGAAGCAGTCCGCCGTCGTGGACGTGCAGGACCTGTTCGAGGCCAACGGGACGTTCTATCTGGTCACGGAGCATGTGACCGGCTCCACGCTCCGGCAGAGGGTAAAGGCCTCCGGCCCCATGGCGCCGGGCAAGCTGCTCCCCCTGCTGGAAAACGTGTTCGTCGCGCTTAAGGCGCTGCATGAAAAGGGCCTGTACCACCGGGACATCACCCCGGACAACATCATCCTGGAGCGGGACAACGCCCGGCTCATCAACTTCGCCAGCGCCCGGGAGACAGGCGGCAAGCAGACCTATACCTTGTCCACCACGACACACCCGGGTTTCTCCGCCCTGGAGCAGTATTTCAGCGACGAGCAGGGCCCGTGGACGGACGTGTACGGTCTGAGCGCCACGATCTATTTCTGCCTGACCGGCCGGACGCCGCCGGCGGCTCCCGACCGGCAGGAGGACGACCCCCTCATCCCCATGGGCGAGCTGGACGTGCCGATGAGCCGCGTGCAAAGCCAGGCCGTGACCATCGGCATGCGCGTGCAGCGGCAGGACCGGTTTCAGAGCATCTCTGATCTCTACGACGGGATATATAGAGGCGTCATCCCAAAACCATATCTGGATGAAGATGACGATGTTATAATACCGCCAAAGCCCGACCCCGATCCGCCCAAGCGCCGGGGCTGGATCGCCGCGCTGGCGGTCCTGGGGGCCGTGGTCATCGTCGCGGCGGCGCTGTTCGCCGCGGGGGTGCTGCCACCGGAAAAGGCCGCGCCCACCGCCCAGCTCACCGCCGCGGCGGAGCCTACGGCCAGACCCACCGCCACGCCCAGCCCAACAGCCGCGCCAGGGTCCGGCGAAGCGCCCGATCTGACTGTCTTTGCCGGGGCGCAGACCCTCTCGGCGGGAGAATACGACGCGCAGACCATCCTAGACCTGATGGCGGACGATACGGTGCCGGCCATCGTGCTGCGGGAGGGCGCCGCGGCATCGATGTGCGGCCGCGACTTTGTGGTGACAAAGCCCCTGTGGGTGGAGTCCGGGGCGCTGCTGGGCGCAAGCTCCATGCAGATACCCGAGGGCGGCCTTCTGGTGCTGGACGGGGACCTGGACTGCCCGGGCGTGATCGAGCTGTCCGGCTCCGGCGTGAGAATGGCCGTCAGTCACCCTCTCACGGACCGGAACGCCGCACAGATGACAGTGCTCATGGAAGACGGCAGGAACCTGTCTATGGACGAACGCTTCATAGACGAGAGCCTGCAAAACTGTCTTTTCATCAAGCCCCCTTTGACAAAGAACATCCAGAAGGCGGCGGACGCCGGGTCCCTGGCAGAGGCCGTCCAAAACGGCGGGAGCGTGCTGCTGACGGGGGACGTGACGCTGCAGGAGACCCTGGTGCTGGAAAACGCCACGCTGTTCGTGGCCGAGGACGCTGAGATAACCGCTGAGCTGGGAAAGCAGACGACGGTCCAGATAACGGTGGGAGAAGGCGGCGCGCTGGTGAACATGGGCACGGTGTGGATCAACATGGACGTGGCCGGCGGGGTCGTGTATAATTACGGTGTCATGTACGACCTGCAGGGGGCCACCCTGTCGGACCACGGCACGCTCATCAACGACGCCTCCCTGGAAATACGCCAGGGCGCGCTCTATGAGACAGCCCGGTTGGTGAACCGTGGCGACATGAACTGCTGCGGACTGAACGTGCTGGGCGGCCGGCTGGTCAACGCGGGCGCGCTCGAGCTGTCGAGCAAGAACTGGGGCATCAATCTCGACGTGCGATACGGCGGCACTGTATACAACGGCGGCACGATGAACGTGACCAAGGGCAGCTATGTGAGCAACACCGGCTGGATCGTGAACGACGGCGATCTGTGGCTGGAAAAGGGCGCCATGCTGGAAAGCCTCTGCGCGGTCTATAACCGGCGCAGCGGCCTTCTCCGTCCGGCGCCTGAGACGCTGTTCTGCATTGGCGGCGCGTTCCTGAACGCGGGGCGTATCGAGGCCACGGAGGGGGATGATGGCCCGACCCAGCTCCGGGCGGAGCTGTACAGGGTGCCGGAGGCCGTGGTGGTCCATAACGGCGAGGAGCTGCTGGCTGCCCTGAACGGAGAGGCGCCGGTGTGCCTCCAGGGCGACGCGGCCCTGGACCAGGCGCTGATGCTCACGGGCCAGCTGTATGTGGACGGCGGGACCCTGTCCGCCCCGGCCGTGACGGTCAGCGGGGGCCTGCTGGTCCTGCGGGACAGCGGGATCGATACGGGGGACCTGACGATACAGGACACGGCGGAGATGACGGTGCTGGGCGAACAGAGCACGCTTAATTTCACCGGCGCGCTGCGGATGCAGGCGGGGACCCTCTATTGCCCCGACAGCGACCTGGATCTGAGCGGCAAGACCGTGGATATCCAGGACGGCTCCGTTGTGATCATGGAGCGGGGCGCGCTCACGGCGGACGGCGCGCAGATAACGATCGGCGTCGCCGCGCTGCTCCCCCCCTATCGGACCGGCTTTTCCGCCCGGGACCTGACGCTGTCCCTGGACATAGGCGATATCACCTGCCCCACGTCCCTTGCACTGACCAACGCGTCCATCACCATCGCCAACGGCGCCGGGATAGTCGTATCGGGGCGGACCTGCGGGCTGCAGGACTGCGCGGTCACCACCACGGCGGGAGGCAACCTGATCATTGACGGCGCGAGGGTATCCCTGACGGGCGATACGGAGATCGTCAACAACGGCGGCTATGTGAGCATAGACGCTGGCATCGGCCTCTATTCCGACGCGGGCATGACGGTGGACGACACGGTCCATATCGTCAACAACGGAAACATGTACCTGGGCGATGCCGACGTGCCGGTGGAGGGAACTCCGCCGGACCGCGACTGACGCGCATGGGACTTAACAAGCTTGCGCAAAATGTGTTACAATCAAAGGAGAGACCCGGCAAGGGAGGCGAGGGACCTGGAAAAGCGTTGTCCGTACTGTATGGCGCCGCTGAGCGGCGATGAAGTGGTCTGTCCCGTCTGCGGGCGGGACGGGTCCGCCTACGCGCCCCAGGCCCACCATCTGCCGCCGGGGACATTGCTGGAGGAACGGTATCTGCTGGGCGCAGTCCTGGGCGAGGGCGGGTTCGGCATCACCTATGTGGGCCTGGACACCCGCCTGGACGTGAAGGTGGCCGTGAAGGAGTATTACCCCCGGGACAGGGTCGCCCGCAGCGCCGCCGGTTTCCCGGCGGTGGTCGGTCTGGTGGGCATGCCGCCGGAGGGCTTTGACCGGGGCAGACAGCGGTTTTTGGAGGAAGCGCGGGTCATGGCCCGGATGGAAAAACAGCCGGCCATCGTGGGCGTGCGGGACTTTTTCGAGGCCAACGGCACCGCCTATATCGTCATGGAGCACGTGCAGGGCGTCACGCTGACGGCTCTGACGGCCCAGCGGGGCGGCCGGGTGCCGCCGGAGGAATTGTTCGGCCTGCTGGAGCCCGTGTGTCTGGCGCTGGGAAAGCTCCACGCCGCAGGGCTGGTCCACCGGGACATCTCCCCGGACAATATCATGCTGGAGGACGGGCGCGCCCGGCTCCTGGATTTCGGCTGCGCTCGGGAGACAGCAGCCGGACGGCGGACGCTGACCATTTCCCTCAAATATGGCTACGCCCCCATCGAGCAGTACCGCCAAAAGGGCCAGGGCCCCTGGACGGACGTGTACGCCCTGTGCGCCACCATGTACTACTGCCTGACGGGGCAGACGCCGCCTCAGCCCCTTGACCGGGTCCCGGAGGAAACGCTTCTGCTGCCCAGCAAGCTGGGGGTGTCCCTGACAGGACGGCAGGAGCACGCGATATTGAAGGGCCTGCGCATCCAGCCAAGGCGGCGGTTCCGGTCCATGGGACAGCTGTATGAGGCATTATACGAAGGCACCGCCCCGCTGCCGGAGCGAAAAGGGCCCTGGCAGACGCCGGAGAAGATCGACATAAGCGAGACCGAAAAGCCCTCCCGCCGGCGGAAGGGCCGGGTCATAGCCGCCGTCACGGCGCTGGCGCTGGTGCTGGCCGGGGGGCTGTGGGCCTTTCTGGGCCGGTCCGCGCCCGGTCCGGCGGCCGACGCGGCCCCCGGCGGCGGCGCGGCCATCGACACGGGGATATTCGACGGCGCGGCGGTGCTGGAGGACGGGGCCTACGGCCCGGAGACGCTTCGACAGCTCATGGAGGACGACGGCGTGTCCGCCGTGGTCCTGGGCGAGGGCGCGGTCCTGGACCTGAACGACCCGGAGGGCGGGCCGTTCGTGCTGGAAAAGCCCCTGTTGACCGAGAGCGGCTCCACCCTGTTCGCCAACTGGCTGACCGTGCCGGAGGGCAGCGCCCTGCGGGTGGACGGGGAGCTGGACTGCCGGGGGCTCATCCTCCTGGAGGGGGCCGGTACCCGGCTGCAGCTGGCGGGGACCATGTCGCCGGACGGAGAGGAACTGGCCGTGGTGCTCATGGACGAGGGCGGCAACCTGGCCATGGACCGGGACCTGGCCCAGGCTATGGCGGGACGGCTGCGGCTCCTGCCCCGGCGGGAAAACGCCCAGCCGGCGTCGGACCTGTGGCAGCTGCAGGAGGGGCTGCGGCTTTACGACACGCTCCTGCTCGACGCAGACATGACGCTGGACAGGTCCTATGACATGACCGGAAAGACGGTGTTCATCGCCCCCGGCGTCCAGATCGACGCGGCGGCCGGCGCGGGCTTTCTCCTGAACGGCTCCGTGCTGGTGAACGAGGGCGAGATGGCCTGCTGTCTGGAGGCGAAGGACGCCGTGGTGTACAACGGTGGGACCATCGCCGAGACCGGCGAAGGCGGGTCCTTCCTCCTGGGCGGCGGCGGTCTGATGCTCAACGGCGGCGTATTCACGCCCGATGACTGGAGCTGCGTTTCGGAGGGCGGACAGGTGGTGAACCTGGGCCGGATGGCCGCGGGCATATTCGTCGCTGCCGGCGGAGATATGGTGAACCTGGGCCGGTTGGAGGTGACAGACAGCGTTTGGCCCTCCCCCGGCGTGACCTTCACGAATGCCGGCGCGTTTTATAACGGCGGCGTGTTCGCCGCCGGGGACGGCAGCGTCTTCAGCAACGCGGCGTGGACGGTCAACGACGGGCTCATCCAGCTGGGTGACTGTCTGGATCTCGGGGTGGGGCTCATCTATAATCGCCACGGCGCGGTGGAGGCCACGGCGGACCATGTGCAGGCCGGCGGCCAGGTGCTGGGGCCGGGCACGGTCCAGCCGGGCGGCGAGGACCAGATGGGCTGGCTGGGCTCTCTGCGCACGCCCGAGCTGGACCGGCTGCCGGAGGGATACGTCACGGCGGAGGACGAGTCCTCCCTGCGCGCGGCGCTGAAAGGAACGGACCCGGTCTATGTGCCGGGCGACATGACGCTCACCGGCCCGCTGGAAGTGACGGCGCCCCTGTATATCGGCGGCGCTGTGACGGCGGGGCCGGAGGCCCCTATCGCCGTACAGGGCACGACCTTGGTCCTGTGGAAGGGCGGCTCGCTGCGGGCCGATACCCTGCGGGTGTATGAACACAGCCAGGCGGCGCTGACGGACGGCAGCTCCCTGACCGTGGAGCCCGGCGGGGAGCTGACCCTGGCCGGTCCGGTCACGGCCCTGTACGGCGAGTGCCGGAGCCTTACCCTGGACAATGCGCACATCACCGTGCGCGGCGCGGTGTTCGCCCCCATGCGGGCGGAGCAGTTCACCATGGACGGGGCGGATATGACGGTGGATGCCGGCGCCAGCGTTTTTGCCCCATTTCGCGGCGGTTTCTCCGCCCGCGAGGCCAGCATATCCGTCAGCGGGGGGCTCACATTCCCCGCGGACGCAGAGCTGGCGGACGCGAAGCTGGGCCTGTCGGGCGACGGAACGTCGGTGCGCTTTTCTGGAAAGACGGTCCGGCTGGACGAGTGTGCGGTCACGGTGGGCGGGATGTGCTGGCTCACGTTCGGCAACGCGGACGTGACCATGACGGAGGGCACGACGCTGGAAAACGACGGCCACGTTTGGGTAGGCAGCACGCAGGACGACATCTTTGACGCGTCAGGCACGCTGGTGAACCGGGGAGAGATGTATCTGGGCGCGCCCAAGAAGATCACCGTCCCCATCCAAAACAGCGGCACGCTCCGGCTGGTCCGCAGGGACAACTGGGATGACCAAGTGGACGTAGAGGGCGTCGAGCCGGTGTGGGAGCAGCAATAGACGAAAACGCCCGCCGGGAACGATCTCGTTCCCGGCGGGTTTTGTATGCCGTTATTCCCGGATATTTTTGAACATGTGCTTGATGACCTGCTCCAGACGGTCGCTCATGGGCTCGTCCGGGTCGCCGCACATGCAGTACAGGATGAGCCAGTCAGTGGCGTTGCGGGGGTCCAGCGGGGCCATGCCGCAGTCGGCCAGCAGGGCGTTGAGGGTCCACCAGTGGTCGTCCAGCCGCTCCTCGACGGTCAGGTCCTCCTCCCCGTAGTCCTCGTTGTAGGGCCCGTCCTGGACGCCTACGTTCTCTGTCACCACGTACAGAAGCAGCAGCAGCTTCCGGGGCACGTCCTCCTTGTGCAGGCGGATGTTCTTCAGGCTCGTGGCGTTGGGCCAGTTCTGCTTGACCAGCCGCTGGACCACGCTGAAGCCCTTCCGGCTGGCGCCGCTGGGCATGTGGACGGTGAGATAGGTCTCCATCACAGTCTCCACGGAGTAATCCCGCTCCTCCTCGTCCGCCCAGGGCGGCTCGGGCCGGATCAGCTGGCGCATATAGAGCTCGAAATAGTAATACGCCCTCAGATGCAGGGAGCCGAATTTGTCCAGATTCCGCCTATAGCACGCCTCCAGCTCCGGGAGGGTGACGGCCAGGAGCATCTCGTCGCGTATCTCCCTGGTGAGCTGGGACGCCTCCCGGCCGGTGACCTGGTCCAGGCCGGGCGCCACGGGCAGAGCGCCATAAAAGTCCGCCGCCTCCTGCCAGGGGCGGCCATTGCGCAAAAACCAGGAGAACACCGCCTCCCAGCCGTTTCGGTACTGGATGCCGTAGTCGGTGCAAACACACAGGAGATGGTCCAGCTGCTGCTCCGTCAGCCGCAGGGCAAAGGCGATGCCGAACACGTCCCGCCGGTTGGAGGGGCGGTGACGGGAGCCCAGCCAGTTGCGGACATTCCGGCGCACGGCACGGGCCTCCGCGCCCGGCTGGGCCGCAAAAAAACCTGTCAGCCTGCTTTGCAGGTCGGCATAGGGGTACATCAGGCGAAGCGTCTCCCCAAAGGAGCGTGGGACCACCCTGCCGTCCTGAAGATAAGCGGCCGCCTCGGCAGGCGTCATGTGCCCATACAGGACGGCGTCATATTCAATTGGCTGGACGGTGGTGATGTCGTTCGTCCCCATCGCAACGCTCCATATCGCCGTTTTTCCCAATGGATCGGATACGATCACAGTATAAACGCTTTAAAGCAGAAAATCAAGGTCGCCGGGGCGACGGTGGCCATAGCTGCGCCCCGCATGGTGTGCAGTGTTCGAGAAAGCATAAAAGCCGGGCGGTCGATATCGGCAGCCGGGTATGCTATGATGACCATTGTCAGTAGTGCTATAATGTTTATAGTTAAGCGGTCGGCACAGTCCGACAGGAAGAAGTACACAGAATAATTCCAATAATTTTTCAAGCCGGGGGCATAGCGCCTCCGGCTGTTTCATCCGCGTTTTCATCCGCATTTTTTGTAAAATCAAAGTTTTAAAGATGCTAAAAAGGTTTATAAAGTAAACATTTGATATACTTTGAAAAGCCCGCAAACGCTTGAAAACACAAGAAAAAATCCCGGAAGCCCGTATTTTCGGTACTTCCGGGATTTGGTGCGGGGTATGGGACTTGAACCCACACGTCCTGACGAACACAGGCACCTCAAGCCTGCCTGTCTGCCAATTCCAGCAACCCCGCTTGGAATGCCTGATAATTATAGCAGATTCATGCTGTTTGTCAAGGCCCATCCTCCGAATTTTGCCCCGGGGCCTGTCATATCCGCGGGAGCTGCCGCTTATGATATCACAAGAATGTGGCAAGCTCCGGCGCGCCCCGCTGGGAATATTTTGCACTGTGCCCGCAAACAATACCGGTACAAATCATCATGGAGGTCGTTACATGAAACGTACAATCACATGGGTCCTGCTCATACTCTTCCTCCTGGGCGCCACGCCCGCTCTGGCGGCCGCGCCGCTGCGGGACGTGTCCGATCTGGGGCAGGGCGGCTCCGTCCAGACCACGGCCGCCGATCCCGCGGTCAGCGCGGACCCCGACGCCAGCGCCTCCCCCGGCGCTGTCTACGCGCCCAGCCAGTCCATCGTATCCGTCAGCGGCCGCATAGACGCCGCCGGGGCCGCTCCCGGCAGCACCGCCCCCGTGGCGGAGAACCAGCAGATCGAGACCTACCGGGGCGTATCCGTGGGCGGCCAGCTCACCGCCCACGATCCGGACGGCGACGAGCTGACCTTCGAGATCGTCACCCAGCCCATGAAGGGCACGGTGCGCCTGTCCCCCAACGGCGCCTTCGTCTACACGCCGGAGGAGGGCAAGCGGGGCAAGGATTACTTCGGCTTCCGGGCCACCGACAGCGCCGGCAACACCTCCCAGGAGGGCACGGTGATCATCAAGCTCATCAAGCAGAAGTCCAAGGTGACCTACTCCGATCTCACCGGCAGCGGCAGCGAGTACGCCGCCATCGTCCTGACGGAGAACGGGGTGTTCACCGGCGAATACGTGGGGGACGATTACGTGTTCAACCCGGACACGGAGGTCACCCGGGGCGAGTTTCTGTCCATGTGCATGACCGCGGCGGGCTGCGACCTGCTCAAGGGCGTCAGCTCCACCGGCTTCCGGGATGACGGGGACATCGGCCTCTGGCTGAAGCCCTACGTGGCCACGGCGCTGATGAACGGCTATATCCAGGGCCAACCGGGCGTCTCCGGCGCCACCTTCGATCCGGCGGAGACGATCACGCTCCGGGAGGCCTGCGTCACCCTCAACTCCGTGCTCGGCGTCACCGATGTGGTCAGCGCCGCCGCCTACGTGGGCGAGGCCAACAGCCGGGAGAGCTGGGCCCAGGCGGTGGCCAATCTGACCGCCTGCGGCGTGATGACGCGCAGCTGGGAGGACGTGGAGACGACGCTGACCCGCGCCGGCGCGGCGGAGCTGCTGGCCAACGCCATCGGCCTGGTCACAGGCGGCTGATACCCGACAATAGGAGAGATGACAGGCATTTCTGCCTGTCATCCTTTTATAATCCTTTTTTGGGCTCTGCCATGATCGTCCTCTGGTCGGTGTAGAACACCATCCCCGGGCGGCCGCCCTTCTGTTTTTTCACGAAGCGGACCTGGGTGGCGTCCACCGCCACGTGTCCGGCCTGGCCCCCCTCGGAGTAAAACGCCGCCAGGCACGCCGCCTCGTAGACGGACCGCTCGTCCGGCTCCATCCCCTCGCACCGGAGGATCACGTGGGCCCCGTGGAGCTTTTGCGCGTGCAGCCACAGGTCCGTCCGCCGGGCCGTCCGGAAGGTCAGCTCGTCGTTTTGCAGATTGCTCCGCCCCACCAACACCTCCAGGCCCGCGCTGGTTACGAACCGCAGAGGCTGGGCGGGCTTTTCCCGGCGCTTTCCCCTGCGCGGCTCCTTGACGTATCCCGCCTGGACCAGCTCCTGGCGGATCACATCCAGGTCCGCCTGGGTCTGGGCCCGGTCCAGCTCCACGGCGACGGACGCCAGATAGGCCGCCTCCGTCCGGTTGGCCTCGATGAGGCCCGTCAGATGCTCCCGGGCGGTCTTTTTCTTCGCGTACTGCTTATAATAGGCCGCGGCATTCTGCTGGGGGGACTTTCTCGGGTCCAGGGGCACAGTCACCGCCGGCTGATCCGGCTCATAAAAATCCTCCAGCGTCACGCTGGCCACGCCCTGCTTCATCCGCCAGATGTTGGCGGTGATGAGATCGCCCCGGCGCTTGTCCGTCTCCCGGTCCTCGGTGGCGGCCAGCTCCTGCAGCCGCAGGGCCAGCTTCTTCTCCGAGCGGTTCTTGGCCCCGCGGACCAGCTTCGTCATGCTCCTGGCCCGGCTGCGCAGGTGCTCGGTCCGGTCTTTCTCGGCGTAAAAGGCCTCCAGCAGCGCCGACCAGCCGGGATAGGAGATGCTCTCCACCGACGGGCCGTACTGCAGGATGGGCAGGAAGGTGAAGTCTTTGGGCTTCCCGCCCTCCACCAGCATGGTGGGGGTCCGCTCCATGCCCTCCAGGCTGGCCGGGACGGGCTCTATGCCCCGCCACTCCAGCTCCCGCCGGATCAGCGGCGACAGGCCCGAGAACTTCCCGGGCTCCGGCTTGGGCGGCAGCCGGTAGATGAGCCCCGGCAGCAGCTGCCGCAGCGGGCTCATCTCCTCGTCCACCCGGCGGGCGGCGTCCAGGATGCGGCCGTCCCCGTCCACTAGGATGAGATTGGCGTTGCGGCCCAGCAGCTCCACCGCCAGGGTCTTCTCCACGCTCTCCCCCAACTCGTCGTAGGCGCTCAGGCGCATGAGGAGCATCCGCTCCCCCTCCGGCTGGGTGATGGCGGTGATCCGCGCCCCCTGCAGATGCTTGCGCAGGAGCATGCAGAACATAGGCGGCTGGGCGGGATTTTCATAGCTGGCCTGGGTCAGGCATACCCGGGCGGAGCCGGAGCCGAAGCAGATCAGCAGCCGCGCGGGGCCCTCGCTCCCCCGCAGAGCCAGCAAGACCGTGTCCTTTTCCGGCTGATGGACACGGTCGATCTTGCAGCCGGTGAGCGTCTCGTCCAGCTCCCGGCACAGCTCATTCAAAAATAAGGCGTCAAGAGGCATGCTCTTCCTCCAAAACCGACGCGAACAGCGTCCGCGCTCTCTCCGCCCGGCCGCTGAGCCACAGCCAGCCGAACAGGGCCTCCAGGGCCGTGGCGGCGTGATACTGGGCCGGGGTGCACCCGGAGGGGCAGCCGTGGACGTGGGCGTTGCGGCCCCGGTGGACCACGTGGGTCTCCTCCTCCGTCAGACAGGGCAGCAGCCGCTCCAGCGCGGCCGCCTGGGCCGACGCGGACACATAGGCCACCGCCGCCCGGTGCAGATCCCCCACCCTGCCGCCGGCGGCGGCCAGGTGGGTGCGCACCATCAGCTCATAGACCCCGTCCCCCACGTGGGCCAGCTCCAGCGGGCCGAGGGAGCGGAGCCGTTCCGCCTCCAGGGGCGGGCAAAGCTCGCTCACGGCTGCTCGTCCTCCTCTCCCTCGCTCCCCTCGTCCGGGTCAAGGGGGGGCACATCGTCCTCCCCCTCCAGCTCCTCGGCCGTGGGGGCGAACTGGTCGTCCTCGGAGATCTGGGCGAACTCGTGGGCGATGGTGTCCACCGGCGCGGTGCCGTGGGCATACTGCATCTCCTGCCACTGCTGCTTGGTGAGCACGATCTGGCGGGGCTTGGAGCCCTCGTAGGGGCCCACCACTCCCACCTCCTCCAGCTGGTCGATGAGCCGGGCGGCCCGGGAGTAGCCCAGCTTCAGCCGGCGCTGGAGCATGGAGACGGACGCCTGCTTCGTCTCGAAGATGACCTCCACCGCCTGGGGCAGCAGCTCGTCGTAATCGCTCTTTTCCGCCGGCTCCTCGTCGGCGGCGTTTTTCTGGTCCTTGTCGGCGGCGGCCTTCTCGATCTCCGCCAGGATCTCGTCGGAGTACTCCGCCTCCGCCTCTCGCTTGACGAAGTCGATGATCTGCTCCCGCTCCTCGTCGGTGACGAAGGCACCCTGGAGCCGGATGGGCTTGCTGCCGATGGGCGAATAGAGCATATCGCCGTTGCCCAGCAGCTTTTCCGCCCCCTGCTGGTCCAGGATGATCCGGCTCTCCAGAGGGCCGGACACGCTCAGGGCGATGCGGCTGGGGATGTTGGCCTTCATCAGGCCCGTGATCACGTCTGCCCGGGGGCTCTGGGTGGCGATGACCAGGTGCATGCCCGCCGCCCGGCCCATCTGGGCCACCCGGCAGACGGACTCCTCCACCTCCTTGGAGGCCACCATCATCAGGTCCGCCAGCTCGTCGATGAAGATGACCACCTGGGGCAGGATGGGCTCGCCCTGGTTCTTCTGGATGGCGTTGTAGGCGGCCAGCTCCCGCACCCCCGCCTCGGAGAACAGCCTGTAGCGCTTGAGCATCTCCACCACCGCCCACTGCAGGGCCCCGGCCGCCTTTTTCGCGTCGGTGACCACCGGCACGTACAGGTGGGGCATGCCGTTGTAGACCACGAACTCCACCATCTTGGGGTCGATCATGATCATGCGGACCTCCTCGGGGGTGGACTTATACAGCAGGCTCAGGATCATGGAGTTGACGCACACGCTCTTGCCGGAGCCGGTGGTGCCGGCGATGAGCAGATGGGGCATCTTGGCCAGGTTGCTCACCACCACGTTGCCGCCGATGTCCTTGCCCAGGGCCACGCAGAGCTTGTTTTTGTTGTTCCTGAACTCGTCGGAGTCCACCAGGTCGCCCAGCCACACAGTGCGCACGCTCTGGTTGGGCACCTCCACGCCTACGGTGGAGATCTTATCGGGCACCGGGGCGATGCGCACGCTCTTCACCCCCAGGCTCAGGGCGATGTCCCCGGCCAGGTTGGTGATCTTGTTCAGCTTCACGCCCTGCTCCAGCTTCATCTCATAGCGGGTGATGGTGGGGCCGTGGACCGCCCCCACCACGCTGGCGCCCACGCCGAAGCTGCGCACGGCGTTCTCCAGCTGCTCCTCCGTCTCGTCCAGGTCGTCACCCGCGTCGTAGCTGTCGTCGCCGCTGCGGTTGAGGAGAGACACATCCGGGAAGATGTACTCGGGCTTGTCCTCTTCCTCCGCCGCCGCGATCTGCTGGGCCACTGCGGCGGCCTCGGCGTCCTTGTCGATGCGGACCTTCTCCGGTGCCGCCGCGCCCTGGTCCATGTCGGCGGAGTGCAGCTCCACGCCGGCGATGGCGGCAGCCTGCTCCATATCCAGGGGAGCGGCGTCCGCCGTGGGAGAGGCCGCCGGCGTCTTTTTCTCGCTGCCGGCCGGCTTCTGCTCCGGAGCGGGCTTCGTCTCACGGGTCTTCTTCGGCCGGGCGGTCTGCTTGGCGTCCAGGGCCGCCGCCACCCGGGCCATGGCCTCCGGGTCCACGTCGAACTGGGCGAACAGCTCGTCCTTGGCCTCCTCCCGGCTCTGGTCATAAAAGCTGGGCCGGGCCGGTCTTTTCGCCGCGGCGGGTTTTTTCTCCGGCGCCGTTTTCGCCGGCGTCTTTTTCACCGGAGGCGCCGCCGGGCCGGGCGTCTCCGTGCGGGGGATGGGCGCGCCGCCGTTCAGGGGGAAGAAATAGTCCTCGTCGGTGATGATATCGCTCTCGTCCGGCTCCTCGTCAGGCACCGGTTCATAGCGCAGCCGGGGCCGGTCCTTATACCGGGCCAGCAGCTCCGTCAGGGAGATGCTGGCTCCCTCCACGATCAGCAGGATGAAGGACGCCGTCAGCACCAAAAAGCTGCCCACCAGGCCCACGGAGGTGCGCAGCAGCACCCCCACCGAGCCCGCCAGCGCGCCGCCGCAGTGCTCCGAGGTGTCCTGCCCCAGGGTCCAGAGGAGCTTGACGCCGTTGCCCAGGCCACCGCCGAACACGCCGTCCCGGTTGAACAGCAGCGCATGGATGAACGCGCCGAACACCACCGGCAGCAGCAGCACGCAGGTCAGCCGGGCCGCCACCGGACGGCCCCTGTGGAACCCCAGGATCAGCGAGCCCCACAAAAGGCACACCGGGGTAATGTAAAAGCCCCAGCCCAGCATGCCGAACCAGAACTTGCGCAGCGCGCTCACCAGCCATCCGTCCACGGGGAACCAGCCGATGGCGGATATGATGCCCAAAAACAGCAGCACCACGCACCCCACCTGCCGCCGGATGGGCTGGCGGGGCTGGGGCTGGGGCCGCGACGGGGTCCTGGACCGGGAGGCGGACGACGTGCTGTGGCTGCCGCCCCGGGCGGCGGGCTTTTTCGCCGCGCTGCTCCGGGCGGAGGAGCTTGTTTTTTTCGTACCGCTCCCGCTCCGGGAAGAGGTCTTTTTCTTCCCGGTCCCGGCGCGGGACGTGGTCTTCTTCTGTGCCATAGTGCCTCCGTTATCCGTTCAGTCTGAACCAGACGGTGATGCTCACCACGCCGATGATCCAGCAGTAATAGGCAAAGCCTCCGAATTTTCCGCTGCGCACGATCCGCTGCAGCAGCCGGATGGAATAATACCCCGTGACGCCGGCCACCAGCATCCCCACCCCATAGGCGGGGACCATGGCCTTGTCGATGCCCTCCTCCAGCACGTCCAGCACCTGCAGCACCACGGCTCCGGCCACGGACAGAAGGCTGATCAGGAAGGAGAACCGCACCGCGAAGGACCGCCTCAGGCCCCGGGACATGCCGGCGGCGATGGTGGTCCCGGACCGGCTCAGGCCCGGGATGGTGGCCAGCGCCTGGGCCAGGCCGATCACCAGCGCGTCCACCACGGTCATGTCCTCCTCCGTCTTTCTGCCCCGGGGCAGGCGGTCGGCTATGTACAGCAGCGTGCCCGTCAGGATCAGGGCCGCGCCGATGAACCAGGGGATGGCGTTCAGCCGCTCGATGGCGTCATTGAAGGGGACGATGACGAACAGGGGCACCGTGGCCAGCAGCATCATATAGATGAGCTTGCGGGTTGGATTGCCCCGGGCGGAGAGCCCCTGGCCGTGGACCAGGTCCGAGGCCATGTCCCCCACCTCATAGAGCATATCCACGATGTCCGGCCAGTAGGCGATGATCACCGCGGCCAGGGTGGCCAGGTGCAGCAGGATGTTGAAAAAAGCGCTGCCGTCCAGTTCCATCAGGCCGTTGGCGCCCAGGATGTTCTCCAGCAGGGCCAGATGGCCGGAGCTGGATATGGGCAGAAATTCCGCCACGCCCTGGACCAGCCCCAGCAGGGCGGCATATAGGATCGTCATGAGCCCCTCCCCTCCGTCCGGCGGGCCGGACGGTGTTATGTTCACTAAAGCAATATATTACCATACTTGCCGGGAAAATGCAAGGTCAGGCTCTCCGGCGCCCCATCCATTGACAGCCGCGCCCGGCCTGTGGTAGAATCAAGGCACAGATGGCCTGACCGTCCCTGGGGACCGGCGCGGCGCCGCTGAATCTGACACAAAGGAGATCGAACGATGAGCAAATACGCTGGCACCCAGACCGAGAAGAACCTGCAGGCCGCCTTTGCAGGCGAGTCCCAGGCCCGCAACAAGTACACCTATTTCGCCTCCAAGGCCAAGAAAGAGGGCTTTGAGCAGATCGCCGCTCTGTTTTTGAAGACCGCCGACAACGAGAAGGAGCACGCCAAGCTCTGGTTCAAGGAGCTGGAGGGCATCGGCGACACCGCCCAGAACCTGGCCGCGGCCGCGGACGGGGAGAACTACGAGTGGACCGACATGTACGACGGCTTCGCCAAGACCGCCGACGAGGAGGGCTTCCACGAGCTGGCCGCCCGGTTCCGCCTGGTGGCCGCCATCGAGAAGACCCATGAGGAGCGCTACCGCGCCCTGCTCCAGAACGTCCAGACCGCCCAGGTGTTCGCCAAGAGCGAGGTCAAGGTGTGGGAATGCCGCAACTGCGGCCACATCGTGGTGGGCACCGAGGCCCCCCAGGTCTGCCCCACCTGCAGCCATCCCCAGTCCTATTTCGAGGTCCACGCCCAGAACTACTGATCCAGGCGCGAAAAAGAGCCCCCGGCCGCGGCCGGGGGCTCTTTTTCGCGCCTGTCAGCGCTTGATGTCGTAGTTCATGTTCATGATGGAGCGGATGCTCTCGGCGTCGTCGGTGATGTTGGCGTCGCCGTGGATGGTGTGCTTGATGACGGAGCTGGCCACGGCGAAGTTCACCATGTCCATGGGCTTGTAGCCGTTCATCATGGCGTAGATCAGGCCGCTGGCGAAGGCGTCGCCGCCGCCCACCCGGTCCAGGATGTTGAAGGTGAACAGCCGGCTCTCGAAGGTGTGGCCCTGGTACCACATATAGGCCATCAGGCTGTTCTCGCTGCCGGTATGGGCGTAGCGCACATGCCGGGCGATGCAGGAGATGTTGGGATAGCGCTCCACGAAGTGCTGGAAGATCTCGTCCTGCTGCTCATAGCTGGGCTGCAGGGGCACGCCGTCCTTCCAGTCTCCCTTGGCGTGGTCGGTCTCATCCTTCCACAGGTGGTACGGCTCGATGCCCAGCAGCACGTCCACGTAGGGCAGGCACTGGGTGCAGAAGTCCCGGGCCTGCTCCCAGGTCCACAGCAGGCTGCGGAAGTTGCCGTCGAAGCTGACGGTCAGGCCCTTCTCCTTGGCGGACTTGATGCACCGCAGGGTGAAATCCGCGCAGCTGGGGCTCAGGGCCGGGGTGATGCCGCTCAGGTGCAGCCAGTCGAACCCGCCCAGCAGCCAGTCCAGATCCACCTTGGAGAAATCGTACTCGGTGATGGCGGAGTGCTTGCGGTCGTAGGTGACCTTGCTGGGCCGGATGCCGTAGCCGGTCTCCAGATAATAGGTGCCCAGCCGGTGGGAGGGGGTCTCCTCGGGGGTGGAGAGGATCACGGGGGTGCAGTGGACGTCGTTGGAGCGGAGCATGCGCACCGCGCTCTTGCCCAGGGAGTTGTTGGGGACCACGCTGAAGAAGCTGCTGTCCACGCCCAGATTCGCCAGGGCCAGCGCGATGTTGGCCTCGCTGCCGCCGTAGCTGGCCTCGAAGTTGGACGCCATGCGGATCTTCTCATAGTTGGGGGGCGTGAGGCGGAGCATCACCTCGCCGAAGGTGATGAACCGCTGGCCGGACTGGCCCTTCAGGAGCGGGTTGGAATGGTTCATTCTGGACTCCTTTCTCGCGCTGTGACGGCGTTGACATGGCGCGATCCTTTGTAATATAATCAATATAACAGACCGGGTCTTGCTTGTAAAGGACCCGCTCCGAAAAACGCCCGGGAAGGAGTGTTTTCGCTTTGGAAAAGGACAACGGTTTCCTCGGTACCGAGCCGGTGGGAAAGCTCCTGTTTCGTCTGGCCATCCCCACCATCGCGGCCCAGCTGATCAACATGCTCTACAACATCGTGGACCGGATCTATATCGGCCACATGGGCGCGGACAGCGACCTGGCCCTGACGGGAGTGGGCGTGTGCATGCCGGTGATCCTGTTCGTGTCCGCTTTCGCCGCCCTCATCGGCTCCGGCGGCGCGCCCCGGGCCTCCATCTTCATGGGCAAGGGCGACCCGGAGACGGCGGAGAAGACTATGGGCAGCTGCTTCTCCCTGCAGGTGGTAGTGTCCCTGGTGACCACCGCCGTGCTGCTGGCATTCCACCGGCCGCTGCTGCTCACCTTCGGCGCCAGCGAGAACACCATCGGCTACGCCGCTTCCTATATGCAGATCTACGCCCTGGGCACCGCCTTTGTGCAGGTGACCCTGGGCATGAACGCCTACATCACCGCCCAGGGCTTCGCCAAGATGGGCATGCTCACCGTGCTCATCGGCGCGGTGTGCAACATCATCCTGGACCCCATCTTCATCTTCCTGCTGCACATGGGGGTGCGGGGCGCGGCCCTGGCCACCATCCTGTCCCAGGGCGTCAGCTGTGTGTGGGTGATCCGGTTCCTGTCCAGCGATAAGTCCATCCTCCGGCTGAAGAAGAGCACCCTCCCCATCCGCCTGGAGCTGGTGGGCCCCTGCGTGGCGCTGGGCATCGCCCCCTTCATCATGCAGGCCAGCGAGAGCGTGATCTCCGTGTGCTTCAACTCCTCCCTTCTGAGATACGGCGGGGACCTGGCCGTGGGCAGCATGACCATCCTCACCAGCGTGATGCAGTTCGCCATGATGCCCCTGCAGGGCCTTGCCCAGGGCGCGCAGCCCATCGCCAGCTACAACTTCGGCGCCAGGAACGCCTCCCGGGTGAAGGCCATCTTCCGGCTGCTGCTCATCTCCAGCGTGGTCTACTCCGTGACCCTGTGGGGGGCGATCATGCTCTTCCCCCGGGCCTTCGCGGGGATATTCACCTCGGTGCCGGCGCTGCTGGACTTCGCCTCCCGGGCGCTGCGGGTGTACTGCGGGGCCGTGGTCCTGTTCGGCGTGCAGATCGCCTGCCAGATGACCTTCATGTCCCTGGGCAACGCCAAGGCGTCGGTGACGGTGGCGGTGGTGCGAAAGTTCGTGCTGCTGATCCCGCTGATCTACATCATGCCCCACCTCATGGCGGACAAGACCATGGCCGTGTACACCGCCGAGCCGGTGGCGGACGTGCTGGCCGTCACGTTCACGGCGATCCTGTTCTCCTTCCAGTTCAAAAAAGCCCTGCGGCAGCTGGAGTCCTGACGGGCAGAAACCCATACCCAGCGGGGCCGGTCCGACCGGCCCCGCTCTTCACGATTTGTGCAAGGTCACAAAGTTGTCTCGCGGCACTTGACAGGGAAAAATGTCGAGCCTAGAATAATATCTGCAGAGCGTCGTCGGGACGCGATTTTTTATGCGAAGGGGGCACCGGTATGGGCGCCAGCGGAAAGCCGGAGGGAAAAACGGTCTATACGGCGCTGGACGATCTGGATTACGGCCAGCCGGACTCCCCTGACGCCACCGGAAAGGTGGGGCGCATCCGGATCCCGGAGGGGATCAGCAGCCGGCGGCTGTACCGGGACGTGGCGCTCATCGCCTGGCCCAGCCTGGTGGAGCTGCTGCTCACCCAGCTGACCAGCATGGCCGACCAGGTGATGGTGGGCCGGCTCCCCGGCCAGGAGGGCATCGCCGCCCTGGCGGCGGTGGGTCTGGCCGCCCAGCCGAAGTTCCTTCTCATGACCATGATCCAGGCCATGAACGTGGGCTCCACGGCCATGATCGCCCGCTTCCGGGGCCAGCAGGACCGTCTTGGCGCCAACCGCGTGTTCAAGCACGCCATGCTCCTCAACATGCTCATGTCCGCGCTGTTCATGGCCGTCGGGCTGGTGCTGTGCGAGCCCATGATCCGCTTCATGGGCGGCTCCGGCATCAGCGACGAGACCCTGTCCCAGGCGGTGATCTATCTCAACATCCAGCTGTACGGCTTCATCCCCCTGTGTCTGGGCATCACCGTGACGGCCGCGCTGCGGGGCATCGGCGACGCCCGCACCCCCATGATCTACAACACCCTGGCCAACCTCATCAACCTGTTTTTCAACTATGTGATGATCTACGGCCACTTCGGCGTGCCCAAGATGGGCGTGGCGGGCGCCTCCTGGGCCACCGTCATCGGCCAGACCGTGGCCTTCTTCATCGCCATGGCCGTGTCCCTGCGTCGCCGGCACTACGTCTATCTGGACCTGAAGGAAAAGTTCGTGCTCGACCGGCGTCTGATGGGCCAGGTGGTGGGCATCGGCATCCCCTCCATGATGGAGCAGCTGTTCCTCCGGGCCGGCATCATCATCTACGTCCGCCAGGTGGCCGGGCTGGGCGACACCGTCTACGCCACCCACCAGGTGTGCATGAACGTGCAGTCCCTGACCTTCATGATGGGCCAGGCCTTCGCCACCGCCGCCACCACCCTCATGGGCCAGTCCATCGGCAAGCGGCGGTACGACATGTCCGCGGTATACATGCGCAAGACCCGGGACCTGGGCATCACCGCGTCCTTCGTGCTGATGGTGCTGATGGTGCTGTTCAACGATCAGATCATCGCCCTTTTCAAAAACGACCCGGAGATCATCTCCATGGGCGCGCCCATCCTGATCCTGCTGGCGGGCAGCCAGCCCTTCCAGGCGGACCAGTTCATCGTGGCCGGCGGCCTGCGGGGCGCGGGGGACACCCGCTTTCCGGCGGTGGTCATGGCGGTGACGGTGCTGGGCGTGCGGGCAATGCTGTGCATCCTGCTGATCAACTACTTCCATCTGGGCCTGTGGGGGGCCTGGATCGCGCTGGTGGCCGACCAGCTGCTGCGTACATTGCTGATGGCGCTGCGCTATCGGTCCGGCCGGTGGAAGAGCCTGAGCCTGAGCAAGGTGACCCGGGCCGGCGCCTGAGACATATGATAACGGCAGCGGCCGTCTCCTCCCGGAGACGGCCGCTTTTTTCTCGTTTTACGCCGGCAGACGCCGCATATAGGCCAGCACCTTTTCCGCCAGCAGCCGGTGGCCCTCCGGCAGCAGATGGATGCCGTCCGCCGCCAGGGGCAGCGCCCCCGCGTCCAGAAAGCCGGCGCCCATCCGCTCCGCGCACGCCTTTACGGCCCGGCTCAGCTCCCCGGAGATAGTGGAATACTTCGCGTAGTACCGGTCAGCGCCAAAGTCCATATAGGGCGGTGCGATGACCAGCGCGGGCGTCCCCGCCAGGGGGCCCTCCATGGCCTGGGCGAGAAACGCCTCCAGCCTCTTTCCCACCCGCTCCGGGTCCGGCCGGGGCGCGGACAGATGATCGTTGGTGCCCAGCATCACGGCGAACAGGTCCGGCCGGCCGCACCGGTCCAGCGCGGCGGTCAGGGCCTCCCACTCGAAGCGCAGCGTGGGGATGCACCGGCCCGGCAGGGCGTCGGTATATACCTGCCACGACCCCTCCAGCGCCCGGGCCAGGATGTCCGGCCAGCGGTCCTCGGCGGGATAGCGTCCCCCCTGGTTGCCCCAGTCCGGGTCGAAGCCGTAGGTGTTGGAGTCCCCGTAGACCAGCAGCCGCTTACACGTTGCCATAGAGCTTCTTCACCAGGGCGGCCATCTTCTGGACGGCGTCGGAGGCGGGCCGGATCTGGCTGGTGACCATATAGATCCGCCGGAAGGCGCCCTTTTCCGCCAGCTGGAAGTCCAGCACGTCCCCCCGCCGGATGCTCTCCTGGGCGGCCAGGCGGCTGATCACCGAGATGCCGATGCCCTCCCGCACGCTCATCAGCACCGCGTCGGAGTTGGCGAAGTTGGCGACGATCCGCAGCCGGTTCTCCTCAATGCCCAGCTCCTTCAGATAGGCCAGCGCCTCCCGCCGGGTGCCGGAGCCGTCCTCCCGCAGGACAAAGGCCTCCTCCAGCAGCCAGTCCATGGAGCCCTTTGCCTCCCGCAGCTGCCGGTATCTGTCGGTGTTGGGAGTCACCACCACCAGCTCGTCCTGGAAAAAGGGCACGTACTCGCAGTTGGGCCGGGGCACGGCCGTGCCCACGAACCCCAGGTCCGCCTTGTGGTCCACGATATCGGCGATGACGCCCTCGCTGTCCGACTCGATGACCCGGAAGCGGGTCTGGGGGTACCGGCGGCTGAACTCCGCCAGGATGCGAGGCAGCAGATACTGGGCCGGCAAAGTGGAGGCGGACACGACGATCTGCCGCTCCGGCTCGTCCTTCCGGTCCGCGCGGAACATGTTCTGGATGGTGTAGGAGAGCTCCACCATCTCCCGGGCGTAGAGATAGATGCGCCGGCCCTCCTCGGTCAGGTCCACCGACTTGGTGGTCCGGGCAAACAGCTGCACCCCCAGCTCCGCCTCCAGGTTGGTGATATAGGCGCTGACGGTGGGCTGGGTCAGATAGAGCTCCTTGGCCGTGCGGGAGAAGCTGTTGTTATTGGCGATCTTCACGAACGCCTCGATCTGCTTCAGATTCAATGTCTTCACCTCCGGCCGTCAGCGGAACGCCACCCGTTCCGTCTCCGCGCCCACCTTTTTGGTGAGCTTGATGGAGTCCATGTACTCCACGATGGGCTTGGCGCACTTGCGGCTGCAGCCGCACATCTCCTTCACGTCCTTGATGGTGATGACGTCGTGGGTCTGGAAGAAATCCTCCACCATCTTTTGGGCGTCGTCCATGAAGTGCTTCATGGTATACAGCTGCAGGCTGTCCCCCACCCGGACGCAGCGGCCGTCCTCGATGAGCAGGGACAGGATGTCCATCACCGTCTCATCGGGATAGCGCCGTTTGTCGATCTCGCTGAAGCGCAGCATCTCATAGCCCGCGGTCTCGAAGGTGTCGATGAGCAGCTTTTCCACAGCGTTATAGGTCTTGTCGTGGGGGATGTCGAACTGGGCCAGCATGAGATACTCGTTGTGGAGCTTGAAGTAGCCCTGGTCGATCATCCGCCGGAGGATGCGGTCGAAGATGTTGGTCTTGACCCGCTTCAGATAGGTGTGATGCACGGTGGCCTTGTTGATGCCGAACCGGTAGGGGTACTGGTAGTGGTACTCCTTCAGGGCGTTGGTAATGTCCTGCCGGGCCTTGAAGGCGGCGTCGGCGTGCCAGTAATACACATCCGAGGTCATCTCATAGGCCTCGATGAGCTCGTCGTCCTGCAGCTGCTTGAGGAAGGGCAGCAGCTCCTCCCTGGAGTGAGCCACGGTCTTGGCCAGCTCCGACAGGGTGATCATGCTGTCCCACGCCTCCCGGATGTGCAGCTCCGCCAGGTCCGCCAGCGAGCCGGACTCCTTCCGGTTCAGCTCGTCCAGCACCCCCTCCTGGAAGCGCTTTTTCTTCCGGGAGTTGGCCCCCAGCACCGTGCCGCCGCCGATGGTCTCCAGGGGCGAATAAAACCGCACCACGAACCGGTCTCCCCGCTTGACGGTGAGCACGTCCTCCAATATGAGCTGGGCCAGGCCCTCCTCGCCGGGGCCCAGGTCCTCCTTATCCAGCAGCACCGCTCGGCACAGCACCTCGCTGGTGCCGATGAACAGGTGCAGCCGCTCCCGGTTGCGGATCACCCGCTCGGAGGAGGCCAGCACCCGCAGCCGCACGTCCAGAAGGCGGCTGTTCTCCATGCTGTTGGGGGGCGCCAGGCAATAGCCCCGCTCGATCTCGCTCTTTTTCACGTTGGACAGGTTGATGGCCACCCGCTGGCCCGCCTGGCACACGTCCTGGTTCTTCTCGTGGACCTGGATGTTGCGGATCTTGCACATCTTCCCGGTGGGATAGAGCTCCAGGTCGTCGTTTTTCGTGATGGTGCCGCTGAGGAGCGTGCCGGTGACGATGGTGCCGAAGCCGGAGATGGTGAACACCCGGTCGATGGGCAGCCGGGGGATGCTGTTCACATCCCGCTCGGGCACCTCGTCCCGGACCGTCTTCCAGATGATGTCCTTCAGCTCGTCGATGCCCATGCCCGTGGTGGAGGACACCCGCACCGAGGGGGCCCCGTCCAGGATGGTGTCCTTGAGCCCCTCCTTGATCTCCTCCTCCATCATGTCCAGCCACTCCGGCTCCACCAGATCGCACTTGGTGATGACCAGGATGGTCTTTTCGATGCCCAGCAGCTGCAGGATGTCCAGATGCTCCCGGGTCTGAGGCATGATGCCCTCGTCGGCAGCGATGACCATGAGCACCAGGTCCATGCCCACCACGCCGGAGACCATGTTGTTGATGAACTTCTCGTGGCCTGGCACGTCGATGATGCCGCAGCGGGTGCCGTCCTTCAGGTCGAACCAGGTGAAGCCCAGGTCGATGGTGATGCCCCGGCGCTTCTCCTCCTCCAGCCGGTCGGTGTTCCGGCCGGTGAGGGCCTGGATGAGCCGGGTCTTGCCGTGGTCGATGTGGCCCGCCGTACCGATGATCACATGCTTCACGCCAGCACCTCCCCCAGCATCCGCGCCGTCAGCTCCAGCTCGTCCTCCGCCACCGTGCGCATGTCCAGCAGCACCTTATCCTCCGCCACCCGGGGCACGATGGGCACCGGCAGGGCCAGCATGGCCCGCTCCAGCGCGTCGGCGCTCATCTGCCAGGGGTCCAGCGTCACGGCGGCGCTGTCCAGCCGCTCCAGAGGCAGGCTGCCGCCTCCCACCTGGCTCTGGCAGGCCGTCACGGTAACGTCCGCCCGCAGCTGCCGCTGACGCAGCAGGGCCGCCAGCTTTTCCGCCCGCGCCCGCACGGAGGGCTCCTTTTCGGAGACCATCCGCAGCACCGGCACGTTCTGCGCCGCCGTCTCCTGCCGCAGGTATTCCAGCAGCACCAGCTCCAGGGCCGTGACGGTGAATTTGTCCACCCGCAGGGCCCGGGTGAGGGGATGGCGCTTCATCCGGGCGATGTACTCCTTCTTCCCCACGATGATGCCCGCCTGGGGCCCGCCCAGCAGCTTGTCGCCGCTGAAGCACACCACGTCGATGCCCGCCCGGACGGACTCCTGGACCGTGGGCTCGTGGCTGAGGCCGTACTGCTCCAGGTCCACCAGCACGCCGCTGCCCAGGTCCTCGATCATGGGGATGCCCCGGCTGTGGGCCAGCTCCGCCAGCTCCGACGCCGGCACGGATTCGGTGAAGCCCACGATCCGGTAGTTGCTGGTGTGCACCTTCAAAAGCGCCTTCGTCTCGTCGGTGAGGGCCTCCTCATAGTCGGAGAAGTGGGTCTTGTTGGTGGTGCCCACCTCCCGCAGCCCGGCGCCGCTCTGCCGGCACACGTCCGGGATGCGGAACTTGCCGCCGATCTCCACCAGCTCGCCCCGGCTCACCAGCACCTCGCCTCCCGCGGCCAGGGTGCTCAGCACCAGCAGCACCGCGGCGGCGTTGTTGTTCACCACCATGGCCGCCTCCGCCCCGGTCAGGCGGCACAGCAGCCCCTCGAAGTGGGCGTACCGCTCCCCCCTGCGGGCGTTTTCCAGGTCGTATTCCAGGTTGGAGTAGCCGGTGACGATGTCCGTCAGCCGCTGCGCCTGCTCCCGGCTGATGGGCGCTCTGCCCAGGTTGGTATGCAGGATGGTGCCGGTGGCGTTGATGACCTTCCGCACCCGGGGCGCGCACATCGCCGCCAGACGGTCCTCCACCGCCTTTTCCAGCCCCTCCAGGGCCCTCTGGGCGGCGGCCTCGTCCTCCGTCTGGATGATCCGGCGGAGCCGGTCGGTCTCCTCCCGGACCGCCTCCGTCACCAAAGCGCGGCCATAGCGGCCGATGAGCGCCGCCATGCTCTCCCGTTCCAGCAGAACGTCCACCTTCGGTATGTTTCTGAACAGTTCGTTTTTCTCCATTTTGTTTTCTCCGCAACGTCGCTCCTCTCGCCCGAGGGGCGGGAGGAGCGGTGATGTCAGTTTTGCGAGGAAAATCTCTTATGGCTGCTCATACCAGCCGGATCAGCTTATCGCTCTTTTCAGCCGCGTAGCCGATCAGGGCCGCACGGGTGTCCAGCCCCGCTTCTGCCAGCCGGTCCATGGCCCGCTGGGCGTCGGCGCTGTCCACGCTGACCAGCAGTCCGCCGGAGGTCTGGGGGTCGAACAGCAGATCCGCCAGCGGCTCCGGCGTCGTGCCCAGATCCGCCTGCGGGGCGTAATACCTCCGGTTCCGGTAGGCGCCGGCCGGCACCAGGCCCATGGCGGCGTAATCCTCCGCCTCCGCGATCAGGGGGATGCTCCCCCCCTCCAGCACCAGCGTCACGCCGCTGGCCTCGGCCATCTCCTCGGCGTGGCCGATGAGGCCGAAGCCGGTGACGTCCGTGCAGGCGTGGATGGCCAGGCCCTCCAGGGCTTCCTTCGCCTTCCGGTTCAGCGAGCGCATCACATCGACGGCCTCCCGCTGGGCCTGCTCGGACGCAAGATCGCCCTTCACGGCGGTGTTCACCACGCCGGAGCCCAGCTGCTTCGTCAGGATCAGCCCGTCACCCGGCCTGGCGCCGAAGTTTTTCCAGATCCGGTCCGGATGCACGTAGCCCGTCACGCTCAGACCGTACAGAGGCTCGTCGTTCTGGATGGAGTGGCCGCCGATGAGGATGGCGCCCGCCTCCCGGACCTTGTCCGCGCCTCCCGCCATGATCTCGCCCAGCACAGAGGGGTCGAGGCACCCGGGAAAGCCCACCAGATTCAGCGCCAGCTTCGGCACGCCGCCCATGGCGTACACGTCGCTCAGGGAGTTGGCCGCGGCGATCTGGCCGAACAGATAGGGATCGTCCACCACGGGGGTGAAAAAGTCCACCGTCTGGATCAGCGCCAGCGTATCGTTCACCCTGTATACGGCCGCGTCGTCGGAAGTGGCGACGCCGACCAAGAGATCTTCATCCGCAAACTTTGGCAGCTTGCCCATGACCTGGGCAAGGGTCTCAGGACCTATCTTCGCCGCTCAACCTGCCGCTTTCGTCATTTGGGTCAGCCGTATCTTCTCCGCCATGCGCGCCACCCCCCTTCGATGTTTTTATCAGGCGCGGGCCTCAGCCCACGTATCCGGCGTCCTTCAGGGCCTGGACGGCCTTGTCCTTGTTGGCGTCGCTGACCAGCACGATGGGACCGGTGCAGCCCATGCCGCTCTCGGCGTAGACGCCCATCTTCCACAGCACCTTCACCGCGTCGTCCAGGTCCATGACCTCGATGCCGGGGATCTGGGCGGTGACGATCTCCTTGGGAGGCGCAGCGACCTCTTCGTCCTTCTCTGCGCCCTTGGCAGCGCTCTTCAACCCCGCCAGCAGCTCCTTCAGGCCCGCCTTGTTGGCCGCCTCGAACTCCGCCTTGGCCACCTCGAACACCTTGCCCCGCACAAGCTGGGCGGCGAAGCGGATGGCATTGGCGATCACCGGCGCGCCGGAGGCCCGGGAGATGATCATCACCAGCTGCTCGTAGCCCTCGCCGATGCCGGGGCCGTAGCCGTAGCCCACGGCCTCGAAGCTGCCGCCGGTGGAATAGGAGCTGAGCAGCTTGCTCATCACGTTGCCGGTCAGGGAATCCATGACCATCACGTCCGCGGACCCCTGGAGCACGTCGTTGCCCCGCATCACCGCGCCGCCATCGGCGCGGGCCGACTGGGCGAAATGGATGGGATAGCCATTTTCATCCAGCTGATGCAGCAGCTTCTCCGTCTGCCGGGCGCCGTCCACGTTCAGGATGCCCACGGTGGGCTCCGCCACGCCGCAGGTCTTGGCGGTGATGATACCGGCGATGGTGTTGCGCACCATGCCCTCGATCCGGTCGGTGCTGGAGGTGCCGGTGGTGTTGGCCAGATACATCTCCCTGCCGAAGGCGGGGGTGATGGCCCGGCCCACGGTGGACACGCCGATGGGGAACGGGAAGTGCATGGTCACAGCGCCGTCCACCTCGCCGGCCTTGAGCAGCTGCTGCATCTTGTCGTGGCCCTCGTCGTCGTTGGCCACATGGACGGTCCTCACGCCCTCGGCCTCCAGAGAGCCGATGTACCAGACCTCGATCCCGTCCCGGGCGGCTGCCACCGCCGCGGCCATGGCGTTTTCCTCGCCGTGCTCGGAGCCCATGCCCGTCAGGGCGATCTTGGGCTTTTTGCCGTAGCTGCCGCTGGTGAGACCTTCCGCCATCTCCAGGAAGGTCTCGGCGATCATTTTTTCGATCTTTCCTGCCATAGCACTGCCCGCCTTATTCTTTCGCCATCAGCATGGCGGCGAAATCCTTCATGGCGTCGGCGATCATGCTGCGCACCTCGGTCTCGCTCACGCCGGAGGCGGCGCTCTCCTGGGCGGCGGTGTTGGCCTGGATGACGAAGGACACGCCGTCAAACAGGTTGGTCATGCGGCCCAGAAACAGGCTGCCCTTGCCGATGATCATGGCGTTTTTGATCTTCCCGGCCAGGATGTCCTCCCGGGCGAAGCCGATGTAGGGCACGCCGGAGGGGATGTGGCCCTGGGTGGGAGCGAAGCCCACCAGGCCGTGCTTGGAGGCGAAGGTGGCCAGATCCTTCTTCTCCAGCTCGCCCCGCTTCACCGCCAGAGCCGCGATCATCTTATAGTTGGCCTGGGGCACATCGCCGGCGCCCGCGGGCTTGGTGATGTCGGGGTTCTGCATCTCGGGGGAGTACTTGTCGATGTCGGTGATCTTCAGGCCGTTGCGCTCCAGGGGATCCGCCACCAGCGAGCCGATGACGTTCTGGGGAGCGGAGCCGGTGCCCACGGTGTGGCGGCCCAGGATGTTCAGGTTCACCTCGGGGCTGACGCCGTCGTTCTCCGCCACGATCACGCAGAAGCCGCCCAGGCAGTCCTCCAGGGCGGGCAGGCCCTTCTTCACATGGTCCTTGCCGTTCATGCCCAGCTTGGCGGTGCAGCCGCCGCCGGTGACGGCCACGACCTTATAGGCACCGGCCTTCACCAGAGCCGCCGCCTCCACCATGGCGTGGGACGGGCCGGCGCAGAAGCCGCGGGCGTCGGAGCCGGTGGCATTGGCCAGGCCGGCGATCTCCGCCGCAGCCTTGGCAAAGTTGCCGCCGCCCCGCTGGTTCATATCGCCGCAGGCCTCCTCGGAGCAGTCGATGACGTACTGCACGTCGGCCTTCTCGATGCCGGCGTTGCGCACGGCGTACAGCAGGGCCAGGGTGTTGCTGGCCTTGTTGACCAGGTTCTCGTGCATGACCTCGGCGTTCAGGTTCACGTCGATGTCGTGGGCCCGCTTGACGCAGCCCACCAGCTCCCCGTCGGCATAGAGCCCCTCGGCGTGCTCGTCGCTGACGAAGTGCTCGATGTCGGCGATCTCCACGCCCTCCTTCAGCCGGGCTACGATGTCCTCGGAGATGATGGGATCGGCGGCGAAGGCGTCCTTATGGGAGGCCACGAAGCTTTTCTCCAGCAGCAGCACGTCGAACACGTCGGTGCACTGCATCAGCAGCAGGAACTCCGCCTCGGGCATGATCTCGCCGAACTTGCCGTAGCGGTCCGCCCCCTCCAGGGGCTTGTCGTAGTAGGGGAACTCCACGGCCGCCAGGTCATCAGGGGTCTTGTTGCCGATATAGACCTGGTTGGGCCAATACTCCACGGCCTGCCGGTAGGTGCGCAGATGCTCCGGCAGCTGCTTGAGGTACTCGGATTCGGGGTTGACGATACGCTCGGTGATCTGGGTGGACCCGTTATGGATCACCATGCCGGGCACATGGGCCAGGATATAGCTGGCGCCCTTGATGACAGCATTCATAGAAATATACCAACCTTATTCAAAATATATAGAGAAACTCTATCCAGAAAAAGGCGGTGAGAGATCTCACCGCCTTCTTCTCGAGTCCTCGAATCAGAAAGCGCGTTTTTGTGCTCTCCAGTTCAATTCTTCTTTTTACAAGTACTTGCAGTACTCGTCCCTGATTGCGCTCATCTCGCTTACGATGTCGTCAACATCCAGGACCATCTCCATCATGCTGATCTGATCCTCGTAAACGTCCGGATCAAACTCTTCTTTGATCTCGGGCTCGCAAACATGGTATACCGTGAGTCCAAGCTGGACCCCTGTCAACGGACCTGCAAACGTAGGATCGCCGGCGGTAACGGTCTCCGCGGCCAGGCCAGCGGCCTCGCCCTCAGAAGCACCCAGCACCACGACGACATTTTCCGGGCCATACTTTTCGGCAAATTCTTTGACCCGCCTCTGGTTTTCAAGATCCATTGCGCCTGCGCTCGTTCACACAAAGCACTCGGTAGAAGAGAACACTACCTCGCCGCCGGCGGTCTCAACACACGCCGCGATCGCAGGCCCCGGGATACCGTCGCGGTCGCCAATGATCACGACTTTCTTATCCTTCAGGATCGCCATTTCTGATTGTTACTCCTTTCTTCAAGAATGGTTTTATCTCATCCCCTTTGCCATTTGCCGGGCGCCGGGGCGAAATAAGCATAGCTCGTCCTCTCTCAGGAGGCGTACTTCTCCACCAGCTTGCGGATGTTCTCCTCGGTGGCGTCGTCCTTCACCAGCTCTTCCACCTTCTCGCCGCCCTTGTAGATGGCCATGACGGGCAGGCCGAGGACCTTCTGGGCGATGGCCAGACGGCGGGCCTTGGTGGTGTTCAGCTGGCAGAATTTCAGCTTGCCCTCGAACTCGTCCGCCAGGGCGTGCACGAAGGGCATCAGGGCCTTGCAGGGCTCGCAGCCGTCGCCGAAGAAATCCACGAAAACATAGCCCTCGGCCTGCAGCACCTCTGCCTCAAAATTGGTCTTATCCAGTTCCAGCATGATCATGATCCTCCTAAATTATTTTTTTAAGCGTGTTCGTTGATATACTTTTCCGCCTGGGTGGCGGCGATGGCGCCGTCCGCCGCGGCGGTGACCACCTGGCGCAGGCTCTTCACCCGCACGTCGCCGGCGGCAAAGACGCCGGGGATGTTGGTGTGCATGTCCGCATCCGTGGGGATATAGCCGGCCTTATCCATCTCCAGGCCGGTGTCCTGGAAGACGGCGGAGTTGGGCACCCGGCCGATGAAGCCGAACACGCCGAACAGCCCGTCGTCCTCGTCCGCCTCGTAGACGGTCTCCTCGCCGGTCTTGACGTTCTTCACCTTCATGGTCTGCAGGATCTCGTCGCCGCCCAGCTCCTCCACGACGGTGTCCCACATGAAGTGGAGCTTGTCGTTTTTGAAGGCCCGCTCCTGGATGGACTTGGCCGCCCGCAGCTCGTCCCGCCGG
This sequence comes from uncultured Oscillospiraceae bacterium, assembly GCA_947626345.1. Taxonomy (GTDB): domain Bacteria; phylum Bacillota; class Clostridia; order Oscillospirales; family Oscillospiraceae; genus CAJOIG01. Next base: position 31,779 of record CANQSF010000001.1, on the reverse strand, counting down.
TGGATGATGGTCACCTTCCGGGCGAACTTGGTCAGATACATGGCCTCCTCCACGGCCGCGTCGCCGCCGCCCACCACGAAGACCTCCAGGTCCTCGAAGAAGTTGGCATCGCAGGTGGCGCAGTAGCTGACGCCCTTGCCCATATATTCCTGCTCGCCCTTGCAGCCGATGGGACGGGGATAGGCGCCGGTGGCGATGATGAGGGTCTTGGCCTGGTAGGTGTCCTTGACGCCGGTGAGGACCTTCACGTCCCCATTCAGCTCCACGGACTTGATGGTGTCGGCCGCCCGCTCGCAGCCGAAGTTCTCGCACTGCTTGGTCATCCGGGCCACCAGGCTGGGGCCGCTCTCGCCCTCCAGCACCTGGCCGGGATAGTTCTCGATGTCGTTGGTGATGGCGATCTGGCCGCCGTCCTGGCCTTTTTCGATGATGAGGGTGGACAGCCTGGCCCGTCCGGCGTAAAGGCCCGCCGCCAGACCGCCGGGGCCCGCGCCGAGAACGATCACGTCATAGAGTTTGCCCATGTTGATTCCTCCTAAATTATCGTAATAGCGTTTTGCATGCCATAGGTCCGCACACTGCCGCGGAGGACGGGGAACGGGGTATTTATCACAAAATCCTATAGGTCGGGACGCAATATTCCCTTTCCCGCCTCTTCTGAAATGTGATTATACCACATGGTAGCAAAATTGCCAAGACCCGGAAGCGATTTCCCCTGAAAAATTGTTGCATTTTTTAAGTTCTGTCGCCTGCCCGCCCATCGCGGCGGCGCCTCCGGACTTATAGGCGCTTTCGATTTGCAACATCACGAAGGGGATGTTACAATATTCAACAGCGGAAGTCAAGCATTAATTCTAAGGAGGCATCCGACATGAATAACACCATCGACTGCACAGGCATGGCCTGTCCGCTCCCCGTGGTCAACGCCAAGAAGGCCTTCGCCGGCTTTTCCGAGGACGGCGAGCTGACCGTACTGGTGGACAACCCCACCGCCGTGGAAAATCTGAAAAAGCTGGCCGCCTCCAGCGGCTTTTCCGCCGACGCCGCCCAGACCGGGCCGGACCGTTACGCCGTCACCATCCAGGTGAAGGCCGGCTGCGCCGTCCAGGCGGAGGCGAAGGGCCCCGGCGCGGTGGTGGCCATCGGCTCCAACACCATGGGCTCCGGCGACGAGGCTCTGGGCAAGACGCTGATGAAGGCCTTCATCTTCGCCCTGACCAACGCCCAGCAGCTGCCGGAGCAGATCATCTTCTATAACTCCGGCGCCTTCCTGCCCTGCGAGGGCTCCGACAGTCTGGAGGACCTGCAGAACCTGGAGAAGGCCGGCGTGAAGATCACCGCCTGCGGCACCTGCCTCAACTATTATGGCCTGACGGAGAAGCTGCGGGTGGGCACGGTGTCCAATATGTACGACATCGTGGAGACGCTCACCGCCGCCCAGTCCGTGATCCGCCCCTGAATCCCCCCGAAACGCCGGCCCCGCCGGCGTTTTTTTATGACTCATCCGGAGGAGAGAGCCTATGAACATCCTGCACATCTCCGCCCAGAAGCCCTCCGGCACCGGCAGCGGCACCGTGTTCTGCGCCCTTGTCCGGGCCTTCGCCGCCCAGGGCCATGCCCAGGCCGCCGTGGCCGGCGTCGCGCCGGAGGACCGGGTGATGCTGCCCGGGTCCGTGCCCTTCTACCCCGTGGGCTATGAGACGGAGGCGCTGCCTTTCCCCGTGGCGGGCATGTCCGACGAGATGCCCTACCGCAGCACCCGCTACCGGGACATGACCCCGGAGATGACGGCGCAGTTTCGCAGCGCCTTCCTGGCGGTCATCCGCCGGGCGGTGGAGGAGCTGGACCCGGATCTGATCCTCTGCCACCACCTTTACCTGCTCACCGCCGCGGTGCGCCAGGCCTTCCCGGACCGGCGGGTGTACGGCATCTGCCACAACACGGACCTGCGCCAGATGGAAAAGCACGGCCTGGAGCGGGAGGCCATCTGCCGGGGCATCCGGTCGCTGGACCGGGTGCTGGTGCTGAAGGAGGAGCAGGTCGATCGAATAGTGGCGGTCTACGGCGTGCCCCGGGACAGGATCCGCCTCATGGGCGTGGGCTATGACCGGGCAGTTTTCCGCCCGCTGGGCGGCCGGGGAGCGGACGGTCTGACGCGGATCGTGTTCGCTGGGAAGATCGCGGAGAAAAAGGGCGTGCTGAGCCTGCTGCGCAGTCTCTCCCTGATCCGCACGCCGCCGGAAAAGCTGCGGCTGCTGCTGGCCGGCGGCGCGGGCGATGGGGCGGAATACGCCCAGGCCCGGGCGCTGGCGGCCGCCTCGCCCGTCCCGGTGCAGTTTCTGGGGCCCCTGCCCCAGGGGGAGCTGGCGGCGGTATACAGCGCCGGCGACGTCTTCGTGCTGCCCTCTTTTTCCGAGGGCGTGCCCCTGACGCTGCTGGAGGCGCTGGCCTGCGGGACCCGGGCGGTGGTGTCCGATCTGCCCGGCCTGCGGCCGTGGATGGACACCTTCGTGCCCGGCGCGCCGGTGCGCTACGTGCCCCTGCCGGAGATGGACCGGGTGGACGAGCCCCTGCCGGGAACGCTGCCCGCCTTCGAGGCGCGACTGGCGGCGGCGCTGGACGATGCAGTCGCCGAAGGCCCTGCCCGCCCCGCCGACATGTCCCGGGTGTCCTGGGAGAGCGTGGCGGAGCGGATACTGTCATAAAGAGCAAAGCGCCGCGGCCATGGGCCGCGGCGCTTTTGATACATCAATAATATCACTACTTCTGCTCCGCCTTCTGGGCAGCGGCCAGGGCCTGGATATAGCGGACCAGGGCGTAGACCACCAATATGGCGGCCAGGGCCGTCTCCACCAGCACCACGTACTTCAGCCAGGGCTGGGGCCGCTCCAGGTTCTTCAGGCAGGCCATGGACTGCATGGCGGCGATGGCCGTGATGGCGAAGGGGAAGGTGAATGCCGCGTAGCTGGGATAGAACTTCAGCTTCAAAAGCGACGGCAGCCGGCACAGCACCACCACATAGATGGCGGTGGACACCGCCAGCAGCCCGATCACCACGCCGGCGGACTTGGGGGTCACAGACTGGATATAGCCCGCCAGGCACAGGGACACCGGCGCCGCGTAGATGCAAAACAGCGGCCGGGCCGGCTCCTTCACCGGGTGCTTGGCGTAGCGCACGGTGACCACCACGAACAGCGCCGCGAAGGTGACGATGCCGAACCAGAACGTGGCCGCGCCCACGGCCAGCTGTCCGAAGGCGGGGGCGCTCACCGCGGCCACCGCGATGCCCACGTACACGATGTAATAGCTGGCGAACACCTTCTGCAGGTCAAAGTGCAGGATGAACTTACAGGTGAACCACAGGATGAGCACCGCGTGCAGGGCGATGGAGGCGAACCAGATGATCTGGGCCGCGCCGCCGATGAAGGGCTTGGCATAGGCCGCCAGCAGCATGGTGGCCATGGGAAAGGTGCCGGACACGGAGGCTACCACCGGGTCCTCCATGGCCTTTTTCACCCCTGCGAAGCAGACGATCACCTTCAGCACCACGATGAACCATATCACGCTGGCCGCCGCGCCGCACACATACCGCAGCGCGTCCCCCGCGGCGGCGCTGCCCAGCACGTTGGTGAACACCGCCTGCAGCAGATTGCCCAGGGCCGCCAGGCCCAGCATCACCCCGCAGATGGGCAGGGGGACGGAGGCAAGGAACTTTTTCATGCGACCTCCTCGTCCGTGTTGCGCACGCCCATCTCACGGCAGATGATCTCCCCCACCTTCCAGGCCGCCAGGCCGGTGAAGCGGATGCACTGCTGCTTGTGCTCGCCCTTGCCCATGTCGAACTCCTTGGTGAGGATGCGGCAGCAGATGGCGTTTTTGCCGTTGGCCTGCTTGAACCAGTCGTGCAGCTCATGGCTCAGCTGCATGCACTTGACGGACTTGGGGTTGGTGGGTCCGTCCTGCTCGGTGCGGCCGAACAGCAGGCCCAGGGCCATGATGCCCCCGTTGAGGGCGCCGCACATGCACCCGGAGCGGCCCGCGCCCACCGCCATGCCGGAGGCCATGGCGATGACCTCCTCGGGCACGTCCAGGGCAAAATCGGTGCGGATGGCCGCCATCAGGGCCTCGCAGCAGTAATAGCCGTTGCGGAAATTGTCCTCCGCGTCCTTCTGCAGCTTCTTCAGACTGATCTCCTTCACGCCAACATTCATTTTTCTTTTCCTTTCCGGCGCGGCGCGCCTGCGTTTTTTGCATAAAATGAGGGCGTGACGCGGCTTTTGCGTCGGGTCACGCCCTTTGCCGATATAAATTATTTCGTCACGATCTCATACTCGCTGCCTACCTCGTAGGAGGTGAAGTCCACCTTTTTGGACTTGAGCAGCTTTTCCACGTTGGTGCGCACATGGGCCTCGCTGGCCAGGATCTTCAGCGCCTTGCCGGGGTTCTTCTTCAGGGCGTCCGCCGTGAGCATCACCGGCTCCGGGCAGGACAGGCCTCTGGCGTCCACTACGATATAGTCCATTTTCGATCCTCCTTATCCGTTCTTGGCCTCAGCCTTTTTCAGGTTGGTGGCAGCGATGATGAACAGCACCACGATGCAGCAGATCAGAACGATCTTTCCGGCGGTGCCGGGGCCGCCGACGACGGCCTCGCTGGTCTCGGTGGCAGCGGCGGCGGCGACGCCCGCCAGGCCGAAGTTGTGGGCAAAGGCGGCACCCACCAGCAGACCCAGGAAGGTGATGGCGCTGTCAGAGGAGCCCTGGCCGGCCAGGACCAGCTGCCGCAGGGGGCAGCCGCCCGCCAGCACGGCGGCGAAGCCGACCGCGTACATGCCCAGGATGTTCCAGATGTGCTGGGCGTGGGCGATGGGCTGGCCGGTGAAGCCGAAATGGAACTTGCCAGTGGCCACGTTGTACACCAGCAGCACCACGAACATGCCGCCCAGGATGCTGATCAGGGAGAAGTCCTTCATCAGGAACACGTCCCGCAGGCTGCCCGCGAAGCAGGTGCGGGTCTTCTGGGCGATGGCGCCGAAAATGAGCGCCACGATCAGGGCCAGGATGACCGGCGCGTGCATGCTGCCCGGGCCGGACTCGCTGACGGCGAACAGGCTGGTGGCCACGCTGACGATGAGGCCGATGACCAGCAGCGCGGGGAGTATGTAGCCGTTGACCGACTTCACCTCATAGGCACGGCCCAGGCTGAAGCCCTTTTTCAGGAACAGGCAGCCTGTCCCGATGCCGGCGGCAAAGCCCACCAGGCCCACATAGGCGTTGGCGTCGCCGGCGGCCATACGGATGAGCATCCGCAGCGGGCAGCCCAGGAACACCAGCGCGCCGATCATCATGATGAAGCCCAGGATGAAGCGGATCACCGGCGAGGAGCCGGCGGTGGTGCGATACTCCTTGGTGGCGATGGCGATCAAAAACGACCCGCACACGAAGCCCACGATCTCCGGCCTGTAGTACTGCACCACCGGAGCGGTGTGCAGCTTCAGGCTGCCCGCCATGTCCCGGATGAAGCAGGCCACGCAGATGGCCATGTTCCCCGGGTTGCCGGTCATGGCCAGGATCACGGCCATCAGCCCCAGGATCGCGCCGCCCAGAGCCAGCTTCCACTTTGCGTCGAAAAGACGGTTCATAAGAAATATTCCTCCTTCTTTGTTTGGCGAATCGTGCAGAAAAAACGAGAATGACCGCACGAAATCGACCAAATTTATTATAAATGACAAACCACCCCCTGTCCAATCGTGAGTTGCGATAGTTTCTGTGGCTTATAAAATTTTTCTATATATCAAAAAGCGGCAAAAAAACGCGTCCCCGGCGGACCGGGAACGCGTTTTTTCTGGCGAAGACGTGTGGGAATCGAACCCACCCGGGACGCTCGTCACGCCCCACACTGGTTTTGAAGACCAGGAGGCACACCAGTTACCTATCCGCCTCCAAATACAAGTCTTCGCCTTTTCATTATATTTTAACCCTTCGGGAAAGTCAAGCCCCGCCGGTCATACCAGGCACTCATGCAGCGCCTCCGGCTCCAGTCCCACCCGGGCCATGGCCGCGCGCACCTGCCCGGCGCTCTCCGGCGGCGCGCACCACGCCAGCCCGCACCCAGCGGAGATCGCCCGGGGCACGGGGATCAGCCGCCCGGGGACGCCGTCCTGCTTACAGTTCTGCTCCATGGCCATGGCGTCGGCGGTGGTGTGGAAGGTCACCACCAGCATCATCTCTTTTTTCCGCATGCTCCTCCCTCACGCGCCCTCCGGCGCCGTCTCCTCCGCGATGGTCTCCACGGCCCGGATGGCCTCGTCCGTCTCCTGCTCCGTGTTGAAATACGAGAAGCTGAAGCGCACCGCTCCCTGCTCCACCGTGCCCAGCGCCTGGTGCATCCGCGGCGCGCAGTGGGCCCCCGGGCGGGTGGCGATGCCGTACTCCTCCGTCAGGGCGTCGGATATCTCGCCGGAGTCCATATCCCAGACGTTCAGCGCCACGATGGCCGCCCGGTCCCCGGCGCCGTGATCGCCGTAGACCGTCACGCCCGGCACAGTGCGCACGCCCTCATAAAACCGCCGGGCCAAGGCAAGCTCCTTTTTGTGGACGTTCTCCACGCCCACCTCCAGCAGGAACGCTGCCGCTGCGGACAGGCCCGCCAGGCCGTGGCCGTTGTGGGTTCCCGCCTCCAGCCGGGTGGGATACTCCTGGGGCTGGGTGCAACTGTAGGACTGCACGCCGCTGCCCCCCACCTTCCAGGGGCGGATCTCCACCCCGGGGCGGATGCACAGTCCGCCGGTGCCCTGGGGCCCCATGAGCCCCTTGTGGCCGGTGAAGCACAGCACGTCGATGCCCAGTGCGGTCATGTCGATGGGTACCGTGCCGGCGGTCTGGGAGCAGTCCGCCACCAGCAATAAACCGTGTTCATGGGCGAAGCGGCCGATGCGGGCCAGGTCCAGCATGTTGCCCGTCAGGTTGGATGCGTGGGTGCACACGATCGCCTTCGTCTCCGGCCGCAGCAGCCGGGCAAAGTCCTCGTAGTCCACCCGGCCCATCCGGTCCGCCGGCACGAAATCCACCGCCACGTCCCGCTCCCGCTCCAGCCGGTACAGGGGCCGCAGCACGCTGTTGTGCTCCAGGTCCGTGCTGATCACGTGCTCGCCCGGGCCGAACAGCCCGCCGATGGCGATGTTCAGCGCCTCGGTGGCATTGCAGGTGAACACCACGTGGTCCGGCCGGGGGCAGCCCAGCAGCCGGGCGATCCGGCACCGGGCCTCGTAGACGGTCCGGGAGGCGGACAGGGACACCTGGTGAGCCCCCCGGGAGGCGTTGCCCATGGAGCGCATGGCCTCTGCCACCGCGTCGATGACCTGGGGCGGCTTGTGCAGCGTGGTGGCGGCGTTGTCCAGATAGATCATGCCGTCGCCTCCTTTTTCGGGTGATTGGCCCGGGAATAGGGGCACCGCTTGCCGATGCACTGATTATTTTTCGCCGCGTAGGCACAGACTATCTCATGGCTCTCCATCTCCACGCCCAGCTTCTCCCGGCACATCTTTATCGCCTGCTCAATGGACAGATAGGAGTCCCGCTTGCAGCAGCGGGGCCCGCCCACGTCTGCGATGGCCTCCAGCGCCTGGGCGGTCATCCTGTGGGCCAGGGAAAAGGTGTCCTCCGCCAGCGGCGTGGCGCCGGTGACGATGGACACGAACATGCCCGTGCTGATCCCGGCCCCGCAGGCGCCCCAGAAGCCGCAGGCTCCGCCGGGCACGTTCCGGCCCCGGTTGCGGATCTCGAACAGCGCCCGGTCCAGATCCACCTTGCCGCCGGCGTTTTTATAGGCCGTCAGCAGCGCCGCGCCCACCATGATGTGGTGCTCCGGCCCGTGCATGTGGCAAAACGGCAGCGCCATCATCCGGTCCAGGATGGCCGCCGGGTCCCGGGAGCTGTCGGTGAGGCACACGCCGAATATGGCGTCCAGTCCCTGCCGGTGGCACTCGTCGCACACGTAATGGCCCCGGACACAACGGGTCTTGCTCAAAAAGCTGCGGTGGCAGACGGCGCACTCCATCAGCTCGTCCTGCTCCAGATATTCCAGGCTCTCGCCGCAGATCAGGCACTCATCGTTTTTCATAACGGCAGGCTCCTTTTTGCTCGTTGTCTGTCACTCATGGACACATGCAGGCCGGAGACGCACCCCGCCCGTCCCCGATTATATACCTGTTTCCTCCCACCCGCAAGCCCCCCTCCCCCGCTTCCCCGGCTCATCCGGGGGCAGAGAGGAGAGAGCCGGGATATTTATTGCATTATGCTATAAACCCCCGGTAATTGTTGCTTTTATTGGTAGCAGATAGTATAATTGTCATAAATTAAGGGGCTGTTGCGCTTTCACTTATTGAAATTCACGATCCCCCAGCGGGTACAGCTCCGCTCGCCGCGGGACAGAGAGGGAGAGGACAGGCGATGCACCGGCAAAGCGCATCGTCCGTTTTTGTCTGTGGCCCGATCCGTGACTGAGCATGGGAGGCGAACAGTACTTGCTGCGCGGAACGATCCTTACCAACAACCCGCTGGTTGTGGAAAAGCTTGGGCCCGACGCGCCGGTGGTGTACCTGCAATGCTCCTATCAAGCGCTTCTGGAGGCGGCCAGAGACCGCATCCACCAGGGCGCCCGGCTGCTGACCCATCCCCTGTCGGGGAGCGTGAAGCCGGGAGAGACGCCGTATAAATCCATCATACTGACCAATGGAAAGGGTGATGTGGACAGGCAGTCCCTGCAGCTGATCGAAAACGCGATCCAGGCCTGCGCGAAATTTCAGCAGAGATGTGACCGGTACCGCCCCGCGGTGGACCTTGACTGCCGGCTCATCGACTGGACGCTGCTGGAAGGAGCGCTGGCGTCAGCAAACCAGTGAGACCCATTGGCACGTATAATAAAAATCATTGGCCGCCGGGGCGCATGACCGCCCGGCGCCAGTAAGGAGGGAACAGGAACTTGAAACTGGAAATTGGCAACATTTTCATCAAGGACATCCAATTTGCAGCGGAAGCCAAGCTCGCTGACGGCGTTCTGTACGTCGACAAGGCGGCGCTGGAGAAGATCGTCCTGGAGGACGAGACCATCAAGTCCGTGACGTTCGACATCGCCAAGCCCGGCGAGTCGGTGCGCATCACCCCTGTGAAGGACGTGATCGAGCCGCGGGTGAAGGTCGAGGGCCCCGGAGGCATCTTCCCCGGCATCATCGCCAAGGTCGACACCGTCGGCTCCGGCAAGACCCATGTCCTCAAGGGCATGGCTGTCGTCACCGCCGGCAAGATCGTGGGCTTCCAGGAGGGCGTCATCGACATGTCCGGCCCGGGAGCGAAGTATACCCCGTTCTCGGAGACGCTGAACCTGGTCATGGTGTGCGAGCCCGTGGAGGGCCTGAAGCAGCATGACTACGAGAAGGCCGTCCGTCTGGCCGGCTTCCGCGTGGCGGTCGCCCTGGGCGAGCTGGGACGGAACGTGGCTCCCGACGAGACCAAGGTCTATGAGACCTGCGGCATCAAAGAGGGCATCGAGAAGTATCCCGACCTGCCCCGCGTCGCCTACGTGCAGATGCTCCAGAGCCAGGGCCTGCTGCACGACACCTACGTCTACGGCGTGGACGCGAAGAAGACCCTTTCCACCATCCTCTGGCCCACCGAGACCATGGACGGCGCTATCGTGTCGGGCAACTGCGTGTCCGCGTGCGATAAGAACCCCACCTATGTCCATGAGAACAACCCGGTGGTGGAGGACCTCTTCGCCCAGCACGGCAAGACCCTGAACTTCGTCTGCCAGATCATCACCAACGAGAACGTCTATCTGGCGGACAAGCAGCGCTCTTCCGACTGGACCGCCAAGATGTGCCGTCTCCTGGATCTGGACGGCGTCATCGTGTCCCAGGAAGGCTTTGGCAACCCCGACACCGACCTGATCATGAACTGCAAGAAGATCGAGGCCCAGGGCGTCAAGACCGTCATCATCACCGACGAGTACGCCGGCCGTGACGGCAAGAGCCAGTCCCTGGCCGACGCCGACGCCGCCGCCGACGCGGTGGTCACCGGCGGCAACGCCAACGAGGTCATCGTCCTGCCCAAGATGGACAAGGTGATCGGCACGCTGGACTACGTCAACAAGATCGCCGGCGCCAGCGAGGAGACGCTGCAGCCCGACGGCTCCCTGGTGGTGGAGCTGCAGGTCATCACCGGCGCTACCAATGAGACCGGCTTTATCAAACTCAGCGCCAGATAAGCATATAAGAAAGGAGGAAAGAACCTGTAATGGCAAAACTGAGAGTAGTTCACTATATCAACCAGTTCTTCGCCCAGATCGGCGGCGAGGAAAAGGCTGATTACCCTGCTGAACTGCGCGTCGGTGAAGTAGTGGGCCCGGGCATGGCCCTGATGCAGAAGTTCGGTGACGAGGCCGAGATCGTCGCCACCGTCGTCTGCGGCGACTCCTACTTCAACGAGAATCTGGACAAGGCCACCGCCGACATCCTGGAGATGGTCAAGAGCCAGAAGCCCGACGTGTTCGTGGCGGGCCCCGCCTTCAACGCGGGCCGCTACGGCGTGGCCTGCGGCACCATCGCCGCGGCCGTCCAGGAGCAGCTGGGCATCCCCTCCGTGACCGGTATGTACGTGGAGAACCCCGGCGCGGACATGTTCAAGACGAAGGTCTATATCGTCTCCACCAGGAACAGCGCCGCCGGCATGCGCGACGCCGTGGCGAAGCTGGCCCCCCTGGCCCTGAAGCTGGGCAAGGGCGAGCCCATCGGCGCCTCTGTGGAAGAGGGCTATATCCCCAACGGCGTGCGCGTCAACTTCTTTGAGAAGGAGCGCGGCTCCGCCCGTGCGGTGAAGATGCTCATCAAGAAGCTGGCCGGCAAGCCCTTCGAGACCGAGTTCCCCATGCCCGTGTTCGACCGCGTGGCCCCCAACCCCGCCGTGAAGGACATGGCCCACGCCAAGATCGCCCTGGTGACCTCCGGCGGCATCGTGCCCAAGGGCAACCCGGACCACATCGAGAGCTCCAGCGCCTCCCACTACGGCGAGTATGATATCGCCGGCGTGATGGACCTGACCGCCGAGACCTACGAGACCGCCCACGGCGGCTACGATCCGGTGTACGCCAATGCGGACGCCGACCGTGTGCTCCCGGTGGACGTGCTCCGCGACATGGAGAAGGAAGGCAAGATCGGCGAGCTCCATCACCTGTACTACGCTACCGTCGGCAACGGTACCGCCGTTGCCTCCGCGAAGAAGTTCGCGGCGGAATTCGCCCAGAAGCTGAAGGCTGACGGCGTAGATGCCGTCATCCTAACATCAACTTGAGGGACTTGTACTCGTTGCGGCGCAACGATGGTGAAAGAAGTAGAGCGGGCTGGCCTGCCTGTGGTCCACATGTGCACAGTCACCCCGATCTCCATGACGGTCGGCGCGAACAGGATCGTTCCGACGATCGCCATCCCTCATCCCCTGGGCAATCCTGCTTTGGAGCCCGCGGAAGAGAAAGCTCTCCGCCGGAAGCTGGTGGAGAAGGCCCTGACCGCCCTTCAGACCGAAGTGGACGGCCAGACCGTGTTCGACGACTAAGGTCGGCTGAACGATCAAAAGAGACCCCGGAAGGGCTGCGCTGCAGTCCCCTCCGGGGTCTTTCTCTCTGTATTTTGGCAGGGCCCTCCGCCGCGTTCAGTCCTCCTGGCGAACCGGCACGCCCACCGAGGACATGAACTCGCGCACCGCCCGGCTGTACCTGTCCGGGTCCACCACATAGGCGATGGCGTGGGGCGCTCCTGGGATGGTGACGCGCGTCTTCGGGCCGGTGCAGGCGTCAAAGATCTCCCGGCTCATATCGCAGGGCACGAACCGGTCGTCCTCCCCGTGGATCAGCAGGATGGGGGCTTTGGCATGGCCCACAGCCTTCACGGGGCTGGCGGCAGTCAGGCTGAAGCCGCCGTAGAGCCGGGCGCCCAGCAGGATGAAGGGATAGAGCAGGATGGACGCGGGCCCCATGCTGTCCCGGCCCACCTTTTTGATGATGGCGGAGGGATCGGAATAGGGGCAGTCCGCGATGATGCCCTTCACCTCCCCCGGCAGCTCCAGGTCCGACGCCATCAGCACCGTGGCCGCGCCCATGGACACCCCCATCAGCACGATGGGCTTGCCGGGCCAGCGCTCCGCGGCGTACCGGGCCCAGCTCTGGCAGTCGAGCCGCTCCTTCACGCCAAAGGAGATGGTCTTTCCGTCGCTCTTTCCGTGGGCCCGCTGGTCCACCACGAGCAGATCCATCCCCAGCTCCCGCGCCAGTCTGCCCGCGCCGCACATGTCCCGCAGGCCGGTGCTCTTGAAGCCGTGAAAGCCGATCAGCAGCGGCGCGCCGTCGCCGGTCTGATAGCAGCGGCCGAACAGCTTCGCGCCGTCCTGTGCGGCGATCTCCACCGGCTCAAAGCTCCGCTGGTCCAGGTCGGTGATCAGGGCCGTCATGGCCTCACGGTAGGGATCGTACTGATCCTCGGGCGGCAGGTCATAGGGGCTCTCCTTGTGCTCAGGATGATAAAACGGGATGCGGTAAGCGGCGTAGCTGATCGCCAGTACTGCCGCCGCCAGAACGGCCAAAACGATGCATGCGGTCATCTCATATCCCCCTGTTTTTCAAAGATAGCAGGTCTCGCAGGAGCGTCCATGACCACCCGCAGACAAAAACAAACCCCACAGCCCGTTGGGGCCGTGGGGTTTGAGCTTGGCGAAAGTGGTGCCAAATGATACAATGGCAGTTCCCGCCTATCGGTGGAGGTGTTAAATGGAAGTAAGCCACATCTAACAAAGGACCCATCGTTAAACTATGGAAGTATACCTCCGCACGCTGCAAACACCACCTAGCCCGGTTCAAACAGTCAGATGAGCTGTCTCGGCCTCTCTTGGAGCGCTTTTATTCTAACCCTGTCGTGCCCGTGGTGTCAATGTTTTCTTTCTCTTATTCTCTTCACGGACCAGACGATCACGACCACGGAGAGTACAATGCTGGAGGCCAAAAGCCCATATTCCACAACATCGACCATGCTCATTGAATCTCCCAGGTGACCGTCACGGTATCCGTCACCTCAATGTCATCAGGCTCCAGATTCAGATCGTAGCTTGACGGCGCTGCGCTTTCCAGCTTATCCTCCATACAAAGGGAACCGGTCATTGGGCGAAATTCAAAGTCGATCTGCCCCCAGGAGTAATCAATACTCTGAATGTCCTTCAGAGCGACACCAGCCCCCTGGGTCAAAACCGCTGCCTTCGCTTTCGCATCTTGCACCGCCTTCCCAAGAAGCTCGTTCTTCGCCGCTTCTCTGTCCTTGACCGTATAGCTGATCTGAATCTCCGGATTCACTTCACTGTGCGCAAGAGCATATAGGACCTTGCCGAGCCTATCGTTGTCCGCATCGAACTCGACCTTCACGATGTGCTCAAACCTATAGCTGTACGAACATATTTGCAGTCATTCGGCAACACTATCTCGCCAGTATAGATTCCACCGTTCTCCTTGGGCTCACTGCCATCAGTCGTATATCGAATCTCAAAGCAGGGGTTCGTTCGCAGCTCCATCACACGGCCAACAGCGCTCATTCGCTGCCCATACTTTACAGGAACACTGCCGATGAATTCTACTACAGGCCCAGTTTTTCTCTCACCAGTTGGATCAATACAGATGAAGCGCAGGCTAGGTTCCTTCGTCGTAAAAACAGTAGCCTGCGTCAGTTTGATCACACCTGTGTCTGTCTCGCCTTTGAACCGCTTGAAAGCGATATCAAATAACATCCCCATGCCCTGGGTTTGGAAGTTCTCATCGAAGAATCGCTCCTTATCGATACGGTCTTCCGCAAAATCAGAGAGGTTCAAGACATCGTCTCGCACGGTATCGGAAAAAACAGATTCGCGGGGTTTCAGCATTTCAAGGATAGATTTCATCTTTCATACGTCTCCATTTCGTTTGAAATAAACATATCCCAGAGGAAAAGGGACTGTCCAGAGAGTAGCATTTTGTGTATGCCGAAGGATAACACCTTCTGTGTCCAATAATACTCCCAGCAGCTCCCTTTGAGGCCCAAAAGCGCACAGTAAGCCCAGCTTATTAGGGATATTATACCACAGGTACCCCTCTACCTCCAAGCCTCAATCTCTTAATTTCCCCTTTCTCTCTTTCAAAAGTTTAACGCTTACCCGCTTTTACTGCCATTGAGCATTAAAAAAACTAACGATTCTACCCCATTGGCTCTTAAAAGTTTAACGGTTACTGCTCTGTCAGCCGCCCATGACTGCCAAAAAAGCGCAAAAAAGCGGCACCAATCACTAGCTGCGACTGGTACCGCTGTCGTAGGCAAATCCCGGAAATGCCCTGTTATCAAGGGTTTGCGGGCATAAAACAAGACCCGTCGAGCCGATACACTTCGTATCATTTCGACGGGTCTTATTTGGTGCGCGAGGGGGGACTTGAACCCCCACGCCCGGAATGAGCACTAGAACCTGAATCTAGCGAGTCTGCCAATTCCACCACTCGCGCACGTACGGGCGCTCTCTTGAACGCCCAATGAATATAACACAAAACCGGCGGCTTGTCAATCACCATTTTGCGTCCTGCGCGGGTTTTTTCGACAGACAGGCTCTTCCCTGCTCCCCGGCCGCTGCTTCTCAGCCGCCGAAGACGGAGAGGAGGAATCCGGCGGCGATGGCGGAGCCGATGACCCCGGCCACGTTGGGACCCATGGCGTGCATGAGAAGATAGTTGGTCTTGTTGTACTTCCGCCCCACGTCCTGGCTCACCCGGGCCGCCATGGGCACCGCGGACACGCCCGCCGAGCCGATCAGCGGGTTGATCTTCCCGCCGCTGACCCGGTACATGATCCGCCCGCCTATGAGACCGCCCACGGTGGAGATGGCGAACGCCACCAGCCCCAGCACCACGATCTTGATGGTGTTCAGGCTCAGGAAACGCTCCGCAACCATCGTCGCGCCCACGCTGGTCGCCAGGAAGATGGTCACGATGTTCATCATCGCGTTCTGCACCGTGTCGGAGAGCCGGTCCGTCACTCCGCACTCACGGAACAGGTTGCCCAGCATCAGGCAGCCAATGAGCGGCGCTGTGGAGGGCAGCAGCAGGATCACGAACGCGCTCACCACGATGGGGAACACGATCTTCTCCGTCTTGGACACCTCCCGCCGCTGCTCCATCTTCACCGTGCGCATGGCGGGGGTGGTCATCAGCTTCATGATGGGCGGCTGGATCATGGGGATCAGCGCCATATAGGAATAGGCCGCGATGGCGATGGGGCCTAAGAGCTGCGGGGCCAGCTTGGTGGTCAGGAAGATGGCCGTAGGGCCGTCCGCCCCGCCGATGATGCCGATGCTGGCCGCCTCCGGGCCGGTGAAGCCCAGCAGGATGGCCCCGAAGAAGGCCACGAACACGCCCAGCTGCGCCGCCGCGCCCAGGAGCAGGCTCTTGGGGTAGGCCAGCAGCGGGCCGAAGTCCGTCATGGCCCCCACGCCCATGAAGATGAGAGAGGGATATACGCCGGCCTTCACGCCGATGTAAAACACATCCAGCAGCCCGCCCTCATGCAGCACCGTGGTGAAGGTGAGGTGCTCTATGACCTCCCCCGCCGCCGTGGTATAGGGGGTGCCCGCCACATAGGCGTCCCACATGTCCAGGTGGTATAGCCCCGCCCCGGGCAGGTTCGTGAGCAGGCACCCGAAAGCGATGCCCACCAGCAGCAGCGGCTCGAACTTCTTCACGATCCCCAGGTACAGCAGCACGCAGGCGATGGCGATCATGATGAGGTTCTTCCAGCCCCCCGTCGCCAGGAACCCGGCAAAGCCTGACTCCGCCGCCAGCTTGCCGAGAGTATCCAGTATGTTCATGCCGCCCTCCTCACGCGATGACCGCCAGGGTAGCGCCGGTCTCCACCACCGCGCCCTTCGTCACCAGGATCTGGGCCACGGACCCGGCCTTAGGGGCCACGATCTCATTCTCCATCTTCATGGCCTCCAGGATGATGAGCACCTCGCCCTCCTTCACCTGCTGGCCCTGGCTGACCAGGATCTTCAGGATGTTGCCGGGCATGGGGGACGTCACCGGCTCGCCCGCCGCCACCGCCTGGGCAGGCGCAGCCGCGGGTGCAGGAGCCGCGGGCGCGGCGACAGGTGCCGCGACCGGAGCCGCCGCCGGAGCCGGAGCGTATGCCTCGTACTCGTCCACCAGCATGGCCTTGTCCTCATCCACCTCGACCTCATAGGTCCGGCCGTTCAATGTCACTTTATATTTCATTTCTCCTTGACCTCCTTTATCGAGCGGAACCGCAGTTCGTTGATGGGCTTGCCCAGCTTGTGGGCCGTGATGGCCATGATGAGCGCCGCATCCCGCGGGTCGGTGTCGTACAGCTTCAGCTCCCCTGCCGTGCCCTTGGCCTTGGGCTTCTCCACGGGGGCCGGAGCGGGCGCTTCGGCAGCGGCGGGAACGACCGCTTCCGCTTTCTTCTTCTGGCTGTTCATCATGACCTTGCCCATGATGGTCACCACGATGAGCAGCAGGCAGATGCCGAAGAACACCACCGCGTAGCCCATCACCGCCACCATGCCGCCGGTGGCCACGCTGGGGTGCACCAATGTCTCACTCACGCCCATGCTCACGCCTCCTCGATGGTGTACTTGACCACCTTTTCCTCGTCCGCCTTGCGCTTTTCAAAGAACGCCTCCGCCAGCTGGGGGAAGGCGATGTAGCTGAGCACATCCTCGTCGCTGCGGGCGGTGTCGCCCAGCTCCGCCTTCGTCTTCTCAAAGGCGGGCTCCAAGGTGTCTGCGTACCGGCCGGTGAGGGGCTTTTCGTCCCCCAGGATCTGCTTCTGCACCTCGGGGTCGATGGGGGCCGGGGTCCTGCCGTACTCCCCACGGCAGTAGGCCCGCACCTCGTTAGACACCTTCTTATACCGCTCGCCCTGCAGCACGTTGGTCACCGCCTGCACGCCTACCATCTGCGAGGTCGGCGTCACCAGGGGCGGATAGCCCAGGTCCTTGCGCACCCGGGGCGTCTCTGCCAGGGCCTCGTCCAGCCGGTCCAGGGCGTTCATGGTCTTCAGCTGGCTGAGAAGGTTGGACAGCATCCCGCCCGGCACCTGATAAGTCAGGCACTGGGTGTCCGTGGCCATGGACTTCGGCATGAGCGTCCCGTCCGCGATGAAGCCGTCCCGCACGGGCTTGAAGTAGTCGGCCACTTCCTTCAGCACCGCGTCGTCCAGGTCCACCTGGTAGCCCAGCTGCTTCAGGGCGTAGGACAGGGTGTCCGTGGACGCCTGGCTGGTGCCGCCGGAGAAGGGGGGCGTGGCCGTGTCGATGATGTCCGCGCCCGCCTCCACGCTCTTTAAAAGCGTCATGAAGGCCAGGCCCGTGGTGCAGTGGGTGTGCACGTCCACCGGCAGGTCCACCGCGTCCTTGATGGCGCTCACCAGATCGTATGCCTCCTGGGGGCCCATGATCCCCGCCATGTCCTTGATGCAGATGGTGCTGCAGCCCATGGCCGCCAGCTCCTTCACCAGCTTCACGTAGTTGGCCAGGGTGTGCACGGGGGAGGTGGTGTAGCTGATGGCGCCGGAGGCGATGGCCCCGCACTTCACCGTCTCCTCCACGGCCACCTTCAGGTTGTCCGGGTCGTTGAGGGCGTCGAAGATGCGGATGATGTCGATGCCGTTTTTCACCGCGTGCTGCACGAATTTGCGCACCACGTCGTCGGGGTAATGCTTATAGCCCAGGATGTTCTGGCCCCGCAGCAGCATCTGCAGCTTGGTGTTGGGCATCTTCGCCCGGATCTTCCGCAGCCGCTCCCAGGGGTCCTCGTTCAAATACCGCAGGCACACGTCGAAAGTGGCGCCGCCCCAGCACTCTACCGCGTAGTAGCCCGCCCTGTCCATGGTCTCCAGGATGGGCTCGAACTTCTCGTACGGCAGCCGCGTCGCCATGAGCGACTGGTTCGCGTCCCGCAGTACCGTCTCCACAAATTGCACCTTCTGCATAAAGTTCCCTCCCTCAAATTCACCGCTTCGGCCTTCCCGACCGTCTTTTTCCCATTATGTCTTTTTTTGCTCCAATAGTCAAGCGGCAAAAGGCAAGATCCGTACCCCTTAAGAGGGGGTACGGATCTTTTCCGCTCATTTTATCGCGCGCTCAGCCCACCCAGGCCTCCAGCGCCGCCAGGCAGTCGGCCAGCTCCTTGGGCAGCTTGTCGCCGAACTTGGCGTAGTGGGTCTTGATGTCCGCCACCTCGGCCTTCCACTGGGCCGGGTCCACCTTCAAAAGCTCCTTCAGCGTCTCCGGCGTCACCTCGTCCAGGCCCTCCAGGCAGATGTCCTCCGCCTTGGGCACGTAGCCGATGGGGGTCTCCACCGCGTCGGCGGTGCCGTCGCAGCGGCCCAGGATCCACTCCAGGGCCCGCAGGTTCTCGCCGAAGCCCGGCCACAGGAAGTGGCCCTGCTCATCGGTGCGGAACCAGTTGACGTTGAAGATCTTGGGCGGATGGGCGATCTTGCCCTCCATGTCCAGCCAGTGCTGCCAGTAGTCCGCCATGTGATAGCCGCAGAAGGGCAGCATGGCCATGGGGTCACGGCGCAGCTCGCCCACCTGGCCCTCGGCCGCGGCGGTCTTCTCCGAGCCCATGACGGAGCCGACGAACACGCCGTGGGCCCAGCTCTTCGACTGGTACACCAGAGGCACGGTGCTGGCCCGGCGGCCGCCGAAGATGATGGCGGAGATGGGCACGCCCTGGGGATCGTCGAACTTGGGGCTGACGCAGGGGCAGTTCTTGGCGGGAGCGGTGAAGCGGGAGTTGGGATGAGCGCCCTTCACGCCGCTGGCGGGGTCCCAGGGGTTGCCCTTCCAGTCCACCGCATCCGTTGGCGGGTTCTTGTCCATGCCCTCCCACCAGACGGTGCCGTCCGGCTTGAGGACCACGTTGGTGAAGATGGTGTTCTTCCTGGTGCTCTCCAGGGCGTTGGGGTTGGACTTGACGCTGGTGCCGGGGGCCACGCCGAAGAAGCCGTTCTCCGGGTTCACGGCCCACAGCCGGCCGTCGGGGCCGGGCCGCAGCCAGGCGATGTCGTCGCCCACGGTCCAGCACTTCCAGCCCTTCTTCCGGTAGACCTCCGGCGGGATGAGCATGGCCAGGTTGGTCTTGCCGCAGGCGGAAGGGAAGGCGGCGCAGACGTAGGTGATCTCCCCGCTGGGCTTCTCGATGCCCAGGATGAGCATGTGCTCGGCAAGCCACCCCTCGGCCCGGCCCAGGTTGGAGGCGATGCGCAGGGCAAAGCACTTCTTGCCCTGCAGGGCGTTGCCGCCGTAGGCGGAGTTGACGGTCATGATGTAATTCTCCTGGGGGAAGTGGGCGATGTAGCGCTTTTCCGGGTCCATATCCGCGGAGGCGTGCAGGCCCTTGATGAAGTCGGCGCTGTCTCCCAGGTGGTCGTAGACCTCCTTGCCCATGCGGGTCATGATGGCCATGTTCAGCACCACGTAGATGCTGTCGGTCAGCTCGAAGCCGTACTTGGCGAAGGGCGAGCCCATCACGGACATGGAATAGGGCACCACGTACATCTTCCGGCCGATCATGGAGCCCTTGTAGATGTCCCGCAAAATGGCCTTCATCTCGTCCGGGGCCATCCAGTTGTTGGTGGGACCGGCGTCCTCCTGCTTCTCGCAGCAGATGAAGGTGCGTCCCTCCACCCGGGCCACGTCGTTGGGGTTGCTGTGGTGATAGTAGCAGCCGGGCAGCTTCTCCTCGTTGAGCTTGATGAGGGTGCCGTCCTGGACCGCCTGCTTGCGCAGCTCCTCCAGCTCCTCCTCGCTGCCGGTGAGCCAGACCACCTCGTCGGGCCTGCACAGGTCCGCGCAGCGCTGCACCCAATCCAGCACATGTTTGTTCGTCGTCAATGCCATTTGAGATTCCCCCTATATGTCAGATTTTTTCTAAAGCATTCGTAAGCGCCGCGAATCGCTCCAGCGTGAGCGCCTCGCCGCGGATATGACTGTCAAGACCGCAGGCGGCGATGGCCGCGGCGGCCCGCTCCTTCCCGCAAAGGCCGTCCAGAGCATTCACAAGGGTCTTGCGGCGCATGTTGAAGGCGGCCCGCACCACCCGGAAAAAGGCGGCCTCGTCCACGTCCGCCGGCGGCGTCCGGCGCATGGTCAGGCGCACCACCGCGCTGTGTACCTTCGGCCGGGGCACGAAGCACTCCGGTCCCACGGTGAACAACAGCTCCGGCTCGGCGTACCACTCCGTCAGCAGGGTGAAGGCGCCGTAATCGGCCTGGCCGGCATGGGCGCACAGCCGCAGGGCCACCTCCCTTTGCACCATGACCAGTATACTTTCAAAGCACCGGGCCTGATACAGCTTGGTGAGCACCGGCGTGGTGATGGAATAGGGCAGGTTGGCGCACACGCTCCAGCGCAGATGCGGCAGGTGCTCCGCCGCGTCAGCGGCCAGGTCCCGGTCCATCACGTCGGCGAACAGCACCTCCACGTTCTCCCGGCCCGCCAGGGTCCGGGCCAGCACCGGCCTCAGGGCCTCGTCCACCTCATAGCAGAGCACTTTAGCCGCCCGGGCGGCCAGCTGTTCGGTCAGGCACCCCACCCCGGGGCCGATCTCCACCACCCCGTCAGCCGGTCCCAGCCCGGCCTCCGCCGCGATGCGCTCCGGCACCCACCGGGCGGTGAGGAAGTTCTGCCCTCTGGCCTTGGAGAAGTGGAATCCCACGTCATCCAGCAGGGCGCGTATCTGGCTGTGATCGCAAAGATCCATCGTCATCTCACAGCAGCAGCCAGCAGATGAAGGGGATCGTGACCACGCTCAGCACAGTGGACACGAACACGCCTCTGCTGGCGGCCTTCTCGTCGCCGCCGTACTGGATGGCCAGCATGGTGGCCATGGCCGCCGAGGGCGTGGCGCCCAGCACGGTGACCACGCTCAAAAGCACCTGGTCCCGGACGAACAGCCGCATCACCGCCCACACCAGCACCGGCGACAGCAGCAGCCGCACCGGGGCGTAGGCATACGTCCGCCAATCCCCGAAGACGTCCTTCATGCGCTGGGTGCCCAGGGACGCGCCGATGATCACCATGCTCAGGGGCAGGATCATGTCCCCCATCGTCTCCACCGCCCGCGCCACCGGTCCCGGCCAGTCGAAGGGGAGAAAGACGATCACGATGGCCAGCACGGAGCAGACCAGCGGCGGGTTGACCAGCTGCCGCCAGTTCAGTCCGCCCTTTTCCGCGCCGCTGCTGACCAGCCGCACCCCCAGGGTGTAGGCCAGGCAGTTGAAGGGCGTGTTCATCAGGGCGGCATAAAACACCGCGTCGCTGCCCAGCAGGGCCCGCACCAGCGGGAAGCCCATGTACGCCACGTTGCCGAAGATGGCCAGGAAGCTGAACAGCCCCCTCTCCTTCGGCGCGATCCTGTACAGCCGCGGCGCCAGCAGCCCCAGCCCCACCAGCAACAGATACACCACCACCGACACGCCCAGCACGGCCAGCACCTTTCCCATCGTCATCTCCATCTGCATGTTGATGGCGCTGGAAAGGATCACGGCGCTCTGGGGCACCACCAGGGCGAAGCGGGTGAGGCGTTTGTTCGTCTCCGGGTCCACGACGCCTGTTTTGGCTGTGATGACGCCCACCAACAGCAGGAGCATCATCATCAGCATTTCATTGAGAACGACACTGACATCCATAGGAAGATATTAGCATTTTACGGCCGTAAAAGCAACAGGAAAATCCCCCGGCGCCCGCCATGCAGGCTCCGGGGGATCATCGTCTCCTCCGCTCACACGCCCACCAGCCGGAAGGCCAGCCATGCCAGCCCCGCCGCCAGGCCGCCCAGTCCGGCATACAGCGCCTTTGCCATGCGCCGCCGCCCTCTCCGGCTGGGCGTCGCGGCGTGCAGATAGCTGCCCGCCGCCCTGCGCGCCTCCGCCAGCACCGACTCGGCGCTGGCGCCCCGGTGGAACAGGTCCTCCCGGATGATAAAGATCGCCTCCTCAAAGATCTTCGGATCGGGGGATCTGACCACCACGACCCTCCGGCTCGTTCCTCTCACCAACGACGGCGCCTCCCCTGCTTGACGATGCTTCCAGTCTAACCGCCCGCCGCCGCTCTTATGCAGCTTTTCCCTCGCTTTCCAGGGGAATTTTCCCTTCGTCCGGTTCACCGCCGCTCCTCCACCCGGATGGCGAGGCAGGTCATATCGTCGGCGTTGCCGAACCGGCCCGCGGCGGCCCGCAGCGCCGCCTTGGCCAGGGCCTTGGTCTCCATCCCGTCGCCGGAGGCCAGGATATCCCGCAGCCACTGGTCCGAGTTCTCCGCCAGCACCCCATCGGAGGCGATCAGGGCCAGGTTCCCGGGCCGCAGGCGCATGCGCACCACGTCCGGCGCGCCTCCCTCCCCCGCCAGCATCCCGGCGGCCAGGCTGGTCCCCTTCACCCGCCGGATGGCCCGGCCGGTCTTCACATAGCTGGGGGCGGCCCCATACTTATAAAACTGTGTGAGCCCGGTGAACAGGTCGATGCAACACAGATCCACCGTGGCGTAGCCCCAGTCCTCCCCGTTTTTCAGCATGGCCGCGCTGTTCAAAAGCCGCATGGCGCAGCCCGGCTCCACCCCGGTCTTCAGCAGCCCCTCCAGGATCTCCACGGCGGCGGCGCTCTCCTCCGCCGCGTCAGGCCCCGTGCCCATGCCGTCGGACAGGATCACGCACAGCGTCCCGCCGTCGGTCTTGAAATAGGTCCCCCGGTCGCCGGACACGGTCTCCCCCTCCTTTTTCATGGAGGCGATGCCCACCGATACCGCCAGCGGCTCCGCCTGGCGCAGCACCATCCGCCCCGCCTCGCCGCCGCCGATCCGGCACAGCCGCATGCCCAGCGTCTGGCTGAGCTTCTCCAGATAGTCCGGCTCCTGGCTCAGCGCCTCCACGCCTGCGCCCTCCACCGTGGCATGCAGCCGGCCGCCCCCGTCCCGGAACACGGAGCAGGTCCCCTCCAGGTCCCGGGCCTTCAGATACCGGAGCAGCCGCCGCTCCGCCGCCGGGTCCGGGCCCGCCGTGCCGCTCAGATCCCGGGCCGCCGCCTCCAGCAGCTCCGCCATGTCCATGAACTGCCCATAGGCCGCCGCCCGCCCCTCCCGGAGCCGGGCCCGGTACTGCCGCCGGTACATCATGCCCCGCAGCTCGCCGTTCACCGCGCCGATGAAAGCGTCCGGCATGGCGCACCGCTGGCGGAAGGCCTCCGGCAGGTCCTCCCCCGTCAGATCCCGCTTCCGGGCCAGGGTCTCCAGCAGCGGCGCCAGGCTCCGGGCCGTCCCGGCCCCGTCCACCTTCCAGCACTGCTCCTTGCCCGCGCAGCCGCGGCACACCTCGTCCGCCGCCCGGTCCAGCACCGCAGCCGCCTCGTCCCGGCCGGCCCGCTCCGGCTCCTGCCGGGCGGCGCTGGCGTACAGCCGCCGGAAGCCCTGCCCCATCTGCTCCAGCCGCTGGGCCTGGTACAGCCGAAAGGCCGTCTCCCCCTTGCCCCGGCCCACCCGCAGCAGCGCCCCCACCGGCGTCAGCGCCGCCTGGGGCAGCAGCATGAACAGCACCGACGCGATGAAGCACTCATAGAGGACCATGATGCGCCCGCCGCCGCTCCATCCCAGCAGGGCCGCCACCGCGTTGGCGGCGCAGAAGCTCACCGCGTAGGTCAGCCGCCCGTACCGCCACAGGGACCCCGCCACCAGTGCCGCGGCGGGATAGACCGCCCCGCAGAACAGCTCCGTTCCCGCCGCCATGTCCATGCATATGCCCACGATCGCCCCGGCGGCGCAGCCGGGCATGGCCCCGCCGCAGAACCCCGCCGCCATCACCGCGATCAGCGCCAGGCTCCTGCCCACGGATGCGGCGCCAAACAGCGTCACCGGCACCAGGCACATCAGCGCCGCCGCGCCCAGCATGGCAGCGCCCGCGCCCCGGCGCAGCTGGGCCTGCTCCGCCCCGGCCCCAGGCCGCTGGAGCACCATGGAAAAGCAATATGTACCCGCCCCGGCCAGGATGACCTCCAAAAAAAGCCGCACGCTCTCCGGCACGCCCGCAGCGTCGTACCCGCCGTACAGTGCCCCGGTCAGGCCCACCGTCAGCGCCGCCGTCAGGGGCATGAACCACGCCGTGCGGCGGATGGGCAGCGTCTGGGTCACGAACCCCAGGGTGTACGCCATGAATCCCGCGGCGATGTACCGCAGCGCGCCGAACAGCCCGCTCACCGTCATATAGCCCGCCGCCGCGCCCAGCAGGCACATCAGCCCCCGCAGGCCCCAGCCGGAGGCGGCGGCCGCCGCCACAGCGAAGGGGCCGGGCCCGCCCAGCAGCTTTCCCGCCCCCGTGGCGGCCCCCAGCAGGAAGTATCCCCCGCTCGCCAGCGCCGTCCGGAGCGCCGGACGCCGCCGGAGGATATCCGCCCCAAAGGCTCCCCTGCCCCATTTTGCCGCCCCTGTCGTCATTGGTGATCCCTCCGCGTTTCATATGTTAACATAATTATACATCCCGCCCGTATCATTTCCCGTCGCATCATGCCGCAGCAGGAAATTTCCGGGAATTCAGATCCAGAAGTTAACATAAAAATCGACCTCTCCCGCCAAGCGGGAGAGGTCGCGTCAGGATCGGTGTCGTTTACAGCTCGTTGAACTCCATGTCCTCGTCGGTGATGATCTTCATCTCCTTACGGTTCATCAGATCGTAGATGCAGGGCACCACGAACAGGGTCATCAGCGTGGCGTACAGCAGTCCTCCGATGCACACCACCGCCACGGGCTGCATGATGGCGGTGCCCACGTTCTTCCCCGCCGCCATGACGATCAGGCCCAGGATGGTGGTCAGGCTGGTCATGAAGATGGGCCGCATACGGGTCACGCCCGCCTCGATGAGGGCCTGCCGCCGCTCCATGCCGCTGGCCCGCAGCTGATTGACGTAGTCCACCAGCACGATGCCGTTGTTGACGATGATGCCCACCAGCATCACGAAGCCGATGATGGACACGATGGACACGTCCATGCCGAACAGCAGCAGCGCGGCGAAGCCGCCGGTGAAGGCCAGGGGGATGGTGAACATGACGATGAAGGGGCTCTTCAGGCTCTGGAACTGGGCCACCATGATGAAGTACACCAGGATCACGCCGATGAGCAGCATCAGGTACAGGTCGTTGACCGCGTCCATGATGGTCTCGTTCTCCCCGGCGAACTCATAGCTGATCCCGTCGGGCAGGTCCATGCCCTCCACGGCCCTCTCTGCCTGGGAGGTGACCCGGGTGACGTTGTAGCCCTCCTCCAGGGAGGCGCTCACCGCCAGATACCGGCGCTGGTCGATGCGGTTGATGGTGGACAGGCTCACGGTGTCCTCCACCTTGGCCACGTCATCCAGCCGGAAGGAGGTGGTCTCACCGGTCTGCTGATCGGTGGTCTCGAAGGTGTAGCCCTTCAGGTCCTCCAGGGACATGGCGTTTTCCTTCTCCACGATCACGTCCGCGGTCACGGAGCCCGTCTCCATGCTCATGGCGGTGGCGGAGTCGGTCAGCGCCCCGGCCAGCTCCATATAGATCTGGGCCACGGTAAAGCCCTTGGCCATGGCCTTGTTTCTGTCCACGGAGATGTGGTAGGCGGCCTGGGCGTCCTCCAGACCGTTGTTCACCTCGGCCACGCCCTCCACGCCGGCCAGGGTATCCGCCAGGTCCTGGGCCGTCTGCTGCAGCTGCTCCATGTCCTGACCGTACAGGTTCACGGTGATGCCGCTGCCGGTGAGCAGGCTCATGTCCATCATGGCGGAGTCATAGCTCACCTCGCAGTCCAGTCCCTGGCAGAGATCGGCGATCTTCTTGCCGGCCTCCGCGCCGGAGTCTCCCTCCGGCAGGCCCACATACACGGACACGTTGTACTGGCTGCCCCCCGCGCCGCCGGAGGCCAGCTGGGAGACAGAGCTGGAGCCCATCATAGCGCCCACGTACTGGGCGTTGTCCAGCTGTCCGATCCGCTCCAGGGCCTGGTCGGCGATATCGACGGCCTCCTCCCGGGTGGCGTCCTCAGGCATGGCGAGGGTGACGTTGACCACGTTCATATCGATCTCGGGAATGAAGCTGTAGCCCTTCTGGAACACGGCGAAGCCGGTGCCCGCCAGCAGCAGCACGGACAGTCCCAGCGCCGCCCACTTGTGGCCCAGGTTCCAGGCCGCCAGCTTCCGGTAGCTGCGGTAGATGAAGCCCTCTCCCTTGGGGGCCTTGGGCTTGGCGTTCTTCCGGTCACGCAGCATCCCCTTGGCCATGGCGGGCACCAGGGTCAGGGCGATGACCAGGCTGGCCAGCAGGGCGAAGCTCATGGTCAGCGCCAGGTCGGTGAACAGCTGTCGGGTGATGCCCTCCACGAACACGATGGGCAGGAACACGCACACCGTGGTCAGGGTGGAGGAGGTGATGGCCCCCGCCACCTGCCGGGCACCCACCACCGCCGCCTGGACCGCCGTGGCGCCCTTGGAGCGCAGCCGGTAGATGTTCTCGATGACCACGATGGAGTTATCCACCAGCATGCCCACCGCCACCGCCAGGCCGGACAGGGAGATCATGTTCAGCGTGATGCCCGAGAAATACATCAAAACGATGGCGAAGATCACGCTCACGGGGATGGACACCAGGGTGATCACCGTGGGCCGCAGATCCCGCAGGAACAAAAACAGCACGATGATGGCGAACAGCGCGCCGGTGAGCAGGCTCTGCAGGATGGAGTCCACGATCAGGTAGATGTAATCGCCCTGGTCCATCATGAACGCGAATTCCAGCCCGGGGTACTCCTCCTCCAGCTCGTCGAACCGCGCCCGCAGATTGTCGCTGACCTCGGCGGTGGCGGCGTTGGACTGCTTGTCGAAGGTGAGCATCACGCTGTCAGAGCCGTTGAGCTTGGCATACACGCTGTCGGAGTTGTCGGTGACGAACACGTCCGCCACGTCCTCCAGATAGATGGGGCCGATGCCGTCCTCGCCGGTGTCGAACAGCAAAAGGTCCGCCAGGGTCTCCTCGTCGGTGATCTCGTCGCCCACGGAGACCATGTAGCTGATACCATCCTGCTGGATATAGCCGGCGGGCATGGAGAAGTTCTGGGCCCCCAGGATCTGGGCGACCGTCTCCATGGTGATGCTCCCGGACAGGTCCGCCTGGTCCAGGGCGTCGGCCCGGGAGTCGGCCAGGGTCTCCAGGCCGGCGTTCACCTCGTCCAGCGCGGACTGGACGGAGGCAGAATTGATGGTGATCTGGGCCGCGGCGTCCGCCAGCTGCAGCAGTCCGGCGGACTGGCCGGAGGAGAGCGCGCCCATGGCGTCGCTCAGCTGGATGGAGCCGCTCTCCAGCTGCTCCAACGTCTCGTTCATCTGGTCGATGCCGGCGTTCACCTGGGCCAGGTTGCCCTCCAGCTCTGCGGTCTGGGCCTCCAGGCCGGCACGGTCCATGCCCTGGGCCGCCAGCTGGCTGTCCAGAGTGGCATAGGCCGCCTGGGTCTGGGCCAGCTGGGCTTCGATGGCGGCCTGCTGGGCGGGGATGCCGTCCACCTGGGCCTGCAGCTGGACGATCTGGCCCTGCAGCGTGGCCAGTCCCGCCTGGGCCTGGGCCAATGCCGCCTGCAGCTGGACCAGCTGTTCCGCCGTCTCCTCGCCTGCCTCGTCGCCCATGGCCTCCAGCGCGGCGATCTGCTCCTGCAGCGCGGCGATCTGGCCCTCCAGTTCAGTCTGCTGGGCCTGGGCCTGGGCCAGCATCCCGGGCAGCGCGTCCAGCTGGGCCTGGGCCGCATTCAGCTGTTCCACCGCCTCGTCCAACTGGGCGTAACCGTCCACCGCCTCGCGCATGCCCGCCAGGCTCCCCTCCAGGGTGGTCTTCGTCTCCTGCAGGCTCACCAGCTGCTGCTGCAGCTTGATCTTGCCCTCCAGCAGCTCGGTCTGCTGGGCCGACAGCTGAGACTGGGCGGATGCGGACTGGCCGATGAGGGCCTGCTTGCCGCTGTCCAGCTGGGACTGGGCGTCCTCCAGCTCCGCCTTGGCATCCTCCAGCTCCGATTGGGTGTCCTCCAGCTCCGACTGGGCGTCGTCCATCTTCTCGTTCACCGCCGCGGCCATGCGCTCGTTGACCGCGTCGATCTTCTCCTGGCTGATGACCACGTGCACCTGCCGGTCGATGGAGCCGCTGACGGACACGCTGGCCACGCCGGTGACGCCCTCCAGCTTGGGCACCACCGTCTCTTCCAGAAAGTCGGACAGCTCCGTGATGTCCGTGTTCTCCCTGGAGACGGAGGCGATGGCGATAGGGATCACGGAGGGGTTGATCTTCAGCACATAGGGCGCCCCCACCGTCTCATCCCACTGGCCCTGCAGAGCGCTGATCTGCTGCTGGATGTCCACGCCGATGGTGTCCATGTTCACGTCTTCCTCGAACTCCATCACCAGCAGAGAGTAGTTCTCCCGGGAGGAGGACGTGATCTGCTTGATGTGTTCCAGGGTGGCCATGGACTGCTCCAGAGGCCGGGTGACCTCCTCCTCCACGATCTCCGGGCTCTGGCCCGGATAGGTGGTCATGATCATCACGTAGGGGAAGTCCATATTGGGGAACAGGTCCGGCGTCATGCGGGTGAACGCCACCACGCCCAGGATGATCACCGCCAGCACCGCCACAAAGACGGTCAGGGGCTTGCGTACGCTGAATTTCGACATGAACGGTCTACCTCATATCCATAGTTGGCCCGCGGCTTTTTTGCCGCGATCGGTTTACATAAAACACTAACGACACTAATTAAATCATATCATAGCATCATCCGGTCGGCAACCGGCGGGATGAACTTTTTACAAACTGTTCAAAAACCGCCCGCCGCCCGGACGGCATGGGAAAGAGCCCCTTTACATCTTCTGGTATTTATGCTAGAATGGACCTGCGTTTTGGAACGGGCTTTTGTAGAAAAATACATCCGCGCCTCACAGGCGGGAAAGGAGTCAATATGGCAAAAAATAAAAACGGCGGGGCGAAGGGGGGCAGCGAGCAGGCCGCCAAAAAGAGCGGCATCCTGACCAGTCCCATCCGCAACATGCTGGTGACCGCCATCGTATGCGCGGCGCTGGGCGTGGCATTTCTGGTGCAGCCGGCGTTCGTGCGGGATTACTGCGGCTTTGTCATCGGCGGGCTGATCTGCCTGATCGGCCTGATATACATCGTCATGTACTTCTGCCGCAAGCAGGTCAGCGGCATCTACCGCTCCGAATTCGCTCTGGGCGCCATCGCCCTGGCGGCGGGCGTGTACGTGATCCTGGCCAGCCTGCGGCCGGACGCCACCGGCATCAGCATCACCCTGTGGCTGATCGTCACCGCCCTGGGCGTGCTCATCGCCGTGGACGGCATCCTGAAGCTGCAATACACCCTGGACCTGGCCCGGATGCACTTCGGCGGCTGGTGGGCCGGCCTGGTGGTGAGCCTGCTGGGCATCGCCCTGGGCGTGCTGGTGACCATGGGCGTGGTGGTGAATCTGGGCGTGCGGCTCCACCTGGGCCCGGACGACTTCACCAGCGCCATGATGCTGCTGGGCGTGGCCTTTTGCTGCAACGCGGTGCTGGATCTCATCACCCTGATCCTCGTAGCCGTGCGCAACCGCAAGGCCGCCAAGGCGGAAGCCGCGGCTGCCGCGGCAGAGGCGGCCGCTGCCGCCGCGCCGATCCCGGAGCCCGCTCCCGCCCCCGCTTCCTACTATACCCCCGCGGCGGCGAGCGCGCCGGCGGACGCCGTCCCCGTGGAGACCGTCACGCCGGATCAGCCCTGAGCGGACACAAAAAGGAAAGCCCGGTCTTCGCCGGGCTCTTTTTTTATGCCGGCGGCACTTGTAAAATCGGCGCCGGCAGAATATAATAGAGCGACCTCTTTGAAGAGCATGCGAGGGCTTTCATATGACAGCGACATTTGACAACTATCTCCATCCCGGCAAACGGGGCTTCCTCATCGGCATCGGCGGCGTGTCCATGTCGCCCCTGGCGGAGGTGCTCCACGGGGATGGACTCATCATATCCGGCAGCGATATGCAGTTCTCCGAGAAGGTGGCCCACCTGGAGAGCCTGGGCGTGCCGGTGTTCATCGGCCACGACAGCGCCCACATCACCCCGGACATCGACTTCGTGGTGCGCACCGCCGCCGCCCGGGACGAGAACCCGGAGATCGTGGCCGCCCGGGCCATGGGCATCCCCGTGTTCGAGCGGACCCAGGCGTGGGGCGCGCTGATGAAGCGGTACAAAAACGCCCTGTGCATCGCCGGCACCCACGGTAAGACCACCACCACCTCCATGTGCACCCACATCCTCATGGCGGCGGAAAGGGACCCCACCGTGATGATCGGCGGCACGCTGCCCCTGCTCCACGCCGGCCACCGGGTGGGCCAGGGGGACACCATCGTGATGGAGTCCTGCGAGTACTATGACAGCTTCCTCAGCTTCTTCCCCACCATCGCCGTGATCCTGGACATCGACGCGGACCATCTGGACTACTTTTCCGACCTGGACGCCATCAAGGCCTCCTTCCGCCGGTTCGCCCGGCTGGTGTCCCCCGACGGGATGGTCATCGCCAACCGGGACGACGCCAACACCATGAGCGCCCTGGCGGACCTGGACCGTCCCATGATCACCTTCGGCCTGACCGAGGAGGCGGACGTGCAAGCGGTGAACATCGTCAGCCGCGGCGCCCAGTCCGACTTCGACGTGCTGCACAAGGGCCAGTTCTTCACCCACCTGCACCTGCAGGTGCCTGGCCTGCACAACGTGAAAAACGCCCTGGCCGCGGCGGCCGCCGCCATCACCCTGGGCATCTCTCCCAACGCGGTGAAGTACGGCCTGGCCGGGTTCCAGGGGGCCAACCGCCGGTTCGAGTTCAAGGGAAAATTCAACGGCGCCGACGTGTACGACGACTACTCCCACCACCCCGGCGAGCTGCGGGCCCTGCTGGACGCGGTGGAGCCTCTGGGCTACAAGCGGGTCATCCTGGTCTTCCAGCCCCACACCTACTCCCGGACCAACGCCCTGTTCAACGACTTCGCCGAGCAGCTGCGCCGGCCGGACCTGACCGTGCTGGCGGAGATCTACGCCGCCCGGGAGACCAACACCCTGGGCATCAGCTCCCGTTCCCTGGCGCAGGCGATCCCGGGGAGCATGTTCTTCCCCACCTTCGGGGAGATCGAGAGCCTCCTGCGGGCCAGCATCCAGCCCGGCGATCTGGTGCTCACCGTGGGCGCCGGGGACGTATACCGCATCGGCGAGGACCTGGTCTCCACCGGGAAATAAGGTCGGTCCGCCCTCTCTAAAGCCTCCCCTGTGTAAGGGGAGGCTTTTCTATCGCCGCAAGGCGATATCGAATGGAGGCCCCCTTGTGTAAAGGGGGCTGTCGCCGCCTTTAGGCGGTGACTGGGGGATTGATTCTTAGGACGGGCTCGTTGGACGCAGCGCTCTATTGAATCAACCCCACCACCGCGCTGCGCGCGGTCCCCCTCCCCTTACACAGGGGAGGCTTTTTACCTACACCCAGCCCCCTTTACACAAGGGGCCATCCATATCGTGCTCCAAAAAAGAAAAGCACTGCTTTCGCAGTGCTTTTCTTTTTTGGAGCGGGCAACGAGATTCGAACTCGCTACCTCCACCTTGGCAAGGTGGCGCTCTGCCAAATGAGCTATGCCCGCA